>JAHBVG010000029.1 GCA_019637695.1 Caldilineaceae bacterium | reverse complement strand
TATAAGGACGCAACATGACATGGGCCTGGGCGACAGGGGCTTTGGTCGCTTCATCGACAACGTGTAGGTTCAATGCGTTCTCGGGTTGTCTTGCAGCACTCAATCCAAATTTGAGCGAAGTTCCTTTGTGAGGGAGTTCCAGACCAGGGCTTGTCAGCCTGGCTTCCCAAGTGTATGCCCCCTCTCTGACAGGGGATGTGAGTTCCACTTCCGCCCAATATAGATCCAGCCTATCTGAATAAGGAACGCCGCCGAGGGTGGCCGTTGCTACGCTCATCCCCTCGTGATCGTAGATCTCAATCTCTTCCCCAGCCAAGTTGCAGCCAGCACTACACTTGACGCCAACCTTGAGTTTGAAGGCCGTGTTCAGGATCAACGGAGAGGGTATGTCCCAAACGGCCATACTCAGAGCATGAGGATGGTCCACAAGCGAAATTGAAGACATATTCGTGTCGTGTGTCTGAACCTGCTTCACCATTTGTCACTCCTTCAACCATTTGTCTCACTACCCAAACCACAACGGGCCAAACGAAGGAGACGAGGTGTCTCCGTCCTCTTCGTGTGGCCCCCATCTACTTATCATGTAGGTAAGGGCACGGGTGGGGGCGGGAAGCATGTTCAGCATGAACGGATGTTTGATTCCGCCCCCACCCGTGTCCCTACTACTTGCTTGCCAGATTCGGGCCTATGCAGACATCTATTCCCCAGTTTCCACAATGTTCGTGGCCGCGGCGTAGGCGCTGCTGATGTTCTTGCCGTGCCCGTGCATACCCTGCCCGGTGGCTGACTCGCCAACGGCGTAAAGACCCGGTATGACCTCGCCTTGAATGTCCAGTACCTGGAACTTGCCATTGATCCAGATGCCCGAAAGCGTATCGTGGGCAGCCGGCGTCGCCCAGGCTGCATAGAAGGGCGGCGTTTGGATCTTGTACTGGGGATTCTCCCTGCCGAAGTCTTCGTCCACACCGGAGTCTACGAAGGAGTTGTAACGGGCGACCGTCTCTTCCAGAACGGCGGCAGGCATTGGATAGTCCTCGTAGAACTTGTTGACAATATTTTCCGCCAATTCCGCCAACGTGTCCCCACTGAAGAAGTAGCCATTCTCAATATCAACGTCTGGAGGTCCTGAAACATTCCAACCCGCTCGCTCGACCTGATCGGCGTCGAAGATAGCCCAGATCGGTCCGCCGACCCGTCTGACATTCGGTGTATCCGCGTCCAGGATGGCGCTGCCCATGGCCGCAGCCAGGAAGTCGTAGCTTCTGGTATCTTCTTGGAAGAAGCGCTGCCCCAGCATGTTGACGTAGATAAGCCCGGCTTCTGCACCTCTGGCCGTTGAATCCAGGCCATAAGCGCGTACAAAGGACCAGATGGGGCTTTCGGGTTTGAAGGTATTGGGGCGATACCCGTATTGGTTGCCGATGGCGCGGGCTTTGGACAGTCCCGCTCCCGCTTCGGCAGTCTGGTTCGCCGTGGCGCCGAGCGACGCGCCGATAGCCATGGCGGCAAGCTCACCGCTGGCATCCTGGAAGCTGAAGGGATCCCCGCCTACGCCGTGGGCATGTTCCGGGCCGTATCTGGGGTCAAAGATCTGGTGGAATTTCCAGTTGCTCGAGCTGCCGCCTGTGGCGATAATCACAGCCTTCGTCGCTTTGACCTCTACTGTCTCCGTCGATTCGATGTTGCCATCGGTGTAGACGTCAACCAAGGGCGTGTCAGATCCCGGGGGGATCCTGGGCGTGTAGCTGGCCTGGATGCCGACAACCTTGCCCGATTGATCATCCCGATAGATCTTGTCCATGTGATGGTTCATGATGAACTGGACGCCTTTGTTGCGGGCGCTGACCTCCAGGGGTCTGGTGAGACCCATGCCAGCCGTACTGCTCACTGCCGGCTCGGTCCAGCCGGTCGGGTCGGTGGTGATGGTTCTAGGCACAGAATCGGTGGCGCCGTTCCCACCGCGCAGCGTAGAGTCATCCAGATGTACCCAGCCGTTTTCGAGCAGGAACTCAAACGATTCAGCGTGAGCGTCTGCCGCGCCGCGCACAACTTCGCGAATGTTATATCTGGCGTCACGCGCTTGAGGATTGGTGTGATCGAGATAGTATCGGTTAGGCGAATCCTCGACGCCCATCCTCTGTTGCAGGCTGTGTCCACCGCCAAGATGGACATGACCTCCGCTGGTCAGGGCGTGTCCACCACAGGCGTAGTTCGCCTCCACGACGATGACAGAGGCGCCCAGGTCTCTGGCTCTGATGGCGGCCACCAGGCCACAGATGCCTCCGCCCAGCACAACGATATCGGCTTCATAGTCCCATGCCTTGGGAATGTCGGCGGCAGCGACGGGCGCTGGCATCGCTACCGTCACCGGCGCACAACCGGCTAAGGTAGTGGCGCCAGCAACGGCGACGGCGCCGCCGGCCGCTGTGACAAACTGTCTACGGGTAAGTTTGTTCTGCGGTTTCTCAGTTGGAGTCATTGTAGGTTCCTTGTTTGGATGAATCTGATATGGGGAATCGGTTCAAACATTTGGATCCTTCTACTCAGGTCTTCTGTAAACACCTCCTTTCGTGGTCTAAGGGGGTAGAGGTGTAGTACTGTGAGGGTGACAACGCCTCTGTTTTCTTGTGAAAAACAGAACAAATAGATTGTGAAAAAAATAACATAGTCGGACAGATAATGCAAGTCTCCTCACGTGATAACAAAAAGCTCGACGTTCTGTAGGCAGATGAAATGGTCAACGAGTGGGTAGAGCAATGTAGGGTGAGGAATCTTGGCCGTCCGGAGGCGAATTAGTGTCTCATCCTACTAAGCCCCATGCTCTGGGTGGGTCCGTGACCCGCTGCCAGGACCGTGACCTGGCTAGAGCAGGGGTAAGGTATTTACCTCGTCAAGCATAATTTGATGGCAATACCAATAGCGGTTATCCTCAGGGGAGATCAACAAACAGGAGGTTGCACGTGGCAAGGCAACAAGCATACCAAGTCAAACTGTTGCAATCAGGGTGGGATCACCTTGTGAATCTGATTTCAAGCGGACGCATTACCTATTACGGAGGAACTCACCATGAACGTTGTCGATTTGATCACTAAAAAGCGGGATGGCGGTGAGCATACCCGCGCCGAATTACGCTTTCTGATCGGGGGCGTGGTGGATGGGACGATCCCCGATTATCAACTGGCAGCCTGGGCTATGGCCGTCTTCTTTCGCGGGATGACCGATGACGAGATCACCGAGTTGACGCTGGCCATGGCCGAAAGTGGCGAGATGCTCGATCTACACGATGCTGTGGCACCGGGCGTACGCATTGTTGACAAACATTCCAGCGGCGGCGTGGGAGATAAGACGACGCTGGCCGTGGGGCCGATTGTGGCCGCTTGTGGATTGCCCGTTGGTAAGATGAGCGGACGAGGATTGAGCTTTACCGGCGGCACCATCGATAAACTAGAGAGCATCCGCGGCTGGAGCGCGGATTTAGGCGAGGCAATGTTTCGCCGCCAATTGCGCGAGATCGGGTTGGTGGTGGCCGCCCAGACCGCCGATCTCGCGCCTGCGGACAAGCAACTCTACGCCCTGCGCGATGTCACCGGCACTGTGCCCTCACTACCGTTGATCGCAGCCAGCATCATGAGCAAAAAACTGGCCGCGGGTGCGGATGCGATTGTCCTTGACGTCAAGTGTGGCCGCGGCGCTTTTATGGAGACATTGGACAACGCGCGTGAATTGGCCCGGCTGATGGTCGCCATTGGCTCCGGCGCAGGGCGACAGGTGACAGCCTTGATCACGAATATGGATCAACCGCTGGGTCGCGCTGTCGGCCACACGCTCGAAGTCGCCGAAGCTATCGCTACGCTGCATGGTAGGGGTCCACGTGATTTTCAGGAATTGGTGGAGCGGGTGGCTGTGGAAATGGTCCTGCTGGGTGGGGAAGGCGAGAAGCGCACAGACCAGGCCGCGGCAGGTGAACTGGTGCGGCGCGCCATCGCATCGGGGAAGGCGTTTGAAAAGTTCCGCGCCTTTGTCGCCGCCCAGGGTGGGGATCTTTCCCAGGTGGACGATCCATCGACGCTGCCCATCGCCCCGGTGATTGTCCCCGCGCCTGCACCCTGTACGGGCGCCGTCGCACGTATTGATGCCCGCGAAGTGGGTTTGACGGTCGCCGGGTTAGGCGGTGGACGCAAGGCCAAAGGCGATCCGATTGATCACCGGGTGGGTGTGATCTGCCAGGTCAAAGTTGGGGAAAGAATCCAAGAGGGCGATCCGCTTTGCCTGATCCATGCTGGCGACGAAGAAAGCGCCAAAGCTGCTGTCAAGCGGATTCAGGCCGCCTATACGCTGGAAGACAGGCCCATCGCCGCGCTGCCCACGATCCTCGACCGCGTGACGTCGCGTTAATGTCGAATGCTGAATGTGGAATGCGGAACCGCAAGGCTACATCCCAGTCCCCAATCACCAATCCGTATTCAACCGATCTTGATAGACAGTTTGGTAAAGCTCCATCGTGTGGTTGGCGATTCTATCCCAATTATAGAATGCGCTCACCTGTCTCTGCGCTTCCTCTCGCCAGGTCTGGGCCTGTGCCCGATCTTCGAATAATTGTTCTACGGCCCAGGCGATGCTCTGTGGATTGTTCGCCATAACGGTCAATCCATTTTGCCTGTGATGGACAACTTCGCTCAGCCCACCGACATCGCTCACAATCACATTGCAGCCGGCGGCCATTGCCTCAAGCGCGACCATCCCGAAAGGCTCATAGAGACTGGGGAAGATGGCCGCGTCCACCGCAGCATAGAGACAGTTGCGCCGCTCATCGCTGATGAAACCCAGCAACTCTACCTGAGGAGCAACGCGCAACTCTTCGAGTAGCGGCTTCATCTGTTCACTGTTTCTGCCGGCAACCAGCAAGCGTACGTCGGGCAGTGCCGTCAGGATCAGCGGCATCGCGCGCAGCAGAACCTGTAATCCCTTTTCGGGGGTGATGCGCCCTACAAAAAAGAGAAGTTTCTCGTTGTTCGGGGCGTAGAATTTGCGCAGACGTTTGACTTCATCCTCAGGGCAGGTTTGCAGCGGATGGGCGTCGATACCGTTGGCGATCACGCTGATCTTATCCACCGGGATGTTGAAATATCCGCGCAACTCGCCAGACATATAGCCGCTACAGACGATAATATGCCAGGCTTCAAAGCAGACTTCCCATTCGAGCTGGTTGATCTGCTGGCTCATGACGTTAGGGAGGTACGATTGGTGGCGTCCGCGCTCAGTGGCGTGGATGGTGACGATCAATGGAGCCTTCCACGCATGTTTGAGGGCAATGCCCACCGTAGCCGTGAGCCAGTCGTGTACGTGGATCAGATCATATTCGTGGACCTCCCTCAGGCGACGGGCGCGTTCTTCCAACGCATGATTGCCGTCCACCACACTGTTGAACAGATCGGTTGGATCAATCGGCGGAATATCGGTCCGATAGATGGTAACTTGATCGGTCACCTTTTCTACCGTAGCGCCTCCGGCTGAACGTGTCGTCAACACATCGATCTGGATATTGTTCTCTTGGGTTGATAGCCTGGTGAGCGCCGGTAGCAGTTCCGCAACATGTTTCCCCATGCCCCCTACGACAAAGGGCGGGTATTCCCAACTGACGATCAATATTCGCATCTATTTCTCTCCTGTACGCTGCAAGAGCGTGCAGAATGCTTTCTTTTTGTGCTGGTGAGGCGTGCATGTCTCATGTGAGGTTATGGGCGATTTACTCTATCTTACCATATACCACTGCTAGAAGATTTATTCCGGTGTCTCGTCAAGCACCAATTGAGGAGTACGGGCGCTGCTTGCTGCGCCTGGTGTGCAGAGGGCGCAGCAAGTAGCGCCCGTAGCATGGTTCAATCAATTCATGGCTGACATGACACGAATGCACACGCAGTGAAATTTACGGGTAGGCTCCGGCCATCCTCGGTTAGTTGGAAGGTGTAGAGCCGCCATAGAGAGGATGGGGACGGGGCGCTGCTGATTTGGGCAATGGCACTCTGGGTGGCCCGGTAGACGGCGTAGGCGGTGGGTGAATTGGGTGAGTGGGTAGCCGCCCATCCTTCGTAAGCGTCGTCGAGCCAGGCAACCCAGTAGATCTGGCCCAATGAAGGACGCGAGAATAGCATCCCCAGCCCGTGGGTAACGTGCTGATAGAAGATCAACGGTTCGCCGCCCGCTGCCAGCCAAAAAGGAACGTCGCGCCCTTGGGATCGCAATTGGATCAGATAGTTCGCTCCATCCGCCTCGTTGCCCAGCCAGAGGATCGTCTCTGATGGCGCGACATCAGCCGGGTCAGCCGAGACGCGCACCGGGCGACCCATCTGTTCGCGCCATGCCGTATCGCTGAGATCCGGCCAACCCGTGGACCATCCGGCCAGTACCAATGGGCGTTCTTCGTCGCTATCATCCTCATGCGCAATCGCGGTGAGCAGCGCTATTAGCGCATCTTCTCTATTCACTGGCGAGGGTGGGAGAAAAGGGAGGAGCCAACTATCCACGCGATGGTCGAGCAGATCAGCCACGGCCGCGGCGCTTTCTGGGAGAAATGGTCCAACCACAGCCCTGACCGATGGATCGACCAACAATTTCTGCATTGTGCGCCGCGCCTGGTCTGGCTCTGTGCCGCTGTCCAATGCCAGGGGCATCACGGCAAAGTCTCCTGTTTCGCTTTCGTCAATCGCGGCGCGCATGGCCGCCAACGCTTCATATCCGCTTTGACGATGGATGCCTTCAAACGGCGCAATCAACCCAATCTTCACCACTGGCCGGGTAGAGACGCAAGCCGCGAGGAAGAAGAGAGAGAGGGGAAAATAGAAGAAGCGAAGAAGGGACAAAGGGAGGAAAGGGTTCTTCTTCTCTTCTTCTCTTCTTCTCTTCTTCTCTTCTTCTCCCCTACGGCTACGGGTTGTACCCATAGATTTGCAGGTTCCGTATATGCTCGTTCAGCGTCTGCGCAAAGACGTGACGGCCATCCTCGCCGGTAGCGGCAAAGAAACAATAAACCGTCTGTGCAGGGTTGCGCGTCGCCTCAATTGCGTTGAGACCTGGGCTGGCAATGGGGCCAGGCGGTAAGCCTGGATTAAGATAGGTGTTATAGGGGCTGATCACCGTGCTGTACTCTTCAATGGTCTGCGGCTTCCACCACCAGTTGCCAACGGTGCCCCGCGCATATTGAACAGTGGGATCGGCCTGGAGATAGTTTCCGCTATCGGCGCAGCGTCCGGCGAGACGATTAATGTAGACGCTGGAGATCTGTGGGCGTTCGTCCGCCTGTACGGCTTCTCGTTCCACAATACTGGCAACGGTGATCATGTCGCGTCCGCTGAGCCCACTGCTGCCGCCGCTCAACCCTGCGCTGCCGACGCGATTTTCAAAGTTGTTGAGAAATGACGCCAGCACCAGCTCCGGCGTTGATGTATTAACCGGGAAGCGATACGTATCGGGGAAGAGATAGCCCTCTAGCGAAGCGCCCTCTGGCAGATTCTGCAAGAAATCGTAGTTTTCGAAGATCCGCAACGAGCGCGGCTGGCGTACGGCAGTCAGGAAGCGGTCGCTGTCGATGACATAGTTTTCAGCCAGCCGTTCAGCGATCTCCTCTGCGCGGAAGCCTTCGGGAATGGTGACCAACACCTCCTCAAAGCGCGCTTGCTGGAGCGCCGCAGCGATTTCAGGCATGGTCATCGTTTCGGAAAGCATAAAATTACCGGCTTCAATTCGACGATCCAGCCCGGTTACGCGCAGGTAGAGATTGAAGAGATTGGCGTCTGTGATCAGCCCGTTGTTCTGCAAACGGGCAGCAATAAAGCGCGCCGCATCCCCAGGGATCACCGTAAAGGGCCGCGGGCGCGGATCGTCGCCGGCTGGTTGGTAGAGTTCCTGCTCGCGCATGCGCAGGTTATAGGCTAAAATCTGACGTTCAATATTCTCTGGCGTCAACGCGCCTCTTCCCGCGTTGGGGTCAATCAGCGCGGCGTTTTGTCGTTCCACCGCCAGGAACTGTTCCGTGAGATGGGCATTGGTCACCAGCCAGACGTTCCACAGCGCGCCGAGTATCAGCGCCAGAAAGCCCAGCCGCACCAGATTGGTGAGGATAAATTCCGGCGTTCGTAGACGTTGCGTCCACGGTTTGGTTTTCTGTGGCGGGGCCGAGTATCGTTGCCAGCGTACATTGCGAGTTCTATTCATAAACCTTTGTTCTTTAATTAGCCTACACGGTCAACCAATCCGACCGTAGTCTTCAGTGGCGTTACGCCGCTGTGCATCTAAATAGCTCTGTAAAATCACGGCGGCAGCCAATGCATCCTGACCGATGCGTTTTTTTTTGCCACGCGCCGACCCTTCTAAAATTTCGTCGGCAGCAAAACTACTCAGCCGTTCATCCCAAAAGAGGAGGGGCGGCGCACTGCCCAAAATGTGCTTTAGCGCCTGTACCAATCTTCCTGCCCATTTTCGAGTCGTCGCCGCTTGTGGACCTTCGCTGCCATCCATGTTGAGCGGCAACCCGCAGAGGATCGTCTCGATCTCTTCCTGGCGGATGATCTCGGCCAGCCGGTCAAAATCCTCGCGACGGCTCTTGCGTTCAAGTACCGTCACCGGGCGCACCGTCAGCCCCAGCGGATCGCACGTCGCCACCCCAATCCGCGCTTCGCCCACATCGAGCGCCAGTATTTTGCCGGGTGTTGGAGACTGGGGACTAGGGAGTGGTGACTGGGCATCGTGCATGGGATCTGAAATTTCCTAATCGAGCCGACCGCTGCAGTCGGAAATCTTTGGTTGACGGCGATTGAGCGATTAAGAGATTTCAGATCCTCACCCAATCCCCGATCCCTAGTCCCCGATCCCTATTTGCGCATACTCCACCCGCACCTGAATGCGGTTGGCGATGCGGGGGAGTGTGCCGAACCAGTCGGGATCTTGATAAAATTCGGGTGGACGCGCCAGCAGCCATTGCTCTTGCAGCAGGGGTGATGCATCCTCTGGGGTTAGCCCAATGATGGAGTTGCGCAATTCGCGATGATCAATCGGGATCACATAGTTGCCGCGCGCCACCACCCCAAAGCGGACACGTCGATTTTCCACAACGGTGTCAGAGGCCGCAAAGAATTGGATGGAATCGGCCACCAGTTTCGCCCGCGGGGGGACAGCCTCTTCGAGGGAACGCATGGCGACCTGCTGCGATATAGCCTGATCGACGGCTACAGCCTGAACCAGAACGCGTAGCGACAGTGTAAGCGTCTCGGCTGGTTCGTCGTTAAAATGATCGAAGAAGCGGTCAATGACAAAAATCTGGATCGATTCGCGGGGCGTCCACTCTCCTTCGCGCAGATCGCCGACAATCTCTTCGTACGCTTTGGCCTCAATCTGGGCGTAGACCTCTTCATAGAGTCGATCCCGATCTGCCTGGGTGACGACGCGTACCAGGCTGGATTCGCCGCCACCTGTACCCCCAGGATTTGTTACCTGCACTTGAGAGTTCAACGCGCCCGATACCGTGGCGATGGTGTTGGCGCGCACATTGCCGCGTACCCCTGGCTCCAACGCCTCTACCTGAACGGTGGCGCGTGTTCCCACAGGACCGGGGACCTCGACATCGTTCAATGTGCGAAAGTCTACGCGGTCGCCGGTACTCGTCGAGACAATCGTGCCCGCTGGAATGCGGACGGTGACATTGGTCTGTTTGGTAAAGACGACAGCGCCGCGTGCGCGCTGAGTGGCGCTCTGTCCACTGCCGGTGGTGGCTGCTGAGCCTTCCGCCTGAACATATCGTTCCATCAGGCGAGCGGGCAGCAAGCCGATTTCTACATCGGCGACATCCACCGTCGGATCTGCTGTCAGCGAAGCCCTGGCTTCGATCTGACGTTGGCCGGGCACAACGGTGATTGTCGCCGCTGGCAAGACAAAATAGACGAAAGCGCCCAAGATCCCCGCCAATGCCAGCCCCGCCAGGTTATAGCCTATGAAGCGTAACCAGAATGGTGTAGGCTGTCGATATTTCTCTTCGGCGCGGATGCGTCGTTGGCGGCTGCGGTACAGGTTCGGATGGCTAATGGGGGCGACAATCGTGGTCATCCCGTTACCATTGTTGCCACCCTTGCGCCAGGGAGGCGGCTCAGGTAACCCCGTTCCAGGGTTCCTGGGATCGATATCAGGCAGATGGTTCTTCATCTGCCAGCGGCGACCCATCAACCCAGCCTCGTTGCCAAAAACGGGGATCCCCAGCGTCTGGGCGGACCGCCGGGTGGACAGGTCCTGTGTCACCAGGGCCAGATGTAGATTACGCAGCCGCGCCTGGCGTTGGATCAGGCGAAGCTGGGCAAAGTTATCAAGTTCTCCCCAGCCGTTGGGCAGCACAACCGCAACCTGTCCACTGTTGAGACGGGCCAACTGCTGTCGAATGGCGTCGGGTTTTGTGTCATTTTCAATGCGTATGATTTCGGTCAAGATGCGTTACCAGATAATCTCAATGGGATAATCGGCAAACGCCGGGTCCCGTGTTACGATGGGCAGCCGCTGCGAGATGGCCTGCGCAATCAGCAGACGGTCGAAGGGATCGCGATGATGGTGCGGCATTTGCGCCAAAATACTCAATGCTTCTAGCGTAATCGAGAGATGAGAGAATTCTTCGTCGTATAGGGTACGTCGCAGAAACTCCTCGTACGAGCATTGTAGTTCAAGTTTGCTCAGGCTGACCTTGATGGCAATCTCCCATAGTGTGGCCGTACTGAGCAGGACAGTATTGCTGCCATCCGCAATCATCGCCCTTGCCTTTGGACTCAATCTTAGATCGCCAAAGATGAACCACAACAACGTATGGGTATCAAGAAGCACCTTCACTATTCCATATACTCCTTGAAGTCCTCGAGTGGTTCGTCAAAGTCATCGGCCATATAAACGAGCAGATCCTTTGCGCTGCCGAAAACTCTTTCTTTCTTAGACCCCATAGGCGTTAATTTCGCAACAGGCTGATCATCTTTCACGATCACCACCTCTTGACCGCGTATGACCTGTTCGAGCAACTCGACAAGATGTTCCTCAAGTTCAGAATAAGTGACTTGGTGCATGATACTATGCTCCTTTTGTTTGACTCTCAACGACCCTACTTCAAGTTGCGTTCCACCCACGCGGAGACGATCTTGAGCGCATCGGGCGGCTTTTCAGAGCGACTGCCGCCCACAATCTGTAGCCACATTACGCACTATCTGTTACAAAGCAATCAGCGGTGGGATAGCAATTCCTCTATTGTGACATTGATATCTTTCGCTATCTGTCGGAAGAGGGTTGGTGCTATGTCTCGTCCCTTGTGAACAGGAACAGTCGTCTGGCGACCATCTGGATGGCGGAACTGTCTATGAGAACCTCGCTGCCGGATCTCTTCAAACCCCATCCGTTCAAGAATTTGGATGACTTCGCTGGATTTAAGAACAGGGACGTTACCCATTGTTATTGCACAGAGACTTGCTGAATGCCCACAAACTCGGTGACAAGTTCAGGATCGCCATCTTCCAATAACATTTCAATGACTTCCTGAAGGTTCTCGTGGAGCTCGTCAAGGCTCTCGCCTTGAGTGTGTGCGCCTGGAAAGCCGGGAACATAGGCCACGTACAATCCTGTATCGGAATCACGTTCGACTACTGCTGAAAACGTCCGCATTTCAACCTCCTGACCCTCAACGACCTTACTTTAAGTTGCGTTCCACCCATGCGGAGACGATCTTGAGCGCGTCGGGTAGTTTTTCGGCATCGCGACCGCCGGCCTGGGCCATGTTGGGCCGTCCGCCGCCGCCGCCGCCCACGATCTTAGCGGCGTCGCGCACGAGGTTGCCAGCATGGATGCCCCGCTTTACCGCGTCCTCGGTGGCGGCGGCGATGAGCAGCGGCTTGGCGTCGATCACCGAGCCGAGGACGACGACGCTGCTGCCCAATTTGTCGCGGAACCAATCGGTCATCTGGCGCAGGGTGTCGGCGTCATCGGCCTGCACCTGTTCCGCCAGCACGGCGAGACCATCAACGCGGATGGCCCGGTTGAGCAGACTTTCACTCTGTTGCCGCGCCAGTTGCGCCCGCATCGCCTCCAATTCCTGTTGGAGTTTGCGGTTCTGCTCTTGCAGATGATCCACCGCTTCGTCCACCGCTTCGGGTCGGGTGTGCAAGGCGCTCGCCGCTCGAGCCAGGGTCGCCAGTCGATTCCTGGTCCATTGTTCCGCCGCCCGCCCGGTGATCGCCTCAATGCGGCGCACCCCAGAGGCGCTGCTGCCCTCGCTGACAATGCGCAGGTTGCCGATCTCGGCGGTACTCTCCACATGCATACCGCCGCACAATTCCATGCTCACCGCATCTTCCTCGCGGTTGCCGATGGTGATGACGCGCACGGTGTCGCCGTACTTTTCGCCGAAGAGCGCCGTGGCCCCTTCCTCGACGGCGCGGCTGTAGCTGGTCCAGCGGTCGCCCACAGGATAGTTGTCGAGGATGATCTCATTGGCCATGCGCTCAATGGCCTCCAATTCCTCGGCGCGCACCGCCTGGGGATGGGTGAAGTCGAAGCGCAGTCGGTCGGGCGCCACCAGCGAACCGGCCTGGTGGACGTGCATCCCCAGCGTCTGGCGCAGCGCGTGGTGCAGAATGTGCGTGGCCGTGTGGTTGCGCATAATATCCCAGCGCCGGTCCACGTTGATGATGGCATAAGCGGGGTCGCCAGCCTGCACCGTGCCCGTGGTCACTTCGCCAATGTGAACGATCAACCCGCTGATGGGCCGCCGCGTATCGCGCACATGGATCGTCCAGATCGGGCGCTCCACATCCTCGGGGAAGTAGTAGATCTCGCCCACATCGCTGATCTGCCCACCCGACTCTACATAAAAAGGCGTCTCGGGCAGCACAATCTCCACCTGCTGGCCCTGGCTGGCCTCATCGACGATCTGCCCATCCACGATGATACCGGCGATGGTGGTGTCGGCGTCCTCAACGTTTTCGTAGATCAGATGTGCGACGCCGTCCGCGCCGACGATGCCCTGAGTTTTGAGCGCTTCGAGCATACGCCCATAGACGGAAAGATCGCTGGCCTCAGAGGTGATGACGCTGGCGCGCGCTCGCTCGCGCTGCGCTTCCATCTCCCGGCGGAAGCCGCTTTCGTCCACTGTGAAGCCCTGTTCTTGCGCCACGTCGCGGGTAATGTCGATGGGGAAGCCGTAGGTATCCCAGAGGCGGAAGGCATCCGCGCCGGGGACCTCATCTTTGCCCGCCGTGCGCAATTCGTCTATCAACTCATCGAGCAGAGCCAGCCCGGTGGTGAGTGTGCGCTGGAAGCGCTCCTCTTCAGCGGTGACGGTGCGCAGGATGAAGTCAGCTTTAGTGGGCAGATCGGTGTAGTGGCCGCCGTATTGATCGATCACCACTTTGCAGACTTCGGCCAGGAAGGGCTTGGTAAAGCCGATCCGCTTGCCGAAACGGGCCGCCCGCCGCAGGATCATGCGCAGAACATAGCTGCGGCTCTCGTTGCCAGGCAGCACGCCATCGCCGATGAGGAAGGTCATGGCCCGGCTGTGATCGGCGATCACCCGGTAGCCGACGAGGTTTTTCTGTCGCTGCGCCGCATCGTCGCCCAACAAACCCTGAATGCGATCCATGATCGGGGTGAAGGCGTCGGTGTCGTAGTTGTTGTCGTGCCCTTGCAGGATCGAGGCCAGCCGTTCCAGCCCTGCGCCTGTGTCCACGCTGGGCCTGGGCAGGGGGATCAGCGCGCCATCCGCCTTCTGCTCGTACTGCATAAAGACGAGATTCCAGATCTCCAGGTATTCATCGTCCACGTTGACGCCGTCCGCTGTCTGTTTTGCGAGATCGCCCCAGTAATAGTGGATCTCGGAGCAGGGACCGCAGGGGCCAATGTCGCCCATGGCCCACCAGTTGTCCTTTTTGCCGAAGCGCAGTACCCGATCCGCCGGCGCGCCAGCCTCGCGCCAGAGCCGCTCGGCCTCGTCGTCCTCGGTGTAGACGGTGAACCAGAGCCGTTCCAGCGGCATGCCCAACTCTTCCACGAGCAGATGCCAGGCAAATTGGATCGCCTCTTTTTTGAAATAGTCGCCGAACGAGAAGTTGCCCAACATCTCGAAGAAGGTGTGGTGGCGCGGGCTGGGACCCACATTCTCCAGGTCGTTGTGTTTGCCGCTGACGCGCAGGCTCTTCTGTGAGGTGGTGGCGCGGTTGTAGTCGCGCTTCTCCAAGCCCAGGAAGACATCTTTGAACTGGACCATCCCTGCGTTGGTGAAGAGCAGCGTTGGGTCATCTGCGGGGACAAGGCTGCTGCTCTCCACAATGGCGTGGTTCAGTTCGTGAAAATAATCTAAAAAGAGTTTTCGGATCTCATTTGTGGAAAGCTGTTTCATCGCTGCCTGTCCTGGTGCATCCACCACAGAGGCGCACTGCGCGCCACGGATAAACCTATCGTGAATTGGTAGTTTAGCAGGTTTGGGGTGATTTTGAGAAAAAAGCGGGATGACAACATAAGAAAGAAGTGATACTATGTACGTAGTAACGTCCGTAATTATGGCAACTGTTTGGTCTAGTTTGAGGAGAGTTCAATGCACATCCCTAAGACTTACGCTGTGACCGATCTGCGCGGTAATCAAGCGGAGATCTTTGATAATCTCAAAGATGCCCCTGTACTGCTGACTCGACAGGGCAGGGCTGCTGCGGTTTTGGTCGATCCTGAGAAGTGGAATGCCTTGCTTGATCTGGTTGAGGATTTAGAAGATCGCTTGCGCGCTTCCGAGGTGAAATTGCAACTCGCCCGCGGTGAGACAGAGACAGTTCCACTCCACGCATTGGAGATATTCGATGGGGAGACGGCTCTATCGCGTTGAGGTAGTAGGGAATCAACTTTGTTGTCTTGATCTTCTTCCTGCGGTATACTCCATCTAGCCGGACAGGTATCCCCATACCTTTATCGCTCTCCTCATCGTTGCAGTCCAGCTACTCCGTAAGTACGCGTTCTACCGCCGCGCCTTTAACAGGCGGCTAGTTCCTGGTATCGTCATCAGGTTTTTAACGTATGCTTTCTGTTCGGGACGCAAGGTATCTCTGCACATCTTTCTGTTAGCTGAGATGTTGCAGAGTGGGTTACTTCTTCGCTTGTCTGCTTCTAGAGGCAGTTCCCAGACAAAAGGATTCGGTACATATGCATATAGCCTATCGATCTGCTCTCATTCTCTTGATATTTGTCTTAAGCAGCATCGTTCCCTCGTTCAGCCACCATGTGTGGGCTGGCGACTCTCCAGTTCCAGACATCAGGCAAGATAGACAGGAACTCTCTGTGGCAGATGGTTCGGTTATGTTCATCGAGAACGTGGGGCAGTTTCCAGATGAGGTGCGCTTTCAGGTGCGCGGCGCGGATCGGCTGCTCTGGTTGACCGACGACGCCCTGTGGGTGACGCTGCTGGCGCCAGGAACGCAGCCCGACACTAAGATGGAACGCCGTCTGCCGCGCGCCTTCTCCGTGGAGGATGCAGCGTCTGCGCCACGCCAGGGTGTCCATCTCAAGCTCTCGTTTGTGGGCGCCAGTCCCCATGCGCGGCTGCAACCCTTTGAGCGGTTGGAGACGAAGGTGTCGTACTTCATCGGCAACGACCCGGAGCAGTGGCGGCCCGACGTGCCCGTGTGGGGTGGCGTGCGCTACATGGACCTCTACCCAGGTCTAGATCTGGAGGTGAGCGGAGAAGGTGGGCGCTGGTCGTGGCGGCTGGCCGCAGACAGAGTCAGTTCCGCATCTCTATCGGCTGTGACCTTGCAAGTGGAGGGAGCAGAGGGTCTGGCCCTGTCTGAGGATGCCCTGCATCTGGCTACCGCCGTAGGTGAATACAGCCTGCCCCTGGTGCAGGGGCTGGAAGGGATCGGCGGCCCGGCTGCGTCAATTGTAGGCAGCAACCAGATCCACCAGCCTTTTGTACACGCTGCCCGCGCCTCCCTCCCCGCCCCGCGCGCCGCCTCGTCACTGGCGTACGCCACCTTCCTGGGTGGCAGTAATCAGGAGTTGGGATGGGACTATGGCATCGACGTATCTGGAACTGGGGCCGCCTACGTTACAAGTAATACCTTGTCCAGCGACTTTCCCACCACCCCTGGTGCCTTCATCACCCATAGTAATGATAGAGACGCTTTCGTGGTGAAGCTAAACCTAGAGGGGACAACGCTGGTCTACGCAACCTTCCTAGGCGGTGCTGGTAGCAGAGGTATCGCTGTAGATGGTAGCGGCGCTGCCTACGTCACGGGTGTCACCACTTCCAGCGACTTCCCCACTACACCCGGTGCCCTTGATACCACCCACAATGGCAGCGGGGATGCTTTCGTGGTGAAGCTCGTTCCAAACGGGACATCTCTGGCCTACGCCACCTTCCTAGGTGGTCATGGTGATGACTACGGCAATGCTATTGCCGTGGATAGGAATGGGGCTGCCTATGTCACAGGTTTGGCAGTGTCTAGGGACTTTCCCACCACCCCTGGCGCCTTCGACAACACCTACAACAATAATGGTTACGGCGATCTCTTCGTAGTGAAGCTGAATCCAGCAGGAACATCACTGGTCTATTCCACCTTCCTAGGGGGCAGTAGTCACGATTATGTCCATGCCATCGCTGTGGATGGAAGTGGCGCTACCTATGTCACAGGGTCCGCCAGTTCCGGCGATTTTCCTACTACCCCTGATGCTTTCGATACCACCCGTAACGATGACGGTTACCTTGATGCCTTCGTGGTGAAGTTGAATCCAGCAGGAACATCGCTGGTCTACTCCACCTTCCTAGGCGGCAGCAATGTGGACATCAGCTATGCCATCGCTGTGGATGGGAGTGGCGCTGCCTATGTCACAGGGCACACAAATTCCGGTGACTTTCCCACCACCTCCGGTACTTTTGATCCCACCTACAATGCCAGTGGGGACGCTTTCGTGGCGAAACTGAATCCAACAGGGACATTACTGGTCTACTCCACCTTTCTGGGTGTTAGTAGTGATCATAATGGTCATGACTATGGTCGTGGTATCGCTGTGGATTACAGCGGCGCTGCCTATGTTGCAGGTCAGACTTGGTCCAACGACTTTCCCGCCACCCCCGGTGCTTTTGATACCACCTACAACGGCAGCGGGGACGCTTTCGTGGCGAAACTGAATCCAGCGGGGACTGCACTGGCCTACGCTACCTTCCTGGGCGGCAGCAGTTATGACTCTGGCATCAGTATCGCCGTGGATGGCAGCGGCGCAGCCTACATCACAGGCTACACAGAGTCCAGCAACTTTCCTACCACCGTCGGCGCTTTCGATACCACCTACAACGGCAACGGAGACGTCTTTGTGGTGAAGCTGACGATGGAGGCGCAGAGTACTTCCTTCATTTCTGGCAAAATCACTCACCCCAATAGAGAGACGTTGTCCGCCGTCACCGTTTGGGCAGGAGGGGTCTATAGCACGACCACCAACGCCGAAGGACGCTATAGCTTTCCAGATCTGCCTCCTGGCGAGTACCTTTTGACTGCTCAGAAAGAGGGATGGGCTTTCTCCACCGGTGTAGCGAACGGGCGGCATAAAGTTATCATTCCTCAAGAGAATCCGCAGAGCTATGACTTTGTGGCCGTGCGCACGCCGGTGGTCTTCGTGCCTGGGGTTGCAGGCAGTTTTCTAGACGCGCAGGACAACCTGGCTGCGTGGAGTAACGTCTGGCCTGGTCCCGCACGCTTTGCCGACCATTCAAAACTCTCACTACGCCCCAATCAGTCAAATCCAAATGTAAGAGCATCCGATGCTATACGGGAACTGGGTATTGGGTTCTATAAGCCACTCAAATTCTATGAACCTTTGCTCAGTTTTCTTACGAATCCAGATGAAGGGAGATATCTAGAGCATCCGTTAGCGCCAGTAGGAACATCTTCCTTCTTGTGTAGCGCCAGCCTGTCCAATCCCATTACCACCTTCCCAACCCTGTTTGTCTTTCCCTATGATTGGCGACACAGCAATGCCACATCAGCCCAGTTGCTTAAAAAGCATGTCGAATGTATCCACAGTTACTACCCAGATAGCCAGATCAACATCATTGCCCAGAGTATGGGCGGGCTGGTAGCGAGGCGCTATATTCTAGATAACCTACAAGACCACCATGTGAATAAGCTCATCACCGTCGGTACACCCTGGCTGGGCGCGCCCAAGATGCTCAACGTCCTGGAAAATGGCGACTTCTTGGGTAGTAATTTGAAGCATCTGGCGATGATTAGCAAGGACGAACTGCGCACACTCGTCGCACACTTTGCAGGTGCCCATGAGCTAATTCCCAGTCGAATGTACTGTCAGCTTAATGGTGGAAAGTGTCCGTTTGCAGAAGTAGGTTGGGACATCAACGGGCAAAACGGAGACCGCGAAACATACGATTATGATGCGCTGGTGAATATGCTCAATAGTCGTTACCCACTTGATAGACAGGATGGCGATACGACAAAACCGGGGAGCAACGGCCAGACATTCCATGAGCGAATGGGTCAAGATAACTGGTCACAAGTTCCGACGGATGTGGAATACCACTACATCATGGGGATTCAAAATCAGCGTAACACCATTTCGCACGTCACAGCGACAAAGTACTGTCTGTTCTCCATCACTCTGGGCGGCTGCAAATGGGCAGACCACTCCTTTAACCTTAGCTTCACCCAGGGGGATGGCACTGTGCCGCCTATCAGCGCCCGCCGTGCGCTTGCTGGGCAATCGCCGAGCGGCGGCAATATCACAATTCACGAGGTGCGTTCAACTGGGAAAGAGTACGACAAACAAGCCGAACATCTAGAGATGACCCACAGCAGTCAAGTGCAGGAATGCCTCCTCAAGATATTGAACGGCGAGACCTGTCCGGCGGTTATCACGGTGGGCGCGGCTGGAAACGCTGTCGCCAGCAGTGAATCACTCGCCGCCGTAGAACCTGCCTACTACCTGACGGTGGTCGGAGCCGAATGGGCAACAGCCACCGATTCGGCAGGCAACGTCACCGGCGTCATTAGCGATACCTATATCATCGAGACTATCCCCAGTAGCAGCTACTATCCTCTGGGCGAACGCTCTTTCATGCTTATCCTGCCCACCGATGACGTCTATACGACGACCTTCCGCAGTGGCGAGATTCCACTCTATATCGAACTGACCCGTGAAGGGGAAACGGTCACCCAGGCTGTGCGCTACCAGGACCTGGAACTGCCGCCCAACGTCACCACCACGCTTACCCTGACACCACAGGGGCTACAGCCGCTGCGCTACGACAGCACCGGCGACGGTGTTGCAGAGACCGAGGTCCAACCGACCGTCTCCGTCACCGGTCCGCTGGCCGCCGATACCACTCCGCCAACAGTAACGGTATCTACCGTATTCCAGAGCGTGGGCGTGCAGGTGACAATCTCCACGGTTGATGATACGGCAGTTGCGCGTACCTATTATTCGCTGGATGGGCAGCAGTACCAGGAGTATACAGCGCCCCTCCTGGTGAACGTGGCCCAGTCGCCGCTCATCTATGTCTTTGCCGACGATACGCTTGCCAATCGATCCTCTCTCCTTACCTGGAGGTTGGGGTACGGGATCTTTCTCCCTGCGATTGAACGTGGTAAGTAGTGCTGCCCGTTTTGGTGACGGCATAGGATGAGCCTCATCCTATGCCGTCACCAAGCTATCTGCCATTTCTCGTAACGGTAATCCCAGTTCATGACTTCACCAGATCAGTCGCTTCCACCAGTATCCCCTCTTTGCTGGCCAGACCGCTAAACTCTGGAGTGAACCCACTTTTAGAAAAGAGCGCGTGGTGGATCTGCTGCCACTGCCCTTCTGCTCTTAGAATCTGCACTTTGCGCTGCAAATCGACCAGGATGCTCAAGCCCACAGTCACCTAGCGGCGGATCACTCAGAACTGGCGTAGAATATCGAGATGACGAGCCGTGGCGCGGCTGTCATCCTTTAAAATACAAATCAGGATTATACTAATCCTGATCTGTAACCGAAGGGATATCTTGACTTTTTACCTCTGCACCGCGCGCACCAACTCGATCCCCTTCTGCACTAGCGACACGAGTGAGCCGAAGATCCCCAGGCCAATCGCCAGTTTGACCACCAGATTGATCACATCGAGCAGGCTGCTCCACGTGGAGACGAGCAGCGACGAGATCTCCTGCGCCGTGATCCATTCGTGATCGAGCGCCAGTAGCGGACCGCTCATCAGCAGGCTGAAGGCGATCTGCATGCCGAACAAAATCATCAAAATCTCAGCAATGAGGATACCCGGCGCACGCCGCTGATAATAGAGTCGCACAAAGGCCAGCGTCAGCGCCAGCCCCCAAAAGAGGTTGAGCATGGGCAGATGGCTCTGCAACTCTGCCGAAAAAATGGGGACAAACACCGTTGGCCCGGCAATGTCGTGGATCAACTTGATCCATGTTGAGGGCGCGTTGAAGATGCCAATGGTGATGCTGAGGCCGATGATCTCCATCACAGACTCGGCGGGCGGAACAGTTTTGCTGTAGATGGGTGGATGTTGCTCTTGTGGTTTTAGGGTGGATGACGGCGAGGGGGAGAGCATAATTGAACACTCCTTGTCTAAAGATGGTTAACGCAAGCGTTGGATCCAAAAGATGAGGGTGATGAGGGCGAAGACCAGCAGCGGTGTGGCAGCCCATAGGATCTGATCGAGATCTACCCGATCCTCTTCGTGTTGTTCGATAGCTGCACCCGTGCCCGCGCCGATACCTATCCCCAGGATCAGCCCAATGAGCAAATTTTGGGCGACGATGCCAAAGGCCAGGCCCACCAGAGTGCCGCAGGCGGCCATGCTACTGATGCGAAGAATCCCCAATAAGGTATGTGAGCGGCGATGTAGATTGGGTCTCATAGTCAACATCTGAACCTCTCCTTTCAACTCCAGTTTACGTGAATCGATTCGCAACAACAGCCGAGGATTGTTGTGATGCCGCTCCATCAAATGTCACAGCAGGAACGAAGACCAACCATGTTGGTTTCCTAAATTGCCCCTAAACGTTGGCTACGCTACAATGCTGGCATATCGTTTCGACCTTCCCCACCTTGAAAGATAGCCCGTGATGAACAGCCTCACCCATGTCTGGATCGAAGTGCCCGTGTTGTCCAATGCCTTAGATAAACTGACCGGGGTCACGGCGCTCTACCCGCCGGCGTCGGCGCAACCGGCCCAGGCCATCCTCGCCTCGTCGGGGATCCAATACAATGCGGCGCTCTTTGAGCAACTGCCCAACCTGCGCATTGTCACCCGCACCGGCATCGGTATCGACAACGTCAACCTGGCGGATGCCACCGCCCACGGCGTTGTTATCTGCAATACCCCCGATGGTCCGACCGAATCGACCGCCGAACACGCCGTCGCTATGTTGTTGGCCCTCGCCAAGCGCATCAAACAGGGGGACGCCAACATGGCCGAGGGAAAGTTTGGCCCGCGCAGCCTGCTCGTGGGGACAGAGGTGCAGGGGAAGACGCTGGGGCTGGTCGGCCTGGGGCGGATTGGCCGCCGCGTGGCGCAGATCTGCGGTGCAGGGCTGGGAATGCGCGTCATCGGCAGCGATCCCTTTATCTCAGCGGAACAGGCCGAAGCGATGGGCGTCAGCCTGCGCTCCCAGGCTGAGGTGATCGCCGAGGCCGACTTCCTCAGCCTGCACGCGCCCGCCATCCCCGAAACCTATCGCATGATCAACCGTGAAAGCATCGCCCGCATGAAGGACGGCGCCTATCTGATCAACGTGGCGCGCGGTCCATTGGTGGATGAAATCGCGGTTTTGGAGGCCGTCAATGGGCGCAAACTGGCCGGCGTCGCTCTGGATGTCTTCGATCCCGAACCGGCGCTTGTCGATTCGCCCTTGCGCAGCCATCCCAACATTTTGGTGACGCCGCACACGGCCTCGCTCACCGCCGAAGGCCGCACCCGCATTGAGCAGATGGCCGTGGATCGGCTGATCGAATTCTTTTCCGGCCAGCGACCCAAGGACATCTGCAACCCCGAAGTCTGGGATCGACGGCGCTGAGAGAGCTTGCAGGTGGCAGGCGTACTCAATGCGGAATGATGAATGCGGAATGGCGGCGGTGATTGCAAGTTAGAGGTTTGCAATTGAAGGTTGAAATGAATCTCGCATTTTCCTTTCAAACTTCACCCTTCTCACTTTTCACCATGCTTCACCTTGTCATCTTATCCCAGTCCCCAATCCCTGATCACCAATCCTCCTAGTAAAATTCCCTCTTGACAAAGGCCGTCTGTGCATATATGATGGCCTTAGTTTCAGCATACAGAATAATGTTCTGTCATCTGAACATTCTCCCCCTAACCATAACCCTTATAAAACGTGTCAAAGGCTCTTGAAATCCTATGGATGGTGAGCCAACTACAATTGTACCGGCAGTCGATCGTGCAATCTCCTTGTTGCGCGCGATGGCCCAGGCGGAGCGCCCGCTGACGCTCTCTGAGTTGAGTAAACTTACAGGCGGCTCGCGCAGTACGATCTACAACACATTGGCAACTTTGCAAACGCATGGCCTGGTTCAGAAAGATCTGCATTACAAGACCTACCGGCTGGGTGTCGCAATCTTTGAACTTGGCAATGCGTATTTGAACCAGGTCCACCTGGTTCCGGCCTTTTATGAACAGGCGCGACGGCTGGTGGCGCTCTGCGGTGAGACCGTCAAGCTGGTTATCCTCGACCACAGGGATGTAGTCTATCTGGCAAAGCAGGAAGGTTCTTACTCTGTACGGCTGGTGGCAAAGGTGGGCACGCGCATGCCCGCCCATATCACAGCCGTGGGCAAAGTGCTGTTGGCCCAGTTGGATGAGTCAACCCTGCGCTCGCTCTATGCTGACTATGGCTTTGGGCAGGGAACTGTCAATGCGGCGCATGACCTTGAGGACCTGCTTGCACGCCTGGAACCTGTGCGCCGACAGGGATACGCCTATGATATTGAGGAATCGACGGCAGGGGTGCGCTGTGTGGCAGCGCCTGTGCGCGATCACAGCGGCGAGGTGATCGCGGCCATGAGCATCGGCATCCCCACCGAAAGGTTGCTCAACGGGCAGATGGACGAATTGACCGGCCTGATCGCTCAACATGCCCAGGAGCTTTCGCGTACGCTGGGGTGGCTGGAGAGCGGCGTTTAATACACTCAGACTCAACCTCATCTTTTCATATATTGCATTTACCCACATTGCCAAGGAGAAGAAGCGTATGAACAAACGTATTTTGTGGACAGTGCTGTTGATCTTGGTGTTGGTGATGGCCGCCTGTGCTGCACCGGCTGCCCCAGCCCCCGCGCCAGCGGATAGCGGCGCGCCAGCGCCGGCTGCCCCCGCCCCCACCGGCGGCGTGGACTCGTTGACGATCCTGTGGGCGCAGTGGGACCCGGCGGATTATCTGCAAGAGATCGGTAACATGTACGAAGCCGAGACGGGCATCAAGGTGACAGTGGTGCAGGAGCCGTGGGGCAGCTTCTATGACCGGGCCTTCGCCGAGTTCGCCGCGGGCGGCAGCAGCTTCGATATGATCGTCGGCGATAGCCAATGGCTGGGCCAGGGCGCGGAGCAGGGGCACTATGTCGAGCTCACCGATTTCCTTGTCGGCGAGGGTATCGACAAGACAGTAACCCCGGCGACGCTGACCTATTACGGCGAGTACCCCAGCGGTTCGGGCAGCTATTGGGCCTACCCTACCGAGGGTGACGCCGATGGCTGGGCCTATCGCATGGACCTCTTTGAGGACCCCGATGAGATGGCAGCCTTCGAGGCCGAGTATGGCTATGCGTTGGGCGTGCCCGAAACCTGGGCGCAATTGCTCGATATTGCCAAGTTCTTCACCCGCCCCGAAGAGGGGATCTATGGCGCGGCTGTCTACACCCAGAAGGACTATGACGCCATCACCATGGGCTACGAGAACGTGATGTTCAGCTATGGCGCGCGCTGGCAAGATCCGGAAACCAATGAGGTGCTGGGCATTGTCAATTCGCCCGAAGCGATTGCGGCCCTCGAATACTACCGAGAACTCTACACCTGTTGCAGCCCGCCCGGCCTGGGCAACGCCTTCTTCCAGGAGACGAACGACGCCTTGATCAACGGCCAGGCCGCCATGATCATGAACTACTTTGCCTTCTTCCCGGCGCTGGCCAGCGAAGCGATCAACCCGCACGCCGCCCATACCGGTTACTTCGCCAACCCGGCCGGCCCTTCCGGCATCCGCAAGGCTGCCCTCGGCGGCCAGGGATTGAGCATTGTCTCCTATGTCAGCCCCGAACGCCAGGAAGCCGCACGTGATTTCATCCGCTGGTTCGCTCAGGAAGAGATCCAGCGTGAATGGGCGCTCATCGGCGGCTACACCTGTAACATCAACGTGCTGGCCTCGCAGGAATTCCTGGAGGTCGCGCCCTACAACGCAGCCTTCGCCGAGACCATGGAGATGGTCATGGACTATTGGAACATCCCGATCTTTGCCCAATTGCTGGAGATCACCCAGCGCGAATTGAGCAACTATGTGGTCGGCGGCCAGGGCACAGCCGAAGAAGCGCTGACCCGCATGGCTGAAGAACACGACGCCATTCTGCGCCAGAATGGATATATCAAGTAGCAATTGAGCGATTAGGAGATTGGGCGATTGAGAAGAGTGGCAGAGATAGAACTGCCTGATCTTCTAATCGCCTAATCTCCCAATCTCTACGCTCGCCGCAGATTTAGCTTCTCAGGGAAACCATGCAGACAGGAACCACCCTCCACTCCCCAAATCTGGAACGCAAACGCTTTTTACAGCGGCAGATGAGCGATGGTTCGATCCAGTGGCTTTTCATCGCACCCACATTGATCTTGTTGGTTCTATTCAATATCTTTCCGCTCTTTTATAGTCTCTACCTGAGTTTTACGGACTATTCGGCGATTACCCGCGTGGAACCGGTCTGGGTGGGGTTCGAGAATTTTGGCCGGTTGCTCAACGATCCGCAGATGTGGAAATATTTCGCCACCACCGGCCGCTTCGCCTTCCTCTCCGTGGGGTTGCAGACGGTTCTGGGCTTTGGGATGGCGCTGATTCTGCGCGAGAAATTCCGCGGCGGTGGATTTGTAACAACGCTGATTTTGATCCCGATGATGCTCTCGCCGGTGGTGGTGGGCCTTTTTTGGAAGTTGATCTACAACCCCAGCTTTGGCATCTTCAACTATCTATTGGGCTATACCAGCCCGGCCGGCGCGCCCGATTGGCTCTCTAGTTCGTCGCTGGCCCTCTGGGCCGTCGTCATTACCGATGTGTGGATGTGGACGCCCTTTGTGATGCTGCTCTGTCTCTCCGGGCTGAACGCCATCCCCGACTATCTCTACGAAGCCGCCGCCATCGACCGCGCCAGCGCCTGGTTCCAATTCCGGCGCATCACGCTGCCGCAGGTGATGCCGCTGCTGCTGATCGCCGTCCTCTTCCGCACGATTGAAGCCTTCAAAAGCTTCGATCTGGTGATGGGGATGACCGGCGGCGGTCCGGGGGACGCCACTGAGGTGGTCGCCGTCAATCTCTACCGCATTGCCTTTCAAGGACAGTGGCGCACCGGTTACGCCAGCGCCCTGGCCTATATTATTCTCGTCATCATCATTGCCATCAGCAATGTCTATATTCGCAACCTCAACCGCGTCAAGGAAGGATGAGCATGGCGACCTCGACCGATCTGATCCACAGGCCGCAGGAAGAGATCAACTACTCCACGCGCGTGGACAAAGTCGGCGGGCGGGCGCGCCTGTTCCGGCGCATCCGCATCGCCGTTGCTGTCATCCTCGCCCTGGCCGGGCTGGTGCCTGTCTATTGGATGGGGCTGACCGCCTTCAAGTCTCGCGCCGACGCCATCTCCGTGCCGCCCAAGATCATTTTCGCGCCCACGTTGGAGGGCTTCGTCAACCTGCTGACAGATCGCTCGGTGCTGACACAGCGCCGGTTGGAGCAGTTCCGCACCCGCGAGGATCTGACCTGGTATGAGGAGATCGCCCTGCGCAATGGGCAACAGATCACCGGGCCCAGCCCGTATGTAACTCGTCTGCGCAATTCGGTGATCATCGCCGGTACATCCACTGTGCTGGCCGTGGTCTTGGGATTACTGGCCGCCTATGCCTTCAGCCGCTTCAAAGTGCCGGGTGAATCGGACCTGCTCTTTTTCATCCTCAGTACGCGTATGTTGCCGCCGGTGGTGGTGACCATCCCCATCTTTTTGATGTACCGGCAGATCGGGCTGCACGATACGCATCTGGGCCTCATTTTGCTCTACACGGTCTTCAACCTTTCGCTATCGGTCTGGTTGCTCAAGGGTTTTATCGACGAGATCCCGCGCGAATATGAGGAAGCGGCCATGGTGGACGGCTACACGCGCTTGCAGGCATTCCGCAAAGTGGTGCTGCCGCAGGCGGTGACGGGAATTGCCGCCACTACCGTCTTTTCGCTGATCTTCGCCTGGAACGAATACGCCTTTGCCCTCATGCTCACCACCGAGACCGCCCGCACCGCGCCGCCCACCATCCCCACCATCCTGGGGCGCGGCGGCATTGAATGGTCGGCGATTGCCGCTGGTTCGTTGGGATTTTTGATCCCCGTCGTCATTGTCACCTTTGCGCTGCGCCAATATCTGCTGCGCGGCGTCACCTTTGGCGCGATCCGCCAATAAGAGCAGACTGATGGCTACGATCCAATTAGAGCAGGTTGAGAAGAAATTTGGCGAGGTCTACGCCGTCAAGCCGCTGGATCTCACAATTGGGGATGGCGAATTCGTCGTCCTTTTGGGACCGTCGGGCTGCGGCAAGACAACCACACTGCGCATGATCTCTGGGCTGGAGGCCGTCTCGCGCGGGGAGATCCGGATCGGCGGGCGCAACGTTACCTGGGCGCACCCGGCGGATCGGGACATTGCCTTTGTCTTTCAACTCTTCGCCCTCTACCCGCACATGACCGTCTGGCAGAATATCGCCTTTACCCTGCAAGCGCAGAGTGTTTCGGGCGATGAAACCAAACGGCGGGTGGCGGAAGTTGCCAGGCTCTTGCAGATTGAACATCTGCTCAATCTACGTCCGCGCGGTCTCAGCGGCGGGGATCGACAGCGGGTGGCGCTGGCGCGGGCGCTGGTGCGCCGCCCGGCAGCCTTCTTGATGGATGAACCCTTGGGCGCGCTGGATGCAGACTTTCGCAATGTCATGCGCGCCGAGATCAAACGGCTGCACCTGGCGCAACATGCCACCACGGTCTACGTCACCCACGATCAGATTGAAGCTATGGCCCTGGGGGATCGCATCGTCGTCATGTCGGCGGCGGAGGTGCAGCAGGTGGGGACGCCCGCCGATGTCTATTACAACCCGGCCAATCTCTTTGTAGCCCGTTTCATCGGCAGCCCCGGCATGAATCTTGTGGAGGGCATCTATACCAACGGCGCCATCCAACTGCCCGGCGGCAACCGTTTTCCTGTTCCTGAGCAGTGGCGAAATGAGATGACGAGCGGTCTGGGCGAGGATGGCCGGATTGTTGTCGGCTTCCGCCCCGAAGCGGTGACGGTCAATGATGTGGGGGCGTTGGCGGCGCGGGTCTACGCCGACGATCTCTACGGCGCATACTCGATGCTGCATCTCTCGCTCGACGGCGAGAACCCGGAAACGGTGATCCATGCCCGCGCCGACCGCAACGCCGACTATCCAATCGATACGCCGTTGCGATTTGATCTCGATCCACGCCAGGTACGCTTTTTCAACCCCAAGAGCCAAAGGGCTATCCCGGTGGGTGCGCTCAACCTGGAGGCCGCCCGTGTCTAACGTCCAATTGATCAACGTCACTAAACGCTTCAAGAATGTGATCGCCTTGCGCGAGGTCAACTTTGACATCCGGCATGGGGAATTCTTTGTGCTGCTGGGGCCAACCGGCGCGGGAAAGACGACCGCCCTGCGCGTCATTGCCGGGCTGGAAAAACAGGACGAGGGCCAGGTCCTCTTCGACGGTGAACCGGTGGACGCGCTTTCCCCCGCCGAACGGGATGTTGCCTTTGTCTTTCAGCAATATTCGCTCTACCCCACCATGTCTGTCTTCGACAACCTGGCCTTCCCGCTGCGCTCGCCCCTGCGCAAGATCCCCGAAAGCGAGATCCGCCAGCGCGTCACCGAGGCGGCGGAGAAGTTGCGCATCAGCCATCTGTTGGAGCGCAAGACCGAACGCCTCTCCGGCGGCGAGATGCAGCGGGTCTCGATTGGCCGCGCCATTGTGCGCGATCCGCGCATCTTTTTGATGGACGAACCGCTCTCGAACCTGGACGCCAAACTGCGCGAGTCGCTGCGCGTCGAGTTGCAGCACATCCAAAAGAAGCAGGGCAGCACGACCCTCTTCGTTACCCACGATCAGGTGGAAGCGCTGACCATGGCAGACCGGATCGGGGTATTGCGCCAGGGGCGGGTGATCCAGGTCGGCTCTCCGCGCGATATCTATGATCGCCCGGTGGATCTCTTTGTGGCCCAATTGGTAGGGACGCCGCGCATTAACCTGATCCCCGCCCGTTATGGGGATGGGACGGTCAGCGTGCCGGGGAGTCCCATCCATCTGCCATCGGCGAACGGTCTGCCCGCCCAACTCACGCTGGGCGTCCGCCCCGAAGATGTTCAGCCTGCTCCCCACGGTCCATTCAGCGGGGAGGTGGCGCTGATCGAGCCGCTGGGCGTGGAGACGATCCTCTACATTCAGGCGGGCGATCAGCGGCTGTTGAGCGTCGTTTCTGGCATTGCTGGCTATCGCCACGGCGAAACCATTCGCTTTCAATTGGCAGAGGATCGGCTGCACTATTTCGATCCAAACGGCCACCGCATCACAGCCGGTCTATAGAAGGGGGCGGGCAATGGGTCTTCAGGCAATTTTATTCATCTCAGTCTTTATCAGCATTTTGCTTGCTTTTATTTACTTTATCCGCTTCGTCTCGCGCAAGTTGAGCGGACGCATCCCGCCGCAGCTCTACGACCGCGTGGAACAGGTGATTATCGGCGGCATTGTGGTTGGGGTTGTCAGCATGTTTCAGCCCTGGCTCTTTGTGGGCTACAAATATGGGTTTCTGGTTGTACTCTTTTCGACGCTGGCCTTCATTGTGTGGAGCCATATCACGCCCTCGGCTGTACTCTACGGAGAGGAAGAGTTTGTCAACGTCTCCGCGCAGGAAGTTGTGCGAAAAACTGCGCTCGAATAATCATTGGGCGTCGCTAATAAGACCCGCCAGGTTGTAGAAAACCTGGCGGGTCTCCATAGAATATCGATTAACCGCAGAGGAGAAACCGATGCAAGGGAAATTTATCACGGCTGCAAATGCTGAACGAGATCGCCTGGATTGGGGCGTAATGGGCTGGTTGAGCCGTCCGCAGACCACCGGCGCTCAACAACTGGTGGTGATCGAAGTCGTACTGGAACCTGGCTTCGGCCACAATTTCCACAAACATCCCGGCCAGGAAGAGGTGATCTACGTGGTGGAGGGATCGGTGGAGCAGTGGATCGAGCAGCAGAAACAGGTCTTGCAGGCCGGCGATGCGGTCTTCATCGGCGCGGATGTCGTCCACGCCTCGTTTAACATCTCGTCGAGTAACGCCAAACTGATCGCCATCCTCAGCCCCTGTGTCGGCGCGGAGGGCTATCAACTCGTCGATGTGGCTGCGGAAGCGCCCTGGCGCGATCTGAGGTGATTGGGGACTGGGGATCGGGTACAGGTTCCGAACTCGCCTAGTTCTCAATCTCTATTTACAAGAGATTAAGCGATTGGAGAGCAAAGGTTCTTGACCCAATCCCCGAGCCCCAGTCCCCAATCCCCAATCATCATCTTTCACAACGGAGGAACTCACCATGCACCTGTCTATGCACAATTGGATGCGCGCCGAGCCGATTGAGATCACCATCCGGCGGCTGGCCCGGTATGGCTACAAGAGTATTGAGATCAGCGGCGACCCGGAGAATTACGACACCGCAGAGGTGAAGAAACTGCTCGACGAAAACGGGCTGCGCTGTTGGGGATCGGTCAGCCTGATGTTCGCTGGCCGTGATCTGATCCACGCCGACCCGGCCGTGCGCGAGAGTTCGGTCAAGTACATCAAAGATTGCATCACCATGGTCAAGGAACTGGGCGGCCAGGAGATGACGATTGTGCCGTCGGAAGTGGGCAAAGTCCAGGCCATGGCCTCACCCGAAGAAGAATGGCAATGGGCCGTGGAAGGACTGCGCGAGATCTATCCCCACGCCGAGGCCGCTGGGGTGCGCATGGCCTTGGAACCGCTCAACCGCTTTGAGACCAATTTCCTCAACCGCGCCGATCAGGCGATGCTGCTGGCAGAGGAAGTGGGGCCGAACTGCGGCGTCTGCATTGATACGTTCCACCTCAACATTGAGGAAGCCGACATGTACAAGGCGATCCGCGCCACCAAAGGGCGGCTGGCCGATTTCCACGTGGCGGACAACAACCGTATGGCCTGCGGCATGGGCGCGTTGGATTGGCCGCGCATCGTCGGCACGCTCAAGGAGATCGGCTACGACGGCGCGCTCACCGTCGAGTTTGTGGCTCCGATTGACCGTACGCCGGCCAATCCCTACAAAAACGCCGTCGCCAGCGCCGAAGCCGAATTGACCGCCGAACAGTTGAAGTTCATCGAAGATCACGGCAGCGGCGTCCTCTCCGAAGAGTTCTACAGTTGGCTCGTTGAAGAGACAGCCAAGACCTTGTTGCCGTTGATTTGAAGTTGGGGACTGGTGACTGGGGACTGGGGATTCAGATACTCTACCCAGTAACTAGTCACCAATCACTAATCCTCAACCCCGAAAGCACCCACCATGATCATTCATGATGTAGACGCCGTCTGGCTCCACTGTCCGATTCCGTACGAGAAGCAGCACGTCTCGGATTTTGGACGCGTGAGCAGTTTTGACATGACCCTGGTCACGATCACCACCGACGATGGGCTGACCGGCTACGGCGAGGCCAAAGCATCGGTGGGCAGCGCGGGGGTCTGCGCCGCCCTCGTCACCTGTGTACGCGAGGAACTGCGCCCGCTGCTCGTCGGCCAGGACGCCCGCCAGATCACGCGGTTGTGGGAGATCATGTACAACGGCCCGCGCGATCACTATGCCCTGGCGCGTGGACGCGCCTTCCCTGTGCTGGGTCGGCGCGGGTTGACCATTTCGGCTATCAGCGGCGTCGATATGGCGCTCTGGGATCTGCTGGGCAAGGCGCTGGGCGTACCCGTGGTACAGTTGCTGGGCGGCGCCTGCCGTGATCAGATGCGCGCCTATGCCAGCGGCGGCTGGGCGGACGCCGACAACATTGGCGATCAGCTGGGCGGCTATGTGGCGCGCGGCTTTGACGCTGTCAAAATGCGCATCGGCGTCATGGATGGCGACGTGGCGACCAGCGTGGCGCGGGTGCAGGCAGCGCGGCGCGCTCTCGGTCCAAATGTGGATATTATGGTCGATGCCCACGGGACTTACAGTGTGAGCGAGGCGAAGCAGTTCTGCCGGGCCGTGGAAGATACCAATCTGCGCTGGTTCGAGGAGCCAATCAACGCCGACAATCCGCGCGGTACGGCTGAAGTGCGCCACGCCACCACCATCCCGATTGCTGCCGGGGAGAGCGAGTTTACCCGCTTCGATTTCCGCAGTCTGATCGAAGCCGGCGCTGTGGACATCCTTCAGCCGGATCTGGCGATCTGTGGCGGGCTGACCGAAGGCCGCCGCATTGCCGAGCTGGCGGCGACGTATCAATTGGAACTGGCGCCCCACTGTTGGGGATCGGCTTTCTCGTTTACGGCTGGCGTCAGCCTGGCCTTTGCCAGCCCCGCAGCCGTCATCATCGAATTTTCGCTGGGGGCCAATCCGCTGCTCCACGAACTGGTGGAGGAACCCATCGCCGCGCCCAACGGCAAGATCGACGCGCCGCAGCGTCCCGGCCTCGGCGTCACCCCGCGCGCCGACTTTATCGAGCGGTATCGGCGGGGATGACGGCGGACCGCAGCCGAATGCGTAATGCAAAATGCGGAACGGCAGAACCTGGCAAGTTGCAGGTTGCAGGTTTACCAGTGACAATCGTCCACGCACTTAATGTCGTTAAGTTAAGTGTGGAGTTAGCACCCTCAGGCGCGGGTCTACGGGAGAACAGCCGCACGTGGGCGTGCTAACTCCGCAGGGTTTCGAGCATTGCATTCCTTAACTTAGTGACATTGAGTACGTATTATTTTTCGCAACACGCAACGCGTCTATCGTGGCAGGCGCATTGACAGCCCTGACGACTGCAGAGGAGAGTTCCTATGCCCAAAGCGATGGCTATCCAACATGTCACCCTGATTGCCCACAATCTGGAAGAGACCTGCGCGTTCTATGAGAATGAATTCGGCCTGGAGCCGCTGCCCACCTTCAACCTGGATTTCCCGGCCCAGTTCTACCGTATCAACGCGCAGCAGCAGCTTCACATTAGCGAATTTCCGGACAAACCGTCGTTCCGCGGCCATGTTTGCCTGCATGTCGATGATTTCAACCACTTCTTCCGCCGCATGAAGGAACTGGGCGCGATTGACACTTCCCCCTGGGGACGGGTGCGCCAGTTGCCCGACGGCGCCATGCAGATGTTCGTGCGCGATCCGTCGGGGAATCTGGTGGAAGTCTCCTGCCCGCCGGGGACGCCCATCGACGAAAGCCTCTTCGACGATGAATTGGTGGAGCCGAAGGGCAGCATCTATGTCTCTGGGCGCAACGAAGCGCGTGGATCCCTGCGCAGCGACGACGCCACCCTCTACCACGGGCAAAAAGAGTAGCGCCGGCATGACCATCCTTTTGCTCGAACCCCTCCACGCCGACGCCCACTGTTTGCTCGCCAACTATGGATCCGTCCACCTGGTGGAGGATAGGGCGGAATTGGCTGCTTTTGTGGCGACCCATCGCGTGGATGCGATCCTGACGCGCGGCCGCGGTCGCATCACCGCCGATCTGATCGCCGCCTGTCCTCATCTGCGCGTGGTGGCCCGCTGTGGCGTCGGCCTCGACAACATCGATCTCGCCGCCGCTGCCCGCCGCGCCATCCCTGTGATCTACGCGCCAGGCAGCACCACCAACGCCGTGGCCGAACATACGATCCTGCTGATGCTGGCCCTGGCCCGGCGCCTGCGGCCGCTGACCAACGCCGTCGCGGCAGGGGATTGGGGCGTGCGCAATGGCTATTCGGGCATCGAGTTGTCGGGTAAAGTCTTGGGCGTCGTCGGCATGGGATCGATTGGCCGGCGGGTGGCGGAAGTGGCCGCGGCTTTTGACATGACCGTCCAGTACTGGAGCCGGCGCAGCCAGGATGAACGCTTTTCATTCCGTCCCTTCGACCAATTGTTGCGCGAAGCCGACATCCTCACCCTCCACCTTTCGCTCACGCCAGAGACCCATCACCTGATTGGCCGCGCCGAACTGGCGTCGATGAAGCCCTCCGCGCTTTTGATCAATACGGCGCGTGGCGCTATTATTGACCAACAGGCGCTGTCTGAGGCTTTGGATGCGGGAAGATTGGCTGGATTTGCCGCCGATGTATTGGGCGTTGAGCCGCCCGATCCGGCCGATCCGCTGCTGCAAAGCGACAAAACGCTGATTACGCCCCACACCGCCGTGCTGACCGACGCCACTTATCGCGCCATCTGCGTGCGGACGGCGAACAACGTCTTGGCGTTGCTGCGGGGGGACGCGCCCGAAGCTGCCTCCGTCTATGCCGATTAAGCTAATGGTTCCACCCAACACCACAAGGATTCTCTATGACCCGTTCCACCCTCAGCCACCTCGAATGTGGTAAGTGCGGCGCGATCTACGATGCCAATCAGTTGATCAATCTCTGCCCTGCCTGCGGCAAACCGCTCCTCGTCCGCTATGATCTGGCGAAGGCTGCGCAGACGCTGACCCCAGCCGCCCTCGCAGAGCGCCCCGCCAACCTCTGGCGCTATGAGGAAGTGCTGCCCGTGGTGCGCAATGACGCCCGCTTGATGCTGGGGGAAGGGTGGACGCCGCTGATCTGGGCGTCCTCGCTGGGGAACGAGATCGGTTGCCCCAATACGCTGATCAAAGATGAGTCGCTCAACCCAACCGGCAGTTTCAAGGCGCGCGGATTGGCCATGGCCGTCAGCCGCGCCTACGAGTTGGGCGCCACAGAGATCGCCATCCCCAGCGCAGGGAACGCCGCCGGTGCCATGAGCGCATACGCTGCCGCCGCCGGTCTCAAAGCGCATGTCTTTATGCCCGCAGACGTGCCCATGCCCTTCCGCGTCGAGTGCGCGCAGTTGGGCGCGACGGTCACGCTGGTGGATGGACTCATCACCGACTGCGGGGTGAAGGTGCGCGAGGGCGCGCAAAAATATGGATGGTTCGACGTGAGTACGCTCAAAGAACCCTATCGTATTGAAGGCAAGAAGACGATGGGCTATGAGCTGGCCGAGCAATTGGGGTGGACGCTGCCCGATGTCATCATCTATCCCACCGGCGGCGGCACCGGTCTTGTGGGCATGTGGAAGGCGTTCGACGAGATGGAGCAGATGGGGCTCATCGGCAGCAAGCGCCCGCGCATGGTGACTGTGCAGAGCGACGGCTGCGCGCCCATGGTGCGCGCCTTCGATCAGGGGAATGAATTTGCCGAGATGTGGCAAGGGGCCAAAACCGTGGCCGACGGTCTGCGCGTCCCTGCGGCCGTGGGCGATTTTCTCATTTTGCGCGCACTGCGCGAGAGCGGGGGCACGGCGTTGACTGTCACCGATCAAGAGATGCTCCACTACACCAGGGTCATGGGCGCGCACACGGGTATCTTCCCCGCGCCGGAAGGGGCGGCCACCCTGGCTGCGCAGGTACATCTGCTCAACCGGGGCTGGATCCGCGCCGACGAAACCGTGGTCCTCTTCAACACCGGCACAGGACTCAAGTACGCGCATCTGTGGGCATAAATTCGAATGATGAATGCAAGAAATTGTCCAAACTCTTCATTCTTCAATCATTCTCCTTCTATCCACTTTTTGACAGCAGGCTTTGTGTAAGTAAAATTACGGACGGCGGTGTCCACGACGCCCTCAAGAAGAGAAACTCCTCAACAGCCTGAGCGGAATACCAACCAGCCTTTCGACTGGAAACCGACGCCGCGAGTGCTATTCAAAAGGGTGTATTTAGAATGGGTTGATGATTCGTAAGGGTTCGGGTGGACGGCAGACGAGCAATGGCGTGCGCTGACGACATTTGTGAGCCGTCCACCCAAACCCTTACCCAGACAACCAACTCATTTTGAACACACCCTTTTCAAAACGCTGGCATAGGGAATCTCAGATCAATTTGTCCGACGCGTTGTAATCGATTTCTAAGAATTAGACCGTGAGGGAAGTGTTCCATTGAAACGAAACGGCAGACCTAGACCCTTTATCGCTGGTCCTGAACAGACGCATAAGCACTTTAAAGCGGGCATTGATGCCATTGCCGATCTGCTCGCTCCGACATTAGGACCGATTGGCGGTACGGTTATCAATGATCGGGATCGCACACGTATGCCCGAAATCCTGGACGATTCCGCCACGGCTGTGCGCCGCATCCTGAGCCTGGGGGATGCACGGTTGGATATCGGCGCCATGCTGATGCGCAACCTGGTATGGAAGGTGACAGGCCGCGTCGGGGATGGTGGAGCCACCACGGCTATCCTGACCCAGGCCATCTACAACGAAGCCGTGCGCATGCTCGTGGCCGGCGCCAGCCCGGTTTGGATCAGCAGCGGCGTGCGCGCGGTGATTAACGCGGTGATCGAACAACTGCGCGCCCAATCAGTGCCTATCGCCAACGAGGATCAGCTCACCGCCGTTGCCTATTCCATCGTCAAAGAGCGTCCTCTGGCGGCGATTGTAGGCGAGATGAGCTATCTGCTTGGCATTGATGCTCGCGTCAACGTAGACAAGTTCGTCGCTCCTTATCTTGAACGACTCTATTATCCGGGGGCCAACTACGAAGCTCAGATCGCCAGCTATCTCCTTTATACTGACCAGCCCAAGAAGATTGCTATCCACACAGATTGTGCGGTGGCTATCTCTGAAGCGCCGCTGACCACGGCCGAGGATGTTGTCGCGCTAATGGAGAGCGCGCTGCTCAACGGTAAGAAATCATTGGTGATCGTGGCGCACTCCTTTAAGGATACCGCTTTGCACACCCTTGTCCGCAATCATCAGGCCGAGAAGAAGAAACTGTCGCTGGTCGGGGTCACTTTGAAAGCGGTCGGGGATGAGCGACGATCCGCGTTGGATGATCTGGGCCTGATCACCGGGGCGACTGTGCTTGGACGCGGCTTTACTGCAGCCGTCAAGAATGCCAAGCCCAGCGATTTAGGGACAGCTATGCGCGTGGAGATCGACGCCAAGATCCTCCACATTCTGCCGGAGCAGATGAAGAATGTGGAAGTCCAGGAGCGGATCGCCGAAATTCGCACTCAACTTGCTCATCTTGCGCAGAGCGATGACGAACGCCCCAAGTTGATCACCCGCCTCTCGGCCCTATCGGGCGGGATGGGTGTACTCAAAGTCGGCGCATCCACCAAAACCGAGCGGACAGTGCGCGCCGAGAATGCGGAACGTGCGCTCAAAGTGCTTTCCGCAGCCCAAAAAGGTGGCATCGTGCCGGGCAGCGGGGCAGCCTTGATCCATGCCTTGAACGCGCTGCCCCCCTTCGATCTCAACGACGAAGAGATGATGGGTGTAATGGTTGCCAAACGAGCGCTATCCGCACCGCTACGCCAGATTGCCATCAATTCCCGTGCAGAGTCGCCCGCTGGCGTCGTTGAACGTGTACGTAACGGCGGCCCTACCGTGGCGTATGATGCGTACACCAATCAGATCGTGGACGCACACGCTGCTGGCGTCCTTGATGTGACCGATGTTCTCGTGGCCGCCCTTGAGACAGCTTCGAGCGGCGCGCTGATGGCGCTCAGCACTGATACGATTGTTTATCATCGCAAACCGAAAGAAAGTTTGGAGCCATAACATGGCGATTATCCTCTCGATGAGTGAAAGTGATGAAGCCTGCTGGGCAGCCGGCCCGAATGGTCTCTTTCGGGTAGAATCTGGGCAGTTGACGCCCGTGCCCCAGCCGATGGAGCGGCTTGCCTCTGTGTTGGCGCTTCAGCATCGGCTGTTGGTGGGCGGCGCGCCCTATGGCGTCGCCTACACAGTGGACCAAGGGCAGAATTGGCAAGCTGCCTGGCTCAGTGGTTGCCAATCGCCGGTCCTTGCGATTGCTGCCGATCCGGATGTGGTGAACTCTGGTGTTGTGTTGGCAGGCACAGAGGGGGAGGGCATCTTGCGATCCACGGATCGGGGCGGTTACTGGGTTCCTTGTAATTATGGACTGCGCAATTATATGGTTCTCTCGCTGGTTTGGGCGCCGTCTGCGCCTCCGAAGCAGTGGCCGCGCCGTGAAGTCGTCTTTGCCACCACCGAGGAAGGCATCTACCGTTCGCCCAACGCCGGGCGCGCCTGGAAGCGAGCCGACTGCCCGGATGCGGTCTACCAGATCGTGGCCGTGTCGCCCCAATACCATCGAGATGGGGTGGTTCTGGCCGGCGCTGAGGAGGACGGTCTTTGGCGCTCATCTGATGGTGGACGATCCTTTACGCGTGTGGCGAGCGCTCCATCTCAGGTCAACGCGCTCTGCGCCTGGGAGGGCGGCTGGCTCTTGAGCGATATTGAACAACTCTGGTCCTCGGTGGATGGTGAAAAGTGGCAACCTGTGGATGGCAGCGAACCCGCGCTGGTCCTCCGTAAGGCAGAAGAGGGAATTCTGGCGGGATCTGAAAGTGGGGTAATGGTTTTAGATCCTGGGAGCTTTGAGCCGATTGTACAGTTTGCTACACCCGAACCTATCTAGTGTTGAGTTGATGGAAACAGGGTACGGGCGCTGCTTGCTGCGCCTGGTGTGCAGAGGACGCAGCAAGCAGCGCCCGTACCCCTCAATATATATTTGACGCAACACTAGGTCGTTTCCATCCCTTCGTAAACTATGGTTATCGCTTAGCTTACGACAGTGGCTGTAACAGGGCGGTTTTTGTTCACATGAATTGACATTTTCTTTAGAATATGTTAATGTATTACCGTCGTGGCAGTCGTACCAGTAATTCTCCAGGATGTAGCGCACCCTTGTGTGAGGATGAATCTACTCAGGGCGTTCTGCCGTTGTATATTTGTTGTTATAAGGAGTGGGTCTATCATGGCAGAGCGCGAACGCGGCAATGTAAAATGGTTCAACAACGTCAAGGGGTATGGCTTTATTGAACGCGAACAGGGTGGGGATGTCTTCGTCCACTACTCCGCGATTAAGGCCAACGGCTATCGTTCTCTCAATGAAGGACAGCCTGTTGAGTTCACTGTGGTGGACAGCCCTAAAGGCCCTCAGGCACAAGACGTAGCCGTTATCGACTAATCATCTGATAACAGAACCAAAAAATACGGCGTCTCCCAGGCGCCGTATTTTTTTGTCGTGTGTCTTTACGTCAACCTGAACAAAATTTGAAACAAATCCTTTCAATTGCTCGTTTGCTCAATTGGTTCGTAAAGTCTAGTTTATATGACTGTGAGAATCCACACAGCAATCAGACAGGGTAATTTGCACAGTAACTTCACGGTCTTGGTTCTTATCTTTACCCGTGGTACTCTTTCCAAACACTTCTGCACAATATAAAAAGGATGGAGTCTCTACCTCCGTAGTTACCCCTCTTTATTTTGTACTCATTGGCTGGAGAATTCATTATGAGCCGAATTTATGGGCAGATCACCGGTTGGGGAGCCTATGTTCCTGCGACAGTTCTCACAAATCATGATCTCCCTGCACATTTAGAAACCGACCACAATTGGATCGTCCAACGCAGCGGCATCCATCAGCGCCACATTGCTGGCAAAGATGAAACTACCTGCGTCCTTGCCTTCAATGCCAGCCGCTCCGCGCTGAAGCAGGCTGGTATGGCTCCTCAAGATCTCGATCTGATCATCATTGCCACATCCACGCCGGATCACCATACGCCGCCTGTGTCGAGTGAACTCCAACATGCGCTGGGCGCGTCGGGTGTCCCCGCGTTTGTGGTGGTGACGGGTTGCACCGGATTTGTCTACGCGCTGACCATTGCCTATCAGTTCATCGAGACCGGCGCGTATCGTCGTATTCTGGTGGTAGGGGCAGAGTTATTGAGCCGCTTCCTCGACTGGGAGGATCGGTCAACCTGTGTCCTCTTTGGGGATGCAGCGGGCGCTGTGGTGGTGCAGGCAACGGATCGTCCGTGCGGAATACAGGGTTTTGCGCTTGGCTCCGATGGCGGCCAGGGGGAGTACATTATCATGCACGGCGGCGGCTCGGCAGATCCTTTTAGCCGAGAGGTCTTGGAAAATCGCCGCCACTATCTGCGCATGAACGGGCGCGAGGTCTTCAAATTCGCCACGCGTGTGATCGGGGACGTTTGCAACGAGACGTTGATCAAAGCTGGATTGACCTTTGACGATATTGATTGGATCATTCCCCACCAGGCTAACCTGCGCATTATCCAGGCTGCCGCCGCGGCAATGAATGTCCCCCTGGATCGTTTTATCATCAACATTGACCGCTACGCCAATACCTCGGCGGCCTCGATCCCCCTGGCGCTGACCGAATCTTTGAACAGTGGCAAAATCAAGACCACCGACCGAATCCTTTTTGTCTCTTTTGGGGCCGGCCTTACCTGGGGCGCAGCGGTGATGCAGATGGCTCCGCGGTGAGAAAGGGATCGGGGACTGGGGATCGGGGCTTTCCTCTCTTCTTCTCTTCCTCTCTTCTTCCCTGCCTCTTACGCCACCTCGCGCTGCTGCAACCCGTACAACTCTGCGGCGGTTTCACCCATGATGCGGGCGCGCAACGCTGCAGGGAATTGACGGGCGGCGAAGTCCGGCGCGTCGCCGTCCCAATGGGGGAAGTCGCTGGAAAACATGACCATGCGCGCGGCGTCGAACATGTCGAGCATGGCGTGGAGATGTTTGGGGTTCTCCGGTTCTTCCACCGGCTGCGTGGTAAGCAGGAAATGATCTTGGGCGATCTCGCTGGGGAGCCGATCCACCCAGGGGGCCATCACCCGTAGCGCTTTCCAGTTCTTGTCCAGCCGCCACAGGATCGGCGGCAGCCACGAGATCCCCCCCTCCACGAGGATGAACTTCAGCGTGGGGAACTTCTGAAAGACACCTTCGGTGATGAGGCTGGTGGCGTGGGCAATGTAGGTCGCCACCAATCCAGTGTGCCATTCCAGATAACTGGTGGGGAAGCCGGCCGCCGTGGGCGGACCTGACAATCCTACCCCTTCCGCGCCAGGATGGATCGCCACGGGCAGGTTGTGTTCCGCCGCTGCCTGGTAGATGGGATGGTAATAGCGCTGTCCGTAGGGAATGCGCGCGGCGCTGGGCATCTGCACCTGCACCACGCCAGGATGGTCGCCGTAGCGGTGGATCTCGCGCACGGCCAGTTCCGGGTCGTTGGGATAGACGGCCAGGGCGTAGCGGTAGCGGTCATCGGCGGGCAACCAGTCGTGGATCATCACATCGTTGGTGGCCGCGATCACCGAGGCGGCGTAGTCGGCTTCGGGCGAAAGGCCCAGGTGCAGCGTGCCGCCGGTGATCAACACGGCGTAGTCGATGCCGTATGCGTCCAAAAAGTGGCGCGCCAGCAGGTAAGGATCGCCCTCAATGCGTTCGCCGTCGTCGGTCACGGCGTCCGGGCGGTTAACGCCGTTGGGATTCCACCAACCCAGGCTGGTGGACGAACGATTGCCGCCGGCGTAGCGCGTCCGCCACGGTTCGGGCAGAAAGTCCATAATGCGCGCCGAACTGGCGTTGGGGTGGATGTCTGTGTCGATGAGAAGTGGTTTGGTTGTCATAGAGTACTCCGTGATGATTGGGGACTGGGGGGACAATCTCTAATCTCCAATCGCTAATCTCTAGTCTAGGGCGATTGGGCGATTAGGAGATTTCAGAAGCTCGTCCCAATCCCCTATCTCCCCGCAATCCCCGACATTTGAATTCCGCTGACAAAGTAGCGCTGGGCAAGGAAGAAGAGGATCAGCAGGGGCAGGATCATGGCGGTGCTGGCGGCCATCATCAAGTTCCAACTGGTCGAGTAGAGATCTTTGAAGCCCAGCAACCCAATCGCCATGGTCCATTTTCGGGGATTTTGCAGGTAGATGAGCGGCTCGAAGAAGCTGTTCCAATGGTTGATAAACGAGAAGACCGCTACCGTCGCCAAAATTGGTTTGGAGAGCGGCAACAGGATGTTCCAATAAATACGGTAGTTGCTGGCCCCATCCATGCGCGCGGCTTCGTCTAATTCGTAAGGGATGGTCATAAAGAACTGGCGGAAGAGGAAGATGAAAAAGGCGCTGCCTCCCAGCCAATAGGGAACGATCAGCGGCAGCAGCGTGTTGATCCACCTCAATTGGCGAAAGACAATAAAGGTGGGGATCAAGGTGACAATCGAGGGCAGCATAATTGTCGAGAGGACCAGCAAAAAGAGCGTACCTCGATAGGGAAAGCGCAGACGGGCAAAGGCAAAGGCCGCCATAGACGAGGTGAGCAGTGTGCCCAGCGTCGCCATGATCACGATCTGGAAGGTATTCCAAAAGTATTGCTGGAAGGGAACCGCCTGAAATGCCTGGGGATAATTTCCCCATACCACCGGGTCGGGAATCCAACGGGGCGGCATGAGAAAGGTCTGTGGGCCTGTCTTCAGCGATGTGGAGACCAGCCAGATCAGGGGCAACGCCAGCACCAATCCGAAAAACGAAAGGATCGTGTACCAGACCACATCGTGGACGATCTTCATAATCCGCTTGCGCGACCAGCCGCCGACCCTGGCGGGTGTAATCAATCTTCCTGCCTCTTTATTGCTGCTCAGTTGCATGAGACCTTCCCCTTATTTGCGCAGATCGCCTTCGTAAAAGACCCAGCGGTCCGAGAGTCTGAATTGGATGATCGTAAAGACGAGGACGATCAAAAAGAGTACCCAGGCCATGGCCGACGCATAGCCCATGCGGAAATTCTCAAAGGCCATACGGTAGAGATAGAGCAAATAGAAGAGGGTGGCGTGGTTGGGTCCGCCTTCGGTCATAATATACGCCTGGGTGAAGACCTGAAACGCGCCGATGATAGCAATGATCAAGTTGAAGAAGAGTGCGGGTGTCAGCAGGGGCAGGGTAATGTGCCAGAAGCGCTGCCAATTGTTGGCCCCATCAATGTCGGCGGCCTCGTAGAGCGAATGGGGAATCCCCTTCAGCCCGGCCAACAGGATGATCATCTGCCCGCCGATGGTCCAAAAGCTCATGAGGATAAAGGCCGGCTTTGCCAGCCGCGGATCTTGCAGCCAATAGAGACCTTCCAGACCGATCCAGCGCAGGAAGCCATTGGCCAATCCCCATTCCGGGTGGAAGATCCAGATCCATAGGATCGAGTTGGCGACCACAGGCGTCAGCGATGGCACATAGTAGGCCGTGCGAAAGAAGCGAATCCCACGCAGATCCTTGTTCATTGCCAGCGCCGCCAACAGCGCCAAGAAGAGATGCAAGGGCACACCGATGAAGACGTAATAGCTGGTGTTCCAAAGGGAGAGCCAGAAACGGTCATCGTTGAACATGCGCGTGTACTGGGCGAGGCCCACCCACCGGCTCGGCGTCACAATCTCCCAGCTTGTGAAGGAAATATAGAGCGATGCCAACATTGGCCCGGCGGTAAAGACCAGGAAACCGATGATCCAGGGCAGCAGAAAGATAAATGCATCGCGCCGTTCGGACCAGAGCAGGCTGCGCCGATTCTGTTGCCAGCGTTGGGAAAGAGAGTGGAAGCCCATCAGTATAACCTCTCAGCTTTAAGGATCAGCGATTCAATATCCATAGATTGACCAGAGATTGGAGATTGAGAGAGTAAGAGATTAAGGGAGACAATCTTCTACTCTCTCAATCTCTTACTCTCTTAATCCCCACAAGACTCAAGTTATTTCACCGTCGTTCCTACTATCCGCCTTGTCGTCTTGTGAGCTTGTCATTCTCACCCACCGGGGACGAAGTTGATCAGCTCTTCCACGCGGGAGGCGATGGCGTCCAGCGCGGCCTGTGGATCGGCCTTCTCAATCCCGTAGATGGAGTTCAGCGCAGGCTGGATTTCACGATGGACCCCAATCCAATCCCCAGCGACCGGTTCGGGGCGTCCGTATTGGAAGGCATCAAGCATGATATGGGACGTCGGCGGCAGGCTGGCCGCGCTTGATTCCAGGAAACTTTCCGCTACAACCTTGAGCGAAGGCACGGCGAGGCCGGTGGCGTCCACCCAGTGGCGGAAGGCTTCCTCGTTGCCCAGATAGCGCAGCCACTGCCAGGCCGCGTCGCCCTTGGATGTACCGGAGTACATGCTGTGCCCGGCGGAGGCCACACGGGTGGTGGCGATGTCGTCGGGATCTTTGGGCAGGTGGGCAATGTCCCATTCAAATTCCGAAGCCAACACGCCAGAGAAGACCGAAAATTGCGGGAACATACCGATCTTGCCTGTGGTGAAGAGATCCGCAGTGGTGAAGCCGCCAGCTTCCGCTGTGCTGGCCGAAAGATGTACGCCCAGATCGTGGTGCCATGCAGCGATCTCGCGGATCTGCTCCAGGCTGGGCTCCTGGTTCATTGTAAATTGGGTGCCGTCTCCGCTGACAACATCCCCGCCCTTTTGCCACATTTTGATCCATGTGTTGCGATTGAGATGCCAGTCCGCAGTGCCAAAGATCTTGTCTGCGCCTTCGCCTTCTGTGATGGTGGCGGCAGCGTTCTCGAAATCGGCCCAGGTCCAGTTGTCAACCGGGATGGGCAGCCCGTGCTGCTCGAACAGATCTTTGTTGTAGATCATCACCGTGCTGGTGGTCTCGCGCGGGAAGCCGATCTGTTTGCCGTCGATTTGGAAGTCCAGCCAGGCAGCCAGCAGCCAGGCGTCCTCACCCACCGAAGGATCGCTGTCGATGTATGGGGTCAGATCCATTTGGATGTTGCGCTTGGCCTGGCCGGCGTTGGTGTAGCTGTGCGCCCAATAGACATCTGGCGCATCCCCGGCGGCGATGAGGGTGAGCAACTTGGTCTGCACTTCAATCGCCCCACCCGGCTCCCAGATCGGCTCGACGGTGATGCCCCCGTTCGCTTCCTGAAATTGGGGGATCAGCGGCTCATAGCGGTCGAACGCCATTTGATTGCCGCCCTGAGTGAGGAACGAGAGGGTGGTAGCGGCCGGGGCAGGGGCAGCGGATCCGCCGCTACCGGCCTGCGGCGCTATTGGCACGGCGCAGCCAGCGAGGGCAACAGCGCCGATCCCCAGTGCGGTGTTGCGCAAGAAAGCGCGGCGGCTCAAGAGTATTCGCTTCGATTCATGCTGGTTCATCATTCCTTCTCCTTTGATGATGTGGTGACAAAAAAATGGACTCGGCGCGCCCTATCCGGGCGAGGCAACAGGTTGGTCTTCAGTTGAACTCATTGTTTGGGGAGAGGTTAGAATTCAAGCACCGTCACTGGTCATGTTAAAGTACCAGGGAACCGCTGTCAGGCGATTCTATCATGGGGTACAAACTATGTCAACGAAAGATTTTTATATGCAAAGGAATGAAATCGTCATCCTTGCCCAGCAAAAAATGGATCTATCGATCACGCCGGCAGCGCTTTCTACGCTCCAGACTGCATTGGGTAATTTTGGGCTCCAGATCGCACCGATTTCAGAAAACTGGACCGACCAACACGCTGCGGAAATCCAATTCAGCATTCTGGCGGCAACTATGGAGATCGCAGAAAACATTGTCCGCCACGCTTACCCGATCCCAAACGCTGAAAACTGGCTGAGGGTCGAGCTCTCTCTCTTCGTCGACTCTGTCGAGGTCGTCCTCAGTGATGGGGGACGCGCCTTTGAACCGCGCACGGACTCTGGGGATCTCTCCTGTCTATGGGAGCGGACAAAGCCGGGCGGCTGGGGACTGCTACTGGCGCGGCAAGCAGTGGATAGGTTTTCCTATCATCGTGAGAATAGGATCAACTATTGGCGGCTGGTCAAGGTGAATGATTTTTGTGGGGTATGATTTCCTCGAAAGCGCTGCGACAAAAAATTTGGCAGATAGCAGTGATTCGCGCACGGGCGAGGAGTCAGGTAGAATGGACAACGCCGTTTCACATAGTAGTTGATTATCCGTTGTCCATTGGAGTCTCTTATGTTTTTGCAGTTGATCAATGTGTATTCTCTCCGTACCTGGCTTCTCTGTTGTACGGCCCTGTTGCTGTTAACCGGATGTGGGCAAATCACCCCTGAATTAACTGATGCTATCGCAACGCCAGTGACCCGATTGGCTACGCCAATTCCTCACGAAGTACAAACAGCAGGCGTGGATACAAATCTGCTCGCCGCCGAGGATGTCTCTATCGCATGTGACCACCCAGAGGGGGTCACTCTCCGTTGCGAGGCAGACGGCGCTCAGCAGCAGATCAGTGTAGAGGTGGATGCGTCCAGCTTTGCGCGTTGGGCGTTGCGTCTGCCCGCAGGCGGTTTACCGCTGACCGGAAGCGAGGTCCTCGGTTTGGATCTCTATGTTGAAGGTGAATTGGATCTCAACCTCTACTTTGTCGAAGAGGATGGTCGTCGCATCTACCAACGGCTTCCTCGTGGTGACTTACAGGCAAATGGGCAAACCCTCTATTTCCCCTTGCGCGAGATCTACGACGAAACAGGAACACTGGTAGACGCCGACTCGCTACGTGAGCTTCAGATTGTCTTTGAATGGGCGGATATGGCCGGCAGCCTTATACTCGATGGGGTACATTTTTATACCATTTGGGAGGATAACGTTGCTGTCCCCTTTTCGCCCGAAGAACTGAGCGTACCCGATGGTTTTGTGATCGAGCCAATCGCCGCCGATCTGCTCACGATCACCCAGATTCAGGTCATATCCGCCGGGAATCTGCTCGCCAGCACCCAACAGGGACGCGTCTGGTGGTATCGAGATCTAGACGGAGATGGCATCTACGAGAGCCGGATTCTCTACGCCAGCGGTTTCGCCGAAGCGGTGGGGCTGCTCTACGATCCTGTAGATGGGGCAGTCTGGATCGGTGGGCATGGTCGCTTGTGGCGAACGCTCGATACCACGGGCGACGGCATCGCCGATCTGCGCGAACTGCGCTTTGAGGGCCTCCCGTGGGGACGCCACCAAAACAATGGCCTGGCCTGGAATCCGGTGGATGATCCCTTCACCGGAGAGCCAGCTTATTCGTGGATCTACTTCGGTCTCGGTTCTGTCGATGATCTAGAGGCGGGCGGCGAGTTCAGCGCGTCGATCCTGCGCTTCCCCAGGGATGGAACCAGATTGGATGATTTGGAGATGGTGGCAGAGGGTGTACGCAACGCCTATGGGCTGATCTGGGCGCCGATCCCCCACGGCGATGGCGTGGATTGGGCGCTCTTTGCCGGCGAAAATGGCCCCGATTTCCACTATGCCCCCGACGAGGTGAACCATATCCGCTGGGGACACCACTACGGCTTCCCTGATCAGTTCGGCAACGCGGACCCCGAAGCCGAGGGCGATCCCTACAGCAGCCCGGTCTACGAGGTGGTCCCTCACGCAAGCGCCAATAGTCTGGCCTATATTGACAACCCCGATTGGCCCGAAGATTATCGCACGCTCTATGTCTCGCTCTTTGGATCGGTCTTTAGTCCCGAACCGGTGGGGCAGACCGTAGATCGCATCCAACTTTTTCCCGTCGATACTTTCGACGGAGTGACCTATCGGGGAGAGCCGTCGCTCTTTGTGGACGGATTGAGCCGTCCTCTACCGTTGGCGACCGATGTCAATGGCGATCTCCTCATTGGCGATTACGCCACGGGCATCATCTATCGCGTCCGCTACGTGGGGGAATCATCATAAGGGTGTATTCAAACTCGGTTGGGACGCCGAGTGAGCACGCCTTCGTGCGGACAGGACGGCACGTGGGCGTGCCTACTCCGCTTCAACTCATTTTGATACATTCTAATCATAAACGCGGAGGACGCAACACCCTCCGCGCTCTGTCACCGATCTATGGTGATGGCGTAGTGGCCTTCAATGTAGGGGAAGCGTTCCACGACGTCATCGGCGACATCCACGCCCAATCCGGGGCGATCCGGCAGGTGAAGATAGCCGTTTTCAATCTGCGGCGGCTGGGCGAGGATGCCCCATTGCAGCGGCCCCTGGATCATGCAGACTTCCAAAATGTCCGAATTGGGCAGGGCGGCGATGGCGTGGGCGTGGGCCATGGCCATCAACCCGTTGTGCCAACTGTGCGGGTACATCTTGCACCCGTAGTGCTGGGCCATCTCGGCGATGCGCACAAGTTCGCTTATGCCGCAAACCCCGGCGTCGGGCTGCACAACGTCGTAGGCTTTTTTCTCGAAGTAGGGGCGGAATTCCTCTAACGTGGTGAAGCTTTCGCCGCCGGTGACCGGCATCTCTACGGCAGCGCAGAGGCGGGCGTAGCCGTCGATGTTGTCGCGGGGCATGGGTTCCTCGAACCAGGCGAAGCCCAGCCGATCCAATTCGAGGGCGATGGGCATCGACTGCTCTTCGGTGAGACGGCAGTTGCCGTCGAGCGCCAGATCCATGCGCCCGTCCACAGCCTGGGATAGCTCGCGCACCAACCCCAAGAAGCGATCCACGGTGACGCCGTCCCAAACCCAATCGGTGCCGATACGGAACTTCATGGCCGTGATGCCCTGCGCCACGTAGTCCAGGGCCTCTTCGATCAACTGTTCGGGGCGTTTGCGCCAATCGTAGCGGCATCCGCTGGAGGCGTAGATGCGCACTTTGTCGGCGGCGTCGGGGGAAAGGATCTGGCTGACCCGTTTGCCCGCGATCTTGGCGCGCAGATCCCAAAGGGCGCAGTCGATGCCGCCCACGGCGCAATCGTGCGGACGGCCCTTGCCGTTGGGGTGGGGCGCAATCGTGGGGTCATTCGGGTCGCGGCCAATCAACGCGGACGAGAGCCATTCCACCCACTCGCGGATGCGCGAAGGTACGCCATAGGCCGACGCCTCGCCGATACCGGTCAATCCTTCGTCGGTGTGGATAGCCACGATGGCGCAATCGGCCTTCACCGTGCGATATTTCGCCGTGATCCACTGCCGTTCCGGTTCGTGCATCCGCGAGAGACAGAGAGTTTCGAGTTTGGTGATCTTCATGGGCATCCTTTGTCAGTGTTCAGGAGGATAGGTTGTGTATCGCCGTCCGCCGTCTTTCGTCCTCTTAGCGTTGCACCTGAATAGCGTACCCGCCCTCGACATAGGGGAAGCGTGCGGCGACATCGTCTGCCAGATCGACGCCGAGGCCGGGGCAGTCGGACAGGGTAAGGTAGCCGTTTTCGATGGGCTGCTGTTGCAACATTCCCCATTGCAACGGCCCCTGGATCATGCAGAGTTCCAGCACGCGCGGATTGGGCAGGGCGGCGACAAAATGGCCGTTTTCCATGCACATGAGACCGTTGTGCCAACTGTGCGGGCAGCAGTCGATGCCGTAGCGATGGGCCATCTCGGCGATGCGCATCCCCTCGGTGATGCCGCACCAGCCCACGTCCGGCTGCACAATGCCATAGGCGTGGCGTTCGATGTACGGGCGGAACTGTTCCAGCGTGGTAAACTGCTCGCCGCCGGTGATGTGCATATCCACCGCAGCGTTGAGACGCACATAGCCGTCAATGTCGGTCTGTGGGATCGGCTCCTCGAACCAGGCGAAGCCCAGCCGATCCAGATCTACGGCGATCTGCAACGCCTCCTCCTCGGTCAGGCGTTGGTTGCCGTCGAGCATCAACTCCATGCGCCCGTTGACCTCCTGCGCCAGCTCGCGCACCAACCCTAAAAAGCGATCCACGGTGACGCCGTCCCAGGCCCAGTGGGTGCCAATGCGGAACTTCATGGCCGTGTAGCCCTGATCGATGTACTCCAATGCCTCTTCAATCAACTGATGGGGATTTTTGCGCCAGTCGTAGCGGCATCCGCTAGAGGCGTAGAGGCGCACGCGTTCGATGGGACGATCCGTGAGCAGTTCGCTGACCCGCTTGCCTTCGATCTTGCCGCGCAGATCCCACCAGGCGCAGTCGATCCCCGCCACGGCGCAATCATAGGACCAGGAGCGGTAGTTGGTGTGCGGCACAATCGAGGGATCGCTGGGATCTTTGCCGATCAGCGTGGGGCTGAGCCAGTTGACCCATTCCTCGATCAGCGTGGGGTTGCCATAGGCGCAGGCTTCACCGATGCCGGTTACGCCTTCGTCGGTGTGGATCAGCACCACGGCGCAGTCGGCCTTTATCGTGCGGTACTGGCTGGTGATCCACTGGCGTTCGAGTTCGTGCATACGCGAAAGTTTCAGCGTTTCCAGAGCGGTGATTTTCATGGTTGGTTCCTGATCGAGTAGGTGGAGCAAAGCAAATACGATATAATTAACATGTCTATGGTTGCAGTTCTACGGTTAAAGGAGTCAACATGATCAAGGCAGTTGAGTTAGCAGAGGATGTGGTTGAACAGATTGAGCTTTACCAAGAAAGCAGCGGTACTGAAATTGAAGATAATATTCCTCACATAGTGAATGATGCCATCCGCAAGTATGTGCGGGAGCTTGAACGGCAAGCGCTTATTCGTGAGCAAGAAGCTTTTCGACGACAGCATCCACAACTTGTCGGAGAGTATTTGGGACAGTATGTTGCATTCCATCAAGAGCGCTTGATTGATTGGGATAAAGATGAACGCTCTTTAATGATTCGGGTTCGCCAACGCTACCCCAACAAAGTGATTGGTATCTTCCCTGTGGATGAAACCAGTGAAATGCGCACCTTTCGTCATCTTTCAGTCCGCTTAGCACCACCTTCGAGCAGCACAGGACGATGAAAACACCCTTCAGTTACTCACTACAACCACCCATACCAGCCCTTGAAATTCGACTCGTCAATCCGGTAACTGGAATGCGCTCGACATACCGCCATGCCTTGCTTGACACTGGCGCAGATGTAACAATCATACCCATCAGCCTATTGGACCAAATCAAAGCTGAGTCTAATTTTGAAACGACTGTCTATGGCTTATGGGGTGGTCAAGAAGCTGTTCCGATCTACAACATAGACATTGTGATCGGTGCCTATCTCTTGGCAGGTATCTTGGTAATTGGGAGCAAAGAATCGGAAATTCTGTTGGGACGTAACGTCACCAACCAACTCCGGCTCCTCCTCAACGGCCCCGCTGAAACCGTCGACTTGCTGGATTAACTACCCACCCTATATGACGGCGGATTCACATACCGCGACATCGCCAGATCCAACGTAATGCGCGTGGACGGCGGCAGTTCAATTTGGATGACTTTGTCGTCCACGCGGACGGTCTCGGTCGTCGTCTCCATCGGCGGCGCTGCATAGGACTTGTGGCTGCCCGGATAGTCGCTGACCCGCACCGTGTATGTGACCTCGTCGAAGCGGTGTTCCCCGAAGCCCCCTGCTTGAATCAAGACCGAATGCTCCTCAAAGGGACTCAAATTGACCAATTCCAAAACAGTGCGTTCGGCTTCCAGCGTCGTCACCAGCGCGGCCACGTCTTTGGGCAGGCCAGGACGCCCTCGATCTGCATCAAAATAGCGGACGCGACAGTGGAGCAGCCCGCCGTTGTAGATGATCTGCGGCGCGCCCAACGTCAACTGCACCAGCGCTTCGGTGATCACCGGGTTGTGTTCCTGCCAATGGTGGATGTTGACTTGGGTGAGATCGGCGTCGTCTGTGCGGATCATCTCAAGGCGGCGGCAGACCTGCTCGTAGGTTGCGGCCAGGATTTGTTCGGGGTAGTCAGGGTTGTCGCCGGCCAGGAAGCGCAGCCAGGGCTGTTCGTGGCCGTTGTCCTCTTTGTTGCGAAAGCTCAGCACTTCGGCCCAGTCGTAGGGTTCGCTCTGGCGCAGCGTTTCAAGTCGATCCCAGTCGTTGGCGTCTTGGGTGATATTCCAGATTGCTGTCGGGTAGACGGGCGAAAGTGGCTGCCAGTCGAACCACCCTTCGTCGCCATAGCGATAGGGGACGACGAAGACGTTGTCGCTGTCGCCCAGTTGGCGCAGCCAATGATGGCGCAGACTCATCTCCAATCCACGCGGATCGCGCTTTTCGCCCAGCGCCCAAATGCGTTCCATTTGCACGCGCGGCAAATCAAGGTAACGTTCATCGCCAGTGACGAGGAAGGCGTTGCTCCCCGCCACAATAGCGGCCATTTCGATGTTGTAAAAACCGTGCGGCCATGTCCACCCGTAGAGACCGCCGTACCACTTGCCGTTCATGTACTCGCCCACCTGTCCCGACAGTCCCACGTTGTCGGGGAGCAAACCATCGTTGGCCCGCGCCCGCTCGCGCCAGGCGTCCACGTATTCGACGATCCAACGGCGGTACTTTTCGTCGCCGGTGAGCAGATAAGCATTGGCGACCAAACTGGTGACAATGAGATTGCCGGCCACGTCACCCTGCCCCATACGTTCGTGCATAGTCTGTCCCATGCGGCGGGCATTTTCGGGATCTTTCAGATCGTCGTAGTGGCTGACGCCTGGCACATCGGTGAAGGGCAGCCCGTAGACGCGCATCCCTGCCGACCAGCCATAGGATCGTTCCTCGTTGTCGCTGAATCCCCAGCGTGGGCCGCAGCTGCCGTTGTGCGGTGCGCGGATGATCCGATGGTCGGGGTCATAGTTGGGCGCGTCAGCATCTTCACCGATGTAGAAACCGGCAAAGCGTTTGGCCCGCTCAATGTTGGCCGGGTTGGTGGGATCGGCCAGGCAGAGGAAGTAGAAATAGATGTAGCTCTCGCCCTGGTGGAACTGATCGTAGCCGATCTCATATTCGCGATCGGTTAGCCCGAAGCCCGCCCCCTGCCGCGTGATGGCGTCCCACTCTTTTTGCGCCAGCGGCAGCAGATGATCCCCGCCGCCGAGGAGATAGAAAAGCGGCCAGTTGTAAAAGCTCTCATAGAGATCGTCGAGACCATCGCGCGAATTGCGCCACTTGTCCGCCCAGATCAGCGAACCATCGGGGCGAGTGTACTTCTCCAAATACGGAAAAACTGACCGATCCATCAGATCGATCAGCGAACGTTCCAGAAGTGCCCAATCGGGCGGCGCTCCTGTGGGGACGGTAGCGGTGATGGTGTTCATATGCGGGAATAGGATTATGAGGAGGTAATGGGCTGGTGTGTTGCCTGCTCTACGCTTGTGTGAGACAAGGGGCGCAGGCTCAAAGCATGGGCGAGTTCAAACCCATCATCTAGATCTTCCCACCAAACCGCATACCCATAAGGTTCAATGGACCAGTTAGAACGCTGTGCAGACGTTGCATTGGCTAACCATGCCAACCATCTGATCTTTGTGAATGGCAGCCCAATCTGCCGTTCGTCAGTTAGATCGATGAAGAGCATCTCCCCTTCAAAGCGTACATTCCATATGGCAACCTCTAGCTGCTCATGATTGGTTGAAATGGTCATTCCACATCTCCAGAAACTCATCCCGATGCTTATGCGTTAAACGTACAACTCTGTTAAGCTCCGGCCCATTATACCCACGATTATAAGCCACTTCGACAGGATTCAGCCAGATTTTCGCCGTTTGACCACCACGTTTCACATGGATGTGTGGCGGTTCGCCTTCATCTGATGAATAGAATTGGAACAGGTAGCCATCGATTTGTTTCGAGGGCATAAGTATCCTTATCGGTGACCAAGTTCGTCGATCTGACAGATCCCCATCGGTACATTCGACACTTTCGATCATGCCCTATTGTAGCGTGTAGCTGTATAGATGACAACCATCGTGTCCTATCCCTCTATTGAGTATGGTGCAGAACTGGCAAAAGATTGAGCGATTTCAGATCGCGCCGAGGAATCCCTCGCTATCCACATCTGAAATCGCCCAAGCTCTTAATCGCTTAATCTCAAACTTTGCGATACTGATCAGACATCAACGTTCTTAACCCTTATCTGTTCGCCGCCCACTCGTCCACCTGGCGTTGGACTTCGGCGAGTACGGTCTGCATACCCGCGGCGTTCAGCCGTTCGATGGCCGCCGGGGCTGCGTCGTCATAGGCGATAAAGCCATTTTGGATGGGAACCACATACTCATCCCACACGGCTTTGACCTGAGCCAGCTCGGTGTTGATGGGCGAGGTGTCAATCGAGAAACCCAGCACCGTGGCGGGGAAGGCCGTGTCGTTCATCTCTTTGGTCTTTTCCCAGGCGCCCACCTGCCGTGCGTCGCGATAATAGGCATTGAACTGGTTGCCGAACATCCAATCCGCATTGGGATTGTAGGGGCTGGTGGAGCCGGTGATGCCTTCGGGGTAGCCCATCACCTTTTTCTCTTCGTCCACCCAGACCCAATGCCGGCCTTGGATACCGCGAGAGAGTGTGTTGTAGATCTCGATGTCGGTGTTGAAGAGTTCCAGCACCTCCAGCGCCTTTTCCGGGTTCTTGGAGGTGGCGCAGATGCCGTTCATGGTCGCCGTCACCGCGCCGGTGTCGATGATCAGCGGATCGGTCAGGTTCTTGCTGACAAATTCCCAGCCGTAGCGGTTTTGGTTCTCAATGTCGTTGCCCGGCTTCTCCACATGGTAGTTCATGGCGAACTGGCCGGCGCGGAACATGGCATCGGCTGCATCTGCAGGAGGACCTTCCAGGGGGAAGTAGCCTTCATCGACCCATTTCTTGGTTAGATCGGCTGCTTCCTTGAACTCAGGCGTCTCGAACATGCTGAGAATGGTGCGGCTCTCGTCGGCGGCGCGCACGGTGATGCCAACGGGACCCAACTCAGCAAACCCATAGTAGGCCTGGCGGAAGAGGCTGGCCCCCAGTTCGGTGGCATAGACCGGGTTAATGCCCTCCCCGTCGCGTACGGCGGCCAGGAATGGCTCCATGTCTTCCCACTTCTCCACGTTGTCGAGGCTGAAGTTGTACTTCTCCAAGAGATCCTTGCGCACGTTGACGCCCCACGGTTTGGGGAAGATCTGCTGATTGATGACGGCGTAGATATGGCCGCCAGCGCGAGCGGCTTCCCAAGTACTCGGTGGCATACTCGCCCACAACCCCGGCGCGTGGACGGGCAGCAGATCGTCCAACGGGTAGAGGACGCCATTGGCGACGTTGGTCAGATAGCTGTTGGTCCACGGCGCGGTGAAGATAATGTCGCACTCTTCGCCAGAGGCCAGGGCCAACTGCATCTTGTCATTGTAGACGCCAGGATCGATGGGTTCCAGCACCAATCGCACACCGATGCGCGAGGTGATCATCTCGTTGAGCGCGTCCTGCACCACGGGGAAATCTTCCTGCGGCGAGCGGGGGAACTGATACTTGATGGTGACGACGCCATCCGCCGGCGCGGTGGAGGCGGTCTGTCCACTGCCCGTGGTGGGCGCGGGCGCAGCGGCGGGCGCACAGGCCGCCATTAGAAGCGCCAATACTAGAAACAGGTTCAACAATAGTAGCAAGCGTTGTTTGGACATGCGTTTCTCCTTTGTGAATAGAGTATATATGGGTAGAGACAGGATAGTATGAACACTCAAAGACGGATGAGCCACATTCGCCAGACGCCCCAAAATACTGGTATCGACTAGGTAGGCCATTACTCGTACAGCCCTTCACTGCTCAGAGCCTCATGGCTAAGGGAGACCTGGCAATCTGTACCGGCTCGCAGCAGATTGGCCTCCCATTCATCACGCGCCTCTAGAGATTCTTGCGTTGACACAAAGAGTGCATGGAGTGTGTCAAGAATCAGAGATTCAGGCGTCGTCCCTCGGCGTTCCGCTTCTTTCGCGACGGCCTGTTCTAGCTCTGGTGTCAGTGTGATACTCATTTGCTTCGTTTCCTTACTACTCTGTAAGAATCTGTTTGAAAAGCCTCCTTCGGCGTTTGCATTCCGAGAAAGGACCAGACCAGCAGGGTCAGAGCGAGGATCGATTGGTCCTTTCCCGGAATGCTAGTTGACCTTTTCAAACAGATTCTAAAATAAGTTTTCAGCATTTCCTGCGACCGAAAAAGTGGTAGAAACTTAATTTCAGTAATTCACGATTTCATAACCATTACTGTGGCCGTGGTTATGGGATCTGCGATTGTAAAAGGTTGATGATAACAGTAGCAACTCGCCTAAAGGCGTCTAAGTTGCCCTACTTCAGTTGCCATCAGGTTTGCGCTTGCCGTAAAGAGCTTACCGGGACGCGCATAGCTCGTTAGCTGAAGAGAACCTCTGGCAAAGTCTTTGGCTTCCAATTGTACAGCCTTTGGATCGGCATAAGCGTTGCTGGTGATCTGACACAAAATCCAATCAGCGCGGCCCGCATCAGCTAGAACGACTGCGGGACGCAATTTCGACTGTGACAGATCACTAAAGGGAAAGTGAACAGTTACGACGCTGCCGATTGAAGGTGTGACCATGCTTGATCCTCCTCTGGTCGATTCCAATCTTCGGCGAGGGCTGCTTCACTCAGGAAGGCCGTCTCATGGGTAAACATTGGTTCTTCCAAAATGGTGACCAAAGCACGATGTGGTTTTGTCAATTCGACCTCTTCCAATAAGTGAACCACGCCTTTTTCATCAATCATTGCCTCAACGGTACGAATCATGTCAGGTCTCCAATTCTTAACCATACTCATCACAACCAGCCTGCACAGCTTCACATTCAACTCTGTGGTGTGAAGTCTACTGCATTCTACCCCCAATCCCCAATCACCCCTTCAAACTGCCGATCGTAATGCCGCGGATGAAGTATTGTTGGAGCAGCAGAAACGCAAAGAGCGCCGGACCAAAGGCCAACACCGCCATGGCCATACGCGCCGAACTGGTGGGGATCGGTTCGCCCATGGTCTGCGGGTTGGACGAAAGGAAGTTGATGTTGCGCATGAGTACTTGCAGCAGATATTGGAGCGGATAGAGCGTCGAATCGTTGACAAAGAGCAGCGCCATAAACCAATCGTTCCAATAGCGCAGGATGAAGAAGAGGCCAATCGTCGCCAGCACCGGCTTGGAGAGCGGCAGCACAATCTGGAAGAAGATGCGCCACTCGCCGGCGCCGTCAATGCGCGCCGCTTCCAGCAGTTCCACCGGCAGTTGTGAAAAGGATGTGCGCAGGATCAACACATACCAGGCCGTCGCCAGATAGGGCACGATCAGGGCGAGGATGTTGTCCTTCCAGCCCAGGTATTGGGTCACCAGGATGTAAAACGGAACCAATCCCCCGCTGAAGAGCAGGGTGAAGAAGACATAGAACGAGAGAATGCCGCGCAGGCGAAAGTCTTTGCGCGCCAGCGGATAGGCCAGCAGCGAGCAGACGATCAACCCCAACACGGTACCCACGGTGGTCACGAAGATGGTGACGCCATAGGCGCGTATAATCTGTTGGGGATTCGTCAAAATATACTCGTAAGCGAAGGTGGTGAATCCCACGGGCAGCAGTTGGTAGCCGCGCAGGGCCAGTTGCTGTTCATCCGACAATGAGACCGAGATCACAAGCAGCATCGGGATCAGGCAGGTGAGGCCGACGCCGATCAAGATCAGGTGGATCAACAGCCGGGTAGCAACATCGCGCAGCCGGTACACATTCCAGCGCGAAGGGCGTCGTGTGAGCGTTGTGCTTGCCATCGGGATCTCCTATGCGGAAGGGCAGGCACAGAGACCTGTCCCTACGGTTCAAAACAGAGAGTAATCGGCGTTGTAACGGCGGACCATCCAGTTGGCGCCGATCACCAGGATGAAGCCGACCATAGACTGATAGAAGCCGGCCGCCGCCGCCATGCTGATGTTGCCCAGCTCCACCAACGACCGGTAGACAAAGGTATCGATCACATCGGTGGTGCTGTAGAGCATGGGCGTGTTGCGCGGCAGGAAATAGAAAAGGCCAAAATCGGCGTTGAAGATCTTGCCAATCGCCAGCAGGGTCAGGATGACGATCAATGGCAACAGCATGGGCAGGGTGATGTAGCGGATCTGCTGCCATTTGTTGGCCCCGTCGATCTTGGCAGCCTCGAACAACTCTGGCGAGATGCCCAGGATGCCGGCCAGGTAGATGATGCTGCCAAAGCCGACGCCGTTCCACAAATTCGCCAGCGTGAGGATGGCCGGCCAATATTCGGGTGCGCGATACCAGGTGACGGGATCGAAGCCCAGGCTGATCAATAACTGATTGAGCAACCCGTTGGAGGCGTTGAGGATGCCGAAGACAAAATAGCTGGCAACCACCCACGAGATGAAATAAGGAAAGAAGAGCAGCGTCTGATAATACTTCACCATGCGGCTGCGGTAGACCTCGTTGAGCAGAATGGCGATGATGAGCGACGCGGTGGTGTTGACGGTGATGAAAATAGCGTTCATCACAATCGTGTTGCGGGTGATGCGCCAGGCCGCGTCCGTGCCAAAAAGAAAACGGAAATTCTCGAAGCCCACCCACGCGCTGCCCAGAATCCCTTCGTTGAAGCGATAGTTCTTGAAGGCGACAATGATGCCGAACATGGGCAAGTAGGCGAAGACAAAGAGCAGCAGGATGCCGGGCAACGCCATCAACAGCAGATGTAGATTGGTGTTCAGATCGCGTGCGCTGATAAATCGGCTGAGGAACGACTCTGTGCCCCGCTGCGCCTTGAGCGGTCGCGCCGCCAGAGAAGGTTCCGCAAGGGTAGAGGACGAACTGAACCGGGTCTCTTCGGTCATGATCAGATGCCTTGTTGATTGGAGCGTCCTTCGGCTGCGTATGGAAAACCCGCCCACGCAGGTAGACGCTACAGACGACACAGGAATGTTATCGATTGTGTATTGATCAGGAAGATGATGAAACGTAGGTGCAGGCCGACCGCTGCGGTCGGCCCGCACCTACAGATTCCACCATGTCGTTGATCAGTACAGACTTTTGTCGATTGACGGCAGTGGATAGTTACAATGGCCGTGTGCTAACGAATTGAACGGTGAATCTAGACATGCTAGAATAGCGTGAGGTTGTCCCCATTATAGGTATCTGCCCCCACAACCACAAGGACCCAATGCGGACATGATTAGGACATGATGATCTTTGAGACGTTTTTAGAGGAAGTTCAAACCGCGCTCAACCGTCTCTACGATCCGACGTTTCAGCCGTCGCAGTCATTTCTGGAGATGCTTGCTCGCCGCGCAGAACCCTCAACCGCCTGGCAAGATCTTCTGCGCCAGACCATCGCCGCCATGCAACCGTCCCCGGAGACGCCGCCCGAAGCGCGCAGTCGCCGTATCTATCAGGTGTTGTCCTATCGCTATGTGGAGCAACTCACCCAGGACGAGACCGCAGGGCGTCTTCACATCACCGCCCGGCATGTGCGCCGTGAGCAGAGCGAAGCGGTGACAGCGCTGGCCCAAATTCTCTGGCAGCGCGCCCAACAGGCCGGGGAACCCCATCCATCCCCAGATTGGTCGGCCCAACTCCGCCAGGAATTGACCTCGCTTCAGCGCCACGCGCCGGCGGGGATCGCCGATGTGGAGGAGACGCTGCGCGGCGTGGTGGATCTGCTGGCCCCAGTCCTCGCCAATACGGGGGTGACGCTGCGCGCCAGCGCGCACCGGCCAGGCTTAATGGCGATGGTCCATGCTGCCGGGCTGCGTCAACTGCTCGTGCGCGCCATCACCGAATGGTCCCGCCATCTTTCCACGGGGACGATTGAGCCGGACGCTTACGCGCAGGCTGAACAGATCCGCATTGAGATCAGCGGAGATCGCGCGCCCATCGATCATCTGCGCGAGGATGCGTTGATGCAGGAGTTGCTCGCCAAATATGGGGGCGCGCTTGAGATCGATCAACGCCAGGAGCGAACCATCCTCGCCATTCTGCTGCCTGCTGCGCCGCCGATCCGCGTGCTTGTGGTGGACGACAACGAGGATCTGCACCATTTTTACCGTCGCTACCTCCAAGAGACCCGCTATCAGATCACCGCGCTGACCGACGGCAGCCTCCTCTTTGAAACGGTGGAAAGCCTGCACCCCAACATCATCATCCTCGACGTGATGCTCCCTTCGAGCGACGGCTGGGAACTGCTCTCCCTATTACGCCAGCATCCCCTCAGCCGAACGCTCCCCATCATCGTTTGCTCTGTCATCCAAGAAGAAGAACTGGCCCTGGCCTTGGGCGCGACCGGCTACCTTGCTAAACCTGTCCGCCGCGGTGAACTCATCGCCGCGCTGGACACCGCCATTCGCCCGGCGACAGAATAGGTCACAGATCGCACAGATCTGTGACCTATTCTCTGCTCTGTTGCAGCAGCAAGGGGAGGATCTCCGCGCAGCGCATGAGCTTGTGGAACGGGATCTTCTCACCCATGCCCACGGCAATGATGGCTGTCGCCAGCGGTTCGCTATTGGGGTCCTGTGCGGAGAGTAAAAACGTCGGGATGGGGCGCAGGGTCTCGTTCTCCACTTTCGCTGCCAGCACCTGCCAGCCGTCCATATCCGGCAGCATAATATCCAGCAGCACGAGATCGGGCGCATGTGTATACATCTTCTCAATCGCCTCGCCGCCGGTGGATGCTGTCACCACCCGCAAATCGGGATGATCGGCGGTCAACATGCGGCTGAAGAGACGGCGGGCGTCGGCGTCGTCATCCACCACAAGGACAGTGCGCGGCAGTGGATCGATCTGATCCACAATGGCGTTGAGATCGGCATGGGTGATAGGTTTGAGCAATTGACCCAAAGCGCCGGCAGCCAGCGCGTGTCCAAGTTTGGGGGCCAGACAGCAGCCGATCACCGGTAGATCCGGCCAGATCTGCTGCGCTCGATTCATTATCTCCAGGAGCAGACGCGGCGAGGCCGCGTTGATGATCAGGCTCTGCGCGGGGAGACGTCCCATCTCTTCCACAGCCTCGGCCAGCGACTCGACCCGATCATAGATTATCTTATCGTCGAAGCGGGCAAACGCTGCCTGTAGATCCGGGTTGGCGTCGCAGATCAAGATCCGCGGCGTCGCCGGTTCATTAGTCGCAGCAGAGGGTTGAGTGCGTTCATGCCAGCGCCATTCCTCTAAAAGCCAGCGTTCTGCGCCGCTCTGGATGTGCGCCAACGGCTGTAATGGCAGGCTAAAGAAAAAGGCGCTGCCCACCCCTACACTGCTTTTGAGCCACATTTGACCTTTGTGCATTTGGATAAATTGTTGGCTGATGCTTAAGCCCAGCCCGCTGCCGCTATCGTTGCGCCGCGCCCCAAAGGTTCCCCGGTAAAACGGCTCGAAGATGTGCGCGGCTTCCTCAGGCGGGATGCCCGGTCCTGTATCGCGGACGCAGACGGTGACCGCGTAATCGTCGTGGCTCACCTCCACGCGGACGCTGCCGCCTTCGGTGTGGCGAGCGGCGTTACTGAGCAGGTTCACGAGGACCTGCCGCACACGCGTGCCGTCACAGTAGACTTCGGGCAGGTCGGGCGGCAGATCGATCTGCATCGTCACCTGTTTTTTGACAAGCAGTGGGTGGACGACATCCACCGATTTTTCCACGAGATCGGCGAGATCCACCCGATCGCGATGTAGCGCCAGCCGATCCGCTTCGATCTGGCTGAGATCGAGTACATCATTGACCATACTGAGCAGGTGTTGCGAGTTGCGCTGCACGATCTCCAGATCTTCGAGCAGCAGGGGCGGCAGTAGGGATCCGTAGACATGGGGCGTCTCGATCAACAGATCCGAGAGGCCGATGATCATGTTGAGCGGGGTGCGGAACTCGTGGCTGACATTGGCAACGAAGGCTGCTTTGGCCTTGCGCGCTTCCTCGGCGGCCATCTGCGCCGCCGCCAATCGCCTGTTCATCAGCGCCAATTGACGGTTGGCATGGGCCAGATCATCCAGGGTTTGGTGCAGTTGCCCCCGGCTTGCGCGTACCTCATTGAGGGCGTCCTGCGCCTTGCGGTAGTGGGTCCACGACCAATTCACCAATTCGTGGATCGAGCGGAAGGTAGCCCAATAGATGAGGGAAATGCTCCACATGGCGGCCACCGAGAGCGACATTTCCATTGGTTGGATGGTTCCACGCTGCCAGAGGAGGATGGCGATTATGCTGTTGGCGGCGGTCATAGCGATCCCTGCGCGGTTGCCCAGCATGACCATGCTCAGCGCCGCTGGCAGCACCAAAAGGACGATTCCGCCGGGGGCGTCGAGTCTGATGCGCAAGATGAGTACCACGAATATAAGGCTAAGCGAGACAAACCAGGCCGCAACCTGCGGACGCCACTCGTCGAGCAGCCAGCCGCCCACCGCCATACCGAGGATCGCCAGGGCGATGGGCATGCTTTCCCACATGTGGGTTGGCGTCCCCCCGATGATGCCGATGAGCGCGCCGATGGCCGCCAATCCCAGCGTCACCGCCTTGACGGTGACGCGCACCTTGGGTGTAAAATCATCATTCGGGGACGCAAGTGAAGTTGTTTGATCCATAAGTTGTTGGCTTTAAGCAGACCGCAGACGGCGGAAGAATCGAATACCCAATATCTACTAGCCAGTCCCCAGTCCCCAATCTCTAACCCTCCCGCGCCATATGATAAAGAATATCCGCCGCCGAGAGGACAGCGACGGGATGCTGGCCGTCCTCTTCCTGACGGACGACGACAACGCGGTGAATGTGACGTTCCAACAGCAGCGCCATCACCGTGTTGAGCGTATCCACCGGGGAGACGGTGACGACTTCGGTGGTCATCGCATCCTTCACCGTTTGATCGCGCCAATCGTCCCGTTCATAGCGCACGCGCATCAGGTCAATGCGCGTAATCAGGCCCAGCAAGCACTCTCTATCATCCACCACTACCAACGTGCTAATATCTTCCTTAACCATAGTGCGGGCGGCTTCCCCCAGGGTTGTCTCCGCCCTACAAGTATAGACGCCGTATCGTTTCGCCTTAAGCACACTCAGATTTTTCACAGAGACCTCCGGCAGTTATGATTGATCCTACTTTGGATTATAGCAGATAGCAGGTGGCAGATAGCAGTTAGCCCAGAAGAGAGAAGGCGAAAGGAAGAGAAGGCAAAAACCAAAAGGCAAAAGTGGTGGCAAGGTTGCAGGTTGCAAGTGACACTCGTCTACGCACTACGAATTACGAATCACGCACAGGAGATCTCCCATGACCTCATTTATCGACTACCGCGATCGCGTTGGCGCACGCGCGGATAAATTTTTCAAATCGACGCTCTTTGAGAGCGGACGGCTGCTGCTCGGTCTCAATTGTCTGGAGCCAGGGCAGGTCCAATCGGTCCATACCCACGGCGATCAGGACAAGTTTTATTTTGTGTTGGAAGGCGAAGGCGAGTTCACCGTGGGCGCGGACATCCGCAGCGCCGGTCCGGGTATGACAATTTGGGCCGCGGCGGACATCCCCCACGGCGTCGCCAATCGGGGGGATGCGCGGCTGGTGCTCCTTGTGGGGATCGCGCCGGCGCCGGATCATTGACAGAAGACTGCAGACGGTGAACAGAAGACCGCGGACGGAAGACAAAGGACTCCCGATCCCCAGTCCCCAATCCCTAATCACCACCCCCCAATCCCGAATCACCATTCACAAGGAAGCATATCTATGTCTGACTCTATCCCTACCCCACCCGTCGCCGAGAGCAGGCCGGTGGAACTGCGGCTTCATGACGATCTGCGCATGGATGACCATTTCTGGCTGCGCGAACGTGAGAATGGGGCGGTAATCGACTATTTGAACGCGGAAAACGAGTATACTGAGGCGGTGATGGCCGACACTGTCGCGCTTCAAGAGCAGCTTTACAACGAGATGCGCGCCGCCATCAAAGAGAGCGATAGCACCGTCCCTGTGCAGATCGACGATTATTTCTATTACGAGCGCACTGAGGAAGGCAATCAATACGCCATTTATTGCCGCAAGCGGGGCAGCCTGGACACCCCTGAGGAGATCCTGCTCGATCTCAACCGGTTAGCGGAGGGTCTTGACTATCTACGCTTGGGGAATTTTATGGTCAGCCCCGATCATCGCCTGTTGGCCTACGCTGTGGACACCGACGGCTCTGAGGTCTTCACCCTGCACGTCAAGGATCTGGAGAGCGGCGATCTGCTGCCCGACCAGATTGGCAACACCTACTACGGCTTGGAATGGGCCAACGACAGCCGCTCTCTCTACTATTTGACGTTGGATGCGGCCAAACGCCCTGACAAACTCATCCGCCACCGTCTGGGCGACGATCCCGCTGCGGATACGCTGATTTACCACGAGTCGAATGAAACCTTCGAACTTCAGATGTACAAGGCCAAAAGTAAACGCTACATCTTTCTGATGATTCATAGCCATCTGACCACCGAAGTCCACTTTCTTGACGCCGACGCCGTGGACGCGCCCCTGCGTGTGATCCAGCCGCGCATCCACAAGATGGAGTACAAAGTCGCGCACCATGTGGCCGAAAATGGCGACGAACGCTTTTTCATCCTCACCAATTGGGACGCTGCCAATTTCCGCGTCATGGAGACGCCGGTGAGCGCGCCGAGCCGCGAGCATTGGCGTGAATTCATCGCCCACCGTGATCACGTCAAGCTCGAAAGTATGGAGTGCTTCCTCGGCTACCTTGTGATCTACGAACGGGAACAGGGGCTGCGCCAGATCCGTGTGCAGAATCTTCACAGCGGCGACGCCCATCGCATCACCTTCCACGAGCCGGTTTACACCACCACGCCCGAACGCAACCCCGACTATCGGAGCAGCTTTCTGCGTTACGGTTACACGTCGTTGGTACAGCCCAAGACGATTTACGATTACAGTATGCACGGGCAGTATCAGATCCTGCGCAAGGAACAGGAAGCGCCCGGCTATGTGGCCGGCGACTTCGTCTCCGAACGGCTGTGGGCCACTGCGCCCGACGGGGTGAAGGTGCCGATCTCGCTCGTCCACCACAAGGATGTTCAACTCGACGGCAACAACCCCACCTTCCTTTACGGCTATGGATCGTATGGATTCAGCATGGAGCCTATCTTCAACAGCAGCCGCATTGCCCTGCTCAACCGGGGCTTTGTCTTTGCCATTGCCCACATCCGCGGCGGCAGCGAATTGGGCCGTCATTGGTATGAGAGCGGAAAATTCCTGCACAAAAAGAACACCTTCACCGATTTCATCGCCTGCGCCGAACACCTGATCGAACAGGGCTACACCAATCCGCGCAAGTTGGTAATCATGGGGCGCAGCGCTGGCGGATTGCTCATGGGCGCGGTCGTCAACCTGCGCCCAGATCTCTTTGCCGGCGTCATCGCTGGCGTCCCCTTTGTGGATGTGATCAGCACCATGCTCGATCCCACCATCCCCCTCACCGTGCCGGAATATGAAGAGTGGGGCAACCCCAACGATCCCGACTACTACGCCTACATGAAATCCTATTCGCCCTACGACAACGTGGAAGCCAAAGCCTATCCGCCCATTTTGGCAACGGCGGGCTTGAACGATCCGCGCGTGCAATATTGGGAACCGGCCAAGTGGATCGCCAAACTGCGCGCCGTCAAGATCGACGACAACCCCCTGCTGCTCAAAACCAACATGGGCGGCGGCCACGGCGGCGCATCGGGCCGCTACGACTATCTCAAAGAGACAGCGTTCGAGTATGCGTTTCTGCTCAAGGTGCTGGGGATGGTGTAAAAGGCAGACCCGCCAGGTTTCTCGGAAACCTGACGGGTCTGGTTGCCATTAGCAGATGGCGCTGTAGCCCGCCATGTGATTGACAAGCATCTGAGCAAGTTGACGAATTGGCGGATGACCTATGGCAGCACGTAGAAATTGAGCGTCTATAATGTGCCGCTGCCGGTCAATCCACTGGTAGACATGGGTGAAGACCAGGCAGAGGCTGACCCCCATTGAGGAGTACTGCCCACAATAGGCACGGTTCTCCGGTAGCCCTGGTTTCCCCGCCAGAATTCCTGGTGGAGCGTATGGTTGAGTACATAATCTGCCGTAATCTGCATATCGCCGCTACCGGGTAGGACAGAGATGGTATAAGGACCGGCCCAGGCCGAGGCGCTTCCCCATTGCTCTACTCCGTTCACAATCGGTACAGTGCGGATCCAATTCTGGTTTCCCCGCCAGAAAGCCTGGTACAGCGTGTCGTTGATGACGAAGTCGCTTTGTGCTTGTAGAGTTCCACTGCCGGGTAATGCTGTTATCGGCCAGGGACCGGCCCAGGCAGAGGCGCTTCCCCAT
>JAHBVG010000028.1 GCA_019637695.1 Caldilineaceae bacterium | reverse complement strand
CTAGCAGTTTGTCGGAGAGGCGATGAAGCCTGTGGAGAGGGGATGTGATAGATTGGCAGAAACGAAACGATAGTAAACATGAGCCAGAAGGTGAGCGATGGCGCGACGATTTATAACAGCTGATTACGAGGAGATGCTGGAGGCACGGATTCGGCTGGGGGATGTGCTGCCTCGGAATCATCTGGCTCGGTTTGTGGTGGACCTGATCAGCGAATTGGACATGCAGAGCATCTATGCCCGCTACGGAGAGCAGGGAGGGGTGGCCTATGCGCCGGAGATGTTGCTGGGATTGCTGGTCTACGGCTACGCCACCGGCGTCTTCAGTTCGCGCAAGTTGGAACGTGCCACCTACGAGTCGGTACCCTTCATCTACATAGCGGGCGGCAAGCATCCCGACCACGACACCATCAACACCTTTCGCCTGCGCTTTCTGGAGGAGTTGAAAGAGTTGTTCGTGCAGGTGTTGTTGATGGCACAGAGCATGAATGTGCTGTCGATGGGCAACATCAGTCTGGATGGCAGCAAGATCCATGCCGATGCCTCCAAGAGCAAAGCCGTCAGCTATGCGCGCCTGCTGGAGTTGGAAACGCAGTTGCGCCAGGAAGTCGAAGCGCTCTTTGTGCTGGCGGCGCAGGCCGATGCCGTCTCGGGCATCGATCCACAAGCGGAGGTCGAACGCCGTCAAGCGCATTTGGCTGGGTTGGCCAAAGCTAAGGCCGTGCTGGAGATGCGTGCCCAGGCCGAGTACGAACAAGCCCGAGCGGCGTATGAAGCCAAGCGCAAAGAACGCGAAGAGAAGGCAAAGCGCACGGGGAAGAAACCCCGCGGGCGTGATCCCAAGCCTCCGACACCTGGGCCGCAGGGGAAAGACCAGTACAACTTCACCGACCCCGACTCGCACATCATGAAGAACGGCAACAACAAAGCCTTTGAGCAGAGCTACAACACGCAGGTGGCGGTGGACCAGGCGACGCTGTTGATTGTAGCCAACACCCTCTCCAACCATGCCAATGATAAACAGGAAGCGCTGCCCACAGTCGATGCCATCCCGCCAGCCTTGGGTACGCCCAAGGCAGCGGCGCTGGATGCCGGCTTCTTCAGTGAGGAGAATGTGAGGGGGTTGTTGGACCGCGGCATTGAACCCTACATTGCCACCGGCCGCGAGCCTCATCACCGCCCCTGGCACTCGCTGCTTCAGCCGTTGGAGCCGCCTGCACCCGACGCATCTCTGGTGCTGCACATGGCCTACAAACTCCAGACGGCACTGGGCCAGCTCATCTACGGCGCTCGCAAGTGCACCGTCGAACCCGTTATCGGCATCATCAAAGAGGTCTTGGGCTTCCGTCAGTTCTCCTTGCGCGGTCAAGCCAAAGCCGATGGCGAGTGGAACCTGGTCTGTCTTGCTTTCAACTTCAAGCGCTTGCATCTCCTGCGCACCGCATGAACGCAGCTTCAACGCGCCCTTTACCGGCACAAAGCCGCACATGCAGGGTCCCTCATACCCGAAATGGTGCCAGAATGGTCGAATTAGCCGCATAACTTAGCTCATATTGATTCATGTTTCGTGCAAAATTCGGTAAAACTGCTCTCTCTCCGACAGACTGCTAGAGTAAATCTTGCCTGCCCAGTTACCACTCATCAAAGTTTTCTACCCCAGAAAGGAGGTGCCTTTATGAAAGTTTGGCGCATTTTCCACCAGTCAGTTGTTTGGGAATGGTTGACTTCAAGAATACACCTCCGCCACAGCCACTGATTCCTATGTCATGTGAACTGGCCGCAGGTGTATTCCACCTTGGCGGCTATGTTTAATCCTGAGAAGAAAGGACATCTCACATGACAATTCTCGCGCAATCGCCTGCCCAGCCAATCTCGCCCCAACAGGTGCAGGCCAATTTTATCAGTTACTTTCGCCACTTTGTCGATCTACCCGGCATCACGCTCGTTGAAAATGAGGAGATCACCTGGGCGATCAGCAATGGGGCGCCCGGCAACAATATCCTGCGCACCTGCTTCACCTCTGCCACTGTTGACAGGCAGATCGACGAAACCCTGCGCCGGATCGGGGAGGACACGAATACAATGGACTGGCTGATCTTCCCCGATTGCCAGCCCTCCAATCTGGGCGAGCGGCTGCTTGCCTATGCTGAGTCGAATGGAGAGTGGATGCTGCACGGCAATATTGGCGTCCAGCCTGGCACGTGGATGGTCATCAATCTCGACGCGTTGCCTCCGTATACACCCCCGGCTGGCTTCTATGTCAGGCAGGTCACGGATCAGGCCATGTTAAGCGAGTGGACCGACATCAACGCCAGAGGCTTCGGCAGCGACGATTACTCAGCCTTCCACGCCGCCTATTCCCGGCACGGCTTTGGTCCCCACGCAGAGGTGACGCACTTCATCGGCTACATGAACGGTGAACCCGTCACCTCCTCGACCCTGCTTGCCGATGGCATGACCGCCAGCGCCTATAATATCTCCACACCGACAACACTGCGTCGGCAGGGATTGGGTAGCGCCATTACCCACTCCACCCTGCAACATGCCCGTGATTTCGGCTATCACCATTCATGGATCTGGGCGTCAAATCTAGGGCGCAGCGTCTACGCCAAACTCGGCTTTGGTCTCATCGACTTTGGCATCCGCGAATATCAGTGGAAAAAGAGAGGGGATTAGGGATCAGGGATCGGGGACTGGGGATTGGGAATCGGGTTGAACTTCCTCAAGCGTCTAATTGCCTAATCTCCTGTTGACGAGAGATTAGGCGATTTCAGATCCTTCGACCCGATCCCCAATCCCCAACGCAAAAAATCGTCCAAACGATGTAGACTTCTTCTCTCAGACTATGGTATGCTTCTGCTCAATTGAGCCAGACCAAAGGCCATGATGGGGAGAGGCTGAACGGCCCACCGGCGCCCAGAGAGCGATGCCCTGGCTGCGAACATCGCCGCCGATCCGTTGCAGTGACACCCCGGAGCCAACCGGTGAAACCAGGATGAGAGTAGCCGGCTTCGGGTGCGCCCGTTATCGCGTTACAGTCTGCACGGCCCTCGCTTGTGTTGACTGGCTGAGGCCCCGGTTTGGGGCAAAGGTGGTGGTACCACGATGTGGCCGTAAGCCCTCGTCCTCCTGGGGACGGGGGCTTTTCTTTTGTGTAGGGCGGACTGACAGTTCGTCCTATATTACCCACAAGGAGGCAATCATGGGGCAAGCGACAATCCGCACGACAGAGGTAAAAAACTATGTGGGACAGGAGGTCCATCTGCGCGGCTGGTTGCACACAGTACGCCGGTTAGGGGGCGTTGTCTTTGTGGTGCTGCGCGATGGCTGGGGAACGGTGCAGGCTGTCACCGAAAGTGAGGCGGATCTGCTGGCCGTGTTGGAGGGGGGCGTCAGCGCTGAATCGGTGATCGAATTGCGCGGCGTCGTGGTCGAGATGGCGCAGGCCCCTGGCGGCGTGGAAATTCACCATCCCCAAGTAGAGGTGATCACCCCAGTGACCGAGCCTTTGCCGGTGATCATCAACAAGCGCGAGGTGCAGGCCGGGTTGGCCGCTCAACTCGATCACGCTGTGGTCGTCAACCGGCATCCGGCGCGGCGAGCCATCTTCCGGCTGGCGGCGGGCGTCATGGCTGGCTTCCGCGAGACGCTCAACCGCAAAGGCTTCACCGAAATCCAGACGCCCAAGATCGTTGCTTCCGCTACCGAGAGTGGCGCCAACGTCTTCAAGATCAACTATTTTGACCAAACGGCCTTCCTGGCGCAGAGTCCGCAGTTTTACAAGCAGATCATGGTGGGCGTCTTCGAGCGGGTTTATGAGGTGGGTCCTGTTTTTCGGGCGGAACCCCACGACACCATCCGCCATGTCAACGAATATGTCAGCCTCGACGTGGAATTTGGCTTCATCGAGAACCACTTTACTGTGATGGCGATGCTGCGCGAGGTGCTGGCGGGGATCTTTGTCACGTTGCAAGAGGGATACAGCGCCGAACTCGCTCTGTTGGGGGCCAGGTTGCCGACCGTGCCTGAGACGATCCCGCACATCCACTTCAGCGATGCACAGGAATTGATCTGGCAGCGTCACGGCGTGGACGTGCGCGGAGAGCCGGATCTCTCTCCCCAGGATGAACGCTGGCTGGGCGAATGGGCGCAGGCCGAGTATGGCAGCGACTTCCTCTTTGTGCCAGGCTACCCAATGGGGAAACGACCATTTTACACCCATCCCGACCCAGAGCGACCAGCCTATTCCAACTCCTTCGACCTGCTCTTCCGCGGCACCGAATTGGTGACCGGTGGGCAGCGTCTTCATCGCTACGCCGATTACGAGGCCGCCCTCAACCGCGCTGGCTATCGGTTGGAGCCATTCGCCACATACCTTGAGGCGTTCCGCTATGGAATGCCGCCCCACGGCGGCTTTGCCATCGGCTCGGAGCGGCTGCTCATGCAGTTGCTGAACCTGCCCAATGTACGTCTATCCACGCTCTTCCCGCGCGATCTGGCGCGGGTGACGCCGTAGGAGTAGTGCGTAGTGCGTAGATGATTCTCAACTACAACCTGCCACTTGCAAACCTGCCGCTTGCCCCATTAACACAAAGAGGCCGAGCATTTGCCCGGCCTCTTCTCAATATCGGTTGTATACGTCTGATGGTCGTTACCCGACCAGTGGAAGCAGCGCCGGCTCTACCGCATCGCCCAAAATTTCTTCCATCGCCATGACGTGCGCGCAGAGGCCACGGCGCATGAATTCTTCGCAGTCGCAACCCCATTCACCCCGATCATAGGTGACGATATGATTGGCATTCTCACCCTGGATCTCGACTTCAAAGCTGTGAACCCGAACACGCTGATCTCGTTCGGCTGCATATTGACGAGCTTTGATGAGGCGACTTGCAATTGCGTCCATGTTTGTCCTGTCCTTTCACATTTAAGATAGGTAAATACCGCTGAAACGAAACTGCACATAAGCGTCTACAAGTGGGGATAAAACAGATATTGGAAGCTCTGAGATGCTCACGAATACAAAAAATCCCAGGCACGCGGGCGCACCTGGGACTAGAGAACGTCTATTCCGTTTAAGATTGGCTTCTTGCACACTGACATGAAGAGCATGTTCCTTCCTTCTTCAGACGGCGGCTCAACGGATCCTCACCAGTTATGCTATAGAACTGTAGTGCTAGATCGTCCGTGGGGTGAGGAACTTGTGACTCAGTATAAATGGTAACGAGAAGGCTGTCAACCGTTTTTTACGCATGTTTGGGTGACGGTTTTCGGTCTTTTTGCCTACGTCATCGACGATGAGGATGGGGATGGCGGCGCAACGAAGGCGTCAAGAAAATCGAGTGCAACCCGTTCCGCTGGATCGACGCCGAGCAGCGCCGCCGCGTAGATCGCTACCCATTCGCCTATTTCAAGCAGATAGAGCAGCGCCGCAGGCAGCCTTTCTTCTTGGGCGGCGACTGTCATCCCTTGCAGCTTGCGACGGTGGAAGAGTCGATCCAATGCGTTTAGCCAGGGTGGGCCTTCCTCTGCGTTTTGAGCGAGACGCACAAATGTCCCTGCCTGGAGCCAATAGCGAGGAAAGCGCGCCGTCGCCGTCACCTGGCGGATCGGCGCTGCTGTACTCCATTCCGCTTTGGCCTCGGCGTAGAGCGTGTAGCGTTGCCACCAGTCATAGGCGATCCCCGTCAGCGGCTCCTCGGCCCAAAAGAGAGGAAGCCGCTCATGCAGGCGATAAGCGATCTGTTTGGCCGGATTCTCAGCCAGTGGAACGGACGCGGTTGAGGATGCCAGTTCGTCGATGCAGGCTGCCGACAGCTTGATCGCGTCCTCAGCCAGCGTGCGCCCCAGCCAGGTATCCAATATTGCCAGCAAAAAGAGGAAGAGGGTGGTTGGGTGCGATTCCGGCGCAGGCGGGGATGGAATCATCAACCGTTGTGGCTGGGTCGCATCCATCAATGCATAGGGATCGAGCCAGATTCCCTGCACGGGCAGGGTTGCCAGGGTGGGTTGCCAGCAGATCACCCGTGGCCCTGGCAAATGAGCGCTGGCTGCCTGAACTGCCCCGCCAATACCGGCAAGCGGAATGGGCAGCACCAACCAGATCACCGCTGCGCCTGCAGGATCGGGCAAGCCCTGGGCCGCCAACTGTCCCCCGGCAATGGCTTCAGCCCAACGCCCATTGATCCGCGCCGCCCGCGCCAGCCATCCTTGTCGATCGGAAAGCGCAATCTGGGAGGGGTCGTCAATATCGAGCATAGGATTCCAGAGTTATGAATGATGAATGAAGAATGATGAATGGGTAGTGTGACAACTCGCACTACCCATTCATCATTCTTCATTCATTCCTAATACCGTCGCGCAATGCGGAAGCCGGGCGGCGTGGCGTTGACATCGTAGAAGGCGGGCAGGGCGGGCGGCAGGTTCAACCGTTCCAATTCAGCTTCGGCAGCGTCGATTTGGGTAGCCAGTTCCCCCATCGGCGGATTGGGATAAAAACCTAGTTCGCTCTGGTAGGCCAGCCAGCGGTAGACTTCTGCCCGCAACATAGCCGCTTCAGCTTCGTCAGATTTAGCGGCAATCTGCGCCTGCAAGATGATCATCAAATTGGCGGTAACCTGGTTGAGGGAAAGGCGCAGCGCGTCGGGCTGTCCCGACCATTCCGGCACCAGGTCCACACCGAAACCGCCTAGAGCGATCCGCAATTTAAGCAGCAGCCAGGCGCGTTGTTCCTCGATCAGCGTATGCTGTTGGCCCAGGGTTTCTACTTCATTCATGCGTTCATAGCGTACGCTGTGCAATTGATCCTCCTCAAGAAGGATCTGGCGCAGGGCCTCCCGCTCCATTTCATAGTCCTGTCCGCGGGTGGCGACGAGGCGGTCGATCAGCGCCTGGGCGGCTGCCTGACGTCGAGCTGCCACTTCTTCCAGAGCGGGATCAACCGGCGCGGCTTCTTGAAGTTGCGACCACTGGCTGATCAGCATCACGCGGTTGAGGCGCAAATTAGGATTGCGCAGTAACTCGTCGATCTGGCGGATCATTTCGGGCGAGCCGTGCCCCCTGAGGATCGGCGCCACACTGCTGAGGATCTCGGCGCGCTGGGCAGGCAGCAGCCCAGGCAGTTGGATGGCGACATATTGCGCCTGCTGGGCAGTTTCCACAGCTTCTTGGGTGGCGCCGCTCTCAAGCAGACCGACAGCAGCGCGCATCAGGATCTGTCCTCGCTCGAGCGCGGGGATTTCCGGCGACAAGATGCCCACTGTGCGCACAACGCGATAGGCTGCCATCGCCTGGGTCATCTCTCCCGCTTCAAGGAACTGCCCGCCCAGGCGTAGCATTTCGGCGGCGCGCCGTGGCGCCGCGATCTGATTGTCATATTGGATGATGGCGTAGGCGAGCGCGCGTTCACGGGCGCTGGTGGCCTGCCGTCCTAAGGCTTCGGCGTCCGCGCCGGCCAATTGCAGCAAGGCCAGGTGAGGAGGGATCTGCGCAGGTTGGATCAGGGCTGGAGGGGTGTTAACACTGCTTTGTTGCGGTTCGATGGAGTCGAGCAAATAGAGACCGGCCAGCGCGATCAGACCAATCAGCAGGCTAAATAAGAAGCCAAACAGAAGCAACAATTGCAGCCAACGAAAGCGAGGTGGGGCTGTTTTTCTTTCTTCTTGCAGTTGGTAGGACATTTCCTTCATGCTGTCTATAAGTTCAATCGTTGAGATCGCGTCAGGTAAGCGTCTGATAGTAAAGTAAAAGTGACCCTATAAATGGGTTACTCTTACACTTTGTTCCGTATTGGGTATGGATGTGAATAACCTTCACATTTGGAGCAGTATAGCACGGCCTTCTATGGACGGGTAAAGCCAGGGATGGGTGGTCGCGACTCCGCACTGGATTTGAGAGGTATCATTCGTTGATTTTTGTCCACCTCTTTGACTGTGCTATGATAATTGTCTGAATGGGATCTTGCCCTGCGAGTAGTTCTTGGCGCAGCGCCGGGACTTCGAGTCTTGTATTACGTCTGGATGTCTTGCAGTAGCAAGAATTGGAGGAAGAGATTAATGCAGAGAACTAACTACGACCGCCCTGGGTCCTTCTGGGGTAACCTGGCCAGCTTTTTGGAGAACTCAGCCGCTTCGCTGATCACACTGTTGTTGATTCCGGCGTTGTTGGCTGTCGCGTTGCTGCTCCCGCCTGTGAATTTGCTGGAGCGCATTCAATCACTCACGCTGACTGAGGTTGATGAACGGGGTGCAACCATTGTCGATCCGGATGGCACGATGGTGACCTTCCCTGGGGAACTGGTGCAGACGCCATTCCGCGTTGCCATCGAGAGCGTCCCGCGGACAACCTTCCTCTCGGGCGAGGCGGGCGAGGCATGGCGTAAGGCTGCGGATGCATTGCCCAACACATTGACGCCGCGCAGCCCACTCTATCAATTGGGCGTACGCGGCGCTGCCCCTGGCGGAGCCGTGTTACAGATCCCTATCCCCAATGACAGCGAGCCCTATGAGACGCTTGGCGTCTACACCTGGACGGGCAGCGAGTGGAGTCATTTGCCCACAGTCTTGCTCCAAGCGGATGACCGCCTGGAATCTCAGGTAATCGGGCGCGTACCCACCAACTTCGTCGTGATGCAGACGAGCGCGCTGCTGCCGCGTGTCGCCGCCAATATCGGCGTCGGTCAGCAAATCCCAGTCAATGCCGATAATTCGGTTGTGAGCATTGCCGTTGCTGGCCTTTATCTGCGTGGGGATGGCGCGCTCGAAGGCCAACTCCAGGGCGTTCCTCAGGGGAATTATGAGATCGTGCCGGTGTTGCGCAACTGGCACGAAGGCTCGATGCCCCGTATTGATCTGCTCAACAACATGCTCATCGATCCCGGCTTGATGGACAATCAACTCAACGCCGTCACGGATCTGTTGATTGCCAATCCATTCCCAGCGGTCGTCATCGACTATCGAGGGGTGGATGCCAATGTCACCGCTCGCGCCGACTTTGTGCGTTTTGTCACTTTGTTGGCCGAACGGCTACATGCGCCGGACCTGAACAAGCGTCTGGCAGTGCGTGTTGAATATCCTCATCAGGTCTCTTCACAGGATTGGAACACGCTTGGTTACGACTGGCTGGCGCTTGGCGAGGTTGTGGATACGCTGATCGTACCCGCTCCGGTTGATCCGCGAGCGTACCAGCCCGGCGCCGAAATGGAAGCGCTGCTGGCATGGGCAGCCAGCCAGGTCGAACGCAGCAAGATTCAGATCGAATTGCCCGGTCGCTCGGTGGAACGCAGTGGCAGCTATCTGCTGCTCAAGGGATACGAAGACGCGCTGATGCCGCTGATCGGCCAGATCCAAACTGAGGGCGGGGCAAGCCCTGGTCAACCCATTGAAGTGACGCTGGAGAATCCGCGCATCCTCAATCGGCTGAACTACAACGAGGCCACCGCCGCCTATTCTTACAGTTATTTAGATGATCAAGGCTTCGAGCGTACAGTTACTATCGAGAATGCCAGCAGCTTTGCGCACAAATTGAGTCTATTAGACAAGTACAACATCACCCAGGTGATGATCCGCGATCTGGATCGGGGCGACGTGGACCCCAATATTTGGGAGATCGCGCGCCAGTTCCAAGAAGGTGTGCTGATGACGCGGGGCAGCAGTAGCCTCTCGGTGGCCTATACCATCAAAGATCAGGATGGCTCTGTCCTGGTGCAGGATATTCGCCCGTTGGACAATCCGCGCTATGCCTTTGCCGCCCCTAGTAGCGTCAGCGGCCTGAAAGTGGAAGCGCAATTGGTAGAAAACAGCCGACCCGTTGGTTTGGCCAACAGCATCGCCCTGGCTTTCACGGCCCCGGCAGCTCGCGCTGCTGAGGTAGCCCCTGAGCCTACCCCCGACTTCGTCCGCTTGAGCAGTGGACAGATCGTCAACGCACGGCAAGGGCCGAGTACCCAATATCCCGTGATTGGACAGGTTCAGCCAGGCGCGATCTATCGCATTCTGGGCAAGAATCAGGCTGGCGATTGGTGGCAGATCGACCTCAATGGGCAGACTGGCTGGACAATTGGTAGCCTTGTTAACCCTGCCGGGGATACGGGCAGCGTTGCCGTGATCACCGATATCCCTGCGCCGCCAGCGCCCGTGGTCGTAGCCGCTGCCCCGGTTGAGCAGGCGCGTGAAGCTCCTGCCGAGCCAGCGCCCGCAGCAGCGCCCGCTCCGGCGCCGGTTGCCGCACCCGCACCGACCGGCGGCGGCAACTTTGGCTACGGCGTACAGGCCCACATGGTCCACAACGATCAGGCGGGCAAGGTCATGCAGATGACCACAGGTATGGGCTTCAACTGGGTCAAACAGCAGATCGAATGGAAGGTCTTTGAAGCGAACCCAGGGCAAATCGACTGGGGATCGATGGAGGGAATCGTCAATGCCGCCAACGGCGCAGGGGTGAATCTACTCTTCAGCATTGTGAATGCGCCAGACTGGGCGCGCGAACCTGGGTTTGATCGCAGCGTCGGCGGGCCGCCGCAAGATCCGCAGACCTTTGCCAACTTCCTCGGCGCGGTGGCTGGCCGTTATTGTGGCAGTTCGGTCAAGGCCATCGAAGTGTGGAACGAGCAGAACCTGCATTACGAGTGGGGGAACAAACCGCTGAATGCTGGCGAATATGTCGCCCTTCTGCGTCCGTCCTATGCTGCCATTAAGGCTGCCTGCCCATCGATGAAGGTCATTAGCGGCGCGCTGACCCCGGCGGGCAACAATGGCAACTATGCTATTGACGACATGGTATATTTGGAGCAGATGTTCCAGGCTGGGATGAATAACTACATTGACGGCATCGGCGCTCACCCCAGTGGCTATAATGTACCGCCGAGTGCAACCTGGCAGACCGCCTGTGAGGCGATTCAACGACATGGCAACAGCTTCAACGGCGCCTGTGACAGCCCCCACCATTCGTGGAGTTTCCGCAGCACAATGGAAGGCTACCGCAATCTGGCAGTGAAGTATGGCGCAGGCAACAAGCTCATCTGGCCCACCGAGTTTGGTTGGGCGGCGGGTGGCGCGTTTGATCCTCGCTACGCTTACGCCAACGACAACAGCTACGAGGAACAGGCCGCCTGGACGGTAGAAGCCTACCAAATGATGCGCAGTTGGGGATGGGTTGGCCCTGCCATCCTGTGGAACCTTAACTTCCGCGTGGTTGCCAATGGCACCGAGAAGGCGCAGTGGGGCATCGTAGATCCCAATTGGGGACCGCTGCCGGTCTACAACGCCCTGCGCGATATGCCCAAGTAAAGTCTAACCAACTGAATTGATCCAAAGAAAACAGGCCAGAATGCTCGGCCTGTTTTCTTTATGCCTACTGATTTCTCGTTTTGGCCCTCCTTTCGTAAAATAGGACAGTCGCCTCATTGGCGCAATTTCAGTAATTCACGATTCTATGCGCTCTGGGCCGGTCCGTGACCGGGCCTTTCACCGGGTCACGGACCCAGCGAGAGCGTAAATTACGAACTACTGAATTTCATACGGTCAGAAGACGCACTCCCCCGCTTTGTGTCTTTCCAATCCAATTTGTACGGGAGAAAATCATGGATTCGTTGTTCCGCCGCATGTACCTCCAGACCCCTGTTCAACTGTTCGCGCTGTTTTTGGTGATCGTGCTGTCGGTGTTCATTTTAGCGAAGCCAGCCGGTGCGGCCTCTGTGAGCAGCCCGATCCGCCAGGATGATTCGCCGCAAACTGCATCAGAACCAGCCCGCGTCGCTTATACTCAATCTAGCCTGACAAATGTGCGCAGTGGCCCCGGCCTTAGTTTTAGGGTGGTGACGCAGGTTCCCGCAGGTACGCAGGTGGAGATTTTGGCAGAGAATGAAGATGGAACCTGGGTCCAGGTGAACATTGCCGGCGTCGTGGAGAGCGCGTGGATGGCCAAATGGCTGCTCAACACGGGTGTAGCGGCGGGGACGCTTGCAGTGGCGGCGGCGTCTGTGGCAACGGATGTCATGGCGGCTGAGGGGGAGAACGCGGGCTCAACGGTAGCCGTTACCCGTCCCAGCCGTATGAATGTGCGCGGCGGCCCCGGCACCGATTATAACGTGGTCACGACGGCAGCGGCAGGCACCCAGGCGAGAGTATTGGCGTTGGCATCCAACGATCAATGGCTCCAGGTGGAACTGAGCGGACAGGGTTCCCCTGTCTGGCTTTTCCGTGACCTGACCACCGTGCAGGGATCGCTGGCCGATCTGCCACGGTTGAGCGAAAGCGAGATCCCGCCGCGTCCACAGGCAGCGGTGCAACAGCGTTCAGCGCCTGCGGCTGCATCTTCGACAGTTGTCAACGCGCCTCTGCCCAGCGGCGGCGGGGAGTTTGGTTACGGTCTTCAGGCCCATATCATCCATACCGGGCAGCAAGACCTGATCATGGAGAAGACGCGCGAACTGGGCTTCAACTGGATGAAGCAACAGATCGAGTGGAAGATTTTCGAATCAAGCCCCGGTCAATATGGCTTCGGCGATATTGGTCCAATCGTGGGCGCGGCCAACAGCCGCGGCGTCAACCTGCTCTTCAGCGTGGTCAATGCGCCGGATTGGGCGCGCGAAACCGGCTTTGATCCCAACGTGGGCGGTCCGCCGCAGGATCCGCGGACCTATGCCAACTTTGTCGGCGCGTTGGCGCGCGAGTATTGCGGCACATCGCTCAAGGCCATTGAAGTGTGGAACGAGCAGAATCTACATTATGAGTGGGGCAACCGTCCGCTCAGCCCTGCCGAATACATGAACCTGTTGCGTCCGGCCTATGCTGCTATCAAAAACGCATGCCCATCCATGTACGTGATCAGCGGCGCGCTGACGCCGGCGGGAGACAATGGGAACTTTGCGATAGATGATTTTCGTTATTTAGAGGGAATGTTCCAAAATGGCCTGGCGCAGTACGCCGACGGGATTGGCGCTCATCCCAGCGGATACAATGTGCCGCCCAGCGTCACCTGGGATCGGGCGTGTGCGGTCATTCAGCAGACCGGCAACAGCTTCAACGGCGCTTGCGATACGCCGCACCACTCGTGGAGTTTCCGCAGTACAATGGAAGGTTATCGGAACCTTGCTGTGCGGTATGGCGCGGCCAACAAACGCATCTGGCCCACGGAATTTGGCTGGGCGGCAGGCGGCGCCTTTGATCCTCGCTATGCCTACGCCAACGACAACAGCTACGAAGAACAGGCGGCGTGGACGGTGGAAGCCTTCCAGATGATGAAGAATTGGGGATGGGTGGGCCCGGCCTTCTTGTGGAACCTCAACTTCCGCGTTGTTGCCAACGGCACCGAAAAGGCGCAATGGGGCATCGTCAACAACGACTGGACGCCGCTGCCGGTCTTCCACGCGCTGCGCGATATGCCAAAGTAGATTCTCTGTACACCACTGAAACCAGTGTATAATCAGAGCCTACCCCGCATCAAATCGTGAAGTACTGAATATGCTTTAACTTCAGATCGACATTTTGAGCAAGCGGGTTTCATTCCGTTGCTTCGACAATAAGGCCCTTTAGGAACAACCATGAATATCCGAATTTTTCAATTGTTGCCAGTCGCGCTGCTGCTCCTGATCCTCTCTGCCTGTGGGCCCGAGGAAGCGCCCACGCCCACGCCGACGAAGACGCCTGCTGTGGCAGTGCAACCAACCGAGACCCCTGCGCCCGCCGCGCAGACCCAAACCGGTGGAGGCTCCTCCGCTCAACCCCAAGGGCAAAACGCCGGACAACCGGTGCGCGCTATGATCAACGTGTCTCAGTTGAACGTGCGCAGCGGGCCAGGCACAACGTTCGACGTGGTAAGTACAGCCTCACAAGGCCAGCAATTCGATCTGATCGCCCTCTCGGATGATCGAACATGGGCGCAGATCGCTCAGAATGGCGCGCCGCGCGGATGGGTCTCTGTTGACTTCATCACCATCCAGGGGGAGTTAGCCAATGTGGGCCGGACCGATACGATTGCCGAGAGTCCGCAGGCCCAACCCGCCCCGACGCCAACGCCTTCATCAGGACCGGTGACTTATCTGCCCGCCACGATGGAAAGCCCCGATTTCGGCGCGCAGGCATTCCTCTGGTGGCGGCCTGAGGTGAGCGACCGCGATCTCAAGCTCATGAAGGATGCTGGCTTCAACTGGGTCAAACAGGCCTTCGCTTGGGAGACTATCGAAGGCGCAGGCAAAGGACAATTCGATTGGAGCATTGCCGACCGTGTGGTGGGCGAGGTCAATAAGGATGGTCTAAAACTGCTGGCGCGCGTCGGCGTTGACCCCGATCTGCACAACTTCTGGGCGGGTCATCCGCCAGCCAGCGGCGATCATTTCGCCGATTTCGTCCGTACGGTGGCCCAACGCTATAACTGTACCCCCCAGGCGCAAGGATGTATCCAGGCCTTCCAAATTTGGAACGAGCCAAATCTGGCGCGTGAATGGGGCAACAACCGTCCCAACCCGGCGGAGTATGCCCAATTTCTGGGCAAAGCCTACCGCGCCATCAAAGCCGTCCACCCCAACGCCATTGTCATCAGCGCAGGGATGGCCCCCACGGGCGATGACAGCGCCCTCGCCATGCCCGACGACAAATTCTACGATCTGATGTATCAGGCCATGGGCGGCAACAGCAGCGGCTACTTCGACATGTTGGGCGTCCACGGCGCCGGTTTTGCCGCCCCGCCCGAACTCGATCCAGCGGAAGCTGCGGCCAATCCTCGCTATGGTGGCTATCGCTTCTTCTCCTTCCGCCGCGTCGAGGACATCCGCGCCATTATGGTCCGTTATGGCGACGCCAACAAAAAGGTGGTGATCCTCGAATTCGGCTGGACGAGCGATTCGGTGAATCCTTCGTATAAGTGGCACGGCGCGGACGCAGGCATCGACGAACGTACCAAAGCGCTCTATCTGGTGGGCGCCTACAAGTGGGCCAAGGATAACTGGCGCCCGTGGATCGGCCTGATGAGTATGCTCACCATGCCCAATCTAGACTGGCTGAACGACGGCAATCCACGCGACGAGGAACAATATTGGTGGGCGATTATGGAGCCGAGCCCGGTGGATCGCCTTGACTTCCGCGATTCCTTCATCGTACTCTGTCTCTATTTCAACGAATTGCAGGGCCAGGGGTGTCCCTACTTCAACCCGTAACCCGGTTCCAATGAACGAATTGACACAGCGGAAGGAGAGCGCACCCCGGCTATCCTTCCGCTGTGTGTTGTCTGATTCTCACCATCCATGTTCAAGTTTGCCACTCCCCTCATGACACCGGAACGCGCCTTTGCTGCCCGCCCATCCACTCACCTTGTTTTGGCGGCGGCGTGGATCGGTTCGGTCTTTGTCTGCGCTACGACCCTGATCTTCCTCTTCTTTTTTCGACAGCTCAACCTCGACGAAGGCTGGTATCTGTGGGCAAGTCGTTCGGTCTACGCGGGCAAGCTGCTCTATCGAGACTTCGCTTATACCCAGACCCCGCTGCTGCCCTATGTCTATGGACTGATCCAAACGATCACTGGCGTTGGACTTGTGGAGGGGCGGCTGACGACAATGGTACTCGCCCTCCTCGCCTGGGGGATCGTCAGCGGTTGCGCCCGCAAACTGGCCGGGCCGTGGGCCGCCGTCCTCACATTGTTGCTGCTGGGGAGTTCGGTCTACGCCGCCGCACACTTCGTCTACACCGCCACCTACGCGTTGACGGCATTGTGGCTGGCGCTGGCGCTCTACGTGGCGCTACCGCCCACCGTCTCAGCAGAGACAGTGCGCAACGCTGCGGCAATCCTCTTTTTCTGCTGCGCCATCGCCACCCGTCTTTCGGTTGCTGTTGCCCTGATCCCTTTCGCGCTCTATTTAATCCTCTCTAGCCGGGATCGCCTGCGCGCCGCCGTCACTGTGGGGATCAGCGGTGTGATCGGGGCGGCGATCCTCTTCGGTCCCTTTTGGATCGCCGCAGGCGAGCAGATGCGTTACAGCATCCTCGAATTTCACACAGCGGGCGCGCTGGGCTACACCACCCATCTCTTCACCATGCTCTTGGTGCTGCGCCATACCCTCATCGACTTTGCCCTTCCCCTGGGGATCACGGCATTGGCGCTGATTTGGCTGATCCGTCGCCGGCGTTCGCTGCCAACGTGGGGGCTGCCCTGGCTTGCCGTCTCCGGGATGGTGCTGAGCCTCTTCGCCGTCCATTTGCTGCCGCGCACCACAGGGAGCTATTACAACAGTTTGCAGACGCCGCTGCTCGCCCTGCTCGTCGCCGTGAGCGCAGCGCCGATCCTTGCCCGTCTCACGCGTGGATGGGCCATCGCAATTGTTCTGGCCGCTCTCACCGTCAACGGTGGCTTGCAGATCGGCGGCATCCTGCGCGAGGATCTGGTCAGCGTTCCGCCCCAGAACCGCATGGACGAAGTGCGCGAGGCTGTTACCTTCCTGCGCAGCTACGTGGAAGCGGGCGATCTGCTGCTCTCGTTCAACACTCACCTGGCGCTGGAAGCTGATCTCGACCTGCCTGCGGGCATGGAGATGTCGATCTTCTCGTACCACCCCACATGGACGGACGAAGCGGCGCGGCGATACGGGGGGATCAACAACAACCGGCTGTTGGCGCTACTCGACGATCCCCGTGTAGCCGTAGCGGCGATGACGACTTTCGACCTCAATATGCTCTACGGCGCACGCGCCGAAATCCTCGACGCGCTGCATCGTAACTTTCGCTGGGCCATTACCATCCCCAACATTGGCCCGCACTTGCAGGAATTGCGCATCTATCTGCCGCCGCAATTTGAGCCTCCTGCGCCGTCTGTCCCCTTGCGCGTTCCACTCGAAGATGGCATCCTCTTCCTCGGCTACGATTTGACCGAGCGCATAGTGAACGAGGAACACTACTTGCACCTGGGCCTCTATTGGCAGGCGATGCAAACGCCAGCGCAGTCCTATACCGTCTTCAGCCAACTTTTGGATCAGAACGGCCAGCGCGTCGCCGGTTGGGACAATCCACCCTGCCGCGCCACCTGCCCCACGTCGGGCTGGCTGCCGGGCGAAGTGATCCGCGACGAGTATTGGCTGCCCATCTCCGCGCTGCCCGCAGGGGAATATCAGTTGATCGCCGGGATGTATGACCCTGCCAGCGGGGATCGCCTGCCTGTGCAACTTGAAGATGGGGGTATCCACCATCAGATCCTCCTCACCCGTTGGCGCCGATGAAAAGCGCCATGCCCCAGCCACGCACGTCGCAAGCGCTCAGCGCGCCCGCGTTACGCGTCGCAACCGCGGATCACTGGATCGGCCTTTGGCTTGCGCTTGCGCTGCTGCTTTTCTATCTGCTCGGCTACTCCGGCCTCTTCCACTCCATTGACGAACACGCCAGCCTGGCCGTTACCGAGAGTTTGCTGATCGAAGGGCGCTGGCGCACCAATCAGATGGCCTGGGAGCAGATCTGGGAGCCGTCGCAAAACGCCATCGGTCTCGACGGCAACCTCTACTCGAAGAAGGGAACGGCGATCCCGCTGCTGGCGCTGCCTTTTTTCGCGCTGGGCAAACTCTGGCCGGGGATCGGCGCTGTGCAGACGGCGCTGCTTTTGATCCCGCTGATCTCGGCGGCGACGGCTTATCTCTTCTATCAATTGGCGCGGAGGCTCAACTTTGCGCCGGGAACGGCCATCCTCGGCGCGCTGGCGTGGGGAACGGCGACACCAGCCTGGCCCTACGCCCGCACCCTCTTCAGCGAACCGGTGGCAGCATTCGGTCTCTGCCTTGCGCTCTTTGGGATGGTGAGCGCGCGCCGCTTTCCGCAGAGGAGCGTGCGCTGGCTTTTTGTCGCTGGCGGGGGGATGGCGCTGATCATGCTGGCGCGGCAGGCCAATACCGTGACGCTGCTCCCCTTTGGCCTCTATTGGCTCTATCTACTCTGGGAAGATCGCGCCGCCTTGCGCCCGGCCCGGCTCTGGCGCGAGGCGCTGGCGTTGGGGGCGCTGCCCGTGCTGGCGCTGTTGTGGATGATGGCGCAGAGCTACGCCCACTTTGGGCATCTCCTCGGCCATCCCCTCGACCCGGTGGAAGGCTTCACCACGCCGATCGTCGTTGGGCTGGCAGGGTTGCTGATCAGCCCCGGTAAAGGGTTGCTCTGGTATCTGCCGCTGGTTCTCGTCATCCCATTGGGGCTGCCCCATTGGCGGCGGCAGCGTCGCCTGCCCGAATTTCTGCTGGCGTTCGCAGTCTTCGTCATCCCCCTGCTGCTCTACAGCCTCTGGTGGGACTGGCCCGGCGGTACGGCCTGGGGACCGCGGTTGATCCTCTTCACCACACCTGCGCTGATCCTCATGGCCTTGCCCGCGCTGGCGCAGATCGTCGACGGCGCAGGCTGGCGGCGGATCGCCGTGATCACAGCGCTGCTCGTCTCCATCCTTGCCCAACTGCCGGGCGTGCTCGTCAATACCGGTGTACTCGAAGGCTGGGAATTCTACATCGGCGTCACCCAGGAGCAGCGGCTGTGGACGTGGCCCCACGCGCCGCTCATCTCGCACTGGCGCAGCCTGCTAATGGATCGGATTGTGGAACCGCTCTGGCTGCAACCCTTCTTTTGGCAGCAACCCCTCTGGCGGATCGTCATCACGCTGGGGATGGCGCTGATCGCGACAATTTCGATCTTCTACGGATTGGGCATGGCATGGCAACGGCGGTTACAACCACGGGCGTTCGTCATCGCCGCGATCAGCCTCATCTTCTTCATGGGGATGCTGCCCATTGCGGCGCAGGGCGATCCACGCTGGCACGAACGGGGCGCCGAGCCGGAGGACAATCAACAGCTTTGGGCTTACCTGACCGAGACGGCGCAGCGGGACGACATCGCCGTTGTGGACATGCTGCTATACTACGACATGCTAGGGCGCACTGCGGCGTGGATGAACGCCGGCCCGCCGCAACTCCCCTACATCGGTTGGGTGCGCACGCCGGTGGGCGAAGATCCGCTGCCCCTAACCGATTGGCTCGACGATTATAACCGGGTCTGGCTCTCGCTGGCGATGACGCCGCCCGGCTCGCTCGAATCGACCACCGAGCGTTGGTTGGATGGCTGGGCCTTCCGCGGACGGCAGATCTGGTTTGGCACACAGCGGCTTGTAGAATATCTGCTGCCTGCCGCCGAGCCAATTGCGACATCGACAGCCTCCTTCCGCTTTGGCGATGATCTCTGGCTCGACAACTTTACCGTGCGTCCGGGCAAGGATGCGCGTTTCCGGCTGATCGAATTAGAATGGCGAGGGGTGGACGATCCCGATTCGCGCCTTTCGGTGCAGATCCTCGACCAGAATGGGCAGTTGCTCACCCAACATGATCAGCCGCCCGGCTCGCTGACCAACGATCGGGGAACACTCGACCGCATCGCCATCGCCGCGCCGTCGGGGAGCTATCTTCTCATCCTTAAGAGTTACAATGCCGCCACCGGAGAAGCCTTCTCGCTCTTCACCACCGAGGGCCATCTGGTGGGCGATTATCTTGTCCTAGACGAAAGGCCAAAATTCAGGTGAAAGTAACCCACATCTCTGACCTCCATGTGCGCCATCACCTGACAGGGACAGCCAGCATTGGATCTACACAATCGAAGCTGAACAAGTCACCTGTTATCCACATCAACTACGAGAGGAGTAAACAATGAATGTCTTGGTTACAGGGAGCAACGGCGGTATTGGCCGTTACATCGTCCAAGATCTGGTCGAGGCCGGTTATACAGTGCTAGGGGTAGATCTGAATCCGCCGGTGGAAGATGCGCCGGGGCGCTATTTGCGCGTGGATCTGACCCAGGCTGGCGAAGTCTACAATGCGCTGGCGCGCGCAGAGGCAGACGCTGTGATCCACATGGGCGCGTGGGCCGACGCTGGCAAGGTCCCTGATCCGCGCACCTATGGCGAGAATGTGCAGGGGACTTTCAACATCTTCCAGGCCTGCGCCGATATGGGGATCAAGCGCATTGTTTCGGCGTCGAGCGCCCAGGTCTACGGTTTTGCCGGCGCGCCGCCCCTCTACGCGCCAGTGGATGAAGCGCACCCGCTGCGACCAATCAACAGCTATGCGCTTTCCAAAATGGCCGGGGAACAGGCGGCCGATTACTTTGTCCACAACTTCGGGCTGACGATCCTCTCGTTCCGGTTCATGGGCGTGCGTCCTATACCCCGGCTTGCGCCCGAAGTCGCAGCCATGGCGCAGAATCCAGCAGGCGGGTCCTGGCTGCTATGGACGCGCACCGACGCTCGCGATGCCGCCTGCGCCTGCCGTCAGGCCATTGAAGTGGGTTCAGTTGAGCCGGGCGTCTACAACATCACCGGCGCCGAGGTCGTTTTGGACGAAGAGAGCGAAGACTTGATCCGTCGTTTCTTCGGCGAGCGCACCCAAATCCGTTCTGAGTTGGAGGGACGGCGATCCCCACTGAGCATCGCCAAAGCCCGCGCCGCCTTCGGATACGATCCGCGGTATGGCAGAGGGGATTGGTGAGTGGGAATCGGGGAACAGGTCTAAAATCTCCTGTTCTATGCCTACAGCCAATAATAAGGGCGCTCATAGTAATCGAAGTAGCGCGCCTCATAAGCGCGATCTGGCGAACCCTGGGGATCAAACTCAGGACTATCCTTGATCTCGTCGCGCGTATGATCTACAAAGACCTGGGAGCCTTCCCAGTCGATCTCACGGATGCGATCAGGCAAGATCAATACCTTGCGCCCTGGCAGCCAGTTGCGCGTATCCACCATTACATATTGGATGTTCCACTCGGTCTCGCTGACGAAGAAATCTTCAACGTGGCCGATTTCGCCGTCAGTGGCTTGAATGTAATACCCCGTCACCTCTTTGGCGCTGCGCAGATGTGGATCATCCCCAGCATGGGTCGCGGCGAGGTCTTCCTCGATTGGCATTGCGTCATCGACAACGTATGTCTGTTCAGCAGCCAATCCTGCACCCGTCGACGGATAATCCAGCGGCATCGCGCCGGTAGGTCCTAACACTGCGCCGCCGGCCCAAAAAGCAGGCCAGCCATAATGGCTATGCAGCGCAATCTGATGCTGGCGCGAAACGGGCCGGTCCAGATCAATGTCCGGGCTGTTTTCTATCTGCTCTTTAGTCAGATCCACCGCCAGTACGCGCTCCTCCCACAGAGGCGGATGTGCGACATGGGGCGAAATTAAAACTTTGCGCCCAAAAAGCCAGGGACCTGTATCCACGACAATATAACAGACTTGCCAATCATCATCGCCAAAATAGAAGTCATCGATCTGACCAATATCACCATCGGTTGCACGTAGATTGAATCCGCGTAGGTCCTCAATTCGTCGTAACATGAGATTATGCCTCCTCCCACAGGACGGGCATCCACTCGAATTATGGCAGTCGCCCATCGTGGAATAGTAGTTCGGGATCACATTTATCCAATAGGATGTAGCCCTACACTAGCAGATAGGCAGATCCTCGACCATATACAGGGGTATAGAAGGCGGGCATAAATGCGGACATAAGGGACTGGGGATTGGGGATCAGAGATCGGGGACTGGGGATCGGGTACACAATTGCTAATCTCCAATATCCGATATCTTGTTGATAGCGATCAAGAATTAGAAGATTCAAGAAACATGACCCGATCCCCGATCTCCAATCCCCAGTTCTAAATCACCTCAAGATCGTTGAGGCCGGGCAAGGTGGGGAAGGCCGCGTGTGGTTCGGTTTGATACCAGAAAACGGTGGATGCGATGTCATCCTTCAGGGGAAGATAGCGCGATTTACCTTCCAATTGCGAACGCCAGCCGAGCGCCTGGATCGTCACCCGCAGATCCTCGCGGAAGCGGATGGGATCGGTGATGTGCCAGCGGTACATGCCAAAGCGCTGCTGGCTGCGATAGAGGCCATCCGGCTTGATCACTTGGGGCAGGCCAGAGTAGGGCGACGAGAAGACGCCATACTCCCCTTTGGGGAATTCAAAGTTCCACGCGCCGCCGAAGTAATCCTCAGTGCCCGTGCCGCAGATCGTGGGCCACTCGTCGCCATCCATGAAGAACTTGATCTCCCCTTCACCCCACCAGCCGGTGCTGTTGACGCCCCAGGCCAGGTAGGTCCCCACGTAGTGGCCCTGTCCCTGGACGCCGTCGAGCAGCACATGGTCGGTCTGATAGGGGAGCGGGTTGCTGCGCCGCCACTGCGCGTGGAAGTAAGCCCGATCTGAGGGCACGTCGGTCAGCGCGTAGGTGATCTGATAATAGAAACCGCGCACCTCGTCGGCCGCAAGGTTTTCGACGGTGATACGGGCATGGCGGCGGAAGGGCATCTCCCAATAGGCGTTGAAGCCGCCCGCCGGGTTCACCGCTACCGCCAGCGACGTAATGTTGCAGCGTTCCCCCCAGCCGTTGCAGAAGAAATCGCCGATGGGCGTCTCCACCGACGGCGTCTCCTCGTTGTCCCAATACATGCGCAGCACCAGCCGCCGCCAATGCTGCGGGTGGACGGTAAGCCAGATGTGCTGAATGGCGCCGGGCCCATCGATCTCGGCCAGGGTGACGGTCTGCCGTCCCCCAATGTGGATCGACGGCGAGACCTTCCAGCCCTGTCCCAGTTCGCGGGCGGCGTCCGCGCCGGTGCCTTCGGTCGCCATGCCGCCCTTGCCCTTTTCGCCGCGGAAATTCTCCGCGCTGATCGAATGGGTCTGAGCGTTGGAAAGTTGAGAAAGATTGCCCAGGTGCATGCCCAGGCCATTGAACGTTGGTTGCATCGTTTCGGCTCCTATCGAGTTTGCTTTGAAAAACGTTTCACTATAAAACCCACTCATCATTCCTCATTCATCTCTTTCCCCACCAGATCGCGCAGGATCACGAGGTTGTCCCACTCGGTTTCGCCAGGGCGCAACGGCGAGTCGAAGATTAGCGACATGGGGCCGTTGAAGGATGTTGCGCGCAGCAATCCCAGCGAGCGCGCCAACTCGGTGTGATCCACATTGCCGGCTGCGTCGTACTCAGCCTTGACGTGGGCTGAATCGGCGTGGGGAAAGAGCGCGGCCAGTTCGTCGTACTTGTCCGCGCCTTTGGCGTTGCCGAAATCCGCGCACAGCCCCACCCGTCCTTCGCACAATTCAAGGATCGCCAGCAGTTGATCGGCGCGACTTCCCGTCTCGCGGAAGTTCTCGGTGATCACGCGCACGCCCAGCGGATCGGCGTGATCGGTAAGGGTGAGGAGATTATTGGCGCTCTGTTGAATGATGGGGTGATGGCGGAGGTAGCCGCCATCCCGTTCCACCGGCGTATAGCCCGCCACCACCCGCGCATGAGACGCACCCACCCGTTCCGCTACGTCGATCCAAGAACGAATCCAGGTCAGCGCTTCTTCTCGCTGGGCAGCGTCGGCGTGGGTAATGTCGCCGGCGTCGATGAGGACGCTGAAGAGTTCGACCCCCGCATCCTTCACTGCCGCGCGCAGCGCATCCAGATAAGCGCCATCGGTGGACGGGAAGTGAAAATGGACGATCTCCAACGTGTTGATCCCAATTGTGGCCAACCGTAACGGCAGTTCCAGCAATGAGATCTCTGCCGCAGCGGAGGGCCCTTGCGGCGCTTCACCCGGCCCAAACAACGGCGGACGTCCCAGCGCACGGTGCAGGCTCCACGAAGAAGTTGAAATGCGAGGCATATGTAATCCTTTCTTGACGGCAGACGGCGGACGACGGACGTAGATGCAATACCCGATCCCCAGTCCCCAGTCCCCAGTCCCTAATTCGGATAGGGCTGACTGTGCGCGACTTCGATCATGGCGCGCACGTTTTCCAGCGGCGCGTGGCGAGGGACGATGCAGCCGGAGCCGAGGAGGAAGCCGCCGCCCGCGCCGGCCTCGTCGATACAGCGCTGCGCCGAGGCGCGTACCATCTCCGGCGTGCCTTCGAGCAGTTCCACCACCGTGTGGACGTTGCCAACGATGGCGGTGCGGTCGCCGATGCGCCCCTTGGCGGTTGCCATGTTGACGGCGTTATCGATCTCCACTATATCCGCGCCGGTGTCGGCGTAGAGATCGAGGACGCGTGTGCTGTCCCCGCAGATATGGAGCAGCGTATTCTGCGCGCCGTGGGCATGCCACGCCTCGAAGACCCGCTTGGAATAGGGCCACGAAAAGCGCTTGTACGTCCCCGGCGAGATAACATTGCACGAGGCCAGCGAATCGCCGCAGTGGAGGATGTCCGCGCCGGCGTCGTGGCAGGCTTTGCCAAAGCGGATCAACGCCTCGGTGGAAAGTTCCAACGCGTGGAGTACAGCGGCCTTATTGGCTCCTTCCAAGCCATGCTCTACCATCGCAATCTCCAATAGCCACTGCTGCGAGCCGATAAAGTACGACGCCAGCGCAAAGGGACCGGTCCCCGGTGAGCGCAGGGCGACGGTATCCCCCACGGCTTTGCGCGCCAGTTTGAGCGCTTCCAGCATCACCGGCATCCGTCCATGGCGCTGGGGATCGGGTACTTCGAGATCGAAGACGCCGTCCATGCTTTGCAGCGGCGGCTTGATCAGCACGGGGATCTCGCCCTCGTTGCGTGTGGTTCCACAGCCGAAGCCCTCGGCGATGTAATAGTTGTCCGCGCCGATGGCGATTACATCCTGGCCCAGTTGCTCGTGGAGCGTCAACTGCGCACGCACCATCGCCTCTGGATTGGTGCTGAATTCCAGCACAGGAATCCCCGCCGTCTGCGCCGCAATATCGTACATATAGGGCATCGCCGCCACACAATCGGTGGGCTGGCGACGGATTGCCCGAAACACACGTTCGCGAGAGGAAAGGGTGGACATGGGGAACCTCCTTGGTAGAGTAATGAGTAAGGAGTAATGAGTATCAATACTATATTTTTCGCCGCTTGGGAACCTATTTCGTCGACAAGACCTTACTCCTTACTCCTTACTCATTACGTCTTCAATCGCAACGTCACAATCTGGTACGGACGAATCGCAAACGTCACCTGATTGCCGTCAACGGTTAGGGCTTCTTTGGTCTCTTCGAGCAGGTTGACCTGTTCCGCGCCGGCCAGCTTGAAGCCTGTAGAAAGTGTCACTGATCCGCGGCGGCGCTGGGTCTCGTAGAGGCGGACAATGATACCGTCGCCGTCCTCGGCCTGTTTGACGGTTTCGATGACGACGTTGGGCGCGTCCACGGAGACGAGGGATGATGCGATGACGTCCGACAGCAGCGGTCGGCGATGATGCGCCGATTCCCGCGTCGCCTCTACGAGGATGGGATCGTTGAGCGCGTACGCCTCGCGGATCGTGCGTTCGTCCCACCCCCCGCTGTGGGGGAAGAGGCTATAGCTAAAGTGATGCTCGCCCAGATCCGCCGTAGGATCGGGCATGGTGGGGCTGCGCAAGAGCGAGATGCGCATCACGTTGTTGTGAATGTCGTGGCCGTACTTGCAGTCGTTGAGCAGGCTGACGCCGTAGCCGCCTTCGCTCAGATCCACCCACTTTTGGGCGCAGGTCTCGAAGCGCGCCCAATCCCAACTGGTGTTGCGGTGGGTGGGGCGCTGCACATTGCCCCATTGGATCTCATAGGTTGCTGTGGGCGAAAGCACATCCACCGGGAAGGCAACCTTGAGCAGCGCGTGGCGTTCGCGCCAGTCGATCTGCGTCTCAAAGTCCAGGCGGGGACTGTTGTGACTCAGGCTGATGCGCTGGGTATACTCGCTGTGCAGGATGCGCCGCCGGATCTCCAGCGTGGCCCGCAACGGACCCGCATCAACGACGCGCACCGACGTTGCCGGATCGGCCAGGTAGCGCTTGTCGTCGTAGAAGATGTCCACATCCCAGGCGTCCCAGTTGATGGGGCGATCCTCGAAGGCCTGGAATTGGTTGGCAATGCCGCCCGCGGCCAGCACATCGCGATGATTGGCCTTGTCGAAGATGGCGATGATGTCGCCGTCCTCGTTCAGATCCACGCGCAGATGATCGTTTTCCAAATGGAGCGGCGAGGCGGAAAGGCCGGAGTGCATGTGCAGCACCTGTCCATCACAAATCTGGATCGGTGTGACACTGTACGGGGCCAGTTCACCGGCGTCGATGAAGGTGCCGCGCTCGCCCCCCTGGCAGTGGATCATCGTGCCATCGGCGCGGCAGAGATGTTGATCCGACTGAAGATGTCCATCCCAGAAGATGACCTCGCCGCGGGCGAAGCCAGTGGGGTTGACGGCCAACAGCAGATTTTCCTCGCTCAACCCCGCGGCGATGACCGTGAGCGCGTCCGCTTTCACCGTTTCGGCCAGATCGCGGATCTGCGCGTACTGCTGTAATGACTCAACATAGACCGGCCCAATGCTGCTGCCGGGGATGATGTCGTGGAATTGGTTGAGGCAGATCAATTCCCATGCCTTGTTGATCGTCGCCTGCGGATAGTCATAAGTCGGGTCGATCAACGCGGCCAGCGCCGCCAAAAATTCCACATCGTGTAGCAGGAATTCGCTCTTGCGGTTGGCCCGCTTGTTGCGTCCCTGCGTGGTGTAGGTGCCGCGGTGCAGTTCCAGGTAGAGTTCGCCGTTCCACGTCGGCAAGCGGTCGCCCGATTCGGCCTCTAACTTATGATAGAAATCGGTGACCTTGCCCGGCTTCATCTGCGGCGCCGCGGGGAAGTGACGCATGGTCTCGATATTTTCGAGCATCTCGCGGGTGGGGCCGCCGCCGCCGTCGCCATAGCCATAGGCCATCAGCAATTCGTGCTGAAGTTCCTTTTGCTGGAAGTTCGTCCATGTGCCCAGGGCGGCGCGCGGCGAAGCGTCGGCGTTATAGGTGCTGGCGTAGGCGCTGCCAACTTCGGGCGTCGTGCTGAAGTGGGTGAGCACTTTGGTTCCGTCCAGCCCCTGCCACCAAAAGGAATCGTAGGGTAGCCGGTTGTATTGGCTCCAGCCAATCTTGATGGTGAAGAAGTATTTCATCCCCGCTTCGTGGATCAGTTGGGGCAGATTCCAGGCGTAGCCGAAGACATCGGGCAGCCAGAGGACAGGCGTCTCCGCTTCGGGTCCAAAGTGATCGCGGTAAAAGGTGCGACCGAGCAGAAGTTGGCGCGCCAGCGATTCGCCGCCGCTGAGGTTGCAGTCGGCCTCCACCCACATGCCGCCGATGGTTTCCCAGCGCCCGTCGGCCACCCGTTCTTTAATCGCCTCGAAGAGTTCGGGGTAATCCTGGCGCACGTAGTCGTACAACTGCGGCTGGCTCTGGGTGAAATGATAGTCGGGGAACTGCTCCATCAACCGCAAGGCGGTGTGGAAGGTGCGCCCGGCCTTGCGTCGCGTCTGCCAGAGTGTCCACAGCCAGGCCACGTCGATGTGGGCGTGGCCGGCGGCGACGATGCTCACATTCATGGGCGCGCCGGCGTTGGCGATGCCCTCGCGCAGCGTCTCCAATGCAGCGGGGATGCTGGCGTAGAAGTCATCGCCGAAGGGAGTTTCGGCCACCTCCGCAATGCGCTCGCGCAGATCCACGCGGTTGAAGGCGTCATTGAGCGCGTTGAGCAGATGTCCTTTGGCGGGATGGTTCGCATCTAAATTGTTGGCGATGCCGAGGGCGACCCGCGCCAGCGCCGCGAAGTCGCGCGTCGGCTGATCGATCTGCGCCACGGCGCACGGGCCGAGGAAGAGGATAAAATCAGGCCGCAGTGTAATCCCGCCGAAGAAGCCATGCAAATCGAGATGGTGAGATTGGCCGCCGCGCCACTCATCCTTGAGGCGAAACTCTTGATGGTGGCGGTCGCAGGCGGCATAGGCGACGCCATCCACATAGGCCAGCGCCTCTGGATGGCTGAAACTGGCCGCTTCACCCAGGGGCAGGTAGAGCGCAACCGGCGCATCGTCACGCCAATCCGCGGGGATGTTGAATTCGGTGCTGAGCATAAAGTTGCCGAATTTGTTGCCCCAATGGCTGTTGGATTGGATGCTCTGCCAACCGCTGCGATCCACATCCGCGCCGATGATGGGCGCAGTTTCGGGATCGGGCAGATCCAAATAATGGAACGAGGAGATCAATTGTTGTCGGCGGTAGGCCAGCGGCTCGATCAACGCAATCCGCTGTGCGATCTTCTGCGGGGTCCAGCGCATTTTGTGGAGCACGGGGAGAATTTCCTTTCTGTGAGGATGAAAAATGAGTAATGAGTAAGTCAATGGCAGAGTCGCCAATTGGGAAAGTAATTCGTCAACCTACTCATTACTCGTTACTCATTTGATGTTTACATACCCATCGTCATCGTGCCACCCATCGCCGCCGGTTTCTCAGCGTGGACCTGGCTGGCGGTGTCGGCGGTGGGATCGAAGCCGCGCAGCATCATCCCCTGCCCGCGCGAGAGGTGGACGAGTTTGGATGGCGGGTCCGCTGGGTCACGCATCTGGATCAGCAGGGTGGTGCGGGCTTCGTTGCTGGTGTTGACGCCCGATCCGTGGATGGTGAGGTAGCTAAAAAAGAGCACGTCCCCAGCTTTGGCAGGGCAGGCTACCGACGACTCCAATGGGTATTGATCGAAGGGCAGATGCCAGCCGCCTTCCTGCACATGGGGGATCGGTCCTTGTTTGTAGCTGCCCGGCACCACGCGGATGCAGCCCTTTTCCAGCGGCGCGTTGTCAAAGTGGACAACGGCGGCGATCATGCTGTGGTTGTCGTGGGGGAAGAAGGGTTCGTCCTGGTGCATGGGGAAGGGCGATCCCTTTTCCGGCGGTTTGATGAAAAGCTTGTTGTGGTGGAGCTGCACATTGGGCGAACTGATGATCTGCGCCGCCGCCGAGGTCAGTCGTTCATCCACGAGCAGCCGCGTGAAGAGCGCCGAGTGGAATTGTACATTGTGGCAGTGGAGCAGCGAAGTCTTGGTCATGGCGACCTCGCGGGCGCTGGCCCAGGTCGCATCCACCTCGCTGATCTTCTGCAAGCGTTCGATCAACGCGTGTGCCTCCTGGCGGAACTGGGCGGCCTCCTCGGCGGAGAACATCCCCTCCACCAGCAGATAGCCGTTCTCTCGGTAAAACTCGACTTGTTGTTGGGTAAGCATGGTCTCTCCTGTGGGTGGTTGATGACAGGTGACAGGTGACTGGGGATTGGGGATTGGGTGAAGCCTCTGAAATCTCCCAATCGCTCAGTCTCTCTTGATAGAGATTGGGCGATTAGGAGATTCAGAAAGTCTACATGATTGCCCAGTCCCCAATCACTAATCACCTATCCCCTCATTATCTGATAAAATCGCGCCCTCCAGACTCGTCCGCGCCCAGTCCACGCCAGTGAGGATGGCGTCGGTGAGATCGGCGTTGTCGAGGATGGCGTCGGTGATTTTGGCATTGGTCAGATTGGCGCCACGTAGATCCGCGCCGCGCAGGTCGATGCCCTGAAGATCGGCGCTGCTGAGATCCGCGCCGCGCAGATCGGCACCGGCGAGATTGGCGTAGCTCAGGTTGCGCCCGGCCAGATCAGCCTCAGCGCCGCCATCGGTGATGAGTTGGCGGACGGTGCGCCATTTTGCGGCCACGACAGTCGTCTCATCCCAAAGGACGCCGGCCAGATTGACGAGAGAAAGATCCGCCCCTTGCAGATGCGCGCCGGTGAGATCAACACCGGTCAGATCTGCGCCGCGCAACGATGCTTCAGTAAGGTCTAGGCCGCGCAGATTGGCGCCCGTTAGCGCTGCCTGACGGAGATCGGCGCTGACCAGCACACTGTTTGAGAGATCCGCCCCGCTCAGATCCGCCGTTCGCAACACAACTCCACTCAAGTAAGCGTCAGAGAGATCCGCGCCGGCGAGTTTACGGTTCCATTGCGTCTGATTGAGGATCGTCCAGACCAGCCGCCATTTCCCATCGATCTGCGTGCTTTCGTCAAGCAACGCGCCGGTAAGCCTGGCGCCTGCCAACTGGGCGCCGACAAAATCAGATCCGCGCAGGTCCGCGCCGTCAAAACGGACCTGCCGCAGATCTGCGTTGCGAAAGTCCGTGTCGCGCAGATCGGCGTTGCTCAGATCGCTCCCGACCAGATTACGTCCCTGCCCGCCTTGGTTGACCAAATCCCAGACCAGCCGCCATTTCTCGTCGATCTGTGTGTTTTCATCAATGAGTGCGCCGCGCAGATTGCTCCGCTCTAAAGAAGCCGTCGCCAAAAGCGCGCCGCGCAGATCCGCCCCGGCCAACTGCGCATTGAACAAGCGCGCTCCATTCAGATCCGCCCTCTGAAGTAGGGCATTGCTGAGATTGCTCTCTTGCAAATTGGCAGCACGCAGATTCGCTCCAGCCAGATCCGCCCCTGTGAGATCCGCTCCCTGCAAGTTGGCAAAATAGAGATTTGCCCGCGCCAGCCTGGCCTCCACGAGATAGGCTCCGGCCAGATTGGCAGTATCCAGATTGGCTCCAGTGAAATCCTCACCCGCCAGATAAGCCCGCGGATATTGGACATTGGCGCAGTCGGGCGGGCAGCGTTTCAGCCAATCCCATGCGCCGAAGATGAAGGAGCCGTAAAGCGCCAACAGCAGAAGTGGTATGCCGATCACGAGGATCGTCCAAAGCTGCGCGCGGCGCTCCGTATCCAATTCATTCATGACTTGATCACAATCTTTACGACAGCGAATCTACCCGCACTGTCTTGCCCGTCTCTACCGATTGATAGCCAGCCAGGATCAAGCGCAGGGTCTCGGTGGCTTCGGCGACCGAATGATAGGGCTGGAAACCGCCCTCGATGGCTTCGACGAAATGTTTGATCTCGGCGGCGAAGGTGGGGATCGACGATGTCCAGCCGGGGTAATCGATGGTTGCCGGCGCGCTGAAGTTGACCGGCTGATAGTATAGGCGATCCGTTTCGCCCCAAAGTTGGCCCGCCTCGGCCATAATGTGGAAGAGCGTCCGCCGTGCGCCGGGCGAGCGGATCGCCCAACTTGTCATCACCTGCCCGATCCGCCCGTCGGCAAATTTGGCGAGAAGATAGGCTGTATCTTCGCGATCCATATTCAAGCGGTATGTCCCCAGCATGGCGCTGACTTCGGCGGGCGTCTCCCCGGCCAGGAAGAGCAGGCGATAGGTAGGGTGGTAGCCCGTGTCGATGAATTCGCCGCCGCCCATTTGCGCCGGGTCGATACGCCAGCCGCCCAGCGAGGGTCGCATTTCCTGTTCCCAGGTGGCTTTGTTGGATCCCAGTCTGCCGCGACGGGCGTCACAATCATACGAGTGGATGGCATAGATCTGGCCCAGATCGCCGTGGAGGATCATCTGTTTGGCCTGTAATACCGCGGGGAAGAAGAGTTGATTATGCGCCGCCATCATAATGATGCCGCTGGTTTCGACGGCCTGCCGGATCGACTCCGCTTCGGTGAGGCTCAGGCAGAGCGGTTTCTCGGTCATCAAATGTTTACCCGCCCGCGCCGCCGATGTGATCGACTCACAGTGCAGGTGATGGGGCAGGGCAATGTCCACGGCGTCGATGGAGTCATCCGCCAGCAGATCGTGATAATTGCGATAGATGGTTACATCGCGTCCGATCTCGGCGACGCGCGCCTTGATATTCTCCTCGGCCACGTCGGCCACCGCTACGATTTCGGCGCGGCCCGCCATAGCCGCCCATCCTTCAACGTGATAGCGCATGATGCTGCCACAACCAATCAACCCAATTTTGATCGTCATCGATCTCTCCTTCCGTAGGGGTAAGGGATATTGTCCTCACTATTGTACCGCTTGTGGGTAAATGTGTCACCCCGGTTCCATTGAATAACTGGGGTTCGTGATTGAGGAGAGGCGACGGCAGACGGCAGACCGCAGACGGCAGAAACGACTTCACTTGCCCCCTTGCCCCCTGCCCCTTGCCCCTTTTACAACTCTGGCATGGTCCCCGCCACAGTGATGGTCTCTTCGTTGCGAAAGTGAACCTGGCCTGGGTGTCCACCGGGCATCCTCGTGACAAAGCGGCGTTGGGTTATCGCCACAGGGACGGCTCGCTCGCCGCGCTGGCTTGAGAAGTAAGCGGCAAGACGCGCCGCCGCTTCAACCGTCTCGGCGCTGACGTTCTGCCCGCCGTTGCGGATCACCACATGGGCGCCAGGCAGATCACGAATATGCAGCCAGAGATCTTCGGCGTTGGCTTCGTTGAAGGTGACTATCTCATTTTGGCGAGCGTTGCGCCCCACCAGGATCGTAAACCCATCCGGCGAGAGGAAACGCATTGGCTGTGAACGATCCGGCGCGGCGCGCTGATGCCGTTTGGGGCGTACGCGCAGATAGCCGGCCCCGCGCAATTCCTCGCGTACAGAGGCGATCTCAGGCTGGTTCTCGGCCAGGGCGAGATCGCTCTGCAATTGCATAACAAAAGCCCGATCTGCCTCTAATTCGGCCCGCCGCACAGGGATGATCTCGGCGGCGCGTTCCATCTTGGCCGCGCGGTCGAAGAGACGTTCCGCCTGCTCAATGGGCGACAATCGCTCGTCCAGACGGATGGTGAGGGTCTCCTCATCCAAAGGAACGATCAATTGGCGTTGGCCCGGTGCGATCTGGCTGCTCAGGGCCATCAACCATTCGGCCTGGGTACGTACCAGCGCAGGTTCGCCGGGCGCGGGTTCATCCTCAGTCAGGGCAGCCAATTGGCGGTCGATGCGACTCAAGGCGTCTTTGAGCAGGGCGGCGACGTTGTTGCGCATGTTGGCGTAGGGATCTTTGCCGCCAGCGGCGTCTCGCTTCTTCTCCCCATAGAATTCGGCAATCGCCGCGCTGATCGTCTCTGTCGGCGCGAAATCGCCCAGAAAATGCAACTCGTAAGGCGCATATCCCACAATGTCGCCCTCATCGTCCAGTGCAACGCCTGGCTGCCATTCACCTGTATTAGGCAAATGCCAAAGCGATTGCATGGACGCAATCACTGCCAGCAGATCCACATCGGCCCCGTTGGCGTCTTCATCCTCGCTGGCGCGCCAGGCGATCTCGCGCGCCAGCGTCGGGCTGATGCCGGCGACGCCAGCCATGAGCGCTTTCCACAGTTTCGGATCACCCTGCAACGCCAGCTTGAGCCGTTCATCATAGTTGCTGCTGCCGTCATCCAACGGCGGAACTTTGTCCTGAGGCGGAGGAAAGGTGTAGGGCCGCTTGGGCAGTAACACCCGTTCGGCATTGTCGCCCGGTGGCACAGGGATGAGGACGCCGCGGATCTTGCCCCCGGCGTCGAGCAGGAAGATGTTGCTCAGTCGGCCCATGGGTTCGATCGCCAATGTGCTGATCCCATGATCGGGGTGATCGAAGTGGAGGTTGAGTACCCGTTCGTAGGGGATCGGCTGTTCCACACGGTCGAGCAGCGCCCCGCGCACATATTTGCGCAGGAGGAGGAGCATAGGCGTCTCTTTTTCCACGCCGCGGCGCAATTTTTGTTCCATTAAATGGATGCGGCTGGCCTGTGGATGGGCCGAAAGCAGCAGATAATGGCGCTGCCGGTCCGCGTAGATCTCTAGCCCGATGCTCCGCTCATCCGGCAGCAGCACCTGCTGTACCCGTCCATTCGATAAGGCGCGGCGCAATTCATCCACAACCGCGGCCAGCGTCAACGCGTCAAAATGCATAGGAACTCCGTTGCAGGAAAGGCAAAAGGCAAAGGGCAAAAATGTGGCAAGTTGCAGGTTGCAAGTGGCAGGTTCCCAATATCTAATATCCATTCCTCTAGAGTGTACCGTCTTCGTCAAATCGCGGCAAACTCTTGGGAACATTCGCCCGTCTATCTTCGTCGTAGATCTAGAACCAGATGGCATCGCCTGATGCCATTCGTTTATTTTCTTCCCCCATCATCCATGCTTCTGAGGAGGCGTTATGGAACACAACCGATCATCTTTTTTGAGCGCCCAGCGGACGCTGTGGATAGCGGCGCTGCTGGCGTTGCTGATCCTGGTTTCGATGATCAAAGCGACCCCTGTGCTGGCGCAGGATGTGGGTCCGCGCCATACAGACCCGACCTGGCAGGCGCAGTATTGGAACAACCCCACGTTGAGCGGTCAACCGGCGTTGGTGCGAACAGACGCAACGATCAATTTTGATTGGGGCTTTGGATCGCCAGGGCCGGGCATCCCCGCCGATAATTTCTCAGCGCGGTGGACACGCTACATTGACGTGACGCCGGGCAACTATCGCTTCACGGTGACGGCGGATGACGGCATCCGCATTTGGGTAGACGGGCAGTTGATCATCGACGCCTGGAAGGTGCAGCCACCCACAACTTATTCGGCTGCTCTCTATTTGGGACCGGGCCATCACCTTGTCGTCGTCGAATATTTTGAGCAGTCCGAGGGCGCGGTGGCGAAGGTCTCGTGGCAGTTGGTGCAACCGAGCGACCCAGGCCCGGGGACAGGTCCGTGGCGGGGTGAATATTTCAACAACGTCACGCTGAACGGATCGCCTGTGCTGGTGCGCCAGGAACCGGCAGTGGACTTCAACTGGGGCACGGGCAGTCCTTCGCCGCTGGTGAACGTCGATAATTTCTCGGCGCGGTGGACCCGCAACATCGATCTGCCGGCGGGCAACTACCGCTTCCGTATGGCGGTAGACGATGGCGGGCGGCTCTTTGTCAACGGCCACACGCTGATCGATGCATGGAAGGAACAGGCCGCCACAACCTACACTGGCGACATCTATCTGCCCGGCGGTTCTATCACCGTGCAGATGGAATATTTTGATCGCACAGGATCGGCTTTGGCCCAACTCACGTGGAGCCGCATCGACGGTCAGCAACCGCCCATCACCCAATGGAAGGGCGAGTATTGGAACAATCCCTCCCTCTCGGGGACGCCGGTGCTGGTGCGCAATGAACCCTTCATCGACTTTCGCTGGGGCGCAGGATCGCCCGCGCCGGAACTCCTGGGCACGGATCGCTTCTCGGCGCGTTGGACGCGTCAACTCGATCTGCCGTCGGGTTGGTATAAATTCAGCATGACGGTGGATGACGGTGGACGGCTCTACTTGAACGGGCGGCTCGTGATCGAGGCCTGGCGCGATCAGGCTGCCGCCACCTACGAAAGCTCGATCTACCATGCCGGGGGCGCGCTCGATGTGCGCATGGACTACTACGAAAACACGGGCATGGCCGAAGCCCGCCTGCTCTGGGAACGCCTGGGCAGCGCTCCGCCCGGACCGACGCCTGCGCCAACCCCAACCCCTCCCCCGGCTACCGGCGCGGTGATCGTGGATAATCGCGACAGCGGATTCCAGCGCGGCGGCAACACCTCGGGCTGGAATGCGGCTGCCGAAGGCTACAACGGCCATCTCTACTGGACGCGCAACAACACACGCGCCCAGAGCGGTTACAACTGGGGGCGCTGGTATCCGACCCTCAACGCAGGTCGCTACGAAGTCTTCGTCTATATTCCAGACCGCTACACCACCACAAGCAACGCGCGCTATTGGGTGTCCCATGCGGGTGGATTTACCCTGCGCGCTGTCAACCAATCCGCCAACGGTGGGCGTTGGGTCTCGCTGGGAATCTATAATTTCGTCGGCGGACGCGAGGATTACGTCTCATTGGCCGATGTGACCCATGAACCTTATCTCTCCCGCTTGATCGCCTGGGACGCTGTGAAATGGGAACCCCGCTAACGCATTCGGTTTGAAGCAGAGGCGGCAGTCATCGACTGCCGCCTCTGTTTTTTCCCCCATCTGATCTGTGCTAATCTGAACCCAGAATCAAATCCATCCACAACGCCACAAAAGGATTGAAATATGAGATTGGTGCAATTTATCCATACGGATGGCAGCCGCCGCGTTGGCCGTGTCAATGAGGATGGGGAAAGTGTGCAGATCGTGCGTGACGCCGAGCGAGTCTACGATCTGGCCTTGACCGCACACAGGAAGGGCCAATCACTGGCGCAGTTGATCGAAGCGCAGACCGGCGACGAATCGACAGATTACGGGGCGATCATGGCTGAAAATCGGCTGCTGCCCCCGCTCGATCACCCGGACCCAGCCCATTGTATTGTCAGCGGCACCGGGTTGGATCACCTGGGCAGCGCGCAGGCCCGCGACGCCATGCACGCCAAACTCCAGGCCGAAAGCGAAACGCTCACCGACTCGATGAAGATGTTCCGCTTGGGGTTGGAAGGGGGCAAACCCGCGCCCGGCGAAATCGGCGTACAGCCGGAATGGTTTTATAAGGGCGATGGCAGTTGGATCGTCCCGCCGGGCGGCAGCATTACCCTGCCCTCCTTTGCGCTGGATGGCGGCGAGGAATCCGAATTGGTGGGTCTCTACGTGATCGGGGACGAGGGCGAGGTGCTGCGGGTGGGCTTTGCTCTGGGCAACGAATTCGCTGATCATGTGTTGGAGCGGCAAAACTATCTCTATTTGGCTCATTCTAAGCTGCGCCAGGCATCCTTTGGACCAGAAGTGCGGCTCGGCGATGCGCCGCCCTCCATCGAAGGGACCGTCTGCATTTTGCGCGACGGCGTGGAGATCTGGTCTGCGCCCTTCCTCACCGGCGAGGCCAACATGACCCATACTCTCGCCAACATCGAGCATCATCATTTCAAGTATCCAGCGTTCCGCCGGCCGGGTGATGTCCATTGTCACTTCTTTGGCACGGCTACGCTCAGCTTCGCCGCCGGGATCGCCACCCAGCCGGGCGACATCTTCGAGATCTCCGCGCCCGGTTTTGGTCGTCCCCTGCGCAACAGGTTGACTGCGGATAGCCAACCGGATCAACTCGTGCATGTTCAAACTTTATAAAGGGTATTGGGTATCGGGGTATTGAGTATCGATGTATCACAAGGGTTGAACGAATACAAGCCGAATCGAGATCCCCAATATCTAATATCCAATATCCAATACTCAACTCCCATCATGCAAAATCCTTACTCAACGCTCGACGAACTCGACGAAGCCATTGTTGCCTGCCGGGCTTGCCCGCGGTTGGTGACATGGCGCGAGGAAGTGGCGATCACCAAACGCCGCGCCTATCAAGATCAGGAATACTGGGGCAAAGCGGTGCCAGGATTCGGCGATCCCCAGGCGCGCCTGCTGCTGGTCGGGATGGCCCCCGGCGCACACGGCGCCAACCGCACAGGACGGGTCTTCACGGGCGATGGATCGGGCGATTTCCTCTTTGCTGCGCTCTATCGCGCCGGGTTCGCCAATCAGCCCCAGGCGACCGGGCGCGGGGATGGTCTTGAACTGCGCGACTGCTACATCACCGGCGTAGCGCGCTGCGTCCCACCACAAAATCGGCCCACGCCCCAGGAGATCGCCAACTGCCGCCCCTTCTTCCAGAGCAGCCTCCTATTATTGGATCAGGTCAAGGTGATCCTCCCCTTGGGGCAGATCGCCTTTGATCATACATTGCGCGCCCTGCGCGAGATGGGGTACGATCTGCCGCGGCTCGACTTTGGACACGGTCTGCGCTATGATCTCGCCGACTTCGCTGGGGATGGTCCATTGGGTCGTCCGCTGCCGCAGGTGCTGATCGCGTACCATCCTAGCCGTCAGAATACGCAGACCGGTGTGTTGACCGCCGCCATGATGGATGAGATCTTTGCCAGCGCACGCCGTCTGATCGAATCCGGTGAATCGGTTTGAATAATCCGACCCCAACGGTCGGCTATAGAGGGCAACTGCCCGACGAGGTGTGACTATGTGGTTAGAAGCTTCAAAATCAATTTGGAACCGCCGTTTGCTCCTGAGTACGGGTGCGATAGCCCTGATCCTCCTCACCCTTTGGATCGCCACTGGCCGAGATAGTGGGGCGATGACTGCTCATGCCCAGATCTCGTCGGGGATCACGTCGCCGGCGGCGGGCAGTGTGGCGCGGGGGGAAGTTCCTATTATCGGGACGGCCACGATTGGTAACTTCCAGCGCTACGAACTCTACTACAAACCAGCGTTCGCCGCTGATGATACTTACACCTACTTTGATGAGGGTGTCAATGTCGTGATCAACGGTCAATTAGGGATCTGGGATACCAGGAATCTCGCGCCGGGTGACTATACGTTGCGGCTGCGCGTCGTCCAAAATGATGGCAATTATGCCGAGTTCTTTGTCGAGAATATTTCAGTCAATCCCCCAGTCATGCCGACAGCGGTGATTACACCCTTTGCCAGCACCACCGATCCCACGGGGTTGATCACGCCCACCGCGGACGCTGCCTCAGCACAGATCGGGATAGGGCGTCCGATTACGGGGACGGTGGCGCGCACGATAACCCTGTTGGGTCGCGGCGCGGCCAGCGCTCCTCCCAATCATGTACGGGTACGCCTCTTCATTGCCAGCGCCGCCGATCCCAACACAGTGGGCTTCCGCTTTGCCAGCGAGGCCGATCTGCAACAGGCGGTTTTAACATTGCAGGCCACTGGCGTCCCTCTAGAGGAGATCAGGATCATCCCCTTTAGCCGCCGCCCCGATGGCGCCGCGGGCGTGGGCGAGATCCGCTTCCTCTATCGGCAGCCGGGGGATCTCTCTGCATTTTTGTCCGACGCGCTCAACCGACTGGCGGGCAATCCGAACGTGCGCGTGGTGGATATGGCCGTGCAGTTTGGCATCGACAATTGCGCTCCGCTCGAAGTGGAAGCCATGCGCGCTGCCGTCCTCGCGGCCCGCGCTCGCGCCGAACCTATGGCGCAGGTACTCAACGTCGGCCTGGGGCCGGTCCTCTCGGTCAGTGAAAATGTGCCGTCCATTCCGGTGTCGGGGAGTTGCCTGAATCTGGCCGATCAGACTGAGTTCATGCCGCTCAGCGCGGACACGCCCACCGAGGTGGAAGTTGCCGTGACCCTGGCCGTCACCTTTGTAATGGTGGAAACGCCTGCAAGCGCTGTGGCTGCGCCGACGCCCACGCCATTTTTAGATCCGACGCCTGACCCTTCGCAGTTCCCGGTGCCGACGCCAGCGCCCCCTAATTTCCACACCATTCAATTCGGTGAAACGCTCGACATGATTGCACTTCAATATGGCGTGACAGTCGATTCGATCTTGTTTGCCAATAATCTCACGCCCGAGACAGCCCAATTCCTGCAACCTGGGCAGGCGTTGATCATCCCGCAGCCGTAATGAGTTGGTCGTCTAAGTAGGAGTTTGGGTGGATGGCTCACAAAAATCTTCTGCGTAAGCCATTGCTCATCTGCCATCCACCCAAACCCTGTCGATTGCAAGGTTTCCCATTCGACGGTTACGTAGAGCGAGGGTTTATAAACGCCGGAATGGACCGGCAGCCCCGATCTCAAACCATCAAAAGGAGAGAAACTAATGCGTGTAATGGTATTGATCAAGGCGAACGAAGACACCGAAGCCAACGTGATGCCGAGCGAGGAGATGTTAGCCGAGATGGGCGCCTATAACGAGGAGCTTGTCAAGGCTGGCATAATGCTGGCGGGCGAGGGACTGCACCCTAGCGCTAAAGGCAAGCGCGTTGCCTTCTCCGGCACAAAGCGAACCGTGATCGATGGTCCCTTTGCTGAAACCAAGGAACTGATCGCTGGCTTCTGGCTCTGGCAGGTCAAATCGATGGACGAAGCTGTCGAATGGGTGCGACGTATGCCGAACCCAACCAACGCCCACGGCGTAGTCGAGATTCGTCCAGTGTTCGAGGAGGAGGACTTTGGCGATGCGTTCACGCCGGAACTTCGCGCACAGGAGCAAGCCCTGCGCGCCCAGGTTGAGGCGAATACAAAAAGGTAGCTGCCGTGCAAGCAGTCCATCTTGATCTCAAGCGCTGCTTATCATGAACACAGTGGATATCTCCTCCACAGCCGACGTCGTCCGTCGCACCCTTGATGCTGTCTGGCGTATCGAGTCGGCGCAGATCATCGCTACCCTGATACGGATCGTGGGCGACATCGACACCGCCGAGGAGGTGGCGCACGATGCCCTGGTCATTGCGCTGGAACGATGGCCGGATGTGGGCATCCCCGACAAACCGGGCGCCTGGTTGACGGCCACTGCCAAGCATCGAGCCATTGATCGGGTCCGGCGCAATGTCACCCTGGTGCGCAAGCAGGAAGAGCTTGCGCACCAGTTGGATCTGCAACAAGCGGCGCGCGCGACCGAGTTCGACGCCGCGCTCGAAGAAGATCTGGGCGACGATCTGCTCCGCCTTATCTTCATGACCTGTCACCCTGTTCTCTCGACAGAGGCGCGGGTCGCGCTTACCTTGCGCTTACTCGGCGGGCTTACCACTGAAGAGATCGCACGCGCCTTCCTCACCGCGAAGACGACCATTGCCCAGCGCATTGTACGGGCCAAGCGCACCCTTGTGGCCGCACAGGTCCCCTTTGAGACGCCCCACGGATCTGAGCGTGCGGCGCGCCTGTCGTCGGTCCTTGAGGTCATCTATCTGATCTTCAACGAAGGGTACGCTGCTACCGCCGGCGATGACTGGGTACGGCCGTCGCTGTGCGAGGATGCGTTGCGTCTGGGGCGCATCCTCGCGGAACTGACGCCCCACGAAGCGGAGGTGCATGGGCTGGTGGCGTTGATGGAGATCCAATCCTCGCGCATCCGGGCGCGGGTCAGCCCATCTGGCGAGCCGATTCTGCTCATGGATCAGAACCGCACACGCTGGGACTGGCTTCTGATCGGACGGGGTCTAACGGCGCTGGCGCGCGCAGAGAAACTGGGCGGTGCATTCGGACCCTATGCCCTACAGGCTGCAATTGGCGCATGCCATGCACAGGCGCGTACCCCCGAAGAGACCGATTGGCCGCGCATTGCCGCGCTCTACGATGCGCTGGCCCAGGTTGCCCCCTCCCCCGTGGTGGAGTTGAACCGCGCCGTGGCCGTGTCCATGGCCTATGGTCCTGCGGCGGGGCTTGTCATCGTCGACGCGTTGAGAACTGAGCCAGCGCTACAAAACTATCATCTGCTGCCCAGTGTACGCGGCGATCTGCTGGCGAAACTGGGGCGTCTGGACGAAGCGCAAGTCGAGTTCAAACACGCAGCCGCGCTCACGAGCAATGCCCGCGAGCGTGTAATCCTGCTGGAGCGCGCCCGTGCAGCCGGACAAGATAGCGGGTAGAAACAGTCGCGCCTCAAATTTGGGGTGAGAATGCTCCTCGCCGGTCCGTGACCGGCGGCGGCCGGGTCACGGACCCGACCTGAGCGCCCCCAATCTAGGACGCACCCGTAGAAACAGTCGCTCCTCATTCCACCTGTGTGGACGGACTATCAAGCCGTCCTACAAGACGAGAGGCTGGGCCGTTGTTGTCAACGCCCCAGCCTCTCGTCTTGTCACTTGTAAAGCAGAACCCGCAACAGATGAACTAACCTGATTCCGTTAGCGGTGAACTGCGGGCAGGTATAGCTTCTGCATCGGCGGTGGAATGTCGTCGTCGGCGCGCAGCACCCAGGCGTTGACCCGGATACAGGCTTGCGAGCCAATCAGCGGATCGCTGCCCGGCGCAGCGCCCAGCCGTACCACACTGGAATGGAAGCCAGGGTCCAGGTTGGCGTGGTTGACGCTGATCTGGACAGTGTTGCTCACAACGCTGGCGTTGACCCACGCGGCGTCGGGTGTCGCCTGTAAGTTGAGTGTGCCGCCGCCCACATTGAGCCATTCCACGCTCTTGGGGGCTGCCTGGCCGCCTGTCTGTTTCTTAGCGGTGAACGAGAGCCGGTTGTCGAGCAGCAACAGCCGCGGCTGGCTTCGGGATGTACCATAGTCGCTGCCATTCAACGGATCGCTGCCAGCAGCCAGCTCCTCGCCATCGCTCAACCCATCGCCGTCGCTATCCTGTAGCTTGGGATGGGTGCCAGCGGCGAACTCAGCCGCATTGGTCGCGCCATCGCCATCGCTGTCCACAGCGCCGCCCGCCACGCCATTCGCTGCCGCCCAGTCGTCGGGGAGGCCGTCGCCGTTGCTGTCCACGCCATTGGTGGCAACCAGGCGGATGGTTGGGCTGACCACTGTACTCTGCCATCCTTCGCTGTTGAACGCTGTCAGGGCAACATCGTAGGTAGCGCCGATGGTTAGATCCGTGATCGTGGCCGGTGAATTTGCCACATTGAGGATTTTGACTTCAGGTTCGTTGCCCAGCTTTGTGTAAGTGAGCCGGTACCCCGCCGGTACAGGACCGAGGGCCAGCGACCACTGGAAGGATGCAGATGCGCCGTTGACGCTGATCAGAGCGAAGGTGGGCGGCGCAAAGGGGACGGGTTCACCCTGTCCCGTCGCCGTGGCAAAGACCGGCGCACTCTGGGCGCTGATGTTGCCATTGGCATCTACGGCGCTGATGTCCACCCCATAGGGGACGTTCACCTTCACTGCGCCCAGGCGTAATTTTGTTTCTGCCCCCACTGTCACCATCGTCTGATTTTCCACATCGAAGATAGCCGGATTGCCTCCATTGCGCGGTCCCCAACGCAGCAGGTATTGGGTAGCGTCGGAATCGGCAGGCAGCGGGTTCCACTGCGCCACCAGCGCGCCCAGCCCCACATTCACCTGTAGCCCGGTGGGGGTGACCGGTGGCGTCGTATCGTTGATGCGGACGGTACCTGTGGAGGTCATGACCACCGTGCCGGGGAAGCGGTCGGCAGCAAAGGCGCGCAGGAAAGGCAGTCCACTCGTCGCCGGCATACAGACATCGTCGGGCTGGCTGATCTGCTCCAGCGGCAGATCGTTGATGCCGTCATCCACCACTGCTTTGATCTGATACGAACCATTACGCAGCCCGCGTGTATCCCAGTTGAAGCTGCCAGCCTTGAAGGGCAGGTTCTGCACAATCGGCACTTCGATCCCAATTGCGCCGGTGATCACCTGGGAATTCGGCTCGGTGCGGCTATAAAAGAGGCTGATCGTCGCTGCGTCTGTGGCGTCGGCGGGCGCTTCCCAGGTGATGGTGTAACTGTTCGTGCCGCTTTCATCGGCCACACCCGGCTTTAGGATGCGTCCACGGTTGGCCGGTGTGCCGGGCGCGCCCTCGTTCGCCAGGTAGAGGAATCTGTAATGTTCGATGCCAGCTTCGCTCAGATTGCCGAGGCGGGCGATCCACGCGCCGGCCTTGGGCGTCTGCACGGTAATGATGGTGCTACTGCCGTTGGTGTACGCCTCCACCGCGCCGCCGCTGATCGGGTTGATCACCGCGCCATCGGGGTTGACCAACGTGAGTTGTGGCGATCCCGCCTGCCAGCCCACTGCCACGAGGATCTGCTCTGTGCTGGCTTTCACCGTGAAGGGGATGTCTACCACCCCATCCACAGCCTGCGGACCCTCCTGCACCTGCACGATCTCACCGGCGGCGCTGCTCATCACCGATCTGCCGCCGTATTGGTCGATCAGAATGTGATCATCGTTGCCCAGGATAAAGTCCAGCCCCTTGTCGAAGCCGTAGTAGAGGCCCACATCGTAGCCCAAGAGAGTAAACTTTCCCTTGATCCCCCACTCGTAGCGGGTGCAGCTACTGTTGGTGCAGAATTCGCCAAAGGCCACCTCCACCGAAAAGCTAATATCGTCGGGAGGAATCACAATCGGACCCCAGTCGATGATGATGCCCTCGGGGATCGTGAGCGTCGCTTTGATCTGCCCGGCAAAATGCTTTTCGTTGTTGTCGGGCAGCCAGGTGTATTTGCCGCCGAAGCCCCGCCCGACCCAAATGTGGGCGCGGGCGAAGCCTTCCAACCATCTGCCGACGGAAACGGAGATCTCGAAGCCCGTATCCAATGGATTCCACGCCACCCAGATCCGCCCATCGGCGTTCACCGTGCCGAGGACAGAGCCTTTACCCTGGAATTCAAAGAGACCCAACGTGTCAATGGTCACCTGTCCGCGGACTTTGAAGAGTCCCCCATCGCCGCCGGGCGCGGCCTGAAAGTCCAGCCCAAGGGTGACGCGGGTGTTGATTGGCGAGATGTCGATGCTGCCATCCAGCCCGGTCAGGAAGAGGCCGCTGGTTCCAATCGGCAGGCCAACCGGCGTCTTGAAGCTCATGTGGACATTGCGTAGCGACGTTTCACAGAGTTTGAAGCCAGCGCTGATAGCGGCATTGGGATCGTTGGTCGAGCCGATGTTGGGCAACGCCATGCGCGTCTCGCCGCGGATGACCAGCACCTTGGGGCTGCCCAGGGCCTCATCTTCTTTGGTGCAGTAATCTTTGTCCACGCTGACGCTGGCCTTGTAGGCGTCGAAGCTGTAATCCTGCGTAAAGGCCCCGCTCGCCATGGGATGATCCGTACTGTAGACCTGCATCACCCCCTCGCTGCGCATGAGGACAGTGTTGGCCCCCACCGAAACGTGGACATCGGGCATCTCCCACACCCGATCCAGCCGCGTCACCGAATCTGTCGGTCCGCGCAGATCGATACAACTGCGGAAGCAGGAGATGGCCGGCACCGTAGGCACATACTCATTGCGTGGTAGGATCACCGCTTGCACGTTGCGGCTGGCCCCACCCATGGACTGCGGTTGGGTCAACGTCGCCGTCTTTGCGCGCAGGGCCTTAATCTGTCGATAGGAATTGCCGTTGGCAGGCTCCACATCGAATTCAAACTGCGTACCCAGCGAGAGATTGACGCTGGCAATGGGCAACGGCAACGGGTTATCGTTACGCGGCGTCAATTTTTCGATAGCCAGCGAGGACCACCCCGCCGCCGTCCAAGACCAGGCAGTGTCAAAGCACAGATTGCGCGCATCCCCGACATTGGGTCCTGTGTAGCGGTTGAGCAATCCGCTGCCCACGGCCTTGCCATCCGCCGGGAAGATGTGAAAACTCTGCGCAATGTCCTGACGGTCGTCCGTTGACCAGGGGTTGTTGTAGATCGTGTTCCCAGCATTCGCCGAGAAGGTAAAGCCAGCTTTGTTCTCGACGGTCTGACGAACCAGGCTGCCATTTGTCACTGGGAAGACTTGCAGCGGTGACGTGGTGTTGGCGCCCGGCGTTGGGCATTGCACAAGGATCGCCTTATCGCTGGTCGCTACCGAGACCGTATGGGGATTGGTCCCCGTATTGTAGCTGACGACGCCTAACAGCATCACCGTTGGGGGACCATTGAGCGGCCCCATCATGCGTGCTGTCGCTCCAGAGATACTCGTACCCGACGTGCCCGATTTGTTCCACCCGGCGGCGTTCCACAGGCGGACACCGCCCGCGGTGACAATATTAGCGGCGAGGAAACTGCTGGTGGGGCATTCTATGCGGATGCAGTTACCGGCGGAATTCGGGTAGCTTCCCGCTGCACACGAGATCACCTGGACCTTCAGCTTGAAGCCAATCGGGCCGACATTGCCGGCAACCGAATCAACACTTGCCGCCGTGGGGATAATCACATCGTTGAGGGTGATCGCGGGCCCATTGTAGGCCAACGCCAGCGCTGTCTGCCCGCCCCGCGGCACGATCATCTGTGAAAACTTGCGCGGGCGCTCGTCCTTGCCGAAGAAGGGGGATTGAAGGCTCTCCTTTTCCACGCGCATGAATTCGTCCGCGCCGTCGCCATAGACGTTAGGAAACTCTAATTTGCCGTCGCTGTTGATGATGCTGGGTGCGAAACTATCTGCGAAAGGCATGTAGCCATTGGTGGAACTTGTGTCGCTTTCCACCGTCACGCGGACTTCGGTGTTGCTGCCCGGCGGCAGGTTCAAATTCCACAAGGCCAGCGGATCGTAGCTGTTGAAAGTATACGAAAGCGTCTGAGAAAACTGACCGTTCTGGGCAAAAGCGGGCGTGTTGGTGTTGATAGTGCCCAATTCCTTCTGCAAACGGATCTCGTAACCCACGGGCTGTGGTTCGTCTGTGTTGCCGCCTATCGCCACTTGCAGGGCCGGGGCAATGTTCGCTGCGCCGCGCCCGTTGATCAACGCATAGCTGACCTGCCCGGCTGTCGGCGTTACAGTGCGCCACTCGATATAAGATTCGTTATTGTTGGCCGACGGTGTGCGGATGCTCAAGGGTAGCCCACCCTGTAATGGCCGCCGGAAGATCTGCCCTTCCGCTGGTGGGGGATTCTGCCCGACCGAAGGCCCAAAGCTGCGCGCCACCACCGCTTGCCAGTAGTTGGGAATGGCGGGCAGATTGTAGAGATGGTTGAGTTTGTAGTAAGGGTCCACGCCAGACGGCACATTGTTGGCGCCCAGATAGTTCATCATTACGGGCGCGTTCTCTTGCAAAGACGCCGCCGTGTATTGGACGATCAGCCGCACCCCGCCGGTCTTTGTCTTCTGGATGTCCAACGGGTCACTGCTGCCCTGCTGGGTGAATTCCAGTTCCGAGATCGGCCAGTTTGTATACTGCTGCTCGAAGAGGAACGCGCCGCACGAGATAAACGCAGGTGAATTAGGAAGGCAAGTCTCCATGTTCGTTTGAAGGATGACGCCGTGGTTGACGACCATGCCGCCATCGACATTGGGCGTTCGCCAACCCTGAACCGCGGATGTCACATCCCATTGGATGCCGCGCTGGCTGCCATGCCGCAGGAACCCCAGGGGTTGCTGCCCAGGCGCAAAGGCGCTGGCTTCCACAATTTCAGGGGTAGCGCTGTTGGGATCGTTGTTTGTTCGCCACGGCCCTGTGCCATCCTTGATTGGGTATGCCTTGACAGCGCCAATCAGCCCATCGATCTTAAAATAAGAGAGTTCGACGATGTCGGCGGGTTTGACCAGCAGCGTGCCCCTGGTAATGTTCGATCCACTGGGCAGCCGCGGGATGGCGAAGCGGAGCAGCAGCCGACTGACGGCGTCCGTGGTGCGCCCCAGCGCATGAGGAGCGTTGACCTTGATCTGCCCGGTCATTGTGTTGAGGTTGTAGCCCCAGGTGAGCATCGACGTAGACGAGCGCATCTGAAACATAGGATCGATGATTACCGGGAAGTTCCGCTCCGGCGCCGCCAGCCAGGACCAGGGCGTGCGCACGCGCAGTTCGATTTCGCCAGGGTTGACGCCTTCCTGCAACAGATAGCTGCCAGCGACGCGTTGGCCGGGGCGATCCTGTTCGTAGGTGAACGGCGGCTGCAAGATCATCTCCTCGCCGTCCGCGCCACGCAGGATGAGCGGCTCCTGAGTTTCCAGCGGCAGCGCGACGGCTTCCCCATCGAGGGTGAAGTGTGTACCTGCTTGAAGTTGCAAAATCACTTTCAAATCGAGCGCGTCGGGCGTTTCTTGCCACCAGCGGACCTCAGGCAGTTGGGGCAGGCGCATGCTGTACTCCACCTGGCCGGGGCCGTTCTGCCATTGATCCTGAAGGTCGGATAAACTCCATGCGTCGGCATAGCGGACAGTGCGCCCGTCGCCGCTCTGCAAGGCCGTTGCGCCATCCGTGCGCGGGGAAGCAATTGTGCGCTCGCCTCGCTGTGTCGTCAGCAGCAACGCCGAGGGTTCCCAACTTACGCCCATGCCATCTGCACCGATGTGGGCGCGGCTGCGTTGCCGATCCAGGATCGAGCGCAGGCTGTTGGTACTGTTGATCCACCCCAGCGCGTGCGCGGTGAAGGTGGGATCGATTGGCTGCCACTCCCCGGCGCTATCCTGATAGTGCAAGGGGACGCTATCTTCGAGGATGGCAAACTCACCGTTGCCCATGTCAAAAGTAGCGCTGTTCGCCGTGCGCAGGATCGGGATCTCCGCTTTGCCCACCAGTTCCGATGGAAGCGCGTAGGTCGGCAGTTTTGGCGTCGCCGGGGCAGAAGGCGATAGATCGGCGCTGGCAAGTGTGGCTGATTCGATCCTGGGCTGGGCGGCTGGGATCGTCGGCGCACCGCTGTCGATCAACTGGGCAAAGGGTTGCAGAAGCAGGGTGGCGATCACAAGCAGCGCCAATACTTTTCCCATACTCTCCGCAAGGCGAGCGCGCCAGGGTAGATTCATAAACAGGCTATGTGCGTACATTTATTTCTCCTTGTGTGCAGTCACCACGTAGTGCGTAGTGCGTAGACGGTTGTCACTTGCAAACCTGCGACTTGCCACCTGCTATCTCTCCATTGGTTTTTCATGGCATCGGCGGTTCCTCTTCAATGGGTTCTACGGAGAGCAGGATCAGGCCCAGGTCGCGGATCTTGTTTAGGATGCCGTGTAACGCAGCCTGATCGGACACGTGACCCGACAGAAGGGTTTCGCCATCGACAACATGATGGATGGTCAAGCCGTCGAACCAATCCGACCAATACGATGGTAATTCCCCGCGCAAGCGAAACTCGTAGTTCAAGGTGTTTGGCATGTTTCCTCCAAGACTTTTTTGAGAAGAACCGAAATCGTTGAATGGCTTGCAGTAAGGGTACGCGTCAACCGGACAAAGCCGCATGTATCAAAAGACACATCGGCGCGGCTAAACTGGTTGATTTTTAGGGGATTGGAGATTAGGGAATGGGGATTAGGGATCGGTGACTGGGGACTGGAAACCAATCCACCAACCACCATCCACCACGATAGAAAAATCTGCGTGCATCTGCGTCAATCTGCGTTCAAAGCATTGTTCATGTGCCGTCCGTTGTCAGCAGGTTGAGGGCGCGGGCGCGGGCAAGGGCCTGGGTGCGGCTGCGCACCCCCAACTTTCCATAGATGTTGTTGAGGTGGCGTTTGACGGTGCCAACCGCCAGGATCAACTGGCTGGCGATCTGGCTATCGGAAAGTCCTTGTTGCACCCAATACAGCACCTCTAATTCACGCGCAGAGAGGGGTTCGATCAGCGTGTCCGTGGGCGCGTGAACAGAGCATTCTACAGGACCGCTCTCTTTGGGTTCGCCCACAGTCAGAGCGGATGGGGGAAATGCAGCCAGAAGCTTGTCAATGTAAAAAGCAGATACCAGAGTATCGGGGTGACTGCCAAGAGCCGCGCCATAGGTCAGAAGGAGATGGCGCATCGGATCGCCAAGATCCACCAATGGACGGATTATCCCTTCGGATTCGGATTTGACCAACACCCTGCGCAGGAGATCGATGCTGGCGTCGGCATTTCCGGTTGCCGCCAGGATCAAACTTTTCACAGCCTGAAAGAGGAGCAGATTGAGCGTGGGTCCATACTTTTCTTGTGCAGCCACCACCGCGTCGATCACGCGCAGCGCAGCCGGATATTCCTGGCGGGCGAAGTGGAGTTCCGCCAGCAGGCCATAGAGCCGCACCTGCCCGGCGGGGATCGCGTTATCCTCATGGATCTCCTTCTGCCTGAGCCAATCAGCAACCCACCCGAATCTCTTCTCGCGCAGCCAGATTCGCATCTGCTCAATGGCGAAATTGTCCAGCATGGTAGGTGGGAGTGAATAGTCCTGCGCCAACCTCTCAACAAGCGTTCCCGTCGCTTCTACCTCTGCGATTCCGCCCTGGGCATACAGCCAGGAGAGTCGAACCGTATATGACCGCAGCAGCGTGCGCGGGTTTTTCGCTAACTGCGCCCGGCGGATGGCCTCATCGATCTGTTGGCCTGCCTCGTCCATTTGGTTCCGTGCGTAGAGCAGTTCCCCATACATGACCAAAGAACTTGCCAGAACAATCGAGCGATCCGCATGATGATCGGCGGCGAAAGCAAAAGCACGTTGAATGGTGACCACAGCTTGTTGGATCTGCCCCTGGATATATAAAACCTGGGCAAGGTTACAGATGGCATAGATGGTATCGAGCAGATCGCCTGCTTGCATTCCCCACCGGGCGGATTCGGCATAGGCACGGCAGGCCTGGGTGTACTCGTCGAGCCAGAAATAGCCAACGCCTTGTAGCAAAAGCGCCCGCGCCCGCAGTCGCTCCTCATCTACGGGGAGGATCGCCAACGCCCGCTCTGTCAGCGCGATGGTTCCGTCCAGATCCCCGCGATTGACAGCAATATCCGAACGCAGCACAGCGACCTTCCCCAAAAGTCGCACATGCGCTGGATCGGGCGGCAGTGTTGACACCTGCTCTTCAACCGCTGCGAGAGAGGCTTCGCCCTTATCAAGTTGGTGGTGAAAAAGGAAACACTCAGCCTGAGCCAGGGTCAGCCGTGGGGATTGGCGCATGGTTTCAGCGGGCAGTTTGTTGAGCCACTCTGTCAACGAGGTGAACTCACCGCGTGCGATCAAACGTTCAGCATAGATCTCCAGCAGGCTGGCGGCGTGGTCGATTTGGGTCGAGGCAAACGCATGGCGGAGGGCTTCATCCGGATATTCGTTCTGTTCGAACCAGATGGCCGCCCATTCGTGTAGCACAGGGACCTGCTGCGGTTCGCTCAATTCCAACATGCGCCGCAACATTTCAGCGAAGAGATGATGATACCGGTACCACTTGCGTTCCTGGTCAAGCGGGATCAAAAAGAGATTGGCTCGCTCTAAGGCCTCCAACAGACGTTGCGAATCGCGACGGCTACAGATCGCATCGGCCAACGAAGCACAGATCCTATCCAGAATTGAGGTGTAGAGCAGGAATTGTTTTACCTCTTCGGGCTGGCGCGCCAGCACTTCTTCCACCAGATAATCGATAATGTAGGCATGACCGCCCGAAAATCCTGGGATAAAGCGCTGCGCATCCACACCGCTGTTCAAGTAGAGCGCGGCCAATTGTAGCCCCACAGCCCAGCCTTCGGTCCGCTGCATCAAGATGACCACATCATCGACCGCAAGGTTGAGCTGCATAATTTCATTGAGGAAGATCCCTGTCTCTTCAGCATTGAAGGAGAGATCGGCAGCCCGGATCTCAACAATGCTCCCCTGCGCACGCAGGCGCGCCAGCGGAACAGGCGGATCGCTCCTCGTAATCAAGATCAACTGTAATTGGGGCGGCAAATGTTCGAGCAAATAACGCAGATTGGTGTGGATGACCGTCGAATTGATGGTGTGATAATCATCCAACACCAGGATCAACTTCTCGCTATGCTGGCCTATCTCGTTGATCAACTGGGCTGTGATGGCTTCGGGTGGGAGCAACCCGGGGGCATGGATGCTGGATGCAAGATTCTGGCCGATCGTAGGGGCGACGCATTGAAGCGCTGCAATCAAATAAGCAAAGAAGCGGACAGGATCGTTATCCCCTTCGTCCAGCATGAGCCAGGCGGCGCGCTGACGAGACAAGGGTCCCCGCTCGCCCATAACAGAGATCCATTCTGCAATCAATGTCGTTTTGCCGAAGCCCGCCGGCGCCGAGATGAGGGTCAACTGGCCCGGCTGCCCTGTGTTCAACTTCTCCCACAAGCGAGTTCGCGGTACAAGACGTAGCTGCCCACTCTGGTTCAAACGAGGGACATGAAACTTCGTCTGCACTAACGGAATGATCATCGAATAGACCTCCTGAATTCAGTCTACTTAAGCTGATTTGCAAGGATCGCTATCAGCGTAGAGGAGAAAAGAGAGGATGTCAATTGACAAATCGCTGTACAGGGAAAGGGCTTCCCTACGCAAAGGACCACCGGCCATGGCCGGTGGTCCTTTGCGTAGGGAGAAGTTGTGCGATATTTAATCGCACCTACGATTGTCTGCGGTCGCCTAACTCACCGCGAGCGCCGCCACAGACATCTTCGGCATGGCGATCTCGATCCCTTCACCGTTGAGTTGAGCGCCGTTGAAGGTTTTCGGCTCCACGACATTGGGGTTCTCGAAGGTGTTATGCGCGTTCATGGCCTCGGCGTGGAGGACGCGCCCGCTCACCTGGCTGCCCTTGAATCCGCGCACAAAGAGCGAAACAGTGACATCTTTGTGCGGATTGGCATTGCTCAGGGTGATGTTCAGTTTGCCGTCGGCATCCACCGAAGCCGAGGCGGAGATAGCAGGCACGTTGTAGCCGGCGTGTTCATAGCGTTCGCTCTGCACATCCACGGGGACCATCGTGGCGTCCTGGTGGACGGCGTACATCTCGAAGACATGGAAGCTGGGCGTGAGCAGCATCTTCTCGCCCTGGGTGAGAACCATTGCTTGCAGCACGTTGACTGTCTGGGCGATGTTTGCCATGCGCACGCGGTCGCAGTGTTTGTTGAAAATATCGAAGGTCGTCGCTGCCACAATGGCGTCGCGCATGGTGTTCTGCTGGTAGAGGAAGCGGGGATGGGTGCCCGGCTCCACTGCGTACCAGGTTCCCCATTCGTCGACGATCATGGCGACCTTCTTCTCTGGATCATATTTGTCCATGATCGTGCCGTGCTTGCGCACGAGTTCATCCATGAAGAGACCCTTGGAGATGATCTCGATCCAGCCGGCTTCATCGAATTGGGTGGCGGAGCCTTCGCGCGAGCCATCGGGCAACCGTTTGACCGACGTGTAATAGTGCAGCGCCAGCCCATCCATATAATTCGCTGCCTTCGCCATCAGGACTTCCGTCCAATGGTAGTCGTCGTTGCGGGCGCCGCAGGCGATGCGGTAGAGTTTGTTTTCGCCATAGTTGCGGGCGTAGAGGCCATATTGGCGGTAGAGATCCGAATAATATTCGGGCGTCATGCGGCCACCGCAACCCCAGTTCTCGTTGCCCACGCCGAAATATTTCAGCCGCCAGGGGTCGCTGTGACCGTTGGCCGCGCGCAGATCGGCCATGGGGTTTTTGCCGTCGAAGGTAACATACTCGACCCACTGTGACATCTCTTTGACAGTGCCGCTGCCCACGTTGCCGCAGATGTAGGGTTCGCAATCTAGTTGCTCACAGAGATCCATAAATTCGTGGGTGCCGAAGTGGTTGTTCTCCACCACGCCGCCCCAATGGGTGTTGACCATAGAAGGACGATCCTGGCGTGGGCCAATGCCGTCCATCCAATGGTACTCGTCAGCAAAGCAGCCGCCCGGCCAGCGCAGCACCGGCACTTTGATCCGCCGCAGCGCGGAGACCACGTCCTTGCGGATGCCGCGCACGTTGGGGATCGAAGAATCCTCGCCCACCCAGATCCCTTCATAGATACAGCGGCCCAAATGCTCGGCAAAATGGCCGTAGATATTGCGGTCGATCTTTGTTTTGGCAATTTTCACGTCTAAGGTAATTTCGTTCATGGCTTCCCCATCTAGGTGATTGGTGATTGGTGATTGGGGGCTGGGGACTGGGGATCGAATATAGCTTCTGAAATTTCCTAATCTCTAGGGTGTGTTCAAAATGAGTTGGCGGTCTGGGTAGGGGTTTGGGTGGACGGCTCACAAATATTGTTTGCGTAAGCCATTGCTCGTCTGCCGTCCACCCAAACCCTTACGAATCATCAACCCATTCGATCCCCAGTGCCCACTCCCCGCTCACTGATAAAGATAACACTTGACAGCCCTGCCGTCCGCCTGAAAATCCGGCGGATCGGACTGGCGGCAGATCTCCATCACGTGCGGACAGCGCCCGGCAAACTTGCAGCCCACCCGTGTATACTCTTTGGCCTCCAGCGTCCCCAGGTCGATCTGTTTGGCCCACGACTGCCGATCCGTGGGCGCCGGGTTGGGAACCGATTCCTTCAACAATTGCGTGTACGGATGCAGCGGGCGGTCGAGAACCGCTTCCACCGGGCCGGATTCGACAATATATCCCCGCTGCATAATGCTAATGCGGTCGCTGATGTAATAGGCCGTGGCGAGGTCATGGGTGATGTAGAGGACGCTCACCTTTTGTTCATCGCGCAGCTTGCGGAAGACGTTGACAATCGCCATGCGCAACGATGCATCCACCATCGAGACAGGCTCATCGGCCAGGATCAGCCGCGGTTGGGGGATCAACGCCCGCGCTACCGAGACGCGCTGGATCTGCCCGCCGGAGAGTTCGTGGGGGTAGCGGCGATGGACTTCTTCCAGCGATAGCCCCACCTGGCGCAGGGCTTCATCGACGATCTCAGCGGCCTGGCGGCGCTTCTTCACCCCACGGAAACTGGCAGCCGTATCGAAAAGATATTCCTCGACCCGGCGCAAAGGGCTGAAGGTCTCGAAGGGGTTTTGGAAGACCGGCTGCACCTTTTTCATAAACTCCATGTTGTCGCGCCGGCTTTTGATCTCTGCCAGGTTGCGCCCTTCAAACAAGATCTGACCGCGCGTAGGGTCAAGCGAATGGAGCAGAAGGCGGGCCAGGGTAGTTTTGCCGCTGCCGCTTTCACCGGCCAGCGTGTAGATCTCCGGGCGGTCGCTGTCCAGTGAAAACGAGACATTGTTGACAGCGATCAGGCGCGTGTTGCTGAGGAAGCTGCCGATCTGAAATTCCACCGAGACATTTTGCACGTCGAGTAATTTGCTTCCTGCGCTCATACGACAGCCTCCTCGACCAGATGGCAGGCGACGCGGTGACGGTCGCCCAGCGTCAACATCTCAGGGACCTCGGTCTGACATCTGTTCATAGCGTGGGGGCAGCGGGGATGAAAGCGGCAGCCCGTGGGTGGATTGGCGAGATTGGGCGGGGCGCCGCCCAAACTCGCCTTGCTCGACCTGTCCCCGATCATGGGCAGCGAGTGGATGAGGTGTTGGGTATACGGATGGCGCGGCGCGTTGAAGATAGTCTCGGTGGGAGCTTCCTCGACGATACGCCCGGCGTACATAATCGCCACGCGGTCGGCCACGTTGGCGTGAACGGCAAGATCATGGGTGACAAGCAGCACTGTATTGGCGCTTTCGGCCTGAATATCTTTGATCATTTGCAGCACGCCGCGCTGTACCACCACATCCAGGGCCGTCGTGGGTTCGTCTGCGATGATCAGACTGGGATGGAAGACCGTCGCCAGCGCAATCGCCACACGCTGACGCATTCCGCCCGAAAGCTGGTGGGGATAGAGATCCAGCACATCGGGGGGCAGGCCCAGCACTTTGACATGGGCGCGCGTCTGTTCCAGAAAGGCGCGGCGGTTGGGGATGCCCTGGTGGGTGCCCACAATATCCTCAAAGGTGCGGATGATTCGCCGCACCGGGTTCAGTACGCTCATCGACCCCTGCATGATATAGGAGATCTCTTTCCAGCGTACATTGGTGCGCATATCGGCGGGGCTGGCAGTCGCCATGTCCACTTCGCCCGACTTAAAGTGATAGCGGACATGCCCGGCTTCCACCTTCAAAGGCGGCTTGATCGTGCCGGAGATCACCTTGATCAGCGTGGTCTTGCCGCAGCTCGATTCACCGGCTACGCCGTAAATTTCGTTCGACTGGAGTTGAAACGAGACGTCATCCACGGCGCGCACCGTGCGCGAGATGCCGTACATTTCGGTGCGATAATAGGCGCGCAGGTCTTGTACATCCAATAGGGGCATGGTTTACCCTCCCATCAACCGCAGACGTGTACGCGGGTCGATGTACTCGTTGACGCTGGAGAAGAAGAGATAAAGACCCAGGAAGAGCAGCACAGCCACCAACACCGGCGCCGCCAGCCACCACCAGATCCCCGCCACCAGCGCTTGATGTTGATTGGCCCAGAAGATGGCCGTGCCAATCGTGGGCAGCGTTACGTCCGAAAGGCCGAGGACGCTGAGGGTGACTTCCATGCCGATGGCCCAGATCAGATTGTTGATGGTAGTGGCGAAGACAATCGGCAGCACAAAGGGCAAATGCTCGTTCAAGGTGATGCGAAACGGTGTTGAGCCGGAATAGACCGCCGTCTGTGTAAACGGACGCTCTTTGAGGCTCAACACCTGGGCGCGGATCAGGCGCGCGTCCCACGGCCAGCCAAAGAGCCCCATGATCACCCCTAGCGTCACCAGGTTCAACTGTCCGCGGATGAGAAAACTGAGCAGGATCAGGATCGGCAGCACCGGCATCACCACAAAGCTATCGTTGATCGACATCAAAGCCCTGTCGATAAAGCCGCCTCGGTAGCCTGCCGTCAGCCCAACCAGGACGGCGATCACCCGCGAGACCGCCGCTGTGATCAGCCCAAGCGCCAACGAATTGCGCACGGCGAAGGCCATCCACCAGAAGATATCCTGGCCGCGAGAATTGGTGCCAAACGGATGATCCAGAGAGGGGGGCCGATCAATGGGCACGGTAAAGGTGCGGTTGGGCCGGTAGGGTGAAAAGAAGGAAAGCAGCGCCAGGATCAACACGGCCAGCAGAAAGATGAAGGCAATCCGAAAGCGACCATCGTATTTGAGTAAATCGCGCAGCGTTGTCAGCATACTTCACCTTTTTACTGATGACGAACCCGCGGATCGAAGAGCGGGTAAATGAGATCGAGAATCAGCACAGCGGTCGCCACGCCGATGATCGAGAAGATGGTGATCCCCATGATCAGCGTGTAATCGTTCGCCATCACCGCTTGCAGGGTCAGCCGTCCCATGCCTGGATAGCCGAAGACCACCTCCATGATCAGCGCGCCGTTAAAGATGAGACCCAATTGCATCGCCAGCCCGGTGATCTGGGGCAGCATGGCGTTGCGGATCACATAGTCGAAGACGATCTTACGTTCGGGCAGCCCGGCGTTTTCGGCATAGACTACATAATCTTCCGAGATGATATTGGAGGCCAGGGCGCGCATCCCAATAAACCAGCCGCCGATCCCGATCACCATGAGGCTAAGGGCTGGCAGCAGCGAGTGCCAGATCACCGTCAACATGAAGGGAATGCTGAAGGCGACACGCGTCCCCGGCGGGTATGCGCCGCTGAAGGGGAAGATCGGGATATAATAGGCGAAGAAGATCAGCAGCACCAGAGCCATAATATAGTATGGGATGGGCCGCACCGCCTGACTGAGGACATCGATCACCTTCATGGTGGCGCTATCGGTGTAATAGCCGGCGAGGCCGCCCAATAGATTGCCGATGATCCACGACAGGATCGCCGCCGTCATCAACAGCCCTAACGTCCACGGCAGCGAGGTCGCAATCAGCCTTGTCACCGGGGTGGGGAAGGTCGAGAGCGACGGTCCCAGGTCCCCGCGGAAGAGGCGTCCCCAAAATGCCAGGTATTGCTCCCAGGCGCTGCCCGAAAGCCCATACATCTCGGTCAACGCCTCGCGCAGATGCTGGATAGCGTCTGGGCTGACCTGGGAGCCGCTCATCATAATCTGGCTGACCTGCTGCTCAACCGGATCATTGGGCGAGAGACGGGGAATAATAAACGTCAGCGTGACGCCCAGGAAGATGACCATGAAGTATTGGCCGATGCGAGGAATGAGATATCGTAAGATGAATTTTTGCACGTGTGATCCTCCTTCCACAAGCGAAGGTACTCCCCGCGATCCGGATCGCAGAGAGTATCTTCGCCGCAGATGGCTTACCGGATGAAGAGGGATATTCCCTCGTCAGGGTACAAGCGGGACTGAAGGTGGAGAACCATCGACTTAGCCACCGACCGGTCGAATCTTCACGAACATGTACTTGGTATTGGCCCAGTTGGCAACCGGATTGGTGTAGGGATCCTCCGAAGTGGGGAAGCCTTCCCAATAGGTTTCGTCACAGACCGAGAAGACGTTGTAGGACATAATCGGCGTGATCGGCATTTCGGTCGCAGCCAGCTTGATGAACTCGATGCCCAGATCGATGACCCGAGGATCGTCGAAGCCGAGCCGCTGGATCGATTCGATAATGCGATCCAGGTCTGGGTGTTGCCAGCGCATACGGTTGCGGCCTACAGCGTTTTCGCCGGAGGGTCTGTACAGGCTGGAGTGCCAGGATTCCAGGAAGAAGAAGAGATCGGGATGACCGCCCCAGGTCTCAATTGTCCAGTGAAAGTCTGCATCGAATTCGCCGAGCAGGGCCAGGCGGGTGCGAGTGGCGTTGTCGCGCACGTCCAGGGTAGCTTCAATGCCGAACTCCTGCCAGTTCTCGACGATCATGCTGGCCCCACGGTTCATAATCGGGCGGGTCTCACCTTCGGCCATGAGCGCAATCGTGAAGAGATTGCCATCGGGCAACAACCACTTGCCCGCCGAGTTGCGGGTGCAGCCGGCTTGTAGCATTAACTGCTCGGCGGCGTCCAGATCGTACTTCCACCAGCCGTAGCCAATCGATTTGCGGATCTCGGCGGGATCGGTGGGAACCATGTCGCCCAGCGAGGCGCGGGCCGCTTCGGCGATGCGGAGAGCCGCTTCAGGATCGTAGGGAGCGTACGCTTCCCCGTTGATCTCCAGGGTGAAGTCATTGAGCCATTCTTGCATCGGCTCAAAGTAATACTGCGGGTACATGCCAGTGGGCGGCACATGGATGGCTGAAATCGTGGCCGCGCCGCGATAGGCGGCCATCGCCACCCGCACGATATCAATGGCGAGTGTCAACGCCCAGCGCACATCGCGGTTGTCCAGCCCTGGCTTCTCGTTGTTGTAGAGTACCGAGGGCAGGGTGGGATCCGGGTGCGCCCATGGGAAGGAGGGGAACCAGCCCTTGGAGGTGGGGTTGGTGCGCGCCAGGGTGATCATGCCTTCCGGTGCAATGTCGTGGATCACGTCCAGCTCTTTGTTGGTCTGGGCAATCACCTTTAGATCGCTGGGGCCAGGGGCGATGTACATGGCAAATTGGGGAGCGGGCATCCCAAAGCGGGCCAGGCTTGTGCGTTCCCAGTCCTCGCGGCGTTCCCACAGATACCAGTTGCCATTGGGATCGAACTCTCGTATGACATACGGCCCCAGGCTGACGGGCGGATTGAAGGTGAAAGCCAGCGGATCCGGCTGCGCCTCGAAGATATGCTTGGGCATCATAAAGCAGGCGCTCCAGCGCACGGTGAAGAGGCCGTGGAAGCGGGAGTTCGGCTCAGTGAGATTGAAGGTAACGGTATAGTCGTCGACCCTGTCGATGCTCTCCACATAGCGGGAGAACTGACCGGTGTAGGCAAACCCAGGGGTATTCTTTTGGGTTTCCACGGTGTAGATCAGATCGTCGGCGGTGAACTCTACGCCGTCGCTCCAATAGATGCCTTCGCGCAGCTTCACGGTCATCTGGGTGAAGTCATCGTTGTAGATCGGTTCCTCGGCGGCCAGCGAATTGTCCCAGACCCCGTCGATGCCAGCGTCGGGATCGATGTACCAGAGTGCATCCAACCCCAACTGCTGAAGGCCGGTGGAAGAACTCTGAATGCCGGGTCGCCAGCGGTTGAAATCATCCGCAGGGACGACGCGGCCGGTGGGGTTCTCCAAGATCAGCGTCTGCGAACGCAGCACTCCGGGTGCGATCTCTCGATCCGGTAGCGCGGCTGCACCGGGGGCTGGCGCATCCACGCCCGGCTGTGGCGCTGCGCCCGGACCGCCAGCCGGCGCGCAGGCGGCCAGTACACCACCCGCCGTAACAAGGCCCAACTGGGCTAAAAACGCGCGTCGCGAAATCCTGTACTCTCTCATTGATTCCTCCTGAGATGGCTAAGGTGAAGCTGATAGATGCTGGCAGTTCCAGCAAGTCGAACCTACGCAACGGGATAGGTGTACTGACAAGTTTGGTTAGATAGGGATGGTACGGGTTCTGCTTGCTGAACCCTGCTGGCGCAGCAAGCGGACGCTGCGTCTGCCAGCGCCCCTTCGGTTCGTATCCAACCTGGCTTGTCAGTACAGATAGGAAATAGCCGGATATGTGATTTGAGAACCCGGCTCTTCTTGGGAGCATTGCCGCGACCGTAGGGGAAAGTACGGACACAGCAATAAGCTGAACACCGACTTCGGTACAGATAGGTTGGGAATAAAATGGTTGTAGTGGCTGCTTAAAATAGGACCTGGGATCGTCCTGTGTCGGTGATTGACACAGTTCCAATCTACACTAAAGTAATGCCAATGTCAATAGACTGTTTTATTAAAATTTTCGGCATTGTTCTAACAGGAATGGTTTACAAGCCGTATTGTGACTTGCTGCTTACCAGGGAAAAACTGGATTAGCTCCAAGATGAGTTGAATGTAAATTTGGACGATTGACAATGAAATTTAGCAGATCCGTTGACAATGGCTAAACAGGGTAGTAGAATTTTAATGATTGTTTGGCGGGTTTAGTTTTCTCCCCATTCCCCATTTTTTGCAACTCAAAGCAGATCGTATATGGTAGCAGTTAATATGGGTGTGTTCAAAATGAGTTGGCCGTCTGGGGAGGGGTTTGGGTGGACGGCTCACAAAAATCATCTGCGTAAGCCATTGCTCGTCTGCCGTCCACCCAAACCCTTACGAATCATCAACCCATTCTGAATACACCCAGTCAATATTTATGTCCTATCTTAAGGTTGGGAGGTCGCTTGTCCAAGCCAGAGAAAATCACCACCAAATCCGAGCCTAATATGCGCGCCGTTGCCAAAGCGGCGGGTGTTTCGCTTTCAACGGTTTCGCTTGTGGTTAACGGCAAGCCCGGCATTGGCGAAGAGACCCGTTCGCGCGTTCTACATGTGATGAACGAACTCGGCTATGTGCCGGACCGTCGTCGCAACGGTATCCTCGCGCCAAAAGTCTTTGGGCTGCTGATGGAGTCGCTGACCGTCCCCAGCAGCGACGAAGGCTTTTACCAACAGGTGGTGGCTGGGATCGAGGAGAGCGCCTATCGGTTGGGCCATCATCTGTTGCTGCATCTCTATCGCCCCAATGTGGACCCGCTCAACAGCATCCGCGAGTTGATGGGCCGCGATGTGGATGGGTTGATCATTGCCAACGACGGCGACATTACCGAGGAGGTGATCTGCAAGATTGCCGCGGCAGGTTGCCCGGTGGTGCTTGTGGAAAACTACCTGGAAGACGGTATCCACTCGGTCACAGCCGACAACTTCACCGCCGGGCGTCGCGTTACCGAACACCTGATTCAACTGGGCCACCGACGCATCGGCACACTGGCCGGGCCGGACAAATACAGTAGCTTGCATCACCGGCTGCGCGGTCATCTGATCGCCCTGCTCGAACACGACCTATCCATCGATCCACAGCTTCAGCCGCCGCCTGTTTCGGGCCGTCCGCACAAAGGATATTTGCAGATGCAGCAACTGCTGGCGCTGCCCGAACCGCCCACCGCGGTCTTTGCCGTCAGCGATAAGAGCGCCTTTGGGGCCATGGAGGCCATCAAAGACGCCGGGCTGCGCATCCCCGACGACATCTCGATTGTGGGCATTGATGATGTACGGTCAAGTGCGTATACCTTCCCGCCGCTCACAACCTACCACGTGCCGAAATATCGCATGGGCGAAATGACGGTGATGATCATGCACAATCTGATCACTTCGCCCGATGCTTATCCGCCGGCGCGTACTGTGCTGCTCGGCCATCTTGTCGTGCGCGAATCGTGCGGGCCGCCTCGCGGGTAGATCCCCATTTTGCCCCTGACATACATGCATCCGGCGGCGAGTTCGGTTTCTGGTCGAGGAACTGCGTCCTCGGCTCGAACGTTACCACCAGGTCTGGCGCGCAACCATCCATGTGAACTGGTAGATTTCACACGCAAGGGAGGCGTTATCGCAGTTGGAAGGGGTGAAATCTGTTGAATCGAGAATAAGATTGGCGTATACTGCGACTGTAGCGGAGAGAGGGATGCAAGGACGAAACAATGACGATCCAGATCAACAATCCTGAAGTCGAGAAACTGGCTCAAGAACTTATCAACTATACAGGGGAATCGTTGCAGCAAGCGGTAACGACTGCACTGCAGGAACGTCTTGACCGTGAAAGGATCCGACGCAAACATGCAAGAGAACTTGCCCAACAATTATTGCAGATTGGAAGAGAATGCGCCGCCCTGCCAATTCTCGATGACCGAACACCGGAAGTTATTTTAGGTTATAACGAACAGGGGCTGCCCTCTTAATGGTCATAGATTCTTCTGCGTTTATTGCCATTCTATCTGCTGAACCTGAAGCAGAATCGTTTACAGGGGACATCGCGCTCGATTCTACACGGCTGCTTTCAGCAGCATCTTTGTTGGAAACAGCTATCGTTATCGAGAATCGTTATGGAACTGCGGGCGGTCAAAAGCTAGATCTGCTGGTCGAAACGGCTCAGATTCGCATAGAATCGGTTACGGTGGAACAGGTATCCGTAGCTCGACTCGCCTATCAAAGCTACGGCAAGGGGAAACACAAAGCGAGTCTTAATTTTGGAGACTGTTTTGCTTATGCTTTGGCGAAAGTGACAAGGGAACAACTACTCTGCAAAGGAGAAGATTTCAGCCATACTGATTTACAGTTGGCAGAAATCCGCTAACTCTTCAAACCTCAAGGTAAACAAAAAGGTCTGCATGGGAAGAGAGTTCATGGCCTATGCAGACCTTTTGATGTCAACCTGAGTTTCCCCCCTATTCCTACAAAATCTGGCTAAGGAACAGCTTTGTCCGCTCGTGTTGCGGGGCGGTGAAGAAGTGTTCTGGCGTGCCTACTTCCACCACCTCACCAGCGTCCATGAAGACGATGCGATCCGCTACCTCTTTGGCGAAGCCCATTTCGTGGGTGACGACCAACATTGTCATGCCGCTCTCGGCTAATTCCTGCATCACATCGAGGACCTCTTTGATCATCTCAGGGTCGAGGGCCGAGGTCGGCTCGTCAAAGAGCATGATCTTGGGTTCCATCGCCAGCGAACGGGCAATCGCCACACGCTGCTGCTGTCCACCGGAGAGTTGCCCCGGGTACTTTTTCGCCTGCTCAGGGATGCCCACCCGCTCTAGCAATTCCATGGCCTTCTTTTCGGCTTCGGGTTTGCGTTTTTTGCGCACATAGATCGGCGCCAGCGTGATATTTTCCAACACGGTCAAATGGGGAAAGAGGTTGAACTGCTGAAAAACCATCCCCGTCTCCGAGCGGATCTGTTCGATGTTGCGCACATCATGGGTGAGTGGGATGCCATCCACCAAGATTTCGCCGGATTGGTGTTCCTCAAGTCGGTTGATACAGCGGATGAAGGTTGATTTCCCCGATCCCGAAGGACCGATCACCACCACCACTTCGCGCTTTCTCACCGTCAGATTGACATCACGCAGCGCATGGAAATCGGCATACCATTTGTTTACATTTCTACAGACGATGATCTCGTCACTTCCCATTTGACCAGACATAATGTACTCCTGATACGGTCTCGAATGCGGCGTGAAAGGTGAAAATCACAGTTCACGCATTACGTTTCAATTTAACGTTTCCCCACGCCGAGCCGCGCTTCCAACTGGCGGCTGCTCCAACTCATCCCATAACTAAAGATGAAATAGATCACGGCAATCGATACATAGACCTCCCGCGTAATGCCACCCGGTGTGTTGACCCAATCGGGTTGCTGAATAATGGAGCGAGCAATCCCGAGCAGATCGACGAGACCGACCAGGGCGACCAGCGACGTGTCCTTGAAGAGGGCAATGAACTGACCAACGATGGCGGGGATCACGGCGCGCAGGGCCTGGGGCAGAATGATCATGCGATACTTGTTCCACGTACTCAACCCCAGCGCGTCGGCAGCTTCGTACTGCCCTTTGGGAACGGATTGCAGCCCACCGCGCACATTTTCAGCCAGATAGGCCGCGCTGAAGAGCGTGATCCCGACCATGGCTCGCGTTACATTGGTGGGGCTGGGCATCCCCAAAGGGAGGAAGAGCGGCAACACAATCATCGCCATGAAGAGGATCGAGATCAACGGCACGCCGCGAATCATCTCAATATAGGCGATGCAGAAATATTTGACCACGGGCAGCGAACTGCGCCGTCCCAGCGCCAGCCCTAGTCCCAGGGGAAAGCTGAAGGTGATGCCCACCACGGCTAACAACATCGTCAGCAGCAGCCCCCCGTAGTTACTGGCCTGGACGGGTCTTGCAAAAAATGTACTCAGGCCAAACGTGCGGAGTTCGATCCCACCTTTGAGCATAATCAGCGCGAAGGGGATGCTCAAGAGCCATGCAATCACGAGCAGACGATGGGGGATCGGCAGCCGCAGCCCGATCACATAACCGCCCGCCAGCAGGGCAAAGCTAACGCCTAAATAAATCTGCGCGCCGATCCCCACCGGCAAGATCGCCAGCACCAGCAGCAGTGCAGCGACGCCAATAGAGACGCTACGCATAATGCCGCCCCATCGCCCACCGCTCAACCCAAACAACAGGCTGATCACCGCCAGCAGGATAGCGGGTTGCCACAATTGCGCCATAGGATAGGTGCCTACGGCTAACAATTTGCGGTTCACCCAAACCGGTCGCCAAAATGCTTCAAAAAAGACCCATTCAAAGATCCCTGTGAAAAAATAGTAGATGAGGATCAACGATAAGATCGTGAGGATCGAGTTGAAGATGCTGCTGAATAGATTGGCCCGCAGCCAACCGATCACACCTGTCTGGCTGGTAGGCGGCTTTTGGGCGGGGCTAGGATGCCGGGTGTTGACCCAAACAGGGCTCGTTTCAACGTTCGAGCGCGCCATAGACTGCTCCTGAGTTAACGTTCTACAAGGGCGACCCGCTTGTTGTACCAGTTCATAAAGAACGAGGTCAGCAGGCTGATAGAAAGATAGGTCGCCATGATCATGATAAAGACTTGAATCGCCGCACCGGATTGGTTGAAGATGGTGCGTGAGACGTTGAAGAGATCGGGGTAGCCAACGGCAATAGCCAGGCTAGAGTTCTTCGTCAGGTTGAGATATTGGCTGGTCAGTGGAGGGATGATCACACGCAACGCCTGCGGCAGCACGATCATGCGCATGGTCTGAGATCCGGTCAACCCCAGCGCCCGGCTGGCTTCCCACTGTCCTTTGGGCACAGCGTTGATGCCAGCGCGCACAATCTCGGCAATAAAAGCGCCTGTATAGATCACCAACCCCAGCAACAGGGCGAAAAATTCCGGCGAAACGCTCTGCCCACCGCGGAAGTTAAAGCCCTGAATCACCGGGCGGCTGACGACGAGTGGAGGGGGGACATCCCATTGTAGCTCCACGCCTTCCCCTTCGAGTTCAAAGAAGCGGAATTCGCCCTGGGTGTCAGTGTCAACGGTGCCCAATTCGACGCCGTCAGCGTCAAGGAGTGTCACCGGCACACGCGCAAGTGGACGATCCACAGCGGCGTCGAACCTGCCATTGCCGTTGACATCAACGAAGAGCGTACCTCGATCCCCGCGACGCAAGTCGTAAGCTACATTGGAAGGCAGGCTGGCGCTGGCATCCACCAAAAAATAGCCAATCGCCGCAACAATCAAGAAGGCAGGAAGCGTCCATGTCACCGTAGTTCCCACAAGGCCCTGAGCGTTTAATTGGCGACGACGGATCACCCCAATCACAATGGCAATGATCAAGGCCGCCAGCAGCCAACCCACCCAACCGCGCCCCACCTCTGAAAAATAGACCCAGGTCAGGGCGGTTCCACGGTTGCTCAGGAAGCCGATCCCTGGGATCTCGATGCTGGCCCGAACATCGGGCAGTTTGAGGATCACGGCGAAGTACCAGAAGAAAAGTTGGACTAGCAGCGGGGTGTTGCGGATCAGATCAATATAGCCGCCAGCAAGTGTGCGCAGTAACCAATTGGTAGATAGACGGGAAATGCCCACAAGAAGACCGACCAGCGTAGCGAGAACAACACCACTGGCCGCCACGCGAATTGTGTTGGCAACACCCACAAGATAGGCGCGCAGGTAGGTATCCGAAGGGCTGAACGCAGGACCTTCCGCTATGGCAAAACCGGCTTCCTGGCTGAGGAAGCCCCACCCAATCGGAATGTTGCTGGCGCGCAACCCAACCAGCATGTTGCGAATGAAGAAGGCAAATATCAAAACCATGACGAGCGCGAAGAGAATTTGCGCAATAATGGCGAGGAAACGAGTATCACGATAAAAGGAGGTTACATCTCGCGAAAGATTGCGTGCGCTCATAGGCTACTCCTTCCCAGCGTACTTAG
>JAHBVG010000027.1 GCA_019637695.1 Caldilineaceae bacterium | reverse complement strand
TTCTTTTAAGATCTCTCTGACCATTTCCGCTTTGAATGTCGCACTGTATTGTTTTCGCATGGCTCTCTTGGGACTTTATTCTTGACCTTTTCACTGTCCATATTATTGGGTCCATTATATTCGAAACGGTGCGACGCGGGCTAGCCGAATGTAAAGAGCTAGAGTCGGGCCACGTCCCCCCTTTAGCGCCCCATCGAAGCCGAAAGCCTGGTGGTGGTCGAAAGCAACTGACTGAAAAGCATGCAGAGCTTTTGCCAACGCTCAAGGAACTGGTAGAGGCGACAACTCGTGGTGACCCAGAATCGCCCTTGCTTTGGACAGCCCGGAGTCAGCGGAACCTAGTTGACGGCTTAAAAGCAAAAGGATACAGCATTAGCCAACGGACGCTGTCGAACCTTCTCAGAGCGCTCGGGTATAGTCTCCAAGGCAACAAAAAGAAGCAAGAAGGGTCTCAGCATCCAGATCGCAATGCCCAGTTTGAACATATTAATGAAAAGGTCCGCCAACAACTTGAGGCCGGAGAACCAGCCATTTCTGTAGACACCAAGAAGAAAGAATTGGTCGGTTCTTTCAAAAATGATGGTCGGGAGTTACGTCCCGAAGCGACCCCAGAACTCGTCAATGTCCATGACTTCCCATCCGAGGGGGAAGGCAAAGCTATTCCTTACGGCGTCTTTGATATAGCCGAAAATGAAGCCTGGGTCAGTGTGGGTGTCAGTCATGATACAGATGAATTTGCTGTCGCGACCATTCGTACCTGGTATTATGAACTAGGCCAGCCCCTCTATCCCGATGCCACCTCTTTGCTCGTCACTGCTGACGGCGGAGGGAGCAATGGCTATCGAGTTCGCCTTTGGAAAGTTGAACTTCAGCAACTTGCAGATGAGATTCAAATGCCCATCATGATTTGTCATTTGCCTCCGGGCACCAGTAAGTGGAATAAAATCGAGCATCGTCTCTTTTCCTTTATTACTCAGAACTGGCGCGGCAAACCCCTTATCACGCATCAGGTCATTGTTGACCTCATCTCGGCTACCACGACTCGCAAGGGGCTTCAAGTTCATTGTCGCCTTGATGAACGCCACTATCAGACCGAGCGTCGCGTCACTGACAGACAACTGGAGAATGTCAATCTGGTTCCCGATTCTTGGCACGGTGAATGGAACTACACCATCCATCCGAACCCTCTTTCTTAACACAAAATTCACTACTTTATTTCTACGCGGACCCTAAGGGAGAGTTTTCTACACCTGTTGGATCTAATGCTTGACGCCGGTAGCTCATTAGCATTCGTTGTTCGAGAACGGTTAATCACTGCATAAACTAGAGCTTTGAATGGGCAATACACTATACTTGGACAACCAACCTATATCCGTCACAGCAGAAGACGACTCACTGCGCATCACCCTGGCGAACGGCAACACCATTGACATTCCCCTGTCGTTCATCGTTTAGGCAGCAGAATTCATTTGATGTTCATGTGAAGCGTTGTTAGGAGGTAAAAATGACAATGAATCTGTTGGAAAAGATCGCCGCTGAGGCTACCCAATTGAGTGCTGATGAACAACTCCTTCTGGCCCAGCGGTTAATTGAACGAGTTCGTTTAGGGACGAGCAAGGTTGCACAGGAGCAGCTAGAAAAGACCCTCACATGGAGTGACATTCGTGGCATGGCAGCGCCTTCGCTATTTGGGGAAGACGCACAAGCGTGGGTAACACGTACGCGCCGAGAAGGTGATCAACACAGAGAGCAGAACTTGAAGCGAAACTTATGAACTGGGCACAAAGCCTATCGAAGGCTCGGCGTCTCTTCCTGGACACAGCGCCAGTAGTCTACTTTGTTGAAGCCAACAGCCGATATATCGAGTTGGTCGACTACGTCTTTGCTCAACTTCAATCGGGTCAGTTGTCAGGCGCAGTTTCGCCAGTTACCCTTGCCGAGTGTTTGGTGGTTCCTCACCGAACACAAGATGCGAATCTGCTTACTGCTTTTCGCGTATTGCTCACCCAAAGCCCCGAGATAGAATTCATTCCGATAGACAGCAACAGCGGAGATCTCGCTGCTCAAATGCGAGCCAAATACAACCTATCTCTTTCCGACGCACTTCAAGTAGCGACTGCAATTTCAGGAGGATGTGATGCATTTCTGACCAATGATTTGACTTTGCTTAGGATCGAAGAGATCACCGTACTCCTTCTCGATAACTTTCTTGAGCCGAATAAGTAGCCCCAATCGTGATCGCCCTTACCACCAAAGGAAAGGAGCAAAGCATACCATAGCGCGAAGCCAATCGTGTGGAACTGTGAAAGGAGCACTCCCCCGTGAACCTGACCCAGCAAGGATGGCGGCGCTTGCGCTGCTCTCTCTTCGTGTTGATCGTGCTTTTGCTCTCGTTTGGCCCCTCCACCCTTTTCGCCCAGGATACGTCCACCGCCGAGCCGCAGGTGCAGATCACCCGCAACATGAATGTGCGCGCCGGCCCCAGCACAGGCGACCCGATTATTGCCTTTGCCCGCCCCGGCGAGGAATATCGCATCACCGGCCGCAGCTCGGACGGCAACTGGTGGCGCATCGACCTCAACGGCGACGACGCGTGGATCTACGCGCCGTCGGTGCAGGCCATTAATACAGCGAAGGTGCCAGTGGTGACGGCAAACCAACCAGGCGCGCCGACATCAACGCCTCCACTCGCCACTCCCTCGCCTCCTGTGACCTCGGCGGCGTCCCCGGTTGCGCGCTTCAACCCGGAGCAGGTGCAACTGCGCCTGGAACCGATCTTCACTGGATTGCAGCAGCCCACCGATGTCACCAACGCCGGGGATGGAACCGGACGGATCTTCGTAGCCGAGAAGAGCGGGCGCATCCGCGTCTTCGCCGGCCCTGAGGATGCCAGCGGCCAAACCTTCCTCGACATTGTGGATCGGGTTGGGTCGGAGGGCTACGAGCAGGGATTGCTGGGGCTGGCCTTCCCGCCCAATTTCCGCTCGACGAGCTATTTTTTCGTCAACTACACCAACAAGGACGGCGATACCATCATCGCCCGCTATCAGGTCTCGCGCGATAACCACAACCGCGCCGACCGCGACAGCGAGTTCGTAGTCCTCTTTCAGCAGCAGCCCGCGCCCAACCACAACGGCGGCCAGCTCGCCTTCAGTCCTGACGGCAGACTTTGGATCGGGCTGGGGGATGGCGGCGGCGCCAACGATACCTTCCAAAATGGGCAGAATCGGGGCACACTGCTGGGATCAATGCTGCGCCTTGACGTGACCAGCAACCCGAGCGTGCCCTATCGCATCCCCGCGGACAACCCCTTTGTAGGCGACGACGGCACGCGCGATGAAATCTGGGCCATCGGGCTGCGCAATCCCTGGCGCTACAGCTTTGATCCGCGCACCGGCGATCTCTGGATTGGCGACGTGGGGCAGAGCCTCTTTGAGGAGATCAACTTCGTCTCCGCGGCGCAGGCGCGGCGGGGAGGACTCAACTTTGGCTGGCCCATCAGCGAAGGACGCCACTGCGCCGGAGACGCTGATTGCGATCTGAGCGCCTTCATCCTGCCCATCCACGAGTATGGGCACGCTGGCAACGGCTGCTCGGTGACCGGCGGGCGGGTCTACCGCGGGCGCGCCTTCCCTCAGTTGGACGGCGTCTATTTCTTCGCTGATTTTTGTTCGGGGAATATGTGGGCGCTCTGGCGCACGGCGGGCGGCGTGCAGACAGCGCTGGTGCTGCCCAAGGCTATGTCCATCACCGCGTTTGGCGTGGACGAAGCCGGCGAACTCTACGTCACTGACTTCGGCGGAGGAGTTTATCGGTTGGCTGTTGAATAGACTACACCGTCGTCCCATTTTCTGTTCGTTCCCTCCAATGACTTCATGATACACTCTTGGTCTAACCTCAATTCCGCTGGCTGTGATTGGCAAATTTACAGCTAGCGGAATTCTTGCCGTCCAATCATCGACTGTGATCAGACAGGCCGACTTTGTGAACAGAGTACCCTCTCTTCTCCCCGTTAACCCGGACAAATCTGCACACCGCTCTCTCGTCAAAATTACTCTGATTCTGCTGCTCTATGGTCTGCTGGCGTTGATCGCTACCTTTCCCCTCGTGCATGAATTCAGCACGACCGTGCTCGGCGGCGGGGATACAGCACAAAATCTGTGGAATCTCTGGTGGGGCGATCTGGCGATCCGCCGAGGAGAGTGGCTGCCCTACGAAACCACGATGATCTACCATCCCGATGGCGTCAATCTGGCGTTTCACACCCTCAGCCCCATCAACCTGTGGATGGGAACGGTTTTGCACTCTGGCTTGGGACTCTCTTTGACGAAAAGCTACAACACGCTGACCCTGTTGACCTTTGTGATATCGGCCATCGGCATGCATTGGCTCGTCTATCACCTGACCGGAAGCCACGGCGCAGCTATGGTGGCGGCCATGATCTTTGTCTTCTCGCCGATACGCATGAGCCGGCTCTGGTTTGGTAATCTCAATTTGTATAGCACGCAGGCGATCCCCTTCGCCCTCCTGTTTGCCGTGCGCAGTTTTCAAACAGGACGTTCGCGTGACGCTCTTCTATGCGGCGTGATGGTTGCCATCACCGCCGGCTTGGATCTCTTTCTGGCCAGTGGAACGATCCTGCTGATCGGGTTGCTCTGGTTGATGCGGTGGTTTTCGTTCGTTTTTCAAACCAGACAGCTTTGGTCGCCGCTCTTGCGCACAGCCACCATCGCTGCGATTTCTGCTGCTATCCTGGGGATGCCGTTTGCCCTGCCGCTTCTTTTGAATGCAGACGATTTCCCTGGTCAGGGCAACCAACTGGCGGCGTCCCGCGCCAACAACGCCGATCTGGTGGGCTTCTTTGTGCCCGACAATTTGACCTCTCCGCTGGTCAAGCGCGTTACGCCCGCCTTGGCGATGCAGATCGAGCAGATCTACGCGCAGTTCTATGGGAATTCAGCGGAAAAGTCGGTCTTTCTTGGCTATACGGTGATCGGGTTGCTTCTGATCACACTGACGATGCGACCATCGGCCCAGATGCGCTCCTGGCTGATCAGCGCCGGTCTCTTTTTTGTGCTTGCGCTGGGACCGACCCTGTATGTCAACGGACAGGCCATCCTCTCCCATCTGCCCTATGAGTGGCTGAGCTATCTGCCGCTGTTGGGCGTGAACCGTTCCCCCAGTCGGTTTTCTCTGTTTGGGATGCTGGCGCTGGCTGTGACGGTGGGGTATGGGGTCGCTGCCTTGGAACGAAGACGATCCTGGCGCGGGTGGGGGAGTCTTGCCCTTGCCTTGCTCGTTTTTGTGGAATTCTGCACCGTCCCGATTCGCGTGGACCCGCGCCTTGGCAAGATTCCGGCGTTTTATGCCCAACTCGGCGCGGATCCGAAGGAGCGGCAGGGGGTGATCCTGGACGTGCCGGTGGATATGATCGGCGCGCAGGGGCCGGCTGCCGAATACATGCTCTTTCAGACCGTCCACGAGCGCCCGATAGTTTCAGGGTACATTGCACGCATCCCCGAACGGGTCAGCGCGCAGATGCAAGATCCGTTCTTCCATACCCTGCGCGCCCGTATCTATGGAGACACCGATCCCTTCGTGCTGGATGACGCTTTCCTGGTGCAGGCGCCGTCGGAACTTCAGCGGCTCAACATAGAATATGTCATTCTCCATCGCTGGGTCTTAACCCCAGTGGACATTGATACCCTCTTCGCCGCCTTCACCACCTTGCTCGATGTGCCCCTCTACGAGGACGAACAGATCGTCGTCTGGCGCACCCATTCAACCGCAGAATAACTGAACTGGATCAAAAAGAGTACGGATCAGACTCGTCTGATCCGTACTCTTTTTGATCTGTGTTTACAAAAAGCGTTACGCCCGCTCCACCGAGATGGGCTGCTTACGAATGCGGTAGCTGCCCTCTTTGGACAGCACCTTGTCCACAAACTGTTCGGGCACATCGACCAGGCTGTGTTCCTGGCGGATGTTGATGGCGCCGATCACATGGCCAGGGATATTGGCGTGGAAGGCAATTGTGCCGACGATATCGCCAGGGCGGATGCCGTGCATCTTGCCGGCGTTGACTGCCAACCGCACCATGCCCTTCTCGCGTGTTTCGGTGGAGAAGCGACGATCTTCGCGGCGGTCATTGCGGCTACCGTTACGGTCGTCGCGTCGGTCGCCACGAGGATCGCGCATAGATCGATCCTGGCGGTGCGCGCCGCGAGGACGTGCATCCTGTACCTCGCTGATCGGCGCAATCGGTCGCTGCGCCTCTTCGCCGCGCGCCAGTTTAAGAGCAGCGGCGGCGATCTCCACCGGATCATGGCCGGCGGCGACCAACGCTTCCACCATCTCGCGCTCGCGGCGGCTGCGTCCTCGCTGAAGCCAGATGGCGACTTTGCCCAACAGCTTGGCGTTGCGGTTCTGCTCGATCTCCTCGATGGTGGGCAGCGTTCCCTTCGTCACCGTCTGCTTGCTGTAGCCTTCAATGCGGCGCAGCATCCACTGCTCCTGGGGGGTGACCAGCGAGATCGCCACGCCGCTCTTGCCCGCGCGCCCGGTGCGTCCAATGCGATGCACGTAGACTTCGGGATCTTGCGGCAGATCGAAATTGAAGACGTGTGAAACATCGTCGATGTCGAGACCGCGCGCTGCCACGTCTGTCGCCACCAGGACTTTGATCTGATCCTGGCGGAAGCGCTGCAACACGCCCTCGCGCGCTTCCTGGCTCAAATCGCCGTTGAGGACCTCGGCAGGGAAGCCGCGGGTGGTCAACTCGTTGGCGAGTTCGCCCGTCCCCATGCGCGTGCGGGCAAAGACCAGCGCCCGTGTGATCTCCTCGACCTCGAAGAGACGGGTGAGCGCCGCCAGTTTGTCCGCGGCGTGGACGAGATAGTAGCGCTGTTCCGTATTGGCAACGGTCATCTGCTTGCGCTCAATGGCGACCGATTGCGCATTGCGCATGTAACGGTCGGCCAGCCGGCGGATCTCCGGGGGCATGGTTGCCGAGAAGAGCGCTGTCTGCCGGTCAGCGGGCGTCTCCTTGAGGATCGTCTCAATGTCTTCGATAAAGCCCATGCTCAACATCTCATCGGCTTCGTCAAGGACCACTGTACGAACCTCGCTCAGATCCAACGCCCGCTGCCCGATCAGATCGATCAGGCGGCCCGGCGTCCCCACGACCACATCAACTCCCTTACGTAGACGGCTGATCTGCCGCGCGTAGGGTTGTCCACCATAGACGGCGAGGACGCGTACACCTGTGTGCTTGCCATAGTCGAAGATGGCCTGCGCCACCTGCATGGCTAACTCGCGGGTGGGTGCCAGGATCAACCCCTGCACCGAACCCTGGCCTGGGTCCAGCCGCTGCAACAGGGGCAGAGCGAAGGCGGCGGTCTTGCCGGTGCCTGTTTGCGCCTGCCCGATCACATCTTGCCCAGCCAGCAGCGCAGGGATCACCGCACTCTGGATTGGCGTCGGAACGGTGTAGCCAAGTTCGGCTACGGCCTGCATCAACTGCGGATGCAGGTTCAGATCAGAAAATTGATTCAACATAGTTCTCCTACTTGCGGTTTGAATAAACGACATGATCCTCCTGATCATGCCCCGGTTGCTTTCACAGCCGACTCCGCCCGCAAGTATGAGTCCGTCTGTGGCAACAAAAAACCCGACCCACTTGGCCGGGCGACCTGGTTGGAGAGGACACTTCCGTGTGCAGTCCAACCTAGCTAGTTTACCACAAATCCAAAAAAACGCGAAGAATTAAGTTGCGTGTTGCGTGATTTCACATCATTTCCATCTCACCCGCAGACAGATCCCCTACTAGGTTTATAAGAAAACGCTGATAGGGAGTGAAATCTACTATTTCAATACAAATGGAATGAACTGCTTGAAGATTTTGTCACTCGGGTCAGTGGTTAGAATGATTCTGTCTACGTACAGACCATCCTCTTTCATCCAGATATTTACTGTCTGAAATGCGCTGTTAGTATCATAAAAGTTTGGTCGCAGATAAGGGCGTCCTCCACCTTCGGTCTCACTACGCCAAGCAAAGCCACATTCGCTCCAGCCTGTCATGTTTTCACCAAAGCCAAGAACACTACCTGTAAGCTTCTGTCCATTCATGCCCACGTGAAGTGAATCATTGTTGACTCCGCAACCTCTGCCAAGAATCCAGATATACCAATTTGTCGTACCATCCGATATTGGGAATGCAACTCGGTACTGCATTTCGGGACTCAGCGTCGGGTAGTTTACATTGCTGCCAATACTGTCACCATTATTTGGATCGGCGCGTTGCGCACAATTACCGCTTTCGCCCATGCCGACGTAACATGTCCAGAAATGGCTAGAACGGGCGATCCGTTGGAAGTATGTTTCCGCTTCAAATTCGATCCAGTTGGATCGTGTGATATTCAAGCGACGCACATAACGGTTGTTGCTACGGTCGATGTCGCGACCCAGTGCGCTTACTGCACAAAATTTCCAGTCGCCGCTTTGCACAGTGCAAATTGTTGATTCCTCCTGGATAGGAGGATAGAAGCCTACCATTTCTGCCAAATTCCCGTTATTCACAATGTAAACGCCTGATGTTTGTGCAGTGGCATTGTTACTATCGTAGCTAGTCGTGCTGTAGTTCTTCGCATTTTCAACTGTGTTCATTGTGAATGCGTCGCCCGTTGCACACGCTGGGTTCCATAGTTCCCCAGGTTTTCGGCTGTCATAGTTGGCAGTCGAATAGTTATACGCTGAGTTAAGCAGGACTCGAACATGAAAAAGTATCCGTGAGCGAACAATCACTGCAGCAGCTTTCAAGCTGTCAAAGGTGACTGTTCCTCCAATAAGGCTTGGCGGCCACCATTCTAAGGGAATAGTATCCATTACAGCTTCATCCACACTGTTGTAAGCCCACGTCTTACCTGGATCCTTGCAATCCGCATCGACTACCCTTACGATGACTGGGTTATTAGCTGTAGCTGTATCATTGACCAGAAACAGCCCTGCGGCCAATACACTCAGTGTCGTAAACAAAGCAGTAACTAGCCTGTACAGGAGTAATTTATAGCTAACAGTCATACCAACAAACCTCCATTTGGGTTGACAGTTAAATTCGATTAGTTTTACGCTGGCATGTGCTATGGCAGTATATCTACCAATGACTTAGTCTCTATTCCGGTTTGTGGATCGATATCATAGACAAGTCCATACTTGCCATTAGGGGAAACGGACAACAAACCCAATGTTGACACCGCACGAAACGCTGCACCGTCTTTAGTTACTGCAAAGACAAAGTGATTTAGATGACCAGGATGCTGCCGCTCTGCACTGTAATACCAATCGAATATGGCGTAAACTGTGATGAGGAGTACCTCACCGTTTGATATCCATTGTGGACCGCTAAAACCCTTCGTGGAGTCATCGTCTTTCCAAACGAATCCGAGGTCTTCAATCGTGAGCAGCACATGAGATTCACCGGATGTCATACCGTGAAGGTACAGGCCACGTCGACTGGGGTATGCAAGCTCGTGTGTTTTAGGTGACCACGCGGTATTGTTTGCATAGCAGGGGATTTCATCAATACGGGCCAACATCGCCATGCTTCTGAGGTCGACAATGGCAAACGGTTGGCAGTAAGGAATTACAGCGGCTATGTCTCCTGTTGGCGCAACGTTGACGAATGTACCCTCGGCTTCACTGACAAGAGAACTCAATTCGGTGTCTCCCACGAGTTCGGTGAGGAGTGGAAGATTCTCCTGTTCGAGCGGACCATTCTTGATCGTAGTTTCGGGATTGGTCACGAGTACTGGTTGGTGGTTTTGATTCAACAAGATCAGATCGCCTGTCCATATCTCCTGGACCAATGGTTGTGGTAGAGAGGGATTGGTCGCATCCTCGACAAGTAGGTCAGTTTCGCTGGATGCTAGTGTATACCTATATAGATCGTAGTAAGGTCTTGCGCTACTCGGTGTAAGGGGTTTCATCTGCGTTTCACCATCTACGAGCCGCGTAGCAAGATAATAGATGTACCGACCGTCTGCACTCCAACTTGACCATACCCCCTGGGGAATCAGAAACTTCGTCTCGCCTGTCTGGGAATCGCCCAGGTACAAGCCCGATACTTGCAATGGATGGGGTGAAAACACGTCCCCGTACAAGATAGTGAACTGCGAGGAATCGGGCGACCATGCGATCAACCCAGAGGAAGCAGATTTAGTTTCGGGAAACTTCAGCGGACGTTGATTGGCAAATCGGATCTCATCCAGAATCGTGCCAGTCTTCACCGAAAAATCTGGGAAAGGAACGGGTACTGGCGTAGCCAAATTGTCGAGCCAGGGGGCGGGGGTGCCTTCGCTGGGTGCTTCGGGCGTTGGTAGTGGACTGATGGTTGTTGCAGTTGTTTGCACAGAAGATTCAAGTGTGATCACGTCCGGTCTTGGTTCTGGACCACAGGCAATGACAAAGACCGCATAGAGGAGGACGACAGCGAGCAACTTCAGAGATCGGTAACTCTTGCCCATAAAATGCCTTGACTCCTTGATGTAATCGATCTTGTGTGGATGGTTACTGCGATGTGATTAATGCTGGATTCTCGAAAATGACTGCATATAGAGGGTGAGAGAGTTCGCAAGCGACTCTGGATTGTGCATTGTATCACAAATGGGGAGGGGACTGTCAACACTATTTTCTCAATTCAACTCTAGCAAAATGTGCTGAAGCGCGTTCTTTTTTGCATTCAAATTCTCGCCTGCTATGATTGGACGAGCGTAATCTGCCATCTTACCCAAAGTGATTGCATGACCATCCAGCTTAACAACCCAAGCACCGTTTGTGACGCCCCTGGCCCAAAGGGGCTGCCCATTCTGGGCAACGTTTTGCGCTTTGGAAACGAGAAGAACATCCTCTTCCACTTTATCGATCTCTGGCGCGAATATGGCGATGTTGCCCACGTCAAACTAGGCTCGCAGCATATCTACGTCGTCGTCGAGCCGGAGCATGTCCACCATGTGCTGGTGAAGAATCCCAACAACTATATCAAAGGCAACGGCTATACCGGTTTCCGGCTGCTTGTGGGCCAGGGGCTGGTGACCAGCGACGGCGATCTCTGGCGCAACCAACGTCGGTTGATGCAGCCCTCCTTCACGCCCAAGTCGATTGTGCAGTTCTTCGATATGATGGTGGAGACCACTGAGCGCATGTTAGAGCGGTGGAACCCCTCCCCCGATCTTGCAATGCGGGGAGGAAGCGTGCTGCACATTGACGCGCAGATGATGCGGCTGACCATGAGCATTATCAGCAAAGCCATCTTCGGCGTGGATCTGGGCGTGGAAGCGGCGGAGGTGGGTGAGGCTTTCCACGATGCCTTCGCCTTTGTCACGGCGCGCACGATGAGCGCGGTGGCCCTGCCGCTTTCGCTGCCGCTGCCGGCGCATCGCCGCTTTCAGCGCTCGCTTCAGATCATCGACGATTTTGTCGGGCGGCAGATTGCCAGCGGACGGGGTCAATCTGGCGATACGCTGCTTTCGATCCTGTTGCAGGCGCGCGATGAGGAGACCGGTGAACGGATGAGCGAACGGCAGTTGCGCGATGAGGTCGTCACCCTGTTTTTGGCTGGCTTCGAGACCACGGCGCGCAGCCTGACCTGGGGCTGGTATCTGCTCTCGCGCAACCCGGATGTACAAGAACGGTTGATTGCTGAGGTCGACGCTGTGCTGGGCGGACGTCTGCCTAGTGTGGACGATCTCTTCCGCCTCAGCTACACGCACAGGGTGGTGGATGAAACCCTGCGTCTCTACCCGCCCACGGCGCTCCTCGGTCGTCAAATTGTCGCCGACGATCAGATCGGCGATTACCGAGTGCAGGCCGGGGGGATCGTCATGCTCGTCCCCTATTTGACCCACCGATTGCCGAGCGTCTGGCCCGATCCTGAGCGCTTCGATCCCGAACGGTTCCGGCCAGAGATAGCGGCGCGGCCCAAGTCGGCCTATATCCCCTTCATTAGCGGACCGCGCATCTGTTTGGGCAACAACTTTGCCCTCATGGAGATGACCCTGGCCTTTGCCTTGACTGCCCAACGCTATCGCCTTGAATCGACGACCGAAGCAGAGATCGGCGTTGCCTTCCGCGGCTCCACCTGTCCCACTGCGCCCCTCCATCTAACGCTACACCCTTTGCGATGAATGAAAATGCCACATTCAGCAATTCACGATTTTGGCTCCCGCCGGGTCACGGACCCGGCGGGAGCCTATGAAATCATGAACTACTGACATTGGGTGGTAGCCAGTCTACGCAATTAGGCGTACAATATGGACGGGATGGAATGGTCGCTGGCTCTTTCTCTCTCTCCCACCAAGATGCCTGTTGCGTTCTGCTTTCTATGCAGCAATCGCTACCCTTCATCGTTCTCTGCTGCGCCACAAAACTGGAGACACAGATGAATATCCTTTTGAAGCGGCTTCCCTGCGCTTTGGCATGTTGCCTGTTCTTGTTGATCCTGGGATTTGGGCAGCTCCGCCCTCTGCGCGCCCAGGAACCCGTGGATCGCGCCACATCCGCAGACTGGGAGGCGCTGCCAGCAGAGATTCAAGCCAAAGTCGATCCACGTATCCTGGCAGAGTTGCGCGGCGAAAGTGCGCCGGCCATTCCCCCCTCTTCTCCGCAGTCTGGCTTGCACAACTCGATTCGCGCCGCGTCGTCCGGCAAAACACGCTTCATCCTCCTTTTGAAAGCGGAAGCGGATCTGGCCGCGCTCGATGAACGCGTCTATGCCAGCGTTGCAGATCGCCGCGCCGCCGTGGTGACCGAATTGATGGAGACCGCCGCACGATCTCAAGCGCCGCTCAAAGCCGTGTTGGCTGAACGCCAGCGTCGCAGCCAGGTCACCGGCTACCAGCCCTTCTACATTGTCAACGCCATTGCCGTGGAAGGCGATCTCGACACGGTTGTAGAGTTGGCGCAACGGGACGATATCGATCGCGTGGTGGCAAGCTATCCGCTTCTGCGTATGTGGGATAAGACGCTAAAGGGCACAGGAGCGGGCAATGTGGGTCCCCCGCCAGCCGATCCTCCACCGGCCGATCCGACTTCCCATTTCCCCTGGAATATTACCCAGGTAGGCGCCGACCGTGTCTGGCGCGAACTGGGGATCACCGGGCAGGGCGCAGTGGTGGGTGGATTTGACACCGGGGTGAACTACCGACACCCGGCTCTCGCATCTTCCTATCGCGGCGTAGGGGATGGAGGTCTCTATCGCCACGACTATAACTGGTTTGAACCGGGCCCTCAATTGTACGCCAATGGCAATCTAGGACCGAGCAAAAGCGCTGCTCCCTATGACTGTGACTATGACAGCCACGGAACCCATACAATGGGGACAATGGTCGGCGCTGGAGGCCCAGAGGAATACGCCATCGGCGTAGCGCCCGGCGCACGCTGGATCGCCGTCCCCGGCATCTGTTGGGAGACCATGCCCGGCACCGGACTCGCCGATGATATTGGCGGCCTCAAAGCCTTCCAATGGTTCCTCTGCCCCACCGATCTGAGCGGAACCCTCGCCAGCGCGGATTGTTCGCAAGCGCCAGATGTGATCAACAACTCGTGGGGTACTTCCAACCCGGTGAACGATATTTTCCGCCCGGCCATTGCTGCCTTGCGCGCCGCCGGCGCCACCGTCGTCTTTTCGGCGGGCAATGTTGGCCGGCCAGGCAGCATTGGATCTCCCGCCCACCTGGCTGAAACCATTACCGTAGGCGCGACCACAGTCAACGATGATCTGACCCCTTTCAGCTCACGAGGACCGGCCTTCCACAACCTCGAACTCAAGCCCAACGTCAGCGCCCCAGGTGATTCGGTTGTTTCTGCCACAGGTTCGAGTGGGTATTCATTCTATTCGGGCACATCCATGGCCGCTCCTCATGTGGCGGGGTTGATCGCGCTGCTGGTCGCCGCCGATCTAGTGGATGGCGAACGCAATCTAAATGTGGATGAATTAGAGGCGTTCCTGACCAATACCGCTGTGGATCTGGGAGAATTCGGGCCAGATGTGGGCTACGGGCATGGCCGCATTGACGCCTATCAAGCGGTGCGCTGGGCTTTATCTGCGGGGGATCTACGCGGACAACTGCGCGATCAACAGAGCAATGCGCCCATTGCCGACGCCGAGATCCGGGGACACGATCTGAACACAGGTGAAACCTTCACGGGGATGGCCGATGGCAGCGGCGTCTACTCGCTGACAGTGCCGGCGGGCCTCTATCAACTGACAGTCCGCGCCTGGGGATACGAACCAGCCACCTTTGCCAATCAGCGGGTGATCACGGGCGCGCTGTCGATGGCCGACTTCAATCTGCAGCCGCTCCCCAAAGGATTGCTCACAGGGACGTTGCGCCGGGGATCGACGCCCATCGTCGATGCGCGCCTCTCCGTGGCGGAGATGCCCTCTGTCCAGACTATATCCGCTGCGGATGGCTCCTTTGACTTTTCCTTGCCAGCGGGCCAGCATACGATTGTGGTCGAGGCCAAAGGACATCGACGCATCACGCGGACGTTGACTGTCCCTACGGCGGGTGCGACGCTGCCCCTTCAAATGGAAGTCGCGCCCACGATCCTGTTGGTCAATGCCGACGCATCCGCTGGCTGGTTCTTCGGCTGGCCCGTCCATCCCTTTATGGCCTGGGCGCTGGAGCAGCACGGCTATCTTTACGATCTTTGGTCGATTGAGTACACCCACTTCATCGATCAGCGCACCCTCGGCAACGGTGTCGTGGAATATGGCATCCCCTCGGCGCAGACCATGCGCCAATATGACATCGTCATCTGGATGCACAGCGGCTGTTCGGGGTTTCTCGACTGCTGGTGGGGGAACCCTGCGGCTATCGGCGCCGATGGCGAGCTCTCTGCTTATTTAAAGGCGGGGGGACGGTTGCTCATCTCTGGTCAGGAGGTGGGCAAAATGGATGGAGACCGCGGCTTTTATGATCAACTGTTGCGCGCCGATGTCAGATCTGTAGACGGAGGCATTCCTCAGGGCAGCGGCTTGACGGGCAAAGCCTTTTTAGAGGGGATCAACCTTACCCTTACCAATGCCAGCCTTTATGGTTCACCCAATAGTGCATCCTATTTTAGCCCGGATATGGTTACCCCCGCTGGCAAGAGCGTCTATCCTGTGCTGACCTACGCCGGTGGTGAGGCGGCAGCGCTGGCTATCGCGCCTTGCGACGCTGGATATCGCGCTATCTATTTGGCAATGGGTTATGAGAATGTAGCGCCCTACGCCCAGTGGCAAGATCCGGCGATCTCCGAGGTGATCGCGCGCAGTGTGCGCTGGCTCCATCGCCATCAGGATTCGGCGGATTACCAACTGATTGCTCTTTCAACCGGAAAGGTCGGCAGCGCCGGCAAGCGTTTGTTCTACGATGTACAGATCGAGAACGTGGGGACACAGACGCTCAAGATAGATCTGGCGCTGGCTGGCAATCGTTGGCCGGTACAGATCTTTGAGGACGGCGCGCCGGTGCAATCGTCTTTATCGCTCACCGCCTGTCATACGCGACATTTGCAGATTGTGGTTGAGATCCCGGCGGATGCGGCAAACGGCGACAAGGACAGCTTCACCCTCACCACATCCACACCTGAGCAGCCTGCGTTGGCATCCAATACACGTACATTTACAACTCACATCTTACCCCTTTGGCAGCGTGCGGCGTCCATGTTGTCCAATCGAATTTGGATGGCGGCGACGACAATGCCCGGCACTGACGATTTGTACACGGTGGGAGGGCTGGAAATCAACCAGTTCTCGTGGGAGTTTAGCAGCGCCAATCACCGCTATGAGGGGTGTACTCGAACCTGGGAAGCGCTGGCGCCGCTTCCACGCGCGCTGGTCGGCGCCAGCGCAGGGGGCAGCGACGGCAAACTCTATGTGGCCGGTGGCGTTGATTCATCTGCCTATAGCGCCGCGCTCTATATCTATGATCCTGGCGCAAACACATGGAGTCAGGGCGCTGATCTGCCCGCTGCCCAGGCATTCGCAGCTTCAGCCGTTGTCGACAACAGGCTCTATTTGTTTGGAGGCGAAAGCTACTACTACCTAGATCATACCCTGATCTATGATCCAGCCAGCAATGGCTGGTCAACCGGCGCGCCGATGCCAGGTGGGTCAACTGGGTCGCCAATCGCCACGGCCTGGAATGGTGAGATCTATCTGCTGCGGGGTAATTTCTTCTCTCTCCAATTGTCCATTTACAACCCGGCCACCAATAGCTGGCGCACGGGCGCCAGCCCAATCTATGAGCGAAGCGGCGGCCTATTGGCTGCCGCTTCCGATGGCTATCTCTACTTGTTTGGCGGCTCTGTTTACCCGGATAGCAAAATGGTGGAACGTTACCATCCGCCCACGGATACGTGGGAAGAATTCTCTTCGCTTCAAGATGGTGGACGCTATGGAGCAGTGGGCGCTTTTGTGGCGGGTCATCTGCTGGTTGCTGGTGGTTTCGGTTACTCCAACGCTTTCCTCAGCACAGAGTCGCTTACCCTGACGCCTAATTTCTGCAACTCTACGGTGGATATCCCTCAATCGGCGATTGAGCCGGGTGGTGAGTTTACCGTCCGCATTGTGATGAGACCGGATACATCCCCCCTCGCCAACGCGCGGATCGCGGCGCCCATCCCATCGGATACGACATTCGGCGCATTTGTGGAAAACCCGCTGGGCGCGCTCTACAATGCGGAAAAACGCGAGGTAGAATGGCAAGGGGCGCTGAACAGCGGACCACCCCAGATCATCGCCTATACCCTGCGCGGGGATGCATCCCTGCAACCCGGCACGCGCATCCAAGGGGAAGTCACCTTCGACACTGGCTTGGGGGTGCAGTTTGCTCGCAAGCTGCAAGTCGGCGTCTTTGCTGCGGATTTTTCGGCCAGCTCAAAGTGGGCGAGCGCCATCAGCCCAGGCAGTGGTAAACGGCTGACCTACACCATCGAACTCTTGAGTTTCACGCCCATCGGCGGCTCTCTTTCGCTGCACGACAAATTGCCAACAGGAACCCAATACCTGCCAGGCTCTCTTTCCGCTTCCACCGGCGTTGTCAACTATGACGCCGTCACCCACACGATCCGTTGGCAAGGGGTTGTTCAGCCCAAACCGGGAGCGACGGTCAATCTGAGCGAGAACTATCTTTGGGGCGATTCAGATAGCCGCGGCGATGTTGCTGACGTCCTTTTTAACTGGACGGATATTGCCGGAGATGGGAAACGACTTGTCGTAGGGGATGCTCAATTCATCTGCGATCTCGACATCGGCTTCCCCTTTTCGTTTTATGGGAAGGAGTACACGAATCTCTGTGTCCACACAGATGGCTACATCACCTTTGAAAAGTCTGCTATGCCCGTCATATGGAGCTGTACACTGCCCACGAGCGTGGTTAGAGCGCCCTTGATCGCCGGTCTTTGGACAGATCTTGTGGTGGAAGGGGGCGTCTACGCCAGGGTTGTGGGCAGCGCGCCCAATCGCCGCTTGATCCTACAATGGGATCAAGCCTATCGCTATGGGCTGGACGATAGTCCGACCATCGACTTCCAGCTTGTACTTTCAGAGGGGGGCAATATCCAGGTGCAGGTTCTACGTGCGCCAACGGGACTGCGAGACACAGTCGTCGGCGTGCAGGATACAATCAGCAGAGCGACCACGGCTTATCACTGTGACGATTCTGGAACTTTTCACAATCGACTTGCCGTCCGCTTTTTAGCGCCCAACCAGAGCGTTGCCACGCCCAGGGCGCAGATCCAATACAGTGTGGATATTGATGCGTCGCTCAAGCCCAACACTTGGGTCACCAACACAGTGCAGATCACTTCAGCGCAAGAGATCTTCGAGCGACACGCCTCTGTACTCGTCAACCCAATGGATCTGGGCGGTTCAACGCTGACAGTCGACCGGCCAGAGATCAAGGTCGGAGAGCGCATTGGCGTTCTCTTCCGCCTTCACAACAGCGGACTAGCGACGGCTTCGGGCGCGTCGCTGATCAATGCGCTGCCAGCATCGCTCTCGTATCTGCCCGACTCGATCCTCTGCTCGGCGGGGACCTGTGGGGCCAGTGGCAATGTCATCTCATGGACCGGCGCTATCCCGCCTCAACAGGAGGTGACCGTCGCCTACAGCGCCACCCTTACGACGTTGTTGGCGGACAGTACGCCTGTCACCGTTAGCGCTCAATTGGATGACGGTCAGGGCAGCATTCTGCCTCTGTCGGCTTCGTTCGTGGCGCGCCAGGCTGAACTCTCTGCCTCGTTTGTAGAGATCGAGCCGGCTATCTTCCACCCAGGGGATGTGGTGACCTACACCATCTTCCTCTACAACTCAGGCGGGGATAGCGCTAATGTTGAGATGATCCACGCGCTACCGCTGGAACTCACCTATCAGCCTGATTCGGTTGTTTGTGGCGCCGGGCAGTGCGCGTATGTTGATGGAAAGATCGAATGGCAGGGGACATTGCCGCCGCGCACGATGGTTCCTGTGCGTTTCCGCATGGCGACGCCGCTGGACATAGCGCGCGGCGCCAAGATCGTGAGCGTCGTTACCCTTAAGAGCCAAGACACACAAGTCGAGTACTCGATCCTGGCGGCGTTCGATGTCGCTCGCCAGATCTTCTTGCCACTTGCGCGTATGGATATCTGGCGCTACTACTTACCTTGGGTGGGGCGGGAATAAACGATGCCGTAATGAGTGATGAGTAAAGAGTAGGCGAGAGATACTCCGCCTACTCTTTACTCATTACTCATCAGAACATACTATTCGGCGTATACGCGCTCACTTCCCTGCCGTTGAAGCGGCGGAGAATGTTCGCGGCATTGGCGGTGCGGTCAGCATCGGTGCGCATCGCCACCACAATGCCTGCCCCATTAATGCCATCGGTGTAGAGAGTAGCCTTGTCTTGTGGCACGCCCATAGATTGGAACGCCCCTACCAATCCACCCTGCGCCGGCGACGGCTGGGTTGCGGATCGGGTGAAGATAGTCGTCAGCGGACCCACAGCGATCACGCTGCCCACGCCAGAGACCTGCATGCCCTGACGACCTGCCAACATCCCCACCAGATTATCGCCTTGATCGATCTGGCGATTGCCGCCAGTTAGCTCCTTGGCGACGGCTTCCTCGGTCAAGATTTGAATCTCATCATCCTTAAAGCCCTGCCGGTAGAGTTCATCCACCGCCCTGATGGCGTCGTTATAATCGAGAAACAGCCCAAATACTGTACGCATAAAAATTCACTCCTTCCTATGCTGGGTTTAGGGAGTCGGGTCCCCATTATACCAGTAGAGAGAGGAGTGAAGCGGTAGATCTATGATACATCTTGGGGCACACAACATCCTGTGCCTTGAGGGGTAGTGGGGTATTCGATATTGGATATTGAATTGCTCGTGATCAATCCCCAATATCGAATATCCAATACCCAATCCCTAAACCGCATTTAACTTCGCGACGAGTTGCGCTGTGGACGGCTCGGTGAGTACGCTGCCATCGGGGAAGAGGAGCGTCGGCACAGAGCGGTAGCCATTGTTCAACTTTTCCACCAGCGCCACTGCCTGGGGATCGTGTGTAATATCGACTTCAACGAACTGAACCTTCATCGATTCCAAAACCTTCTTCGCCCGCCAGCAGTCCGCGCACCAATTGCTGGTGTACATGGTAACTTGCGAGTGATTGCCGTTTGCAGTATGGTTCATCAATAAGAATTCCTCTAGTCAATTTGCGCCACAAAAGCCAGAATGTATATCAAGCTTGAATCGAACTTTTAGCCATACAGTACGCTATAAAAATTATAGCGAACTTTCAAGAAAGCGCCAAAAATGAGATCTCATTTGAAGACAGTGAAGACGACGCTCGACCGCAGCGACTTCAACGGCGCGCAGGCGGACACCCGTGATCTTGTCGCCGCGCTGGAAAAGGTGATCGAGGGCGAAGTGCGCTTCGACGGCTATACGCGCATGTTGTACAGCACCGATGCCAGCCTCTACCAGATCCAGCCGGTGGGCGTGGTGATCCCCCGTCGCGCCGAGGACGTGCAGGCAGCCATCGAGATCGCCGCCCGCTTTGACGTGCCCGTGCTGCCTCGCGGCGGCGGCAGTTCGCTGGCCGGGCAGGCCGTGGGCGCGGCGCTGGTTATCGACACCAGCAAATATATGGATCGCGTCCTCGCCATCGACAAGGATGAGCGGACCGTCCATGTACAACCGGGCATGACCGTGGGCGCGCTCAACCGCACGCTGGCCCCGCTCGGCGTCATGCTCGGCCCGGACCCGGCCAGCGCGGACCGCGCCACGCTGGGCGGATCTGTGGGCAACAACGCCACCGGCAGCCACAGCATCCTTTACGGCATGATGGCCGACAACGTGATCGAAACCGGCGTCATCCTCGCCGATGGTTCGCCCGCTCGTTTCGGCCCGGTGGAGCCGTCCGCGCTGGCGGCGCGCGGGCGCGGCGATTCGTTGGAAGCCGCTATCTATCGAGATGTACCCCAAATCGTGCGCAACGCTACCGGCGCGATCTTGGAGCGCTGGCCGCGCCATTGGCGACGCGCCTCCGGCTACAATCTGGATCGATTGGCCGCTCCCCTGCTGCCCGTCAACGAGCGCAGCCGCCTCAGCTTCGACAGCCGCTTCCGCCCCGCCATCGCCGATCCTGTGCGGCTGGATCACTTCAACCTGGCTCAGTTGATGACCGGCAGTGAGGGCACGCTGGCGATGATCACCGACCTCACCCTGCAACTCGTCCCTCGCCCCCAAAAGACCGGGCTGGCCGTGGTCCACTTTGATCGATTGCTCGACGCCTGCGCCGCCGTCCCCGACGTTTTGGAGACGGAACCGAGCGCCGCCGAACTCCTTGACAAGATGTTGATGGATCTGGCGCGGGTCCAGCCCGAATGGGCCAAGAAGCTCCATTTTGTCGAGAGCGACCCCGCAGCGGTGCTGCTGGTGGAGTTCTACGGCGCGGACGAAAGCGAACTGCGCGGCAAACTTGCCCATCTCGAAGATCATCTGCGGCGGCGCGGCTGGCGGGGAACGGTGATCCACCTGCTGGAGTCGGGGCTGCAAAACGATGTCTGGTCGGTGCGCAAGGCCGGGCTGAACATCCTCATGAGCCAGCGCGGGGATTTCAAACCGGTCCCCGGCATTGAGGATGTCTCGGTGCCGCCCGAAGGGTTGCACGCATACCTGGGTGAGATCCTCGAATTCTGCCGCGAGGCAAGCGAGATCCCCGGTGTGGCGGTCTATGCCCACGCTTCGGCGGGATGTCTGCATGTGCGTCCTCTGGTCAACATCAAGACCCTGGGCGGCGTGAAGATGTTGCAGCAGATGGGCGAATTTGCCTGCGATGTGGCGTTGCGCTTCGGCGGAACCATGAGCGGCGAACACGGCGACGGTCTGGCGCGCAGCGCGTTGCATCCGCGCCTCTTTGGGCCGGAACTCTACGAGGCCCTGCGTGCGGTGAAGGGAGTCTTCGATGGGCATGGGCGCATGAACCCTGGTAAGATCGTCGATGCGCCGCCCCTCACCGAAAATCTGCGCTACGGCCCCCAGTATGAGACCATCGAACTGCGCACGGTCTTCGATTGGGGGCGCGACGGCGGCTTTGCTCCGGCCATCGAGATGTGCAACGGCGCCGGTGTCTGTCGCAAGCTCGACACAGGGACCATGTGCCCCAGCTACATGGCAACCAAAGACGAACACGACACCACCCGCGCCCGCGCCAACGCCCTGCGCAACGCCCTCGCCGGGCGCATCCCCCAGGAGCAACTCTTCGCTCCGGGGACCTACGATGTGATGGATCTCTGTCTGGGCTGTAAAGCCTGCAAGAGCGAGTGCCCCTCCGCTGTGGACATGGCGAAGATCAAGGCTGAGTATTTGGTCCACTATTACCGGCAGAACGGGTTGCCCCTCTTCAACCGGCTGATGGGGATGCTGCCCCAGCTCAACCATCTGCTCTACAAGTTGGGTAGACCGCTGATCCCCGCCGTCAACGCCGTCCTCGCCTCACCCTTCTTCAAGGAGATCCAATCGCGCATCGGCGTCCATCCCGAACGCACCCTTCCGCTCTACGCGCCGGAACGGTTTAGCGATTGGTTTTATAAGAAGCAGGCAGCAGAGAAGGCAAAAGGCAAAAACCAAAAGGCAAAAGTGGCAGATAGCAACCCAGTCCCCAGTCCCCAGTCCCCAATCCCCAGTCCCTTAATTCTTTTCCACGACACCTGGCACGAGTACAACTACACGGCGACGGCCAAGGCCGCAGTGACGGTGTTGGAAGCAGCGGGGTATGCGGTCTATCTGGCCGAGGGGCGCGCCTGCTGCGGGCGTCCGTTGATCACCGGTGGGCAGGCGGATCGGGCCAAACCCTGGGTGGATACGAATGTAGCGCTGCTGGCCCCCTACGCGGCGCAAGGCATCCCCATCGTGGGTATCGAGCCAAGCTGTATTCTCACCCTGCGCGATGAATATCTGACCCTTGCCAGCGACCCGGAGCGTACTCGCGTCCTGGCGCAGAATTGCTACACTTTCGAGGAATTTGTCGTGCGCGAGGCCGCCACGGGTGGATTCGCCGGCATCTGGCGCGAGGGGCCAGGGGATGCGCTGCTCCACGGCCATTGTCATCAAAAAGCGTTGGCGGGGAACGAGGCCAGCGTGGCCGCGCTCAAACACGCCGGCTACGCGGTGAAGGTGATCCCCAGCGGCTGTTGCGGCATGGCCGGCGACTTCGGCTACGAGATCGACCATTACGAAGTTAGCCGCAAGATCGGCGAGGATCGGCTGCTGCCCGCCGTGCGCGCCGCCGCGCCCGACACGTTGATCATCGCCAGCGGCGTCAGTTGTCGCCAGCAGATCAGCCACTTCGGCGAGCGCAAGGCGTTCCACATGGCCGAGGCGTTGGCGGCGGCGTTGCGGAAGTAGACCTGCCAGGTTTTCTGTAACCTGGCGGGTCTGTGATTCAAAACCCGTCGGGTTGCAGAAAACCCGGCAGGTGCAGGAATTGGTTTCACCCCCACCCAAAGGATAACTCATGGAAAAGTTCGCTCCCTTTAACCTCTCACCCCAGGAATTGATCGACTACACGCCTGATTGGACCGGTGAGCGTTTTGCCGACGGTCGCCCGAAGGTAGCGGATGGTATCATCGAGCGTATGAAGCAGGTCACCATTACCCAGGCGTGGGGCGTGCTGCGCGGGGATGGCTACCATCATCAATACGCCGACGGCTTTATCTGCACCCACCCGGGCGGGGTGCTGGTGGGGCGGGCGCTGACGGCGATGTACATGCCGCGACGTCCAGAAATGCGCCGGGTGATGGAGGAGAAAGGATCGCGGTTGGGCTGCATCGGCGATCAGATCTCGTGGCCCATCGACATGCTGACGCCGGGGGATGTCTACGTGGCCGATGTCTTCGGCAAGATCGAGCAGGGGCCGATCATCGGCGACAATCTGGCGACCTCGATCTGGAGCAAGTCGGGCAACGGCGTCGTCCACGATGCCGCGGTGCGCGACATTGATGGCATCGAAGAGTTGCCGGGCTTCGTCAGCTTCGTGCGCGGCCTCCACCCGACGTATGCCTCGCCCACCATCATGCTGCTCGGCGTCAACTGCCCCACCCGCATCGGGCAGGTGACGGTGATGCCCGGCGATGTGGTCCTGGGCCGCAAGGATGGCGTCATCTTCGTGCCGCCCCATCTGGCCGAGAAAGTCGTGAAGACTTCCGAACTCATCCGCCTGCGCGATGACTTCGGCAAACAGCGTCTGCGCGAAGGCGTCTACACCTCCGGCGAGATCGACCGCCGCTGGGAAGATCATATCGAAGCCGACTTCTCGCGCTGGCTCGAAGATCACATGGACGAATTGTCGGTTCCACGCCAGGCAATTCAGGAGTTACTCAAAGAGCGGACGTGGTGAAGATTGGATATTGGATATTAGGTATTGAGCCGACGATGCTCAAGGTGTCCAATACCCAATATCCAATACTCTATCCCTCCCTAAGAAAGGATCACAACATGATACGAGTCTCAGTCTTCAGCCACCACGCCGAGATTACGGACACGTTCATTCGCCAGCGGGTGGCGTTGGGCGCGGACGCGATTGATTTCGGCGGCGACACGGAGATGCCCGGCGTTCGCGAACATGGCTACCCAGATCTGGAAGGCGTCCTCGCCCTGCGCAGGCGGCTGCGATCTTTGGGCATGGAGATCAACCGGGTGACGCTGCCCGATTTCACCGAGGTCTTCATGCAGGAGAAAGCCGGTGCTGAGGACGAGTTGAACAATGTGTGCAAGGCGTTGGAGGTCTTCGGCAGGGCGCGCATCCCCATTGCCCGGCAGCGCTTTGAGGGCGATGTCTTCAAGCAGATGATGGAACGCTACCAGACCTCGCACCGCGGCGGCTATAGGGCCCGCGCCGAGACGCTGGCGCGCACGCCCGTGGAACTCCCCAGCCGCGCCGAATTGGATCGCTGGTGGAGCCGCTTCTGTGTGGCCTTCGAGCGCTTGGTCCCCATTGCCGAGGAGTACGACATCAAGCTCGCCGTCCACCCGTCGGACACGCCCAACGTGGAGACGCCCTTCGGCGGCATCGGCTTTCACCGCGTCATCGACGCCTTCCCCAGCCCCAATGTGGGCTACGTCTACTGTATTGGCACCCGCGCCGAGGCTGGCGGCAGTTCGCTGGTGATCGACGAGATCAACCATTACGGGCGCAAGGGCAAAATCTTCATGGTCCACATGCGCAATGTGCGCGGCAGCCTTGCCAGCGCCGGCGCTTACGAAGAGACCCTGCTCGACGACGGCGATCTCAACATGGCGAAGATCCTCAGGGAGTTGCACAAAGTCGGCTTTCAAGGGTATATAAATCCTGACCACATCCCCACCATCCCCGGCGACAACAAAACCAAAGACATCGGCTGGGGCTATTCGATTGGGTACATCAAGGCGTTGCTGGCCGGGCTGGCAGGATAATTAACGATTGATGATTGATGATTGACGATTGTCTCGTTGGGATCTCCCAACGTGGTTGGTCAATTTGGGCTCACAATGTACCCCTGAAGAATAGTTACCAATGTTGAATCACCATCCCGGCCAGACAATCGTAAATCATCAATCATCAATCGTCAATCGTCAATCAAAGGAGTTGAGATGAAGATCACCGAAGTCGAAATCTACGAAGTCGAATACAAAAACACCCCCAACTGGCACCCGGTGCTGATCCGAATTCGCACTGACGAGGGGATCAGCGGGGTGGGCGAGGTGGGGCTGGCCTATGGATCGGGCGGCTCCGCCGGCGCAGGCATGGTGAAGAATCTGGCCGAGGCCTTTTTGATCGGCGCCGATCCCATGCGCATCGAACACCTTTGGGACACCATGTACCGCAAGAGCTTTTGGGCGCAGGGCGGCGGACCGGTTGTCTTCGGCGGTATGAGCGCCATCGACCATGCCCTGTGGGACATTAAGGGCAAGGCGTTGGGTGTGCCGGTCTACGAGTTGTTGGGCGGCAGATGCCACGACAAATTGCTCGCCTATGCCAACGGTTGGTATCACAGCTACAACCATCCGTCTGAGTGGGCTGAACCGATTCAGAAGATCATGGCCGACGGCTTCAAAGCCGTGAAGTTCGATCCCTTCCGCATGACGCCCGACGGCGTGTTGACCTATCCCAAGCGGGCGTTGGACAAGGTTATGGAGGATCTGGCCGTGGCGCGCGTGGCTGCCGTGCGCGAGGTCGGCGGCCCTGATTTCATCATCTGTGTCGAGGTCCACGGCAATTTGGGGGTGACGTCGGCCATCCGCGCCGGTCAGCGCCTGGAGGAACTCAATCCCTTCTTCTACGAGGAGCCGGTGGACGCGCTCAACGTGGACGTGATGGCGAAGGTGGCCGAGAGCGTCAACATTCCGCTGGCCGCCGGCGAACGGCTCTATACCCGCTATGGCTTTCGCCAGTACATCGAGCGCCAGGCCCTTGCCATCCTCCAACCGGACTTGGGGCTGGCTGGCGGCATTATGGAGGTGAAGAAGATCGCAGCCCACGCCGAGACCTACAACATCCACATACAACCGCACAACTGCGCCTCGCCGGTGATGACCGCCGCCTCGGTGCAGGTGGACGCCTGTATCCCAAACTTCATTATTCAGGAAACCTTCCCCTACCGGCCCGCCGAGCATTATGAGGTGGTCCTCAACCCGTTGGAGAAACAGATCGTGGACGGCTATCTGCCCATCCCCACCGAGCCGGGGCTGGGCGTGGAACTCAACGACGACTTCCTCAAAAATCAGCCCTGCGTGCGGGTGAAGTGAGGGGCGAGTTGCGAGGGGCGTAGTGCGTAGTGCGTGGTGCGTGAACAAACGAGGGGCGGGTTGCGAATTGTGACTTGCAAACTTGCAAACCTGCAAACTTGCAACCTGCCTGCCGTCTCTTTTGGAGTTATCTGCTGTGAACTTACCGTTTTCTTCGTATCATCGCTTTCGGCCAGATGTCAAACGGCTGTTGATTGTTTCCAGTTTGATGTCGGTCAGCTTTTTTGGTATTCAGCAACTGTTGAAGATCCTCTACGTGCTGCGGTTAGGGTATGGACCGGAATACGTGGGGCTTTTCAACGCGTCGGGCGCGTTCACATGGATGATCATGAGCCTGCCCGCCGCCGCGATTGGGGATCGCATTGGGCTGGTGCCGGCCATGCGCTTAGGCGGCCTCCTCACGTTGTTGGGGATGGTGATCCTGCCGCTCACCGAAATGATGCCGTCTGGCTGGCAGACGACCTGGCCGATCCTTTCGCAGTTGGTCACCACCACAGGCTGGGCGCTCTTTGCCATCAACTTGATCCCAGCCTTTATGGTGGCTACCGCTGAACACAACCGCAACGACGCCTATGCCCTCAATGCCGCGCTGCGCGGATTGGGAACGCTGGTGGGCACGGTTTTGGGCGGCGTCCTCCCCGATCTGCTTGCTGTCTTTCTCGGGCAGACGTTGGATGATCCCGGCCCGTACCGGCTCGGCCTATGGATCAGCGTCCTTATCTGCGTCATTGGCTTTGTCTTTTTGCTGCGCATCCGCCCACTGGCGCAGGTGGCAGAGGTGGCAACCAAAGAGCAAGTGCATACCCCCTTTCCAGTCTGGCCGGTGGCGTTGGTGGTACTCCACGTCTACCTTGTCAACGCCGGGTGGGCCACCTGCCAGTCTTTCTGCAATCCCTATCTCGACACGGAACTGCGCCTTTCCCCATCGCTGATTGGGCTGATCAACGGCGCGGGGCAGGCGCTGGCCGTCTTCGCCCCGTTGATGGGACCGAGGCTGGCCCTGCGCTGGGGCAATGGACGGGTGCTGATGGCGACGGCGATGTTGAGCGCGCTGATCCTGTTGCCGCTGGGGGCGAGCCAAAATCTGCTGGGCGCGGGGATAGGCCGCGCCGGGGTCCTCGGACTGACCGCGCTGTGGATGCCAGCGCTACAAATCTATCAAATGGAGAGCGTGGATCGCCACTGGCGCTCGCTGGCCTACGGGATTTCGTCCACAGTGATGGGGCTGAGCTTTGGCACTATCAGCCTGGTGGGCGGCTATGTTGCCGTCCGCTGGGGATATCCCCAACTCTTCCTGATTGGCGTCATCCTCTGTGTGGTAGGGGCGGTGATTATGTGGGGTGTGCAACGAAGACCGAGCCTGGTTCAGATTCCAGGTAAATCTTCGGCGGTAAAATGATTCTGCAGTTGCGGGCATAGTGCGTGGTACATCTATGAATCGATGCACCACGCACTACGCCCACTCTGTGCCCGCCTGTGCTGGGCGTACACGGGGGTACGCCCCTACAAACACTAGCGACGCCGGACAGTGATGCCGTGCGGATCGCTTTCTTCACTTTCATCTAGCGGGTTGGTGAAACTGGTGGCAAGGACATGGCTCAGGTTCCCACTGGCGCCACCATGTGTGACTGTTACGATCCCCAGCCCGGGTGTTTCCCCATGGGCAGCGTGAGCGCCAGTCTGCGGTTTGGGTCCACGCAGTGTGGCGTAGAAACGGTCTCCCTGTGGAGAGAGTGCTACCAGGTCGACGCTCGGCTCATTACTGACGCCTGTTTCCGTCAGATCGATTGTGGTCACGTGCCGTCCGCCGGGTAAGCGGAAGACTTCGGCAACATTCGCCATGCGGTCAAACTGCCAGAGATAGCGGATTGGGCCCATTGTCTTGGCCATGCCGTGCGCGTCGCGGTGAGGACTGTCATCGCGGAAAAAGACCTTGAAGATTGTACGGCGGCTATTGTCAGGCAGACTATCGGGCGCGCTGGGGAAATTATCCTTGAAATGGTAGAGACTGAACTCAGACGGATTCGTCTCCAGGGTTCCGGTTCCACCATTCAAGTAGACATCCTTGAAATTTTGCACACCGCCGCAGCCATCACGCCCTACGTAGGCGTTCCCGTAGGCAGCGACAATCGCCATCGGTGTTGCATATGGATCGACGACAAAGAGTCCACCGCCGCGTAGCGTCACATAGGCGCTGCGGTTGGTAAGGATCGGGCAGATCGGGGCATTGTCGGGGCGATTGTGTTCACCCAGATAGTTCGGATCCAGCGCGCTCACCGGGGTAGAGGTCTGGCAGGGGTTGCCGCTTGGGGTTGTGCAATTCGCCAGATCGAGGGTGGCCGCTGTGTCATGCACAAAGGAATCGGTTTCCGGATCGTAGTTGATCCGTTCCAGCAGTTTCCCGTTCTGATTGGCGACGATCACCGCCCGTCCATCCACTGTCCAAAAGGCAGCATGTGCCTGACGTGCATCGCCTGCCCCCGGGCTCATGCGGAAGAGGGCCTTTGGCTCTTTGCTGGCCCCATCCATGATGGCAACGTGTCCACTGCCCACAAAGGCAAGCGCCACATATCGCTGATCTGGGCTGGTCGTCAACATGTGTGGGCGCACGACGTTCGCCTCGGTGTCGTTATACCCTCCGTCCAGGGCAAAAAGCTCGGCCATATCGATGATCTGAGGATCGTTGACGGGTCCATTCTCACCATAGAGATCAGCGCTGTTGTAAATTATGAGCCTGCCACCATGGGTACCGCGTGGCGTTTCTGCTGTGAATCCAACTGTGTTGTTTTGATCTGTGAGCCAAACCTCGTAATCATCAACCTCTGCCTCTGTCGCGTGGACTGCCCTGGCAGATTGGGCGGTGACAGCAATCAAAAGGGCGAGCAAAATTAAAGCGAAGATACGGTGTAGCCCTTGGAATCGAGAATGGGCAAGGGGGTAGGGCGTATGCATCAGAGGCGTCTCCTTCAGCTAATTTTAAGTAACCGAGAAAAAGTGGAAGGAACACAGTATAGCAGCCCAGGTGTCATATTTCAAAAGGAAGTTGGAGAAATTGTCCTTTGCGTAAAAACTTCGCCGCTCTGCGCTGGATCTACGCCGTCGCGCCGGCGTTGCGCAGGATCTGCTCAATCGCCTCGTCCCTATTTTCGAGGGCTGCCTCCAGAGGAGTGTTGCCGCTGGTCTGGCGGGCGTTGACATCGGCGCCGGCAGCCACCACAGCTTCGACAATCGCCGCGTTGCGCCCGGCCACGGCGGCGTGGATGGGCTGGATGCCCACAGCATTGCGGCTGACGGCGTGGACATCCGCCCCCCGTTCCAATAAATAGCGCGCCACTGCCTCCTGGCCGAAGAAGCAGGCCAGTTGTAGGGGCGTGAACCCGTCGTGCGCCACCCAGTTGACTGTTTTAGGGTTCCACTGATAGTGGGCCTCCACCTCGGGCAGATGACCAATCGCGGCGGCTGCGAAGAGATCCACCTCAGCGCCGGCTGAGCGTAGGATCTGCACAATCGCATGTTGGTTGTAATAGACAGCCGTCATCAGCGCTGAGAGCCGGTTGGCATCGGTGGCGTTGACCAGTTGGCGGTTCTGTGTCACCAGCCGCTGTACCTCCAGCCCGTCCCCCTTGCGGATCGCCTCGAAAAGGTGCTGGCTTTCGGCCAGCGCGGCCAATACCGCGTCGATTCGTCTCTCTATCACCGTCGCCAGATCTGCGCAGACTTCGATTAGATCTGGCGCGCCGAAGAGTGCGCTCTCCACCTCAGCCAGGGCGTGATAGAGACGGCGGATGTGATAGCGGGCCTCGGTGGGGGGAGCGACCACAGCCAGTGTCTTTTCGATCTGCACAGTGTGTTCGTGGAGATGGGCAGTGAATCGTCCGAGGCGAAAGCGGACCGACGGTTGGGCTGCTTCCCAGAAAGGCGCTCGCGCTGTCAGTTCGCCATCGGTAAGGCCGATCATCTCCTGCAGGACAAGTTCGTGTAGCCTTGCATAGGCGGAGAGCATCTGCGAGGACGAATCATTTTCCGCTGGTGGAGGATCGGCGCGGAAGGTGAGCACCATCATCTGTTCACCATCGAAGGTCGCCTCTGTTCCGCTGCGCTGCGCCGCCAATCCTAACAGGATCGTGGCGAGAAAGCCCCGTTCCGTGCGGATGACGTGGAAGAGCGTCGTCTGTACCGGCCATTCACCCTCGGCAGGGGGCTTCGTGAAATCGGCGTCGCTCAGCCCTACCAGCAGAGATCGCAGATTCCAATAAGCGCTGTGATGACGCGCTAGCAATCGTTGCGCTATGGTGGGCGGATTGCCAGTGGCGTGGCGCAGCGCCAGCACTTCCGCGCCCAGATCGTCGAGATCCTGAACTGTGCCGATCAAGGCCATGCGCACGCCGCCATACTCGCCCCAGGACCAGCCCTGCCTGTCCAGGGTGTTGTCGTCTAGCCCGCCAAAGGCTGCCGCCAATCGTTCCACCGCCAGGGTTAAAGGTAAATCTGCGCCCCAAAACATAGCCATCGGGTTGCTCCTTGTGCGAGTTGTAGATTATGAGTTGCGAGTGAAGCATAGCATAGATTTGGAGATATTGGATATTGGATATTAGATATGGGTGTATTTCAGAAAGAGGGCGAAGTGAGGATAAGATAGGTGAAAAGAAGTGAAAGGCAAAGAAAGGGAAAGGGAAAGAGGATGAATCGAGAAGAGCTGAAGAAGAAGCTGATGGCGCAGGCAGAAGAGAGCATCGAAAAGCTGCTGGAGTGGGAGAGGAATGAGGAGGGCCCGACGCTGGCGGCGATAGAGGGGATCGTGCTAGAGGTGGGGAAAGAGTGGGAAAGGGAAATGGCGCAAGGGATGATAAACCGACAGGAAGCGGTGAGGCCAGTGCCTGGGCCAGCGTGTGTGGGATGTGGAGAAGAGATGAGGTATAAGGATAAGCAGACAAGACAAATCACGAGTCTGGTGGGGGAGTTGGAGGTAGAACGAAGCTATTACTACTGTTCCCGGTGTCGAAGCGGGATTTTCCCCCTGGACCGGCAACTGGCGGTGTGGGACAAACACTGGTCGGAAGAGATAGCCAAACAGGTGGTCTGGCTGAGCGGGATGACGAGCAGTTATGAGGATGCCGCCCAGGTGATGGAACGGATCGGGAAGATAGCGATCTCGGACAGCACGATTTGGCGACGGGTGAAGAAGTGGGGAGCGCAGTTCGAGGCAGCGGAGAAGAAGAAAGAGGAAAAGGCGAACGCATTGCCGCAACGGGGAGTAGCCCCTATCCAGCCAGCCCAGTGCGGCGAGGTGATGGGAGCGTCCATGGATGGAGCGATGGTGCATATACGCAAAGAAGGATGGAAGGAACTGAAGGTGGGCTGCCTCTTTGTGATTGAGTCAGAAATGGTCAAGGACGAGCAGAGCCAGGAAATGGTGGAGCAGGCTTGTGCCCGCCAGCAGAGCTATGTCACCCATTTGGGCGAACCAGCCCCTTTGGGTCGTAAGATGTGGGCAGAGGCCCAGGCACGTCAGTGGTCAGCCGCCACCAACACCCAAGTGCTGGGCGATGGCGCAGCTTGGATCTGGAATCTCGCTGACGAATACCTGCTGCCCAAAGTCATGACCACCGACTGGTATCATGCCACTACCCACTTACATGCCGCCGCTCAATCCTACTATCCCGACAAACCCCAGGCCCTCACCTGTTGGTACAATGCAACCCAAACCCTGCTCTATCAGGGCCACGCCGACCAAATCGCCTCCATGCTGACCAAGCGCGCTGACCAACTCCCCGCCCACGCCCACTCCCTCCTCTCCCATGCCTCCTATTTCCAGAACAATCAGCGCCGCATGAACTATATGCAAAACCGCGAAGATGGCCTCCTCATCGGTTCCGGCGTTGTTGAATCTGAAGCAAAACAGTTCAAAGCTCGCTTCTGTGGCCCAGGCATGCGCTGGAGTCGTCCTGGTATCAACCGGCTGCTTCCCATTCGCGCCTCTGTCTTGCAGCACTCTTTCGATGCCGACTGGAACTCCATTTACCTACCTTCCTAAATGTGAAATACACCCTTAGATATTGGGCCCTTCGAATACCCAATACCCTTCTTTCTCCCCATCTCCTTTTCTGTTACAATTTTTTACATCCTCGTAGGTTCACCGCATCATCCACAATGTATTGGAGGTTTTTTCTGTGTCGAAACCTGTGACTATCAAAGATGTACAGGTGATCACCACCCAGCCATCCACCCAGCGATTGGTCATCGTCAAGGTGATCACATCGGAGCCAGGATTGTATGGGCTAGGCTGTGCCACCTTCACCCAGCGCTTCCACGCCGTGGTCACTGCCATCGAGAAACATTTGAAGCCATTTGTACTCGGGCGAGATGTCTCGCGGATCGAGGAGATGTACCGCATGGCGACGGTCCACAGTTATTGGCGCAATGGACCGGTCCTCAACAACGCCATTTCGGGCATCGATCAGGCGCTGTGGGACATCAAGGGGAAGATGGCGAATATGCCGGTCTATGATCTGCTGGGCGGCAAATGCCGGGAAGCCGCTGTGGTCTATGTCCACGCCAATGGAGATGACCCCAGGGAAGTGGAAGAGAACGTGCGCAAGTACGTTGAGGAGGGCTACCAATATGTGCGCATCCAGATGGGCGGCTACGGCGGCAAAAGCGACATGAAGCCCCGCCCCGAAGGATCGCCGCCCGGCCACTACTACGATCCCCGCGCCTATATGCGCAACATGTTGAAGATGATCGAGCATGTACGCCGCGAAGTTGGCCCCGAAGTGGAATTACTCCACGACATCCACGAACGATTGCAACCCATTGACGCCGTAGCCTTCGCCAAAGATGTGGAACCGTACAAGCTCTTCTTCCTCGAAGACGCCCTCGCCCCGGAGGATATCCAATGGTTCCACCACATCCGCCAGCAGTGCGCCACGCCGATGGCGATGGGCGAACTTTTTAACAACCCGCGCGAGTGGCAGCCGTTGATTTCGGGCCGATTGATCGACTTCATCCGCATGCATGTGAGTCAGATGGGTGGGATCACACCGGCGCGCGATGTGGCGCTCCACGCGCGGATGTACGGTGTGCGCACCGCCTGGCACGGGCCAGGAGACACCTCTCCTGTGGGCCACGCCGCCAATCTACACCTGGACCTTTGGGCGCCCAACTTCGGTGTGCAGGAGTGGTGTCGCTTCAACAACCTTGTCTATGAGATCTTCCCCGGTCTGCCCGAAGTGCGCGGCGGCTACATGTACCCCAACGACAAACCGGGGCTGGGCATTGACATTGATGAAAAGCTGGCGGCCAAGTATCCCTGCCAAGACGAAGTCGAACAGTGGACGCAGACGCGCTGGCCGGATGGTTCCCCCGCACGACCGTGAGTAAGGAGTAAGGAGTAATGAGTAGGTGGAGATCCTCTGCCTGCTCATTACGCATCACCCGTTTAAAACCTACCCAGAAGTTAATCCACGAAGTCACACCAAGTGACACGAAGGAACGATCCATATGAAAGGCAATGAACCTATGCGTGTCGCTGGCTGGATGGTTATCTCTCTTTCTGTCATAGGCTCTCTGCTGGTGGGCATGGTTGGTCTCTTTGCCCTGCTTGTCGCCTTCAACGGTGTGAGTGAAGCCAAAGCGACGCCGTTGCTCATCGCCTATCTAGTGCTGTTGCTGGCTGTCCTGGGGTTCACGGGTTGGGCAAGTCGCTGGAGTTTCCAAACACTTACCTGGCGCACTCGTTGGTCATCTTGGGTGCGGGGTCCTCTGGCAGTCGTTGCCGTGTTGTTCCTGGCTACATTGCTCTTAGGGATCGGCCTCTTTGTTCTCGTGATGCTAAACGTTGCCTAATGGAGTTCCGATGAGTTTCTGGCCGAGTTGAAGAGGCACCAGCACAAAAACGTGGCGCTTGAGATGCTGGGAACGGCGTTTTGTGACACTATTGACACGCTCCCCACAAAGGAGTAATCTCATTGTATCTTCTCCTCTGTAACGCGATTGACCCCAGACCTTCACAATAAGGACAGACCTCATGCCATCATCCTACGCCAGGATCATCGTTGATCTCTATTGTCGCACCCATCAGCGCTTGCTGATGCTGGCCGAAAAAGCCACGGAAACCCAGTTGCATTGGCGGCCGACGCCACAGAGCCATTCCATGGCCTTTCATCTGTGGCATGTCGCCCGTTGGGCAGATTACATGCAGGCCGCCATCCCCGGCATGACACCAGAGCTTCGGCAACAACTGGGCGCACCCGTCCAGATTTGGGAAAGCGAAGGGTTAGCCGTGCGTTGGGGATTTGGTTTTGCTGAGTTGGGATATTCCCAGACTGGCATGTCAATGAGCGATGATGTCGCCAGAGATCTGAACTTTCCTGACAAAGCCGAACTATTGGCGTATGTGGGTAAAGCGTTCGCCGCCGTTGAACAAATCGTCAAAAGTATCGCTGATCATCAGTTTGAGCAAGCGGAACAGCCGCAGCCGCTCACCGAAGGGATTTGGGGCGAAGGCACAGTAGGCAGCGCGATTTTGGAACACGTTGTCCACGACAATCGGCATCTGGGCGCGATGGAGTCACTCTATGGCCTGCAGACCGGGTCAGGCACAGCGTCCATATAACCACCATCCAATGGACTCAACATGAACACAGCCGAACCTGAAAACTCCGCTTTAGAGAGGCTGATCGCTGCCAACAACGCCCTGGGCTTCCGCTTGTTGACCCGGTTCATGGCGCAAGATGACGGCAAGAACGCCTTTCTTTCGTCACTCAGCATCGCCATTGCCCTGACCATGGCTTACAATGGCGCAGACGGGGCAACACAACAAGCCCTGGCCAGCCTTCTGGGGGTGGCGGAGCTGACGCTGGACGAAATCAACGAGGCCAACGCTGCCGTGATGTCCATGTTGGCGGAACTTGATCCCAGCGTACAACTGTCGATTGCCAGCTCGATCTGGGCGCGCAGCGACGAGAGCTTCGATCCTGACTTTACCCAACGCATCGCCCACTATTACCGCGGCGAGACGGCAACGCTGGACTTCACGGCTGCTGGCGCGGCAGATACGATCAACCATTGGGTTTCGCACAAGACACAGGGGAAGATCGCAGATCTGGTCACCCCTGACCTGATCCAGGCTGCCATCCTGATTTTGATCAACGCCATCCACTTCAAGGGGATCTGGACCAACCAATTCGACGTGGAAAGAACAACAGAGAAGCCCTTTACCCTGGCCGACGGAAGCCAGAGACAACACCCGATGATGGCGCAGTCGGGGCGGTACGACTACTTCGAGAATGATCTGTTTCAGACGGTCAACTTGCCCTACGGCGATGGCCGCATCAGCATGCTCCTCTTTTTGCCCACGCCGACTCACTCGCTCGATGATTTTCTGCGCGCCATCACCCTCGAAAGCTGGTCAAAGTGGATCTCTCACTTCGCCCAGATGAAGGGGAGCGTTGTGCTGCCCCGCTTCAAAGTGGAATACGGAATTGATCTCTTCCCCGCGTTGGTGGAAGTGGGCGGCGACGCGCTTGGCGCCGTTGACTTTCTAGGTATGGGCGCGGGGCCACTGATGATCAGCAACGTCATCCACAAGAGCGTCATCGAGGTGAACGAGGAAGGCACTGAAGCGGCGGCGGCCACGGCAGTCATCATGACAAGGGGGCTGGAACCCAGCTTTCACATGGTCCTTGACCGACCCTTCTTCTGCGCCATCCGCGACAACGAGAGGGGGCTGTTGCTCTTTGCCGGCGTTGTGAACGATCCGACATAACGGACGGGCGCCAGCGTCATATCTCAGCCACGCTCAGCGGCCTGGGTTGTTTGCCATCCACATCGCTGAACCCATACTCCTGCGCCACGGCTGCTGCCACCAGGATCTGCCCAGATTTTGCCATGATATGGGCGTCAGTCGCCAGGGCTGCCACCGCACGCCCGATGAACTGCGGCGATTCCGAGTTGCTCAGGTCAAAAAAGTCTGCCGCCTTCAAGACACCCTCTGTGCGCACCAGGCCGGGATAGAGGCTGACCACCGCCACCTGGTGTTCGCGCAGTTCATGAGCCATACACGCCGCCATCCGATCATCCGCTGCCTTGGCCACCCCGTAGATGACGCCCCTATCATCTCGTTGCGCGGCGAAGAAAGAGACATTGACGATCAAGCCAGACCCCTGCGCGATCATCATGGGGGCTGCCATGACGGCGGCTACATAATGGGCCCGCACCCCCGCCTGAAAGGACTTATCCCAGCGCGATAACGGCGCCGTCCAAAACCCTTTTTCTGTCCAAAACTCGGTTCCGTCGTTGAAGAATTCGTATCCCCCCCAGACGTTGTTGACCAAAATATCCAGCCGGCCCTGCTCGGCGGCAATGCGCTGAAACAGCCGTTCCACCTCCTCGTCACGTGTGTGATCGCACCGCACCGCGATGCCGACACCACCCAATTGCGACACCTCTTCAGCCGTCTGGTGGATTGTCCCTGGCAGGGTGACAGCGGCGTGTCCTTCTTCGGTTGTGCGGCCTGTGACATACACAACTGCCCCCGCTTCGCCCAGCCCCTGCGCGATCCCCCTGCCGACCCCTCTGCTGGCGCCCGTCACCAGCGCCACCTTGCCTGTCAGTGTACCCATCGCCTACCATCCTTTGCACCCGTTTGGATAGCTGGAAGTATAGCCCATACCTTGCGGACCGGGCGGATGAATGTTCATACGACGATTCTGAAATATACCTGGACCGGCCTCACTTTACAAACAGGACTTCCCCATGTAAAGTGACGAAAATAACCTGTCATTTGAAGATACGTTCCCATGATATGGAGGCCCTAATGTCCCATAGTTTTGACCTGATCCGTGAAGAACAGGTCGCCGAGATCAGCGCCACGGCCAAATTGTATGTCCACCGCAAGACCGGCGCGCGGCTGCTTTCAATCCTCAACGAAGATGAAAACAAGACCTTTGGCATCACCTTTCGGACGCCGCCGGCGTCATCCAACGGCATTGCCCACATTTTGGAACACGCCGTGCTGGGCGGCTCGCGCAAATACCCGGTGAAGGAACCCTTCGTTGAACTCCTCAAAGGATCGCTGAGTACCTTCGTCAACGCCATGACCTTCTCGGATAAGACGAGCTACCCCGTCGCCAGCACCAATCTTCAGGATTTCTACAATCTTGTCGATGTCTATCTCGACGCTGTCTTCTACCCGAACATTACCGAATCGACGCTGCGCCAGGAGGGCTGGCACTATGATCTGGAATCGCCCGACGCGCCGCTGACCTTCAAAGGCATCGTCTACAACGAGATGAAGGGCGCTTACTCCTCGCCCGATTCGGTGATCAACCGCTACAGCGAGCGCGTCCTCTTCCCCGATACGCCCTACGGTTTCGATTCGGGCGGCGATCCGGAGGCGATCCCCGACCTGACCTATGCTGAGTTTAAGACTTTTTACGAGAATTTCTACCATCCTTCCAATGCCTATATCTGGTTTTCGGGTGATGACCCCGAAGAAAAGAGGCTGAGCTACTTGGGTGAGTGGCTGGATGATTTTGATCGCCGCGATCCACACGCGGATCTGCCCTTGCAGCCACGTTGGGATGCACCACAGCGGGTGACGAAAAAGTACGACGCCGGCGACGGCGAGGACGCCAAAGCCTTCATCACCCTTAACTGGCTGTTGCCCGAAAACGGAGACGGCGAACTGGCGATGGGGTTGTCGATCCTCTCGCACATCCTCACCGCCACGCCCGCTTCTCCCCTGCGCAAAGCGTTGATGGATTCTGGTCTGGGCGAAGACCTCACCGGCTTCGGCTTCGAGGATGCGTTGCGCCAGATGGCCTACTCCACCGGCATGAAGGGAGTGAAGCCCGAAAATCTGGATCAGGTGGAAGCATTGATCCTCGACACGTTGCGCGATCTGGCGGCCAATGGCATCGACCCCGATACGGTGGCGGCCTCGCTCAATACGCTGGAATTCCGTATGCGCGAACAGAACAGTGGACAGTTCCCGCGCGGCCTCGTCCTCATGTTCAACGCGCTCTCTACCTGGCTTTACGACGGCGATCCCATCGCCGCGCTGCGCTTTGAAGCGGATCTTAACGCCATCAAAGAGCGATTGGCGCGGGGCGAACGCTACTTCGAGTCGCTGATCCAGACCCATTTGCTCGGTAACCCGCACCGCGCCACGGTGATGCTCGAACCCGATTCCGAAGCAAACAAGCGGCTGGCCGAGGCCGAAACGCGCCGGCTGGCGCAGGCCAGGGAAACCATGTCCCCTGCCGATTTGGAGCGGGTGATGGAGAGCGCCGCCGAATTGCGACAATTGCAGGAAGCGCCCAACTCGCCCGAAGCGCTGGCGACCATCCCTTCGCTGCAACTTTCCGATTTGGAACGCCAGGGCAAGACGATTCCGCTGGCGCTGCTGCACGAGGCCGGCGCGCCCATCCTTTATCATGATCTCTTCACCAACGGCATCGTTTATCTTGATTTGGGCTTCGATCTGCACACACTGCCCCAGGATCTGCTGCCGCTGGCGGGGATCTTGGGCCGCGCCCTGCTGCAAATGGGGACGGCGACCCAGAACTTTGTGCAACTGACCCAGCGCATTGGGCAATCGACCGGCGGCATCTTTTCGTCATCGCTCACCTCCACCGTGCGCGACTCCACCGAGGCGACGCTCTGGTTCTTCCTGCGCGGCAAAGCGGTGATGGACCAGACCGGCGAACTGCTGGGGATCCTGCGCGATGTGCTGCTCACAGCCAACTTCGACAACCGCGAGCGCTTCAAACAGATCATCTCTGAGGAGAAGGCGCGGCTCGAGGCGTCGCTGGTGCCAGGCGGTCATGTCGTGGTCAACCGCCGTCTGCGCGCCCGCTTTACCACCGCCGGTTGGGTGGATGAGCAGATCAACGGCGTGGACTATCTCAAGGCGGTGCGCCGCCTGGTCGAGCGGACGGAGAGCGATTGGCCGTCGGTGCTGGCGGATCTGGAGGCGACGCGGCGCACGCTGATCAACCGCAACGCCATGATCGTCAACGTCACCCTGGACGAGGCCAACTGGCAGATCTTCCAGCCCCAACTAACCGCCTTCCTTCGGGATTTGCCGGCGATCCCCGCGGCGCGGGCTGACTGGAACCGACAGCCCGCCAACGGCAACGAAGGGTTGACCATCCCCGCGCAGGTGAACTATGTGGGCAAGGGGGCCAACCTCTTCGCCCTCGGCTACGAACCGCACGGATCGGCGCATGTGATCAACAAATTCCTCGGCACTACCTGGCTTTGGGAAAAGGTGCGGGTGCAGGGCGGCGCGTACGGCGGTTTCAGCGTCCTCGACATGAATTCGGGCGTCTTCACCTATCTTTCGTACCGGGATCCCAATCTGCTGGGGACGCTGGACAATTACGACAACACGCCCCAATTCCTGCGCCAACTGGACCTGAACGAGTTGGAGTTGACCCGCTCTATCATCGGCACGATTGGTGACATGGATCCTCATCTGCTGCCCGACGCCAAGGGCTACATCAGCATGGTGCGCTATCTCACCCGCTACACCGACGAGGAACGCCAGCGCATCCGCGAGGATGTGCTGAGTACGGGCGTGTACGACTTCAAAGAGTTTGCCCGCATCCTTGACGCGCTGGCCCGACAGGGCGAAGTCGTCGTCCTCGGTTCCGCCGACGCCATCGAGAAAGCCAACGCCGAACGGCGGGATCTATTGCAAGTGGCAAAACTGCTTTAGCCCTGTATGGTAAAATAGTAGACTACAAGTTTTTGAGCGATGGACACAACCTGTGTCCATCGTCTCTTGTGCCGAACAGAAAAATGCCAGGAAGGGTTTAACTTTGTCCTCATTATCCACAACAATTGCGCCAACTTTCTCAATGGCGCCCGGCGCGGAAAGGATGCTGCTCGGCGTTGTGCAGAATAGCCCATCCCCAGAGGCGGCGCTGCGCGCCTATCAACTTCGGCTCATGGCCGCGCGTCTGGGATTGGTCGCCGGTTTCGACGATCTGCTCTCGCTCGACGCCATTGATTTTCAGCCGTTCGACTATCAGATCCGCGCGGCGCGCACGGCCCTGCGCCGTTTTCGCGGACGCGGGCTGCTCAGCGATGAAGTCGGTTTGGGTAAGACGATTGAGGCGGGCCTGGTGCTGAAGGAATATCTGCTGCGCCAGATGGTGGGGCGTGTGCTGATCCTCACGCCGCCGGGGTTGGTGGAACAGTGGCGCGAGGAATTGGTCACCAAGTTCAAAATTACTGATTTTGTCACCAACAACGACGAAGCCTTTCGCGCGCTTGGCGCGGACGCCTGGCTACGCTTTCCCTATGTCATCGCCTCGCTGGCTACAGCGCGTCGCCCTGAACATCGCCAGGTGATCACGGGCGAGATCTACGATCTTGTGATCGTGGACGAGGCCCATCACCTCAAGAACCGCGCCTCGGTCTCGTGGAAATTGGTCAACGAGTTACAGAAACGCTTTATTCTGCTGCTCACCGCCACGCCGGTGCAGAACAGCCTCTCCGAACTCTACAATCTGGTGACAGTACTCAAGCCTGGGCAGTTGAAAAGCCCCAAAGAATTTCAGCGCGATTTCGTTGTCCGCGGCGATCCGCGCCTGCCCAAGAACCGCGGTCTGCTGCGCGAACTCCTCAGCGATGTGATGGTGCGCCATTCGCGCGGACAGATCAACTTGCAGTTGCCGCCACGCCGCGCGCACACTGTGCAACTGGCGCTGCACCCTGACGAACAACAACTCTACGCCGACATTGCCGACGTCAGCCGTCGTATCCTCGCCGACGCCAACGTGACCAGCGCTCACCGCTTTGGCGTGCGCACCCTGCTGCGCGAGGCTGGCAGCAGCGCCGCCGCCACCCGATCCACGTTGCGTTCGCTGGCGGATGTGGCTGGCCTGGCTGCTTACCGTACGGATCTGCTGGCTCTGGCCGATCAAGCGGATGCTGTGCCAGCCTCGGCCAAGGCCGACGCGCTGACCAAATTGCTGGAGGCTCAGGCTGCGGGCGGCGGCGGTGAGCGCAGCAAAGTTGTCATCTTTACCCAATTTCGCGCCACTCAGGATATGCTGGCCGCTCACCTGGCAGAGGTGGGCGTCGACTTTGCGCTCTATCACGGCGGGTTGACCATCGCCCAAAAGGATCAGACCATCCGCGACTTTGCCGATCATCTACCCGTGCTTCTCTCCACTGAGGCCGCCGGCGAAGGACGCAACTTGCAGTTCTGCCGCGTGCTTGTCAACTTTGATCTGCCCTGGAATCCCCAGCGCATTGAGCAGCGCATCGGGCGCATCCACCGCATCGGTCAGGATCAGCCGGTGGACATCTTCAATTTGGCGGCGCAGGGGACCATTGAGGAGTACGTGCTTGACATCCTCGACCGCAAACTCAACATGTTCGAGCTGGTCATCGGCGAGATGGACATGATCCTCGGTCAGCTGTCTGACGAGCGCGATTTTGAGGAGATCGTGACTGAAATTTGGAGCCAGGCCCAGAGCGCCGAGGATCTCTCCGCCGGCATGACTGCCCTGGGCGATCAACTGGTCGAGGCGCGCCGGGCCTACCAGAATATGAAAGAGTATGATGACGCCCTCTTCGGCGAGGACTTTAGCACAGAATGAGTACAACGATGCATGAGCCACAACCCGAGCGTTTTGATCTCGCTCGCTTCGTACTTGGCTTTTTAGAACAAGAGGGCGGTGTCGTCGCCCCGCCTGCGTTCGGCATCTACGAGGCGCTGCTGCCCGAAGATCTAGCCGCGGATCTGGGGATCGACGACTTTGTGCGCCTGAACTTCAGCGCCGAAAACCCGCCCGCCGATGCCGATGCTGTGCGGCTGAGCGTGAACCATCCCCTGGTCGAAACCATCGCCGAGCAGGTGACAACCCAACCCGCCAACGCCATGGTCTATGTCAACCATGTGCGATTGGAGAAGCGCGGCCTGCTCGATCTGGCGCGCAAGCAGTTCACCTTCCCCAATGCGCGGGTGGATGGTCTGCCCAACCGCGAGGAAGCGCGTGAGCTTCACCATTATTTGCAGATGAACTTCAAAGTCGCCATTATCAGCGAAGAGAAACAGGAAGAGCTGACTACAGTGATGATGGATCTGCAGGCGGGCCACGCTGTGAGCGATCCGGATCTGCTCCACCAATTGGAGATCTACGCGCCGGAGCCGTCCTTCGAGAGTTTGCCATTGGCCCAGCCGCGCTGGCGCGGCGCCGGATCGGCCTTGTCCGCAGAGACTTTGCAGGCGATCCTGCCCCGCGCCGAAAATGCCTTACGCGCCAAGCTGGCTGACCGCCTCACCGCTCTGTCGGCGCGTATCCAACACAATCTGGCGCTGGATCTGGCGCGCATTGAGGAGTATTACGACGATCTTGCCAATGATTTGCGACGGCGGCGGACACGGCTTGCCGAGACCGAAGTCGAGCGTAACCAGAGCCTTGACGATAAGCTGGCAGTACTCGAAGCCGAGCGCCGCGCCAAAGCCGGGGATGTGCGCGGGCGCTATTCTCTGCGCGTTGACATGGAATTGGTGAACGCCCTGCTCATCGTCCAGCCCAAAGTTACGCTGCCGGTGAGCATTGGCAACCGCGCCACCACCATCGAGCGCACTGTCGTCTGGGATCCGCTGATGCACCGGCTGGAGCCACTGGTCTGTGACGCCTGCGGTCAACCCGGCGCAGGATTAACTCTCTGTAGTGGGGGCCACCTGGCCCACAGCGGCTGTCTCGCGCCTCAGTGTATCGACTGCAAACGAGCGTACTGTCATCTATGCAGCGCCCAAATCGAGGAGTGCGCCGTCTGTCACCAGCCTCTCTGCCGTCAGAGCCTGATCACCTGCCCCACGTGTAAACGCGGCACTTGCCGAGAGCATCAGACGCTCTGCCATGCCGCCGATGGCGCGCCGGCGACTCTGGCTTCGGAAGCGCCGCCAACGCCGCCCAAGACAGCGGAGAAATCTCCGCCGCCTGCGTCAGCCGCCGCCGCTCCCAGCGCGGATAAGGGCAGATCCTCCGCGGCCAAAGGGGCGGCGGCCAAGTCATCCACCGCTAAAAAGCCGCCGCCCACACCCACGGCTAAGGGGGTGCGCATCCACATCGAGATCCACGAGACAGAGCCGGTGGTGGTTGCTTTTGTCATGCGTTCCACCAACCGGGTATGGGCTACCCGTTCCTTTGAGCTGACGCCCAAAGGCATTTTGGTTACCTGTACCTGCGAAAAACAGCCTTGCCCTGCCACAGGATATTATCATCGACCACACCCAGCCGCGGCCATCGACAATCAGATTGAGACAATGTTGAAGGATCTGCAACGCGAATATCTTGTCCCCACCAAGAAGGTCGATTATTTCCACCGGCGTGGCACGGAAGTCTGGGAATCGGATGTGTTGAGTCTGCCGGCGCTCTGGCGCGATTCCGAAACCCTTGCGGAAGCAGCCCGCAACTTTGATAAAATGGCGCGCAGTCGCTCTTAACACCTTGCGGCCTATTGCCGACGAAAGGAATCCATTGGAACGTCGTCAGACTTTTTTGGGCCTCTTGGGCTATCTCTTTATTGGAACTGCGGCGGTACTCGTCCCTTCGGTAATGCCCTTCATCACCGAGGAATTTATGGCGACGGGGCTGACGCTGGCCGCGATTGGGCTGCTCTTCCCTGCGCGCTCGGTGGGCGGGATCGTGGGCAATCTGCTTTCTGGCGTCGGTTCCGATCTGCTCGGACGCCAACGGCTGGTCTGGCTGTCGGCCTTGTTGCTGGCGGCGTCGCTGGCTTTGGTGGCGGGCGCTCGCCCTTGGATCCTCTTCCTGGCTGGCTTTCTCCTCGTCAGCGCCGCGCAGGGAGCGCTCTCCACCGGCATCAACGCCATGATCGCTGACGCCAATCGAGAGTCACGCGCCCGCGCCCTCAACACGCTGCACGGGATCTATGGCCTGGGCGCGGCCTTGTCCCCGCTCATAATCGGTGTCCTTATCGACCGCGGGCTGGCCTGGCGCTGGGCCTTGGGCGGAACCGGCCTGATCTGGCTGCTTTACGGGCTGATCGCCTATCTCTTCGCCCGCGGCGGGGGTGAGGCTCGCGCCGAGGAACAACCCCAGAAGCCCAATTTTGCTATGTTGCGCCAAGGTCCCTTCCTCTCGCTCTTTGTCATCGCCTTCGCCTACAATGGGATCGCCGTCAGCCTGCTCGGTTGGATCGCGCTCTTTATGGGACGTTGGTCCGGCTCCTCAACGCTGCTCTCGGTCTCGATGATCTCGGTCTTCTATGTGGCGCTGACCCTGGGTCGCTTCCTCTGCGCTGCCTTTTCTGAACGGGCCGGTTACGCCACAACTTTACTCGTATTGGCCTGTGGCATCACCCTGACCTATCCGTTGGTGCTTTTGGATGCACTACCTCTGGTGGCGGCGGGAGTTTTCCTCACCGGTTTGAGCCTATCGGGCCTCTTCCCTACGGCGATGGCCTATGGCGCTCGTCTCTATGCCGAGCAGACCGGGACTGTTAGCGGTACGCTCAATGTCTCGATGGCGCTAGGCGCCATGATCCCCCCGTTGTGGACCGGGATCATGGCCGACGCATGGGGATTTCAGACGGCGCTGGGCGTGAACTATGTTATGGCGCCGCCGCTTATTTTACTCGCTATCTACCTAAGCCGCGTCGAGGTCCGCTCGGTGGTTTCAGAGCATAGGAGCTAACAGCGGTGCAGGGCAAGATTAGGGACTCATCAATCGAGAAATTAAGGAGAATGTAGATGACATCTGAGAATAGAACACTCCTCGAACGCTTCAACGAAGCTTTCAACCAGCATGATATCGAGGCAATCATGGCGATGATGACCCAGGATTGTCTCTTTGACAACACCTTTCCTGCGCCGGACGGAACCCGCTTTCAGGGTCAGATCGCTGTTCGTCAATTCTGGCTGGAATTCTTTCAGGGATCACCCCAGGCAGCCTTTGAAACTGAGGAACTCTTCTTCAGCGAAGATCGCGCCGTTCAGCGCTGGGTCTATCGTTGGGAGGACGCAGACGGCGTCGCCGGTCATGTGCGCGGCGTGGATCTCTTCCGATTCCGCGAGGGCAAAATCGCCGAAAAACTCTCTTATGTGAAAGGATAGTCCAATGGCAAAAGATATTCTCGATAAGAAAGTTCCACCTGGTGAACCATGACAATCATACATGACGAAATATCTACCATTGCTTCCAATTTCATCCTGCGCCCCCCTACATGGGATGATCTACCCGCCGTGATCGAGATGCTCAACCTCTGTACGCAGGAGATGCTGGGCACGCAGCCCTTTTCCGAAGCGATGATGCGCTCGGATTGGACAGAGCCCGGTTTCGATGTGGGCCAGGATTGCCGTCTTGCCGTAGACGGCGGAGCGGTTGTAGGGTACTGTGCTGTTTACAGCAGCATCCCCTATGTTCGCTGCTTTCTCTACACGCGTACCCATCCGGCCCACCTGGGTCGAGGAATCGGCGCCGCCCTCACCGGTTGGGGAGAGGAGCGTATGGCCGAAAAGATCCCTCTGGCGCCGCCCACCGCGCGGATCACCGTGGGGACCAGCAATTACCACACGCACGAACCGGGCGCACAACTTCTCCGCGGACTGGGATATTCCTGTACACGCAGTTCGTATGAAATGATGATCGAGATGACAAGCGCGCCGCCGCCGCCGGTCTGGCCCGAAGGGATCACCGTGCGCAGCATGATCCCCGATCAGGAGGAAAAGGCGGTCTATCGCGCCCTTGATGAGTCGTTTCGCGATCACTATGGATATGTCGAGCGCCCCCTTGAGGATGGGTTTGCCCGCTGGATCCACTTTATACACAACCATCCAGCCTATGATCCCAACTTCTTCACCCTGGCAATGGATGGCGACCAGATCGCTGGCTTTGCGATCTGTTTCCCACGGGACGCTGAATACCCCGACATGGCCTGGGTGGAAATGCTGGGCGTGCGCCGTCCCTGGCGGCGGCGTGGGTTGGCGCTGGCCCTGCTCCACCATCTCTTTGGCGAGTGCTACCAGCGGGGCATCCCTAAAGTGGGGTTGGGCGTCGACGCCAGCAGCCTGACCGGCGCCACGCGTCTCTACGAAAAGGCTGGCATGTCCGTCTACCGCCAATGGGATAATTACGAGAAGGAATTGCGTCCTGGCGAAGATCTGGTGACGCGGCAGGTTGTGAACTGATATCGTCTGATACACACGGGAGTCGTTTTATGTCTACGCTACCCACACTGACCGAATCCGCTATACGTTCGCGCGCCAGCGCCCAAAGTTGGGCACGCGGTCGCGACTATTTCGAGAGCGACAGTGTGGACAACCTCATCTGGCGCGATGGGGTGTTGACCGCCGATGTACAGGGCAGTGAGTATGAGCCATATCACGTAGAGATCAACTGTGACGAACACGGTGTAAACTATGCTTCCTGTACCTGTCCCTACGATCAGGGTGGAGATTGCAAACATATCATTGCCGTGCTGCTCTATCTGATCCATCAACGCGACAGCATCGAAGCGCGCCCGCCTCTGTCTGAGCTGATCGCTCCGCTCAGCCGGGAGCAACTCGTCACCCTGCTCACACACCTGACCATTGCCCACCCCCACCTGATCAATGAGATCGAACGCCGGTTGCCATCGGTCATCTCGACTGCGCCAGCGAGCGCGCCCCAAAGCGCAGCGAAAAGCGCTCCGCCTGTGATCGATACATCCCTGTTGCAGCGACAGATCAAGGCCGATCTGCGGATGTCGATTAACACCGGTTACAGTTCCTGGGGGGAAGATCTGTACGATAGCGATCTGGGCGCTGCGTTGCAGCCGGGGTTGCAGATGGTACACGCCCATTTGGAAAGTGGCGATGCGCGGAGCGCTCTCGTTCTGCTTGAAGCGATCACCAACGCCTGGCAAGATGGCATCGATAGCCTTGACGAATCAATCGTCGAGATGTTTGAGGATGTGGCCGATGGATTCACCACGGAGTTGGGCGAATTGTGGGCCGAGGCGCTGCTGCTTGCCGATCTTGATGCCGATGAACGTGAGACCTGGGCCGATACATTGGATGATATGGCAGAGTCGACCTTTGGCGGCAGTTCGTTGCTGATCGCTATCACGGCGGCGGAACAGGGTTGGGACTATCCGCCCTTGAAAGCCGCTATGGCCGGGCATATCACCGAGAGAGGCGCCTGGGAGGATGAAACGCCCATCTTTGCCGAAGAACTGGCCTTGATCCGTCTGCGTATCCTGGCGCAACGGAGAGAGTATGCGGCCTACCTCAATCTGGCGCAGGCCGAAGGGCAGTTCATGCTCTATCTGCACATGCTGGTGCAGCAGGGCGAGAGCGACAAAGCCCTGGCCGAAGCCCTTGAGTTTCTCAATCAGCCCACAGATGTCCACGCGCTGGCGAAGACATTGGTCGAGTACGAGTATCCACTCAAAGCGATTCAACTGGCCGAGCATGGGCTGAAATTGGGGGAGGAACAGGGCAAGGCGCAACTGGCGGCCTGGCTGCGCGATCTCGCCAAAACGAGCGGTCAACCGGACCTGGCGCTTTCGTCGGCGCAGCAGGCGCTAACCTACGAGGCTTCGCTGGAAAACTACCTGGCGTTGCAAAAGATAGCTGGGCCGAAGTGGGCTTCGCTCAAACCGGAGATCCTGACCATTGTCTCGCGCAGCCAATCCTCCGAGGGCAAAGTCGACATCTACCTGCACGAAGGAATGCACAATGAGGCTATTGCTTTGGTCGATCAGAGTCGATGGTTCTACGACATCGACAAAGTGATCGAGGCAGTCAAGGCGTCGCATCCCGACTGGGCATTCAAACAGTGCAGGCAGAACGCCGAAGCGATCATGGATGCCGGCAAGGCAGACAGATATAGTGTCGCCGTTGAATATCTACGCCGCGGGCGCGACATCCTGCTGGCTGCCGGTCAGCAGCAAGAGTGGTCACTCTATTTGAGCAAGGTCTTGGAGATCCACCAGCGCAAGTACAAGCTGGTTCCCATGCTGCGAGCGCTGCGTCAGGGTTGAACAGATGGTGTGTCCTGCCCGGCATTTACGTCGAGGATCTGTTGGCGCTGCTCGTGGCGATCCATCTGCCTGAACCAATTCCACATCAGCGCCATGACCCCGGCTAAATGGATAAGCTTGCCGGGAATCCACATGATGCTGCCCGCCAGTTGTTGATCTTCCATCGGGGCCATCCCCCATTGGATGGCCTGAAACGCGTAGTAAGGATACCAGGGCGAGCGCGAAAAGGTGATGGCGGCGGCAAAGACGGCGCTGTAGAGCATCGCCGTAAAGAGGAAGAAGATGCCCAGCCCATAGCTCATCTCGCCGGGGCGACCACAGCGCGCCACCGTCCGCCAGAAGAGGAAAGCAATGGCGAAGAAGCTAACGTGCTCTAAATTGTGGATCAGATTGTTCTGCGCCGCGGCCTGATACAAAACGGGAAGATGCCAGACGGTGACGACGCCCGCGTAGAGCAGCCAGATCACGGCAGGATGGGTGATCCGCTGCCAGAGGATCTCCCACGGCGAGCGCCACCAACCGCTGATCCCCCGTCTCCACGTTACCGGCAGCGCCCATAGACCTGTTACCGTGGGCTCGCTCCACGCCATCAACGGCGCGGCCACCATCATCAACAGCGTGTGTTGGATCATGTGCGCCGAAAAGAGGCGCTGACTCCAGGCTTCGAGCGGCGAGATCACAGCTACGCAGATCGTCGCCCAGCCTGCGAAAAAGGCCGCCGCCCGCCAGCTCGAAGTTCCTCGCCCGCGGCCAGCACTCCCCCACAAGGATCGCAGCCCACGCAGATAGATCCCCGCCATCAACGCTAACGAGATGAGCACAAGCGGCTCCCAATTCCATGTGCGCCAGACAATTTCACTCGCTTCCATACGTTGAGGATAGGCGACAGGCGGGGAGGTCTCAATGGGGGAGATCCATACCCTGACGGTGAGCCAGCCCACTGGAGAGATCTGTTATAATCAGACAGCGGTAAAACGATATGATAAGGGTGTATTCAGAATGGGTTGATGATTCGTAGGAGTTTGGGTGGACGGCAGACGAGCAATGGCGTACGCAGACGATATTTGTGAGCCGTCCACCCAAACCCCTACTTTGAACACACCCATATGATAAATAGGAGTCAATGGATATGGCGCGACTCAAGCGCGTGATGGTGCTGATCTTGGTACTCTTCTTAATTGTTGGGTGTGATCAAACCACCAAATCGGTGGCGCAGAGCCAGTTGCGCAATGCGGAACCGATCTCGCTGTTCAACAACGTGGTGCTGTTTAAGTATGCCGAAAACCCGGGCGCGTTCCTCAGCCTGGGGGCCGGTCTATCCCCGACGGCGCAGCAGTGGATCTTTACCGTGCTGGTGAGCCTGGTGCTGCTCGCGCTTTTGATTTACATTCTCAAGAATCTACAGCGGATGCCATTTATGGTGCTGATCGCGCTGGCTTTGTTCCTGGGCGGCGGGCTTGGCAACCTGATCGACCGCCTGGTCAATGATGGGCGCGTGATCGATTTTATGAATATTGGGATCGGCAACCTGCGCACTGGGGTTTTCAATGTCGCTGACATGTCGCTGATGGCCGGTCTGGCGGTGATGGCCTTTTTTGGCTTTCGTTCACACGACACTACACCGTAAACTCACCCACCATCCCCGCCCCAGGACTCGCCTGGCAGAGGAAGACCCCAGCCTGGCGTCCGCTCTTTTCTCGATAGATCTGCGGAACACGCCGCTGGAATTCGTTCACCCCATCCTTGTGGACGAGGGCCACAATACAGCCGCCCCAACCCGCACCGGTGAGGCGCGCGCCCACGCAGCCTGCGATTTCGGATGCCGCTTCCACGAGGATCTCTAATTCGGGGACGCTAATGCGGTAATTGTCGCGGGCGCTGGCGTGGGCCTCGTTCAAGAGAATGCCCAACTGCTCGATCTGCCCCATTCGCATAGCCTTCACTGCGGCGAGGACGCGTCGGTTCTCGCTCCAGACATGGCGGCAGCAAGCGCGCACGCGCAGCAAAGTATTGGCTGCGACGTTGGGCAGATCGCCCAGATCGTGGCCGTCCGCGCGTAGGGTCGCGACGGTGGTCTCTTCGGGCAGCAGCGGCTCTAATAGGGTCCATCCAAACGATTCTACATCGCGCAAATGGGTAATGGCGGGGAACTCTCGGCGCAGCAAGGCGACCCCAGCTCGGCAAGATGCCACGCGCGCGTTGAATTCGTTGCGCACGTTGCTATGATGGACGCCGCTGTTGACCACCAGCAGCCTATATTCTTCGGGTAGCGGAATCGTCTCTGTGCGGAAGTCGCCATCCACCGGACGGCAGTCGAGGAAGAGCGCATGGTCGCGCTGGCCGAGCAGGGCAATAAATTGATCCATAATGCCGCCGCGCGTGCCTACGTACCATTCGGCGTCCGAGCAAAATTGGGCCATTCGCGCTGGGGATGGATTCCACTCCGCAAAGTGGGCCAAGGCGACAGCCATCACCACCGTCAGCGCCGACGAGGAACTGACGCCAGCGCCGCGCGGCACGCCCAAAGGGGGAGCGCTGCTTACAAGTCCATCGAAGCCGTGGAGCAAACCAGCAAAAGTGCGCGCCGCTTCCTGGGCTGCGCCGCGGGCATAGTTGCTCCAATCTCCGTTGGGTGCAGGTTCGATGTTCGCCTCAATTCTAAAGGCCTGGCTGGGGAAATCGGCTTCCATGTTGGCGAGATGGATCTCCCCATCCCTCCGTGGGTGGGCGAGTAGCAGCACATCTTTGTCCAATGCGGCAGGCATGACGTAACCGTGGTTGTAGTCGGTATGCTCGCCGATCAGGTTCACCCGCCCTGGCGCGCGGAAGATCTGCACCGGTCCTGGGCCGTAGAGGGCGCGGAAGGCGTCCAACGCGGCGGTGTAGCGGCCCCGTTGATCCACTGCGCCATCGCCGTAAATTTCAAACAACTTTGTTAAATTGTTCATCTCGGATCTGCGAAAATCTGCGGACGCTGCGTCCGCGTCATCGGTGTTCCATTGGTGGCTGCTGAGATCCATTTACAAATGTCGCAATAGGGGAGATTGTCAGCATCCTATCTTGACAGCGGATCACGCCTGATTTAGTGTACGTCAGACCAATCACCCAATCATTTGAAGGGATTATCATGAAGAAAATTCAAACCCAAGGCGTCCACCATATCACCCTCATCGGGGCGAACCGCCAGACGAGTATCGACTTTTGGGAAGGGGTGCTGGGCATGCCCTTCATCTTCGAGCAGCCCAATTTAGATGTCCCCGCCGAGAGCCACCTCTATTTTGATCCCGGCGATGGACGGCTGATCACTGTCTTCACCAACGAGGAACGACAGATCGACGCCACGCGCAACCCGGAGGGGATCGGCAATTTGCACCACCTCGCCTTCACCGTTTCGCGGGCCATGTACACGCAGATCGCCGCACGGCTGGACGAACGGGGCGTCAAGCATACCGGCGAGATCGACCGCGGCTTTATGGATTCGATCTATTTTCGCGATCCGCTGGGGCAGTTGATCGAGTGCGCCGCCTACAAATTCGAGCCGCCGCTGGGCGCAACCCACGCCGATGTCCTGCGCGAGGCGCATCTGATCCGCGTTGAACGTGGCGATCATCATATCGCTGACGAACACCTGGCCGACGCCATCGCCCTGCTCGTGGAACGTCGCCAGCCCACCCTCTCTGCGGACCGATCCGCCAAAGATCCCTACGCGGAGAAGCCGCCAGTCTGGGATTAATGCGTAAGGAGTAATGAGTAAGGATTCGTCGACGATACTGGTTTCAACCCTTAAAAAAACTTTCGTCGACACGACTTTACTCATTACTCATTACTCATTACGCATTACTCATTACTCATTACTCATTACTCATTGCCTTACGCCTCCGCCCACGCCGCCCGCAGCATTTCCACACTCTTCGGCACGGCTGTGGATGCGTCTTCAAAGCCTTCCATTTCGAGGGAGCAGTAGCCGCTCCAGCCCGCACTGCGCAGGATGCGGAAGATGCGTGTGTAATCGAGTTCCAGCGTGTAGACCGTGCCGCCGCCGAGGTAAGTCTTGGCGTGGGCCAGCCAGACGTGCGGCGCGACCTTCTCCATCGCCGCGTACATATCCTCTTCAAAGATGAAGTTCCCCATATCGAGGATGGCCTTGAGCCACGGCGAGTTCACCTCGTTGAGGATGTGCAGCACATCGTCGGCGGTGGTGGTCAACCCCCAGTGGTTTTCGAGCAAGAGCATCACGCCTCGCTTCTCGGCATGGGGCAGACACTGCTCAATGGCGTCGATCACCCAACCGAAGCCATCCTCGCGGGTGACGCCCGGCCACGGCTCTACCCATCCTTTGGCCTTGATCAGGTCGTCGAAACTGCCGCCCTTGCGAAAGCCGCCTGAGTTGACGCGGATCGAGGGAATGCCCATCTCGTGGGCCAGGTCGATACAGTGGATCGTGTGGTCGATGTGCTGTTTGCGCACCACCGCATCATCGTGGACAAAGTCTTGATGGATCGAGAGATTGTAGAGATCCAGCCCAAGGTGGAAGGCGCGGCGTTTGAGCGTCTGCAGATAACTGTTCTCCTCTGATTCCATCTGCCGGTGGAGGATCTCCACGCCCTGCAAACCAAGATCGTGGGCGGCCTCCAGAACCTTCTCAATCGGATATTTCTCCGGCAAAAAGTGCCAGTATGAATAAGTAGACGTACCAAGACGCAGGTTTGATGTGGACATTGTACTTTCCTGTGTGGGTGAAAATTGACTAATCGGTGGAATGAGCAGCGGTTAATGGCGATGAGAGCGACTTCACAAAGGCTTCGTGGTCAGGCGAGGCGATCCCCTTTTGCAGCACGGCCAATACGCCAGCCAGATCACGCTGCCAGAAGTGTCCGCTGTGGAACCAGAGACCGGGCAGCATCTCGCTGCGCAAAATGCCTTCGGCGTCAGGCTGAAGCTGGCGATAGTCCCCTTCCTGCCAACGATACCAACGCGTCTCTTTTTCGTGGACCAATAGAACGAGATATTCCTGAACGCCGTTGCGCCGGTAGACATGCAACTTCTGGTGGAGATCATAAGCGGCGCTGCTGCTGGCGATCTGCACGGCAAGGGCCGGAATCGCTTCAACAAACGTACTTACAGGTATAATCCTTTGCGGATCAACAAAGACAGCTACATCAGGTTGTACTTCGTTGTCGGCATCGAGGCGTACCGATAGGTTATTCATAACTCGAATACCAGGCGTGGTTGAGCGGTAAACAGCTAACCAGCCGTCAATATCGCTATGAGCTTCGGCATGGTCGGCGTAAAGAGGTGAAGACATATAGACCACTCCTTCAATCAGCTCAGCCTTTTTGATATCTGGGCGCGCCTTGTAGATCTGTTCAAATTCCGCCCGGCTCAAGCGGTCGCCGTTGTGGAGTGGGGGAGTACCCCGTTCTTTGCTACCGGTTTGCGCAGCGAGCGCTGGTTGGTCAGCGATGAGGGTCATGGTTGCCTCCAAGCTTCCTACAATCACCGCCTCTATCATAACACGTCGTCGCCAGGGAATGAAGCCCCACACTTATAAGCGGACGGGCTGACCCGTCCGCGCCGATTCGTAGGCGGCCAGCGCCACTTCCATCGCTTTCAGGCCATCATAGCCAGTGATGGACGGCTGGCGATCCTGGCGAATCATGTCGACGAAATCTGTGACGAGCCCCAGATCCATATCGCTGCCCCAACCAACTTGGCGTGTCTTGCCGACTTGATTTGATGCCACAGTGAGATGTTGCCCGAAGGCGTCCACGCGCACAATACCCTTGTCGCCCAGAACTTCGATCTTGACATCGCCCCAGGTGACGTAGCTGGTGGGCCGCGACCAACTGGTGTCGAGCGTGCCGTAGACGCCGTTGCTCAGCTTGAACGAGAGCAGCCCGGCGTCGTCGATGCCCAGATCGGGGTAGACAAGGCTCTCGCCCACTTCGGCGTAGACTTCCGTAACCTCCGCGCCCCAAAACCAGCGCAGCACATCAATGACGTGGACAGTGTGGTCGATCACCGCGCCACCGCCGGAGAGATCCTTTTGCACAAACCAACGACCGGGTAGATAGCCATGATTGGTACACTTGGCGCTGAAGATCTGTCCTAGTGTACCGGCGTCGAGCGTCCGTTTCAACTGTTGAATGGGCGGCGAAAAGCGCACAGGGAAGGCGATCTGGAGTTTAGTTCCTGTTGCCGCGCAGCGGTCGATCATGGCCTGGGCGTCGGCGACGATGGTGGCAATTGGCTTCTCGCACAGGATCGCTCCCACGCGCCCGGCGGCCATCTCCACCATGGGGCGATGCTTCACATTCTCCGAGCAGATGATCACCGCGTCGAGACCTTGATCAAGCAGCGCATCGGCGTCGGCAAAGAAACCTGTCCCGAACTCGGTGGCCCATTTCTGGCCGCGTTCAGCGTCATCATCGCAGATCCCCACCACATCCACGCCGGGGATCTGGCGCAAACAATTTACATAAGAAACCGCATGCATGTGGGCAAAGCTCATTATGCCGATGCGCAGAGAAGTTGAGAAAGTTGTTGTCATGATTGATCTCCTTGGGTGTATGCGTAATGCGTGATGCGCAATTGGTTGACGGCATGGGTCGCCCAAGAGGGGATACGCCGTTGACGAATTACGGATTACGCATCACGCATTAAAGTCTCTAATTCGCACCGGCTCGCCGCGCCGCTCCGATTCGATGGCAGCGAGGGAGATCTTCACCGCCATAAGCCCATCGTAGGGGGTGACAAGGAAGGGTTTCTTCCGGTCAAGAGCGTCGACGAAATGGGACAGTTCGGCATAATAAGGATCGTCCGCAGTGGCGAGTGGGCTGGCCGAGCTGGTGGTGACATCCGGCCCCACTTCGGGATCGTGGAGCGTCATCTCCAGGGGGTTGCGATCCAGCGAATCCCATTCGAGCAGGCCATCGGTCCCCGCGATCTCGACGCGTGTGCGGAACTTGTTGGGCGGGAAGGCCCAACTGCCTTCAATGTGACCAATCGCCCCATTCTCAAAGCGCAGTGTGATCAGCGTGTGATCCTTGGGCAGCCCGGCGAACATCAGCCCGCGGGCGAAGACCCGTTCCACCTCGCCGAAACACCAGCGCACATAGTCGATGTCGTGGATGCTCACGTCGAGGATGACGCCGCCGCTCTGGTTGAAATCAGCATAGTAGCCGCTGTGGAAGGTGCTGCCCGCCCGCGGCATCGATCCGCCGCGCACGGTGCGGATCACCGCGGGTTTGCCCAGCGCGCCGCTCTCCAGCGTCTCTTTGGCTTTGGCATACTGGGGAAAGAAGCGCACCACCTGAGCCACAAAGAGCGGCGTCCCCGTGCGCTCCACGGCTTCCACCATTTCGTAACAATCGGAGAGATGGCGCGCCAGCGGTTTCTCGCAGACCATGGGCACGCCCGCCGCTGCCCCGGCCAGCACTGCTTCTTTGTGCGCGACTGCCGTGGTGCAGATGTCCACGGCGTCGACATAGGCGAACATCTCATCCATACTGCCAAACACGCGCCCGCCATATTGATCTACGGCCCGCTGCGCCGCGTCGGGCAGAATGTCATAATAGCCAGCGAGTTCCACCCCCGGCATCTGTTTCCACCGTTCGGCGTGGACCCGTGCAATTGCCCCTGCGCCGATGATTCCGATTCGTTTCATAAAGTGAACTCCGTAAGTGATGTTGAAAGAGACAGGGGGATATTGGATATCAGGTATTGGATATTGGGTAGATATCCCCTAATACCCAATACCTGATATCCAATACCTAATCCCCGATCCCATAGAACTCGTCGATCTCGCGCTGATAGCCATCCACCGCCCCGCTGAGTACCTCTGCCAGCATGACCGTGCGCCCCAGGTGCGAGGATTCGATCATGGCGAAGGCGGCGGCCAGGTCGTGCAGACCTTCCATGCCGTCGGTTTCGGGTGTGCTTCCCCGCTCGATGGCGTTGAGCCAATCCAACTGTTGGATGGCGAAGGCATCGTCGAAACCGTGGGGAAAGAAGCTGTTCAGCGTCTCTACATCCGCCTGCGCCCGGAAGATCACCTCCAGATCGTGGCGATTACCGTCATCGAGGATGACTCTGCCGCCTTTGATACAGCCCTTGCTACCGTAGAAGATCGGCCCGCCGGGGAAGGCCGTGGCTTCGCCGTGCCCGCCCCACGAGAAGATCAACTGGGCCAGCGCGCCATTCTCGCAGGTGACGGTGGCGAAGTAAGTGTCGTCCACGTTCACATCCACGCTGACGCCGGTGGACGTATCCCCGTGCAGATAACGGGTAGGCTCCAGCGTGCGCACGGTCCCGCTGATGGCCGCGATCTCACCGCAGACGTAGCGCACCCAATGCATCACATGCACACCGATGTCGATGGCGCCGCCGCCGCCCGCCTCCAATTTGCGATGGCGCCAGGGCGTCTCGGCCACAATCGTCTGCGGCGACCAGGGTCCGCCGATCCCCCCGAAGAGGGCTATTTGTAGATCGCCGATGATCCCCTGGCGGATGGCCCATGCCGCCGCCCGCACCTGTTTCATCTGCCGCACGTTCTCAAAGAGGCTGAGGGTCAATCCTTTCGCCTGCGCCCGCTCCACCATCAGCCGCCCGGCGCGTACGGAGATAGCAAGTGGCTTCTGCACGAGCAGATGCTGTCCGGCGTCGAGTGCGGCCACGCCGATCTGATGGTGCATGGAGAGTGTCGTGAAGTCGTTGACCGCATCGATCAGCCCCGACGCGATCATCTCCCGATAGTCGGTGAAGATGGCGACATCGGTATCGGGCTGGAAATCGCTCAGGTAGATGTGGGGCGCAGCCAGTGGATCGCCCGATTCGGGCGGCAGCACCGACGGGCGCGGCGGTGGACCTTCCCCGCGGGTGCGGAACATCAACGCGTCGTCGGAGTTGCGCGCACAGAGCGCCGTAATGCGGAAGTTGTCATAGCCTGCCTCGCGCAGCTTACGATAGCCATGCAAGTGAGCGTTGAGGATGCGTCCACAGCCGACAATGCCGATTCGGATCATGGGGACTCCTTACAAGTGAATGGATGGGTGATTGGTATCTGGGAGGGAAGCGTAATGAGTAAGGAGAAATGAGTAATGAGTAGGTCAACAAAATTGGCTGCGCTATCGATAACGGTTCCTATGCACGACCTTACTCATTATTCCTTACTCGGGCCAATTGCTAGATAGGGAAGGCAAGCGCCTTGATGTGTAAGAAATCAGGATTGCCAAGCAAGCGATTGATGTAGATGCACAAGGTATGGGCAGTCAACTTGGTATAGAGACGAGCACAAAGGCCCCAGAAGGAATGGGCGTGATTGGTTTCGATATGAAACTGCTCGGTCAATTGCCCGTTGACGGTCTCGATGATCTGGCGCACGCTGTTGAAGAGGCGACGCATGGAAGCAGGAATCTGCTGTTTCTGGTTACGTCTGGGCAGGGTCTGCAAACGGATGCGATTGTTGCGCCAGAGGTGAGCAGCCTTGTCGGCGCTGATGTAGCCTTTATCACCGATGACGGTGAGGTCGGTATGTTCAGCCAGGAGTTCAAAGCCTACCTCGAGATCGGTCTCATTAGCCGGTGCTAGCACGAAATCCAGAATCAGCCCATTGAGGGTAATGAGCATGTGCAACTTGTAGCCGAAGATAGTCTCTTTCTTTGAGGAGACCTTGCCAAAGGTTGCTTCGTGGGCTGGCCAATCTCCGGTAGAACTGGGCACCAGGTGGAACTGAACCACGGGAATGGGCAGGCTGTCGATGACGCACTGGTTGTCCTGCGCCAGATCCAACTGGCTCAGCAGAATGCGCCGGATGCAGTTCATGATGAACATCAGGTTGCGTCTGCGCCGATTGAAGCGGCTCGTCTCGGGCAGATGGGGAAAGAGATACCGGTAGGACTGCATGTTGCTCAGTAACTCGCTTTCCATGTCCCACCCTTTGCACTCTCCAATCAGGCATAGGGCGATTAACTCACTGTCGCTACACACGGGCACAGGACCCGGACGACGCAGAAACGGTTCAAGTTGCTGGCAGATATCGTCCACGATGGCGTAGACTACTAGGCAGAAGTCGTCAAAATTGTGTATCATCGAAGTACTCCTTTGGTTGTGGCATAGGTCGATTTGATACCCTTCCTATTACCATACCAAAGGAGTTTCCTTCAACTTCTATCTAGCAATTGGCCATACTCATTTCTGCACGCTCATCCCACAAGTTCTGCCACACGCCGATTCGCCGCCCGCCGCAATTGCCAAAAACAGAGTGCGCTCGCCACCGATAGACAGGCGCAGACGGCGAAGAGAGCCTGAAAGCCAAAGAGTTGGGCCAGGGTGCCGCCCATCAATGTCCCCAGCAGTTGGCCGCCGCCGGTGGCGGCGTTGTAGATGCCGCTGTTGTGGCCGCGGCTGCGAGCGCTACCCCACTCGGCGGCGAAGGTCATAGCGCTGGCGGTATAGCTGGCATAGGCAAAGCCGCGCAGGAATTGTACCCCGATCAGGCCAGGGAGGAAACTACTGAGGACGATGTAGCCGGTGAGGACCAATCCAATCCCCAACCCGCCCGCCGCCAGCAAGGGGACGCGCCCAAAGAGATCCGAAAGGTGGCCGACCAGGACCATCCCCGGTACTTCCCAGAGGGCAGCCCAGCCCCACAGGGCGCTGATGGTGGATTTGCTGTAACCCAGGCTGCTCATATAGTTGGGCCACATGGAGATGGCCGCGCCGATGCCCGCAATCCACAGCGCCACCCCGGCTAGGAAGAGCTTTGGCACTCGTTCCTCGGCGGGGATTGGCGTTGTCGTCGCTTCTATTTGTTTCTGTACCGCTTTAGCTTCGCCCAAAAGGAAGGTGACGAGCAACGCCGCCGCGTAGAAGCCCGCGCAGATCGCCAGCGCCGTCGCAATCGAAGTGGCGTCGGCGATGCGTCCACCCGTCACCGCGCCAATGGCGAAGGTGAGCGACGCAATCCCGCGATAGATGCCCATCTGCCGTCCGCGGTTGGGGCTGTCCGCCAGCAGATCGCCGATGAGGGCCAGGCTGGGGGTGGTGTAGGCCGCCAGCGCCGCGCCGTTGATCACCAGGATCGGCCAGGCCCAGGTGGCGTTGGGCACGCGACTCAGCGCCGTATAGCTGAAGATGAGGGCGATCAGTGCGCCGATGAGAAAGGGTTTGCGCCGGCCAACGCGGTCCGAGAGGCGTCCCCAATAATAGTTGCTGACGAGGGCAGTGGCGGCCACCGTTGTCATCATCAACGAGATGCGGGCATAGCTTGCGCCGAGTTCTTCGAGGTAGAGGGTCATCAAGGGTGAGCCCACGCCGATGGTCACATAGACGAGGCCAAAGATCAGCGTGAGCAGACGGAAGTTGTGCATGGAAAGAATTTTCGATTTGACGATTATCCGATTGCCGATTTCCGATTATCCGGTTGAGTTGTTGATGTCAGGATTGGCACGCTGCGCAGTCAACGAAACCAGTCGCCAGTAGAGCGTTCACAATCGCAACACGCCAATCGTAAATCGTCAATCAGAAATCGTCAATCTAAAATGGTTCGCAGCGCTTGCGAGATGGCGTCGAGTTCCGTCCGCACGTCCGCGTCCAATGTCCAACCGACGCCGCCCAGGTTGTTCTCCAATTGCTCGACGGTATCCGCGCCGGTGATGGCGACGGTGACTTCGGGGTGAGAGAGAACCCAGGCGATGGCGAGTTGGGCGGGCGTCTTGCCCAGTTCTTTCGCCAATTCCGAGACGCGACCGATCACCCCTCCGGTTTCGCCCGCCATCATGGACGCGTAGCGGTCGGCGCGGCGCGTCCCCCACAGCGACCCGGCGGGCGGGGGCTGGCCGGGGACGTATGCGCCGCTGAGCAGGCCCACGGCCAGCGGGCTGTAGGCCATCACGCCGAGTCCGCGGTCGCGCACGAGGCCGAACATTTCGTTTTCCAATGTGCGGTTGAGCAGACTATAGGGGTTCTGCACACACATGAAGGGCGTAGCGTGGAGGCTGTCGGCGAGCCAGAGGGCGCGGCAGACCTGCCAGGCTTTGTAATTACAGCAGCCGATGTAGCGCACTTTGCCCGACCGCACGAGATCGTCCAGGGCGCGCACGGTCTCTTCTAACGGGGTAGTTTCATCGAAAACGTGGACGAGATAGACGTCAATACGGTCGGTGTCGAGCCGTTGGAGCGAGCGTTCCACTTCGCGCAGAATGTGGAAACGCGAAAGGCCGCGGTCGTTGGGTCCTGGGCCGACGGCGCTGGCAACCTTGGAGGTGATGACCAGATCGTCGCGTTTGCCCTTGATCACCTTGCCGAGGACGATCTCACTGCGCCCGATGTTGGCGCGGTCATCCATTGGCCCGTAGATGTTGGCGCAGTCGATCAGGTTGAGCCCGGCGTCGATGGCGCGGTCGATCAGCCGCGCCGCCACCGCTTCGTCAGATTGTCCGCGCAGGCCAAGACCCAGCGCCAGCCGGCTTACCTTTACACCGGCAGCGCCAAAGTTGATGTAGTCCATGTGGGGTGCCTTTCAAAGAGGTGGGAGAAAAGCCAGATGAACGGTCAAGCAATTAAGATGTCTGTTTGAGGGAAATCGTCGCCGACACATAGCAACGGCAATCCTGATAGTTTGGCCATCGCATACGAAAGACAATCGCCAAAATTTAGGGCTGCACGGTGACGACCTTTGCCAAACCGCAGCCAAGCGCCAATGGCAGCGCTATAATGATCTTCACCAAAGGAAATGACGTATACTTTTGTTTCCTTCAGAAACCTTGCCAATAACCCGCGGCTATCTTGATTTGTGCGCGACGATAGGACAATACTGCATTCAACCAGTGTCGGTGCGCCAATCATCCGTACCTCGGCAGAGGTGAGCTTTTGCAGAAGGATCTCATAATCAGGTTCATGGAGAACGATAGCGATCACCGCTGATGAGTCTAGAATCATACGCCATTCTCTCCGTAACCCAGGATCGCCTCTTCCTCTTCTTTGCTAATCCGAGTTCCAAGAACAGAAGCAGGAATCTGCGGCCAGATCTCCTCTTCTAAGAATGCCAGAATGCGTTCTGTTTCATTTTGTTGGATGGGCATCTGATAGGCAAGGCGTTGCCGACGCTCCTCCAACGCTTTGCGGACAACTTCGGTTTTTGATTCGCCCGTTAACTGGACAAGCTCATTGAGCAGGCGTTCGACATCGGGATTCTTGATATTCAGAGCCATGATATATCCTCCTTTCTTGAAGTATAATCACCTTTCCACCATTCTTCAAAATTTCTGTAATTCTTTGTTAGGATAGAACGCGGATCGAGCGGATTGAGCGGATTTCCAGAAGTATCCGCTTCAATCTGCCCAATCCGCCCGATCCGCGTTCTATGCCTAGCGCGCGCCGCACGCTTGCAGACACGCCTGCATGTGACCGCGCGACTCCGCCGCAATCGTCACACATTGTTCGAGGCTATATTCCTTCGCCCCGATGATCTCCAAATCCAGCGGACCGGTGTAGCCGTGTTCGTGCAGCACGCGAATGTAGCCGACGAGATCGATGTCCCCGCGACCGTTGGCTTGCATTTCGGGTTTGCCCGGCCCTTGTTGGCGTCCTTTGCAATCGCGGATGTGGACGTGCTTCACGCGGCTGATGACGGCGGCGATGGCCTCCACCGGATCTTCACCCGCGCGGTAGATGTGGGATGGATCCATGTCGATGCCGAAGTTGGGCGATGAGATGGCGTCCATCACCTTGAGCGTGGTGGGCGTACTGTAGACGGCGTGGCCTACATGCGCCTTCACACAGAGGATGACGCCGTAGCGCTCGGCCATCTGCGCCAGCGCGCCCAACTCGTCGAGCGTCTGCTGCAAGGTGGATGGGTCATCGGTCTTGCCACCCGGCCCACAGTTGATAATGGGGATGCCAATTTCTACCGCAGCCTGCATGGCCTTTTCCATCTTGACCCGGTCGCGGGAAGGCTGTTCCATCGCCAGCAGTTCTAAATTGTACGTCGCGGCCAGCCGTTTGATCTCGGGCGCGATCTCCTGCCAGCGATCCAATACAAGATGCTCGCTCATGCCGTCGATGGCCGAGATTTCCACGCCGTCATAGCCCGCCATCGCCGTATAGTTGAAGGCCGTTTCCAAATCATACCCGCCAAAGAGGACGGTATTTGCGCCGAGTTTCATTTGCACAGTCTCCTGTCTTAGATTGGGGAGGACTTCTGGAGTACAGGAGATTAAGCAATTGAGAGATCAGGAGATCTCAGATCGTGTAGACGATCCCCAATCTCTTAATCACCCAATCGCCTAATCTCAATAATAATGAGAAATTTCATCCACCTTCACCACCGTCCCGTGTTCGAGCGACTCAATGGCCGCCGCCAAAACCTTCTGCGCGGCAAGCCCCTCTGCGCCGGAGCCGTCGATGCGATCGGGGTGGACGTCGTCGCTGACCTGCTCAAAGAAGCGCTGCTGTCGGTTGAGGAAGGTCTCCTCAAAGTCTCGCATGCCGCCGAAGATGGGGTTGCTGTAGACCCGCTTCTCCATCTCACCCGCCGGGTAGAGGGTGACCTCGCGGTACATGTCGTCGATCACAAAGCGGCCTTTGACGCCGGCCACCTCACACCGCTCCATAGGGTGGCCGCGCTCGATGTCGTAGCTGCCGGTGAGGACGCCGACGACGCCGTTTTTGAAACGCATGTTGAAGGTCGCCGTGGACCAAATTTTGCGGCCCGGCGCTTTGGTGGCGAAACAGTGGACAGATTCCACGTCGCCGCAGAAGTGGCGCATCACATCCACTGTGTGGGGGTGCAGCGCCTTGAGTTGAAAGTAGGGCGAGCTTTCGCGCGGGTTCATAATCCACATGCTCATGTTGACGAAGAGGAGATGGCCCAGCCGCCCTTCCTCTTGCCAGCGTTTGGCGATCTGCGCCGCCGGGGTGAAGCGATGGTTGAGGTTGATCCCGTAGCAGACGCCCTTTTGCTTCGCCAGCGCCACCATCTCCTCGGCCTCGCGGATGGAGTTTGAGATGGGCTTTTCGCCCAGCACATGACAGCCGAAATCCAGCGCCTGCATTGTCGGCTCGTAGTGTTCGCTGCCGTACTCATAGCCGCCCGTTGCCACAATACAGATGTCGGGCGCGAGCGCATTCAGCATGGATGGCACATCCGCAAAGCCAGGAACGACGAACGCTGCCTGGCCGGCCTCCAGCCGATCCGAGCGCAGATCGCAGATCCCCACCAACTCCGCCAGCGGACTCGCCTTGACCAATCCCGCATGTCGATTCCCAATTGGTCCCAGGCCGATGACAGATACTCGTAACATGATCGTCTTCTCCTTGTGTTGTTAGGGATCGGGGTGAGCCTATGAAATCGCTTAATCTCTCAATCTCCGTCAACAAGAAATTGGAGAGTGGAGATTAAGTATTCTATACACGATCCCAATCACCAGTCCCCAATCCCTACTTTCGCGACTCCGCCTGCAACCTCACCGCCTGGCTGACATCGCCGATGTGCAGCGTATCGTATGCCTGCTGCGACGAGGTGAATGCGCCGATGCCCTCTTTGCCGTGCCAATCCCCCTGGTGGTGGATGGGGTTGGGCAGGCCGGTTTCGGCTTCGCGGCGGGCGATGAACGCATCCATCCGTCCTTTGAGGAACTCGACGACGCCTGGCTCCACTTCGGCCAGATTGTTGTTCTCGCCGGGATCTTCAACCAAATTGTAAAGCTCGACTTCCGGCTTAAAGTGGAAATCCGGCTCCAACGCGATGATCAATTTCCATTGGGGCGTGCGCCAGCCATGCTTGCGCATCCACGTGCATTCGGTGATGTAGAACTCGCTTTCGTGCGACGCCACTTCCCCGCGCATCATCGGCAGCAGACTGCGCCCGTCCATCTCAATATCATCGTGACGCAGTTCGGCCAGTTCCAACAGCGTGGGGACGAGATCCTTGTGCTGGTTGTAGCCGCGCACCCGCTTCCCTGCCGGCATCTTGCCGGGGTAGCGGATGATCAAGGGGACGACCAGCGTCGGCTCGTACATGCCGTGGTGATCGAACCAACATTCGTGTTCGTAGAGCGTCTCGCCGTGGTCGCCGTTGATGACGACAATGGTGTTTTCGGCCAATCCCTGCCTCTCCAACGCCGTGAAGATCGTGCGGATCGCCGCGTCCATGTAGGCAACTGCGCCGTCATATTGAGCAATGACATAGTCTTTGTCGGTGATCCCTGGCGGCATCCAACTGGCGAAAAAGTCGCGGAAGGGCGCGAAGTTCATCACCGGCTCCATGGACTTGTTCTCTGGGTCGGTTTCATTGCCGTGATAAAAGGCCCGTTCATAGGGATGGGGCGGCAAGTAGGGCGCGTGCGGGTCCATGTGGCGCAAAAAGAGGAAGAAGGGATCGCGCTTCTTCGACAGCCGCTCCAATTCGGGGATCGCCACATCGTTGAGGTTCTGGGCCTTGGGGCTGCGTCCTTCGTCCCAATGACCCCAGCCTGGAAACTTGAGATAGGTGTCGAAGCCGCGCGAACTGGGGTTGCCGCTAAAGCCGACGCAGGTGGTGTTGTAATTCGCTTCCTTGAGGATCTCGGCCAGCGTGGGCACGTCCTCGCGCAGCGGACCCTGGTGGCGCAGCGCCACCACCTGCGTCCCAAAGACATCGCGCCCGGTGAGCATGGACGCGTACGCGCTCGTCGTGGGGATGTGCGCGCTAAACGTCTGCTCGAAGAGCGTACTTTCCGTGGCGAAGCGGTCAATATGCGGCGTCGTCAGCCGCTCATATCCATAACAACTCATATGATCCCGGCGCAGCGAATCGATCCCCAAGAGGATGATATTCGGCGGGCGTCGGCGTGATGTTCGACGTGAAGGCATGGGAGACTCCTTGGTAGAGAACGTTGGGTGGAAATAGGATAGTTGTTCTGTCTAGAAATGAGTAATGAGTAATGGTAGATTGGGCACGATCTCTCTTCACTTGTCCATGATTTCGTTCAAGTGAAACGGCAACGCCCTTAACCTACTCATTACTCATTACTCATTATACCCATACTCGCCCATCGCCGGTTCGAGGAAATCGAACATACTCACCCCGTCGTCGCTTTTATAGCGTCCGACAGTTTCCGGGTGGACGGGGATGCGGGCCAGCGGAAAGCCGAGGAAATCTTCGAGTTTGGTCAGCGTTTCTTCCTGGCGCAGGACGAAATCTTCCATCCGTACTTCGATCCAATGGGCCGGCTTCGGTGTGGCCTTGACGAGTTTGTATTGGTAGATCCACGAGATGGCGCGGCGTTCACGCACATCCTCGGTGTGGGGATAGTCGATGCCGAAGTCATGGAGGTCGTCGGTCATGTGGCGGCCCAGGATGCAGTCGCGCGGGTTGCGCACCCAGAAGATGTATTTAATATCGGGGAACATGCGCAAGATCCACGGGAAGACCAGCGTCGTTTCGGGGATCTTCCACCCCTTCTTGGGCGCGGGCGCCGCCAGGACCGATTGCAAATAAGTGTGGATCAGATCGGTGAACTCGTTGGGGATGGGCATTGCGTGCAGCTTGCTGAAATCCCATTCCAGTCCGCCCTTCCACTCGACAAAGCGAGCCAGGACGCGGCAGGCGTCGTACATCGGCTGCGGCGGCAGCAGATCGCCCGACCGATTGAGCCGGTTGCCCATGAAAACGCCGCTGGCCGACAGCGTCTGCGACATCGCCCGCGTTGCCGAATGTCCGCGCCCGATGATGGTGATCAATGACATAGAAGCTCCAAAAGGATGACAAGGTGAAGCGAATTGCGAGGGGCGAGTTGCGAACCTGCAAACATGCCGCCACTTTTGCCTTTTGCAATTTGCCTTTTGACTTTAATTCCCCGGCGCTTCGGCCTGCCCGCTCTCATGCGAACGGATCGCCGCTTCGATGATCTCTTGCACGGCGAGGCCCTCTTTGCCGGAGGCTTCGATCTCGCTGGGGTCCACCTCAGCATGGATCTGTTCCAGCCAGCGATGGATGCGGTTGGTGAAGGTGGCGCCGAAGCCGCTCAGCCCGCCCATGATGCTGTTGCGGATCACAGTCAACTCGTCTGAGCGACGGGGGTAGAGGGTGAGTTCTTCGTACAAATTGTCGAGGACAAAGCGCCCCTCGGTCCCCATTACCTCGCAGCGTTCGAGATTGTGGCGCGGGTTGGTATCGTAACTGCCGGTGAGATGGCCGACGACGCCGTTTTCAAATTCCAAATTGACCTGCACATTGGAATAGGTGATGCGCCCCGGCGCGCGGTTGAAGAAGGCGTGGACCCGCTTCACGTCGCCGCAGAAATAGCGCATGATGTCGAGTGAGTGGGGATGCAACGCGCGGATATGGAACCAGGGCGATGTCTCGTTGGGGTTGCCGATCCACATGGTCATGTTGATCAGCAGCAGATCGCCCAGCTTGCCCTCGGTCACCCACTGCTTGGCCTTGGCAGCCGGAGGCACAAAGCGGTGGTTGAGGTTGATGCCGTAGTAGAGTCCCTTCTCCTCGGCCTTAGCCACCATCTGTCGCGCCTTCACAATGTCGTTGGAGATCGGCTTCTCGCCGAGGACGTTGATCCCCGCGTCAAGGCATTGCATGGTCGGCTCGTAATGGTCGCCGCCATTTTCCGTCCCTGCCGTGGTGACGCTCACGGCGTCGAGTTCCACGGCGCGCAGCATCTCGTCCACGCTATAAAAGGCAGGGACGCCGTAGCGGGCGGCGGCTTTGTCGGCGCGTTCCTTGATGATGTCGCAGACCGCGACCAATTCGGCCAGCGGATCTTGTTGGTAGACAGGCGCATGGGTGTTGCCAATGTTGCCCATGCCGATGACGGCGACGCGTAGCACGGTGAAACCTCCTTGGGGAATGGGGTATTGGATATTAGATATTGGAGATTGCTATTCGTACAGAAAACATTTTACCATTCGGCCTTCATGGTTGAAATTGGGGGGGACCTGCTGGCGACAGACATCCATCGCCGCCGGGCAGCGACCGGCAAAGCGGCAGCCAACGCGCATGTACTCGTCTGTTTCCAGTTCGACCAGGCTGGTCTTTGTATTCCAGACTTTGTCAGGGTCCGCCTGGGGAATGGATTCCTTGAGGCTCACCGTATAGGGATGTTTAGGCGACCCCAGCACCTGCTCCACAGGACCCATCTCTACGATCCACCCGCGCAACATGACGGCGATGCGATCCGCCGAATAGAAGGCGGTCGCCAGATCGTGGGTGACGTAGAGGAAGGTGACATGTTGCTCGTCTTTGAGTTTGCGGAACATATTCACAATTGACATGCGCAGGGACGCGTCGAGCATCGACACTGGCTCATCCGCTACAATCAACGATGGACGGGTCAAGAGGGCGCGGGCAATGGCGACGCGTTGCGCCTGACCCCCGGAAAGTTCGTTGGGATAGCGTCCTTTGACCTCCGCCAGAGAAAGCCCTACTTCGGTCAGCGTTTGATCGATGTAGCGATCCGCGCCCGCTTTGTCGGCCATCTTGTAATTGGATACGGTCTCATAGAGATAGCGATCGATGCGCTTGAGCGGGCTGAACGCGGCAAAAGGATCTTGGAAGACCGGTTGTACTTCTTTCTATATTGAATGGCGCGAGAGGCGCGGAGAGAGATTAAGCGATTGGGCGACTAGGGATTGGTGATTAGGGATCTAGCCGCCGCGTCAATCTCGGTTCTCTACACCGGTTATTCGCGTTTTTCTCCCATTCGCGGTCATGACGGTACACCCAGTCCCCAATCCCCAGTCCCCAGTCCTCAATCCAAATGAAAGACCTCGCGCAATTCAAGAAACATTTCATCGGGCCGCGCGTTGTTGGCCGATTCAAAGTAGGGAGCCATGAATTGCTGCCAGCGGGTGTTGATCTCGGTGGATGCCATTTTGGCCTGGGCAGCTTCCAGGCTGTCGGGCGTCTCGAAGTAGCCGAAGAGGAGGCCATCCTGGCGCAGGAAGAGCGAATAGTTGTGCCAGCCCGCCTGGCGCAGCGCTGCCAACATCTCCGGCCAGACCTGCTTATGATGCTCTACATACTCGTCGATCAATGCCTCTTTTACTTTTAGTTGAAACCCTACTCGTTTCATCTTTTTCCCTCTGCTATTGCTGTTCATCCTTCGCAACATAGACATCCACGCCCGCTCTGCGCAGGGCACAGAGCATCTCCTCAGGCGCAGAATCATCGGTGATCAGACAGGATATCTGGTCGATGGCGGCAAATGAGGCCAGCCCCAACCGCCCAAACTTGCTGCCATCTACAATCGCGATCACCTGTTGGGCGCGCTCGATCACCGCTTTCTTCAACCCCACTTCGAGGAGATGTGTATCTGTCAAACCTTCCTCCAAATTCAACCCCCAGGCGCCCAGGAAGGCTTTTTGGATATTCAGACTTTGCAGCACCTGGGTGGCAATCGAGCCTGTCACCGATCCTGTGGTGCTGCGTACATACCCGCCGGCCAGGATCGTGCTGACATTGGGAACCTCTAATAGTTCCAGCGCCGTCCATAGTCCCGTTGTTACCACGGTTACTTCGCTCAAGATCGGCGTCTGTTTCAACGCCTGTGCAACCGCAGCAGCCGTGGTGCTGGCGTCGAGCAGGATCGAATCCATGGGATTGATCAGGGTTGCCGCCACTTTGCCAATACGCTCTTTGCGGATGGCGTTGATCCCCTGGCGTGTGGCAAACGAATACTCTTGCCGGGTGCGCCCATTGGCAATGCGCGCACCGCCGTGGATGCGCATGACTCGCCCTTGATCGGCCAGTTGGTTCAAATCATTGCGGATGGTCACCGACGAGACGCCAAACGCCTCGCTCAGTTCGGCCACCGACGCCGATTCCTGGGCCAAAAGCCGAGCCATGATCTGTTGCTGACGTTCGTTCGCTAACATGCGGCATCTGTTAAGGGATGATGGTTGGGAATTGGTTGTGATTGGTGATCCATTCACGCCACTCTCGCAAACTCCAGTTTCTGCAACCGCGCAAACTTCGCTAATACGCCACTGCGATGACCGATCCCCAGCGCACAATGATGGGTGGGGGCCTGTGCGCACCATGCGTCCACAAACTCGGCTGGCCCCAGGCCAAAGCGAATGCGGCTGTTGGTGTTGCCAATGCGCAGGATCGGGCCGGGGATCGATTCCCCTTCGGCGGCGAGGAACTTAAGCCGACCATCACGCGTCTGTGTACAGGAGAAGATGGTGACCGGACCGCTCTTGACATTGAATTCCACAGAAACCCCTGCGCCCGATTTGCCGTGGTAGAGACCCAGCCCGCGCAGGATCGGCTTGCGGTCGCCGATGGCGAGGTGCGCCGGTCCATCGTGGCCCATGAGTATGAACTGATCCTTGAAGTCCATAGCGTAAAACTCGGTGTACGAGCCGCCTGCGCCGAGGAGATCCATCACCTTCATGGCGACGGCGTTTTTGAGATCCCCTTCCCCCGCGGCGGGGATGCCGCGAGCGGTGAGCAGCGAATTCCCCAAGATCAACGCTGCCCCCAGCCGCTCGAACTCGTTGCCGTTGCTGCCCCGGTAATAGTAGGCCAATGCGCCCAACTCGAAATCGGCTGCCAATCGGTCTAGCCCTACTGCCACCTTGCAAGCCCATTGCAGATCGTCCTCTTGCGCCGAGGCGTCGATCTCGAAAATCTGGCGCGCTTCCTCCAGTTTGCTGTCGATCTCGGCTTGCGTCGCCGCATTGACCCGATCTGCCAGATCGTCCATCTCTAACACTTCCACATGCGTTCCCAATTGGGCATGGTGCTGGGTGAAGTCCGAATACATATCGAGCATACCGGGGTAGGTGTGGCCCAGGAAGCCGAAGCGCGCGCCCTTGAGGACGCGCACTGCGGTCGCCGCCTGACACCACTGGCGCAGCGTCGTCCACGCCCGTTCGTCGTCATAGAGCGCGCCGGAGACGACCTGAAATTCGATCCCAGCGCGGTGGAAGGCGTTGGCGATTTCGGGTACACAGCAGGTAGAGCAATTGGCCAGCCATTCGCCTGTGTCTGTATTTTCGTAATCAAGCGAGGGGGAGGGTTGTAAATTCAAGACGAGGACAGGAACCTTTGCTCGCTGCACAATCGGCAACACCTGGGCGCTGGTGGCGTATGTTGCTGTGTGGCAGATGAGCAAATCGACATTCGCCGCGGCCAGCGCATCCCCTGCCCTGTAAGCTTCCTGAGCGGTATCGACCAAACCCATGCCGACGACTTCGGCAAATCCTGAAAGTTGCTCGACAATATGCGCGTAGTAACCTTCCAGGCGTTCTTTCAACCCTGGAAACTGCGGCCAGTATGCTGCAAGACCAATTGCGAAAAGACCCACTCTGGCCCGCGGATAGTTGCGCTGGGAAAAATCCATATCAGCCTTGTCCTTATGGTGTGAACGACGAGTTCAATCCAATCGGAACTCAGTTGGCAACTTTGATTGATTCAGGGGTAACGAGGATGAAGGCCCAGGCTTGTGCAGAAGCAAGGTGATGAACAATTTTCGTAACTATACAGCCACAGGTGCGACGCACTGGCCAAAATCAGATGCGAATGCCGGGTGTTCTCCTGGGCAGTGCGTCGCACCTGTACAGTTACAAATTTTGAACGAATTGAACCGGGCTGAACAGAGCATACAATCGCTATTGTCATTTGTCAAGTACTTTTTTTCTCTTCTTGTTCTTTTTGTTTCACAAATTTGTTGTTCAGTCTTTCACAATATTTTGTTTGAATTTGTTTTCTTGCTGGATCGAAAAAGAGGACCGGCAAACTGCCGGTCCTCCTTCGCCATTTATGATGAGGGTGCATTCAAAATAAGTTGAAGCGGAGCAGGCACGCCCACGTGCCGTCCCGGTCGCACGAAGGCGTGTTCGCTCCGCTTCCCTACCGAGTTTGAAAACAACCTTATGATTATCGGTAGCAAGACCCGCCAGGTTTCAGAAAACCTGGCGGGTCTTCAGGGGTGGCCCAGCAAGCAGCGCCCATACGGATTCTGCTTGCAGAACCCAGTCACCAATCACCAGTCACCAATCCCTGCCCTACCGCACCGGTTGCAGCCGTCCTGTAATCAACAAGACGAAGGTGAAGGGATCAGCACCAGGGCCGTTGAGGTAGACCGGATCGCTGTCATCCGGCCAGCCGGTGACGCGGATGTTGGGGACAGGATTGTTGCCATAGCGTTCCCACAAGGGGATCTGCGGCAGCAGTTCATTGTAGGCCAGCGCCAGATCGTTGATGATCTCTGCCTGTGCGGCCTGATCACTGCCCAGCGCGGATTGGTCGGTCATTGCGCCCAGATCCACCTCTGCACCCAATACATCAACTTGTTGGACCAGTGGAAATTCCATCCCCGGTCCAACAGTTACACCTGCTTCGCCACCTACGTAGTTATAGCTATTGAAGTCGATATTGTATGCAAAGTGGGGGTGTGGATTGGCCGCGCCCCAGTCGCGAATGGCAAGTTCAAAATCGCCAGCGCGGACGTCGACCGGATGCTGCTGGAAGTTGACACCGCGGAAGGTGGTGGGAATGCCAAAGTCGGTCAGTTGCTGCGCCACATTCTCCGCAGCTGCCGACCAATCGGCGAACTCAGCCGGGGCCGTTAGTGTGTACGAGAGCGCATTTCCCTGATCATCGATCCAATTGCCCTGCGCATTGCGGCTGAAGCCAAGCCCCTCAAGGATGGCAGAAGCCTGGTCGCGATCGAAGTCGTATTGGTTCAACGCAGCCTGGGTCTCGTCGGTCAGCCAGTTGGCTACCAGATTGTCCGAGAAACCAGACAGGTACATTTGGCGACGACCTGACTGACCCAGCGAGATGAAGCCGTTTTCATCTCGGTCGATGGCATAGGCTAACGCCTGGCGGAATTCTTTAACATTGAGCGGATAGATTGTGTGGTTGAAGTAGAGGGCCGGGCCGGTGAAGAGCGGTGCGCGAATGATACGGATGCCCTGGTCGATAAACTGGCGCTCGGTGGCGGGCGGGAAGCCGTGGGTAGCGTAGTCCACATTGCCAGCCAGCACCAACGGGGTAATGTCCGGTGTCTCGCCGTTGAAGTTGACCAGGCGGTCGAACTGAACTGTATCGGCCCAATACGAAGTCTCGACCTTGTTCAAGGTCATCTGCGCCTCGGTGATGCTGTTGGGATCGATCTGGTAGGGACCCAACACAATGGTTCCTTCTGGGCGGAACCCATTGAATTCCTGTAGCAAGGCGCTCCACTCTTCATCTTCCGATGTCTGGCCTGCGTCTACCAGGTCGCGTACCCGTTGGGCATACTCACCATAAGTCGCAGAGGGACGGATTCCCACTTCACGCAGAATGCGCCGTAACACTGTGGTGGAAGGCGCTAGCAGATGGAAGGCAACGGTTGTATCGTCGATAACCTCTGTATCTTCCAAGAAGCGCCATACTGTCAGATTTTGTAGGCGATAGATATCAAAGGTGTCGACCACGTCCTGGGCGGTGAAGGGATCCCCATTGCTCCACACGGCCCCTTCGATCAGGCTGACGTGTAGCGTATCCTCATCGGCCCATTCCCAGGACTGGCCAGCCAGAGGCATCCAATCATCATCTGCCCACATATAGAAGAAGAGGGGTGGGAACATGAGGTGAGGGTAGGGACCACCCAGATTGATCGCACCGGCGACAAAGCTGTTGAAGTGACCAGCCGGTGGCGCAGAATACGGCCAGGCTATGTGCATCTCCGAAGGTCCTGTGGCGGCTGGTTGAGCGGCGGGGGCGACCGGCTGATCCCCTGTACTGGGCGCTGGGGCCGCAGGGGCGGGACAGGCTGCCAGCAACATCGCCACCACCATCAGCATACTGATGAGTGTCCAAAGGCGTCGATTCATTGTTTCACTCCTTGTGTTATCGGTGGATAAAGAAACCAATTGATGCAATTCTCGCCTAAATGTCGGGCGAGATAGAAACTCACGCAGAAAGTCTGGTGAGGGTTCTACAAATCACTGCGGACGGCAGACCGCGGACAGCGCAATGACGGAATGTCCATCATGTTGTATTGGTCAACGAGAGGGTGGAACGAATGTAGGGCGGAATGTCATTCCGCCCCTCTGGACGGATTACCAATCCGTCCTACGCCATCATCTTGACCGGTACAGAATGTCCATCATTTGCGGTTGCTATGGATGATCACGTTCTGCACGGGTGGGGCGCTTGTTCGTGATCGCTGTAAGTGTTGATGGACGGCGGTCCCTAACCTTTCGAGGGCTTCTTCCTGGGTGACGCCTTCTGCCCGAATCTGGCTTTGGCCGAGGAGATAAGCTACAAAGCGTCCACCTTTTTGTTCGATGACGGCTATCTGTTCGTCTTCCACAGGCGTCCTCCTGTTACCATTTTTTTGTACCCAGCCGCACGAGAACAATGATCAGCAGGATAAAGAGAATCCCGATGCCAAAGGTGAGCAGTGAGATGGTGAACTCGGCGCTGCCCCGTTCCACCACCAGCAACAGCCCCCCTGATACCATCGTCACAAAGATACCGATGAGAAAGCCGGCTTTGCCAATTTCTGGGCTGATCATGGGGTCAGGCTGCTTCTACTATCTCAACCGACACATCCTTGCGCGGCGGACAGGCCACGCGCCCACCAACGGCGATCTCCTCCAGGGGCGGCACATGGACATCACATTCGCCTTCCACACAGTAAGGGCAGCGCGGGTGAAATGTACACCCCGGCGGCAGATGGAGCAAGCTTGGAATATCAGCGCCCCTCAATTCTATCTGCCGCTTGCGGTGGGTGAGTTCCGGATCTGCTTCGGGCACAGCAGCCAGCAGAGCCTGGGTATAGGGATGCCGTGGATCGGCAATGGCCCTCGGGGTCGGCCCTTCTTCCACAATCCGCCCCAAATACATCACCACAATGCGATGTTCCCAGGCGAAGTATTTTGCCAGCGCCAGATCGTGGGTGATGAAGAGGAAGGTCACCTTGAATTCATTGCGCAGCCGCGCCAGCATGTTGAGCAAACTGACGCGGATCGACACATCCACCATGGAGACGGCTTCATCGGCCACAATGAAGCTCGGCTCGACTGTCAACGCCCGCGCCACCGAAACCCGCTGCCGTTGTCCGCCGCTCAATTGGTGCGGGTATTTGTTGATAAACTCTTTGGACGGCGTCAGATCGACGATCTCCAACAGTTCCAATGCGCGGCTTTCGGCGCCGGCGCGTCCGCTGACTTTTTTGTGGCGAAGCAGCGGCGTCGTCAAAATATCGCGCACGGTCTGGGTTGGATTGAGCGAGGCGTAAGGGTCTTGATGGATGATCTGCACCGCTTTGCGATACTCTTTATAGCGGTTACTGTCCATCGCGAGGATATCCTGGCCGCGGAAGAGGATCTGCCCTGCCGACGGCTGGATCAACCCGGCCACCATGCGCCCGGTCGTACTCTTGCCGCAGCCGCTTTCCCCCACCAGGCAGACGATCTCCTGATCGCCAATCGCCAGCGAAATGTCATCCACGGCTGTGACCTTTTCGGCGCCGCGTCCAAAGGTCTTTGTAACGTTGCGTAGTTCGAGAATGGGTTGGGCCATTGACGTCTCTAGCTTCCGTCTTTGCGATAGATATGTGGATTGTTCAACGTCGCCATACGTTAGCGTTCGCTTTCGCTGATGAACTGCCCAGATGGGGGCAGGTTTTGCGCGCCCCGATGCAGTGGATTCGCCTCCAATTCCCGTTCCACATCTTCCCAGTGCCAACAGGCGGCTGTGTGGTTTTTGCCCACCTCTAGCAGCGGCGGCTCTTCGCTGGTACAGCGGTCGCTGACAAAAGGACAGCGTGGATGGAACTTGCAGCCCGGTGGCAGATCGATCAGATCGGGCGGTGAGCCGGGGATCGACGCCAGCTCCTCAAAGCCGCCGGTGACGGTGGGCACAGCCCGGATCAGCCCCAACGTGTAAGGATGGCGCGGGCGATAGAAAATATCTGCGGTGGGGCCTAACTCGACAATCGCGCCGGCGTACATGGTCGCCACCCGATCCGCCAGTTCAGCGGCAATCGCCAGATCGTGAGAAATAAAGATCATGGCGAAGTTGTGTTCAGCCTTCAACTTGCCCAGCAGATCGATGATCGTGCGCTGGGTGAGGATGTCCAACGCCGTTGTCGGCTCGTCCAAGATCAGGATCTGCGGGTTGAGCAGTAGTGAAAGCGCCAGGAGTACACGTTGGCGCATTC
>JAHBVG010000026.1 GCA_019637695.1 Caldilineaceae bacterium | reverse complement strand
TACGGCCCTGGCGCTGGATTTTCTCTTGTTACAACTGCCCTACCCGATCCACGTGAAATCATAGCGATTCGTCTTTAGACGAACGCTTTTCTTATAGGAGTAACCATGCAAACTGTTGTTGGGGCACAGTTTAACCAGGTGACCAAAGTCTACTATTTTGATCCTGTCTCTCATTTGGATTTGGTGGCAGATGACTACGTGATTGTTGACACAGCCAGAGGCCATGAATTGGCTCAGATTGTCCAGCCACCCCATCACGTACCTTATTCAGAAATTGTCGGCGAGATCAAACCTGTGCTGCGGCGGGCGACCCCTTGGGATCTGCTCCAGCGCGATATCTGGCATCATAAAGAACTCGAAGCGCTGGCCGTCTGCCGGCAGAAGTCAGCGGAACACGACCTTGAGATGAAGGTGATCCGCTGTGAATATAACTATGAGGGTGGACGCCTGACAGTCTATTTTGCGTCAGAAAGCCGTGTGGACTTTCGCGCTTTGGTGCGCGATCTCGCCCGCACGCTGCAAACGCGGATTGAGATGCGCCAGATCGGTGTGCGCGACGAGGCGAAACTACTCGACGGCGTGGGTAAGTGTGGTCGTCAGCTCTGCTGCACGAGCTGGCTGCGCGAATTTGCCCCCGTGGGCATCCGCATGGCTAAGAATCAGCAGTTACCACTCAACCCTGACGAGATCAGCGGTGTCTGTGGCCGGTTGCTCTGTTGTCTTTCGTACGAGGATGATCTCTACAAAGATGCCAACAAAAAGATGCCCAAGATCGGATCTGAAGTGACGACCCCGCAGGGCATGGGGCGGGTGCGCCATCTCCATCCACTCAAAGAATCAGTCACCGTGATGTTGGAGAACAACGTGCTGGCTGAATTTTCCGTAGAGGAGTTGATCACCGGCAAGAAGAGTGGCGGCAGTTGTGGGACCTGTGGCGGCTGCACCGTCAAACGTCGGTCCACGGCTGAGGAGGATAACGCCAAACTTCTGGCGGCGCGGGCGCAAGCCGTCGCAGGCGAGGATACTGATGCTGACGAGTATAAACCGGCAACAGCCAATCCGCCGCGTTCATCTCAGCCGTCTGCACAAGGACGCTCTGGGCAGGGACAAGGACGACGCAAGCGCCGCCGTCGCAGCCGCCCGAAGGGGGATGGGGCGTAATCAGGGACGCTGGACGATGAAATTTCTAGACGCTCAGTAACTGCAACGCTCACTCAGTTATAGGAATCCAGACCGATCATGCTTACCCCATCCCAACGTGAAAAACTGCTTGAGTTCTGCCGCGCCCTGGTGGATCAGGAACACGCCCACATCCTTATTCCGCCGCAGCAACCTGCCAGCGGTTTCTGGTTTGGCGGCGGCAATGTGGTGGAAGCGCCCGATGGGACTTTCTATCTGACGGGGCGCTACCGCAACGCTGGCGACTCGCGCACGGGTCTCGGTGCTGGCGAACGTGGGCTTGAACTCGCCATCTTTGCTTCAACGGATCGCGGTCAGAGTTTCAACAAGATCCTCTCCTTTTCTAAAGCGGACCTGAGCTATCCTGGCGGCGAGGTACTTTCGATTGAAGGATCGGCCCTCAATATCACCGCCGACGGCGTCGAACTCTACGTCTCCAGCGAGAAGGCGGATGTCTACTATCCACCCGATCTGGCCGAATTCCAAAAGACCGGCACTGGCGTGTGGACCATTGATGTGGTGGCTGCGCCCACGATTGCCGATCTGCGCAGCGCAGAAGCCCGTCCGCTCCTGCGCGCCGAGGATCCCCGCGTTCTACACGTCAAAGATCCGGTGATCTACCGCCGCGCCAATGGGGATACTGTCCTCGTCTTCTGCACCCACCCCTTCAATTGGAGCAGTTCCAACTCGGCCTATGCTATCCGCCACACCGGCGCAGAAGCGTTCAGCGCGCCAAACTACGACTTCTTCCCCCGCGGCTTCACCTGGGATGTGGCGATGAGTCGCATTACCTGCCTGCTCGATGTACCCCGTTTAGGGGAATTTGCCCACACCGCGCCGGGGATGCTTGCCTTCTACGATGGCGGCGAATCGTTGCGCCAATACGAGGAACACAGCAAGGCCGTGCGCCGTCCGCGTGGATACTCATGCGAGGAGATCGGCGGGGTGGCCCTCATCGCCGAGGCTCTTTCCCACAGCGAGCGGCTATCGCTTTACTTCCCCAGCTTTGTCTCATCGACCGGCACCGGTTGTAGCCGTTACGTCGATGTACTCCCCACAGATGAAGGTTTCTTCGTCACCTGGCAGCAATCGCAGCCCGATCTGTCCCAACCGCTAGTGACTCATTTCCTCAGCCGCGAGGATGCCGAGAAGATATTGGCGTAAGAGAACCCCTCCACAGCCATCCACGTAAGAAAAACACGGGGAGGGAGCCGTTGGTCTACGGATGGCGACGGCCATCCATTGGAAGCGGCCAAGAACGCCGATCTGCCAACTGTCCTCCCCCGTTTTTTCTGCGAGGGAGTTATAGAGAAAACACTTGAACATCATACAATTCGGTACGGGTGCTGCTTGCTGCACCCGGCAGGCGCAGCAAGCGGACGCTGCGTCCGCTTGCGCCCCTACGATTGTATACACTCTATCTGTTTTCTCTATTAGAGGAGGGGAAGAATCTACCTTGAGAGAGAATGCGCTCCCAGCAGGCAAAATTGCCTACACATGGACAGGTCTCATGGCGCGGTGAAAATAGCTGAAGTCGATCTATGCTGAACGCATTGGACCCAGCTTAACCTTCACCACATAGGAGTTTGACCGTCTATGGACCCTCGCACCCCAGGCAAGTTTTCTATCGCGATTATTGGAATTCTGGCGCTGATGCTGAGCATCGGCGTCTATCTTTTTGGATCGACGCCAACGGCGCAGGCGCAAACCGAACCAACCCCGCACGCGCATGACCATTCTTCGCCTGCCGCACCATCGTCCGAGGAGGTGGATTTGCCCTCCCAATGGCAGGAACTGCAAACTCAGGCACAACACCTTTCTATGGCTGAGTGCATGGAACGCATGACCGCCATGATGGACGCCATGAAAGCCAAAATGGCAGCAATGCACAGCGGGGAGCACGTTATGGACCCGACGATGCACGAGTCCATGCATGGCCCGATGATGGAGATGATGGACGGCATGATGTCTATGGCCGAAGGCATGATGGCTGAAATGATGGCGCTGCCCATGTCCGAGCGGATGGAAGCCATGCCATCGATGATGGGCATGATGGGACGCATGATGCAGATGATGGGCATGATGCAGAAACATGACTCTGGGGAGATGGCCGAGAGGATGGAGGAGAAAAGCGTTGATATGGGCATGAAGCGGCGCATGTCCGGCATGATGGGGATGATGGGACGCATGATGAGCGAGGAGGTCGAGTACGAGAGCGCAGCATCCGAGACCCCTGCTGCCGGCGCTGATCACGACCATGGTGCTGCGACACCCGAGGCGACGGCTGCTGCCCACGATCACTCACACGGCGCGGCCGTGGGAACGGCCGCTCCCACCGTTGCTGCGCATGATCATTCACAGGGCGCAGCTACGGCGACGCCGGCCACCCACGATCACGGCGCGACTGCCCCTACGCCCCCTGCCGCTGAACATGATCACAGCAGCGCAGTCGCGGACGACGTACACGCCGGCCATCACCCGCCCATCCCGGCGCAGGGAGTGTCCGCAGCCACTGAGACAACCGGCGGCCAACCGCTGACCTACACCGAGGAAGACGGCGTTAAAGTCTTTGAACTGACAGCCAAATCCGTGCGCTGGACAATCCTCGACGCGGCAGACGAGCAGGCTGTGGTGACAGCATGGAGCTACAACGGAACGGTCCCCGGCCCGATGATCCGCGTGGTCGAGGGCGATGCCGTGCGTATTCTCCTCAAGAACGAACTGCCCGAAGCCACCAGCATCCACTGGCACGGGATGCCCGTCCCCTTTGCTATGGACGGCATGACCGTCATCGAGCCGGGCGATAGCTTCGCCTATGAGTTCACAGCGCCAGCGGCGGGTACATACATGTATCACTCGCACACGCAGACGGACAAACAGGTAATGGTCGGCCTTTATGCGCCCTTCATCGTCGATCCACAGGAAGCGGAATCCAATCCGCCCGTTGTGGATGTGATGTGGATGCTCTCGGAATGGCGCGTGGGGGCGGATGGCGAAACTTACCCCGCCATGCCCATGAGCGGTCTGGAGCCGAACTATTTCACCATCAATGGCAAAGCCTACCCCAGCGTCGAGACGATTACCGTAAAGAAGGGTGAGCGCGTGCGCATCCGCCTGGCTGCGATTGGGCAATTTGCCCATCCTATGCACTTGCACGGCATGAACTTCCGTGTGGTTGGCTACGACGGCGTCAGCCTGCCGCCTGCTCAACAAATGATCCGCAGCACCATCACCGTCAACCCTGGCGAGATTGTGGACATTGAATTTGTGGCCGACAATGCAGGCAGTTGGATGTTCCACTGCCACATCCCCCATCACCTCACCAACGACCATGTGGAACCGGGCGGCTTGATCAGTATCATCGAAGTGGTAGAATAGTAAGAAATCAGTCAATGGTGTGAAATTAATCCCTCAATCTCGAAGGCTTAACTTAATGGCATTGACTTCTTCTTAACGATGAAGGCCGGATCAAGGTGCGCTGTGGACCTAACCCCTCTTACGGTTCAATTTGAGTTACAACTGCTGCTGCGGATCTGCCTTTCTCTGCTCACCGGTGGATTGGTGGGCTATGAGCGCGAACAGGCGGATAAACCGGCAGGCGTGCGCACACATGGGATCTTGAGCCTGGGCGCGGCGCTCTTCACGATTGTTTCGCTCTACGGCTTTGGATCAACCAGCGATTCGGCGCGGGTAGCAGCGCAGATAGTCTCCGGCGTTGGCTTTCTGGGCGCAGGGGTGATCTTGCACCGACGAGGCAGTGTACGCGGATTGACCAGCGCAGCCGGTCTCTGGGTCACCGCCGCAATTGGGATGGCTGTGGGCGCAGGTATGTTCTTGACAGCGATTGTCAGCGCGCTCCTTGTCTTCTTCTTTCTTCGCTTTGGACCGCATACCCGCCGTCCCGGTTCCGAATACGAGGAAGAATAAGTAGAGCCGCAGATCTTGATCCACGAAGCCACACAAAGAAGCACGAAGGCAAAGCATTTTCTGACCTTCGTGTTCCTTCGTGGATCCTTTCTCAGGCTGTTTCTAATTCTGCCGGTAGCCGGGCCGTAATGCGCGTGCCTTCGCCGATTTCGCTTTCGATGTGTAGCTCTCCTTTGTGCAGCCGCACCCGTTCTTGCATCCCTAATAGCCCGTAATGGCTCTCTTGCGCCAGATGATGGACTTGCTCTGGCATGGTGAAGCCGCGGCCATCGTCCTCAATACAGAGGGTGATCCCCGCCGGGTCGAAGATCAATTCTACGTGGACCCAACTAGCCCCGGCATGGTTGGCTACATTTTGCAGCGCTTCTTGCACAATGCGATAACCGCTCACTTCCACCGCCGGAGGAAGACGTCGCTGCGGCGCGCCGGAGACCTCAAAATCGCCCACCAATCCACAGCGCGCCGCGATCTGTTGCACCAGCATCTCCAACGCAGGGACAAAGCCAAGATCCTCCAAATAGAGCGGACGCAGATTTTGGATCTGGCGGCGGATGCCCCCAATCGTCTCGCCGATGAGGGGACGCAACTCACGCAGCCGCGCCGCCGCCCGTTCGGGATGATCTTGAACGAGGCGATGCTCGGCCATTTCTACTTGCTGGTTGAGCGCGATCAGCGCCTGCACTGTCTCATCGTGAAGCTCACGGGCCAACCGTTTGCGCTCCTCTTCTTGCCCCAGCGTAATGGCTCCAATGTAACCCTGCAATTCCTGCTGATATTGGCGGATCTGCCCGGCCATGTCGGCCAGGGCCATACGCAGCTCCTCGATCTCTTGTACGCCGCCCACCCGTCGTTCCACCGCCTCAAAATCGCCATGCCCCAGATCAATGACCGCCTGGTTCAGCCGTCCCAAGGGATAGATGATCTGGCGCAGCCCAAAGTAGGCCGAGAGGATAGAAAGGGTGACTGCCGCAACCAGTACCAGCAGCAGCATATTGCCAAAGCGCAGCACAGGCGGGATCCAGTCATCCCAGGATTCGTGTAGATGCAGTTGCCAGTCCACCGGCCCAACCTCGGCAGACGAGAGGACAGTATGCGCGGCGTCGTGATCGTGCATTTCTTCCCCCATGATCAGCAGGGGATCGCCGTCGGCGGTGGAAAGTGTGAGCAGAAAGGGTTCGGTCAGTGAGAGCGATCCTAACAAGGATGGCAATCCCAATTCATCCACCGGGGTCGCGCCCACAAGGATGCGGGGCTCGATCTGCCCTGTCATCACCACGGGGATGGCATGGATCAGCAGCGCGCCACCCTCTTCGAACAGCGTAATGACGCCAGCGTTCCCGGTTGTCGCTACCGTCCGCGCCAGGGATTCGACTTCAATTCGCCCCTGCCAGGGGAAGGAGGCGCCGAGCCAGCGTCGATCCTCTGTATAGAGCGCTGCGCCCGCGCTAAATTCAGCGAAGAAAGCAGGCAGCGCCGCGGTGAGCGCTGCCTGCTCGATCCGTTCTTCGTGGAAAAGTGGCAGGGTTGAGAGGCGCACCAGCGCATCCTGACCGCGGTCAATGCGCGCTTCGATCAAGGCGACCCCGGCGCGTACCAGGCTATCGGCGCGTGTTTGGACCAATTCATGCATGGCTTGATCGTGTCCTTGCACACCGGCCAGGGCAAAGGTGAGCAAGACGACGAGTACAGGCAAGCTGATCCAAAGCAGCAGTTGACCGCGCAGGCTATTCCCAAAGTTTGACCAAAGGGTGCGGATGGGTAGCATTTCAGGGTTGGGTGTCCTCTAGCGTGAGCAGCCCATGTTGAAGGCCGACGGTCACCGCTTCGGTGCGGGAGTTGACGGCCAGTTTGCCGAAGATATTGGCAAGGTGGCCCTGGACGGTGCGGTCGCTGATGGTCAGGGATCGCCCAATCTCACGGTTGGTCCACCCTTTGGCGACGCCGCGCAGGACATCCAATTCGCGGTCGCTCAGCGCTTCAATCGGGCGAGCGCCGGCCAGGTTGGCGATGACTTTGGGGGCGATTTCGGCGTCGAGAAAGCTGCGCCCGGCGGCCAATTCCTTAACAGCGCGCAGGAGATCGCTGCTGGGCGCTGTCTTGAGCAGATAGCCGTCGGCGCCGGCGCGCAGCGCAGAGAGGACATAGGGATCGTCATCATAGGCGCTGAGGATGAGTACACGCACGCCGGGGTAACTTTCTTTAATGCGACGGGTCAGATCGATGCCGTTGATCTCTGGCATACGGATGTCCAGCACGGCTACATCGGGCCGGCGCTGAACAAGACACTGCCACGCTTCTGCGCCATCGGCGGCCTCGGCGATCACCTCGATCCCTGCATCTTCTTGTAAAAAATCACGCGTCCCCTTGCGCACCACCGTGTGGTCATCCGCAAGTAGGACGGCAATCGGCTTCGATCCCATCGGATTCACCTCTCGTTGTGTAAAGACTAAGGGTATGATAAAGGATACGCGGGGATCAAGCTAGTAGTCTGCCAAACCAAAGTAGGGGCGCTGCTTGCTGCGCCCTCTGCACACCCGGCGCAGTAAGCAGCGCCCCTACTGAACATCCGACAAAATAACTTTGGTAGACCACTAGTGCGTAGTGCGTAGTCCGATTAGAAGCGGCCATCACGGACTACGCACTATGCTTTTTTCAATGTTGATGCTCAGACGCGGGGATCTCCCCATCCACAGGATCGTCAAAGAGGAATTTGTATAAATAGCCGGTGACGGCCCACAGTTCGGTTTCGCTGAGGAAGGTCCCCCAGTTGGGCATGCCAGTGCCCATGCCGCCGCGGGCGATTTTGGCATAATACTGGGCGGGCGAAGCCCCTGCCGCTGAGGGAGCCAATCGTAGATCCGGTTCGATGGCGGGTGAACGGGCCGACTCGAAGCCGTTGCCGCTGCCATCTACGCCGTGGCAGGAGGCGCACTCTTGGGTGTAGATCGATTCGCCGCGGGCCAGGGCATCCTCGCCGATTTTCATCTCCCAGAGGAAGGCCAACAGCGCCCAGCGATCCTGCGCGCTGATCGTGTCCGCATCGGCGAGGAGATCGCCGCGTTCCAATAGTTGATAGACTTCCGAGGGAGAGCGCAAAGGCCAGCCCGCTTCATCCAGGATGGCCGCCGGATCTGCGTCCCCCGTCAGTACACCCCAGAGTACTTCGCCGTCCGCTGCATGGGCCGGCCCCTCCGGCCAGACATCCGCCGGGTGAGGATCGTCGATCATCAGTTGCTCCATGGGCAGGGTGTAGCGCGGTTCATCCTGCACATATTGGAGCGGCGCATGGGGATCGGTGGGGTCGATCACCTCTAGAACCGTACGCATCCGCCAGTGATCTAGTCCGCACCAGAGGGTGCAGGCGAGGACGTAGCGACCCGGCGCCGGTGCGTTGAATTCGAGTACCTGGGGCGAGCCGGGGGAAATGATAGCGCTGGTGATGTCGGTGTGGGCGATGTGCAGGGCGTGAGCGCCCTCCACGGCGCTGAGATGGAGGCGCACGGGTTGTCCGCTTTCCACACGTAGAGGTTCGGCGTTCACCCAGCCGCCATTTATGGGTAAGTAGGCTCTCAGTCTCAATTCTACCGGGGCGACAGGCAGAGTGGAGCGCCACTGTTGGGCGAAGAGTATGGCGATCCCGAGCAGCGCCAGCAGTGAACCCAGCCGGATCAGCGATAAGAGCAGGCGTTGGGGCGTGATGAGCGGTCGCCTCAAGGGTTGAGACCCTACCATAGCGTCCTCCTCATTAGCGACTCACCACCGGCGGCGTGTCTGTGGGCGGACCATAGCGGCTGTAATCGGCGTCAACCTGCGTTCGGATCTGCGCCAGCGACATCCCTTGTTGCATCCCGCGCATGACGTCATGGGCGATCTCAACGCAGATGCCACAGCCCAAACCGTGGGTATCCAGCAGACCATCCTTGCGGAAGAAGCAGGCATAGTTGGAATCGTGACCAATGGGGCCGCACCCACAATAGCAGGGCATCTGTTTCAGGGCTTCGGGGTTGGCGGCAGCGAAGCGATAGGCTTCCTGCACACGTTGGGGGGCCTGCCGGACCATAAGCGGCATACTGCTATGATCGGCCATCATCACGGATCCACTCTCCTTGTGATCGTTCGATCCACAGGCAGAGAGGCTCAACGAAACAGCGATAAGGAGAACGGCCAACAGGCCGTGAATCAGCGTTCGACTTTTCATGATCTGGTTCCTTGCATCAATCAACTCGGAAGACGAAATCTTTGATCCGATCAAACCAGATTCGGGGGAGATCTGCCAGGGCAACGAGGGGAGGGGAGCGATAGGCAATATTGCCTATCGCTCCCCTCCCCTCGTTGCTGGTCATCTGTTTGGGCAGATCCGCCAATAACCTTTGGTGCTAATACTACAACGAGACTTTGGATTGGTTGATACGTTTCTTGCGATGAGAGCGGTAGGCAGCATGATTGCGCCGTTGTCGGTACTGGACAATATCGAGTGCAAGTTCAGCGTCGAAGTCAGGTTTAGGCAAGATGGACTGGAGCAGCAGGATAGCCTGGGGCAGCGTCAGGTCTGGAGCCTCATCCTGGAGTCGCAGTTGTAGGCGAACCAGGAGGAAATGGGCCAGGAGGCAGAGGGTCATGTGATGATGCCAGCCCGTCCAACTGCGAGTCTGGTAGTCGCCCAGGCCAACTTCTTGCTTGGCTTCCTCAAAGCAGGACTCAACCGGCCAGCGCATGCCGCTGAGCCAGACGAAGATCTCTAGAGAGGTGTCTGGAGCGGCATTGCTGAGGAAGGCCTTAAGTTCACGGCCATTGAGCGAGCGGCGAAAGACCAGCCAGAGGTCAGGTCCGGGGAGTTGGTTACGCACGGCCACCACGCGTAGGCAAGCGAAGTCGGCTTGGATGGGACCTTTGGTGCCTTCTTTGACGGTATGCGTTGCCCAGGCCGATGACGGTAATTGGGCGGCGATGGTTGCCACCTCCTGTGGGTCTGAGGCATCGGGCACGACTCGCTCTTTGATGGGCGGACGTCCTTGGCCTGAGCCAGTGGGCACAGCCGTGGCTGGACGTGTACACCAAACACGAGTGGGGTGGGGCACCTTGGCGAAATAGGTGACGAGTTCACCCGCTTGGTCAAGAAAGTCGGGACTCTTGCCACAGTCTTCGTCACAGGTGAGCCACTGGTACGACAAGCTGCCAGCCCCTGCCACCTCACGCAGCATGGCCAACCCCAGTTCTGGTTTGGTCTGGAAGGAGAGATCCGCAGGCACGCCACACTTGGTGCGCCGCTGGACATGCGAGGATGCCTGCAGCCATTCCCGAGGCATATAGAGCCGCCGATGAATCAGTGTGTAGCCTCGGCGACTGGCATACCCAAGAAAAACGCCAGCCTGACTATTGGCTGTCTTGCCCAGTTGGCCGCACCACTGACGTTTGACGCCTACCGAGTCAGAGCCCTGCTTGGGAAAGTCGCTGCCGTCTAGAATCAGCACGCCGTCTCTCTCGCCCAGATCCTGCTCCACCTCCCGCCAGTGTTGGGCTAGTATCTCGGCATCCGACCAGGCGCCCTTGCTCACAAACTGTTGTGCTGCTCGCACGGCGTTGGGTTTGTCACCTTCTCTGTGCAGTACCATGGCTTCTATCGACTTGTTGGGTATGTTTGACACGAGCCCTTCCAGGTATTTCTGGCTCTGTTCTCTTTGTTCTTGCCGTTTGAACAGTGGACTGTAGATCGCATGATACGCCGCTAACTCTGGCCCCAGCCGTTCGCCCAGTTCGTGCGCTTGCAGTTTCAGCACTGGCGGTTCTGTACGCATTCCGTTCATGTCTGCATTTCCTCCCCTAGTGCATTATCAGCGTTAAAAGTTCGGTTTGGATAAGCGGTAGAAATGTGGGAAACTGGCTCGAAAAAAGGAGCTTTCCCCATGCAGAAAAAGTACATTGTCCGCCTGTCGGATGCGGAACGAGATGAGTGTAAACAAGTCATCAAGAAACTCAAAGGTAGCTCCCAAAAAGTACGGCGGGCGCAGATCCTGTTGAAAGCGGATGTTACCGATGCCGCCTGGAGCGATGCCAAGATAGCCGAAGCGTTCGACTGCCGCATACGAACGGTCGAGAAGCTCCGACAGCGGCTGGTGGTCGAGGGATTTGCGACAGCCCTCAACGGAAAACAGCGTGCAACGCCGCCCCGGCTGCCCAAACTTGATGGCGAGGCAGAAGCCAAGCTGATTGCCATGCGTCTTGGCAAACCGCCAGCGGGCTATGGTCAATGGACGCTGCAACTGCTGGCTGACCAGCTTGTCAGCCTGGAAATCGTGGACAGCATTTCGTATGAAAGGGTGCGCCAGACGTTAAAAAAAACGGGATAAGCCGGCGCATGGTCGAGTACTGGCTGATTCCTCCAGAACAAGACGCCGAATTTGTGGCGGATGGCGCACGAAAGAAGACTGGGCGCTCGAAATGGCTCAGCTACTCGACACCCACTATGCCGATTGCGACAAAATCACGCTGATCCTGGACAATCTTAATACCCACACCAAAGGCGCCTTCTATACCGCCTTTGAACCGGAGCGTGCCAGAGCCTATGTGAAACGCATCGACTTTCTCTACACCCCCAAGCACGGCAGTTGGCTCAACATCGCTGAGTGTGAATTGAGTGCCATGTCTCGGCAATGTCTCGCCGGGCGGCGCATCGGCTATCTGACAGAACTCCAACGGGAAATTGCAGCCTGGGCCTCTCGTACTACACAGAAACAACGGGCCGTCGATTGGCAATTTCAGGTAGATGATGCACGCTCTAAACTCAAACACCTCTACCCGAAATTTATAACTTGATGCTGCAGTAGTTCAATCCAAAAGAAAAACCGACTTCCTAGAGAGGAAATCGGCTTAGGTTCTACAAAGTGGCTGTACAGTTCAGGTCGATTATGAAGCCCTCGCTCTAACCGCCTGAGCTACGTCGCCAGACAGAAGCCGCCGGTCCCGGACCGGCGGCTTGTCAGGTAGCGGGGGCAGGATTCGAACCTACGACCTTCGGGTTATGAGCCCGACGAGCTACCACTGCTCCACCCCGCATTAATGTTATGTATATTAACATAGGGACCCTTCTCTGTCAAATTCAGCCGATTTGGAATCGTTGCCTATTGCGAAGGCGCAGTGATCTCGGATGGGGAGAAGAGCCACTGCCACCATTCCAGGCTAAACAACGCCATCCGCTCAATGCGTTCTGGGCCGAGCGCTTCTGCCTCTACAATCGGATCGCTGAGCGATGGTTCAGACAACGGTGCTTCTAAAACCACCAAGACATTGTCGCCTGGCTGAATATACCCCAACTCGGCGCGCGCCATTTCCTCTACATACTCAGCACTTGCATAGTAGTTGAATTCATCGCGGAGTTGCAGGTTCCACTGCTGAGCCCAGCGGACTTCTTGCTGTACAGCGGCGATTTTACCCTGAACTGCAAGAAGATCATTGACTCGATCCAGATAGTTAAGGACAAAGAAAAGGATCATCAATATGCCCACAATCCCCCAGAAGGAGAATCGAGAGGACGGTTCATTGCGCTCGCCAGCCATAACGCTCCCTTTCGTGTGATTCACCGGGTCAAATGCGAGTAACTACTAAGTCCCTTGCTCCAGGCGGGTCACGAACGCGCCGCCAGGTCACAGACCTGGCTAGAGCGAAGAAGTTACAAATGCGAGCAGTATACCAAAAAGAAAAGCTCCAGACAACCGTCTGGAGCTTTTGGTGCCGCAGGAGGGACTTGAACCCCCATGGGCTATTGCCCACCACGCCCTGAACGTGGCGCGTCTGCCTGTTCCGCCACTGCGGCGTATGTGCTGTCAGGCACAAGAGGAACTATACCATGACGCCCAGAATGATGTCAAATGGAGACGATTTTATATGGATGTATTTAGAATGGGTTGATGATTCGTAGGGGTTTGGGTGGACGGCAGACGAGCAATGGCTTACGCAGACGATCTTTGTGAGCCGTCCACCCAAACCCCTACCCAGACGACCAACTCATTTTGAACACACCCATTTTATATGTGTGTTAACGACTCGCCTCATCGACCATCTGATTGGTTGGTACGCGCCGCGCCATGATGTACCAATCTGAGAAGGTAGAAAATCGATCCGCAGGGTTATTTAAGGCGCCAATCTGCACATTTTTTACCCGTTCGCTCACACCATAGGTATAAGCCGGGTAGTAGAGCAGCAGCGCTGGGGCTTCTTCAATGAATAACTTTTGAAATTCACTGTAGAGCGCTTTTCGCTTTTCGCTATCGATCTTCGCTCGCGCCTCAAGCAACAGTTTGTCGGCTTGATCATTCTTCCACCCGGCATAGTTCTGACCACCTTCTTCAACCTGACTGCTATGCCAGAGTGGATAGGGATCCGGGTCGCCGCTAATATCCCAGGTAACGAGGGCTGCATCAAATCGCCTGGGAGCAAGAAAATCAGTGACTAACCCGGCAAAACTTACAGGCTGGGGTACGGCCTGTATACCTACGGCTCGCCAATAGGCGCTGATCTGCTCAATGACCGCCTGTCGCACAGGATCATCGTTTGCCAAAAGAATAAAACTCAGTGGTCGTCCATCCTTGTCGCGGATGCCATCTCCATTTGAATCTCGCCAACCAGCTTCATCCAGCAGACGATTAGCCAGGGCAGGATCATATTGATATTGGGGAAGATCGGATGTATAAGCCCAGTTGGTGGGTGGGATCGGCGAATGGGCAACGACCCCCTGCCCCCCAATGGCGTCGGCAATCAATTTCTCTCGATCCAGTGCGTAATAGAGCGCCTGACGCACCGCTTTTTCCTGAAAGAAGGGAACACTTGGATTATCCAGATTCAGGACGAGGCTGACGTAAACCGATTGTAGGGCTGAGAAGAGTTGTAGATCCTGTCGATCACGGGCCAAAGCCAAATCGCTGGGAAGGATGCGGCTAATGCCGTCCAATTCACCTTTGCTGTAGGCTGCGTAGATTGAAGGATAGTCCGAATAAAAGTGAAATTCAATGGCCGAAATATAGGGTATATCCGCCGTATGGAACGGATTCTGTTCAAGATGAATGTAATTGGCTGCAACCTCCGTTACCTTCATCGGCCCATTGCCAACAGGCAAGGCATTGAGCGGGCTCGTCGTGAGCGCGGCAGTGGGCACGTCTTGCCAGATGTGTTTGGGCAGAAGTCCCACAGCGGTATAGTCCAAAAAGGGAGCGAAAGCCTGATCTAAAATGAAGCGCACTGTTCGCTCATCTACTCGTTCCACATCGACAGAGCGCCATAGCTCCGCCAGATCGGGGATCACCGGCGTATCGGGGCTTTGCATCATCTCTATTGTAAAGATGACATCGTCAATGGTCACCGGCGCGCCATCATGCCAGAACTGATTCTCGCGCAGCCGAAAAGTGTAAGCCAGACCATCGGGCGTGATCGTCCACGCTTCGGCCAGATCAGGAACAATTTGCCCGTTGCGGTTGAGCCGCGTCAACCCGCGAAAAAGCAGCCGGCAGAGATCCTGATCGACTTCGTGGATGTGGCAGAGAAGCGGGTTCATATATTGTGGGTTGCCTGCCACCCCTTCCCGAAAGACCCCACCGTAGTCGGGCGCGAGTTCAGTAGAGACGCTGTAGGCCGTGACGCCCAACAGGAGCGTCAACAAAAAAATGCCAACCAGCGCCAGCAGCACCTGCCAGCGAATATAGCGCCCTAAGGGAGATTGGGTGAGGGTAGGGGGAGTTGATTGGACAGGCGTACGCGGGTAGTTTTGCATTGCATCTAAGAGGCGACGCCGTGGATCACAAACAGCGTCGAACAGCCATATTGGCTATAAGGGCCTGATGCCTACTGGATGGCAACCGTGATCAGGCTCATCAGTAGGAAGATTGAACCCAGGGTCACTGTCAGGTTGAAGAGCGTCTTCTCGACGCCGCGGCGGGTGCGATAAATGCTGGAATCGCCGCCAAACGCGCTGCCCAACCCACTATTCTGCCCTTGCAGCAAGACAACGCCGATCAGCGTGATGGAGACGATAATGGTGGCAAGCATTAAAAATGTATCCATAAGGTTCCTTTTTTGTGCCAAAAGATTGCTATGTACTGTGTCGCTGATTATAGCAGTCTCCAGACTTCCTCACCAAATTGAGGGCTGAGGCAATTTTAGTTCGCCAGGGATGGAGCCGTGACCCGCCCGGAGCAGAGGGCCTGGCTAGAGCAATGCCTGGCAGTTACGCCACTCTAAGCAATACTGTCAGCAAAGTGTAACAAAACAGAATTTCACAATAGACTATAATTCCTATAGACCACATGTCGCACCTCAATGTCAGAAGTTGGGCTTGCTTTGGTATGTCGTGCGCATACAGAGTGAGACAACACTTGCAACAGTGTCGGCGCATGTAATTAACCATTTACCCAGGAGCCACACTATGAAGCGGATCAAGATGGGATGGATTGCGAAATATCTGCAATTAGCAATGACAGTTTTCTTGATCGGTATGGTTGGATTTGCAAGCTCTGCATTTCATCCGGCAGCCAACCAGGCATCGGCCGCCACTTCTTCGCTTACCTGTCTTGTTCTACAACCTGGGCCTACACCTGGCAAAGATTCCTATATTAGACAGGACAACCAGGATGAAAAGCGGGGCGGTGATACCGAACTGCGGGTCAAGAGTGAGACAGGCAAGCTCAATCGTACCCTGCTAGAGTTCGATCTGTCGGCGATTCCTGCCAATGCCACCGTGAGCAGCGCGGTGCTTTCGCTCTATGTGAAAGAGGTGCGCGATGGCAACATGACCATTGCTACACACCAGATCACCAATTCGTGGACGGAAAGCGAGGTGACCTGGAAGGCGCGCAACCGGGCGCAGAATCTCTTGTGGACCAACCTTGGCGGCGATTACAACGCGGCCACGGTCAGCTCTGCGGTCTTTATCAAGGACATGAAGAATTTCTGGGCAAACTGGGATATCACGCCGTTGGTCGGTCCCTGGATCAGCAATCCGGCCACCAACTTTGGCGTGTTATTAGAGTCGTCTGTCACCAATCCCAAATCGGAAGTTCGCTTCCGCAGCAGCGATGATGGGACTGCTGCTCAGCGACCCAAGTTGGAGATCTGTTACTCCAGCGCGTTGGTGCTGTCGCCGGACAACAGCGCCGAAAGCATCGCCGGGCAGACCAAGACCTACACCCACACTCTCTCTGTTGCCAGCTTCAACGGCAGCGTCAACCTCAGCGCTGTCTCCAGCCAGGGGTGGACCACGCGCGTTTACCACGACATCAACAACAATGGACAGGTGGACGGCGGCGAAGGGCCGATCGCAAGCCTGAACGTCGTGGACAATACCGATTATCCACTACTGGTGCAGATTGACATACCGCCTGGCACGCAGCCCGGTGTCCTGGACATGACGACGGTCACGGCTACAGCGGGGGCGATCACCACTTCCGCAACCGATCGGACGCGGATTGGCTCGCTGATTCGGGTCGCTCCCAGCAACAGCCAGTTTGCCACCCCGGGCACCACCCTGTTCTATGGACACTCGATCACCAACAACAGCGCCAACCAGATCTGTGTCAACGTGACGGGCACTTCCAGCCAGGGGTGGACGGTCCAACTCTGGCACGATCTCAACGCCAATGGCGTCCACGAGACCAGCAACCCCAACGAGCCGCCAGTCTCCAACCCGGTCTGTATTAGCGGCGGCGGTATCTATCATCTCGTGGCGCAGGTCACCGTGCCGGTGGGCGCGACCGCGGGCACCGTGGATCAGACCGTGATCAAGGCCACGTTGACCACCAATGCGGCCTTCTTTGGCACGGCTACGGACCGCACCGAGGTCTTTGTCAACGCGCCGCCGGTGATTGACGGCAAGTACGACTCGATCTATACGCTTTCGCCCGATGCGACAGAAGTCTGCTATAACGCCAATGGCGTCCTCTTTGGCAAGCTGGCGACCTTCTACCAGCAGGCAGGCGACATCTACATGGTGTTGGCGATTGACAAAGATTTTGTCGATAACACCTATGGCACCAATGCCGTGGGTTGGCCCGGCGGCCATACGTACAGCCAGTTGGTCGGCTCGGACCATGCTCAGTTCTACGGCTATGATGCCAATGGCACGAGGGTTCTGGACTTCAAGCTAGACTATATCTCGACCAAGACCGGCACGCCCTCTGACTATGCTGCGTTGGGTGTAAGCGGCGGCGAGGGTAAGATCAACATCGGCTCTGCGGCCAACATCTTGCAATGGGGCACATCTATTGAGTACAGCTTGAACTCAACAGGTTACTGCTCCGGCGGCAACTGTTCGGCAGGAGGGACAAACCTGCTGGTGAACTCCCCGGCCACCAACCAGTTCTATGCGCCCAACGCCACCTATCCTAACTGGATCTACGATGTAATCTACGAGGTGAAGATCGCCAGCGCAGCCTTTGGCGCAGCCGGCTTTGGCTCTCTAGAAGTGCCCTATATTCATGCCTCGCCCAGCAAGCTCGGCTCGAATACCATCTATGCGGAACCGGGCGTCTGCCCTGGTGAGATCGGCGACTTTGTGTGGCACGATCTCAACGGCGACGGTGTGCAGGATGCGGGTGAGCCGGGCATCAACGGGGTGCAGGTGCGCCTCTACAGGGACAACGGCGACGGCATCTTCAACGCTGCTCAGGATACACTGGTGGGAACGCAGACCACGTCTGGCGGTGGCCGCTATCTCTTCCAGGACCTGCCGCCGAACGATTACTTCGTCCACGTGGAAGAATCCACCATCACGCCGACGGGGCTATCCATCACCACCTTCAACAACCCGACCTCTGTCATTAGTCTCGATGAAGGGGAGAGTTATCTCGAGGCAGATTTTGGCTATGTGGCCGGAGGCGGCGCAGGCGGCGCGCGTATCGGTGACTTCATCTGGGGGGACACCGATCAGGACGGTATTCAGGACGCTGGCGAAGTGGGCATTGCCAATGTCGTGCTGAATCTGTACGACAACAGCAACGCACTGGTTGGTACGACAACCACCGATAGTAGCGGGCGCTATTACTTCACGAGTCTGGCCGTGGGCAACTACGAAGTGCAGATCGCGCCGAGTAACTTTACCACTGGCGGCGCGCTGAATGGCTATCTCTATAGCCCAGCCCACGTGGGCAGCAACGACGAGATCGATAGCGATTTCAACAGCGCTACCGGGCGGGCGCCGGCCCAAATCGTCACCGCCAATGTGGACAATCTGAGCGTTGATGGCGGTTTCTACGTACAGACGGTCTTCCCGGCTGTGATCGGCGACCGTGTGTGGGAAGACATGAACGGCAACGGCATCCAGGATGGGGGCGAGCTGGGCATCTCCAATGTCACGGTCACCCTCTATAACAGCAGCAACAACCCGATCAGCACCACTACTACGAGTGCTTCTGGCCTTTACAGTTTCACGATTCCTACGGCACAGGTGGGGGGCAACTTCTCCGTCGGCTTCACGCTACCATCGGGTTATAGCTTCACCTTGCAGAATCAGGGAAGCAACACGGCAGTCGACAGTGATGCGAATCCCACAACGGGCCGCACCATACAGACCACGCTCGTCTCCGGCGAGATCGATCTGACCTGGGATGCGGGCATATATCGCACGGCCAGCCTGGGCGACTTTGTATGGAATGACCTGAACCGCAACGGTATCCAGGATGGGGGAGAGGGCGGCATTAGCGGGGCGACTGTGCGCCTGTGGAATGCCAGCCTGAGTACGGTACTCGATACAAAGGTGACAACCTCTACAGGTCTCTATCTCTTCAGCGGATTGACGCCAGGAAGCTACTTCGTCAACTTCTCACTGCCCAGCGGCTATGTCTTTACACAGCGCGATCAGGGTGGCGACGACACAAAAGATAGCGACGCCAACTCGCTCAACGGCTTCACCACCTTGATCACCCTTGTCTCTGGGCAGACGGATCTGCGCTGGGACGCTGGGGCCTATGTAACCCGCAGTATTGGCGATTTTATCTGGCGCGATACGAATGGCAACGGGGTTCAGAATGGTGGTGAGCCTGGTATACCCGGTGTTGAGTTGAATCTCTACGACAGCAACAACGATTTTCTCGACTCGACCAGCACCGATGCCAATGGCAGCTATCTGTTCAGCAACCTGCCTCCCGGCACCTACCAGGTTGAGATTGACCCCAGCAACTTCGCGCCAGGCGGCCCGCTCTACGGCTACGCCTATAGCCCGGCCAATGTCGGCAGCGACACTACCGACAGCGATTTCATCAGCAGCACAGGCCACGCGCCGGCCACGCTGACCGCTGGCGTCGATAACCGGGATGTGGATGGCGGCTTTGTTCCCTTGCTGCCGGACTATCAGATCAGCAAGACGCTGAATTCGCCCGAACCCGTGCGCACCGGGGAGCTGATCAGCTTCACCATCCGCATCACCAACACGGGCAATGTTACCATTACAACACTGCCCATGACCGACACCTATCAGACGGCCTATCTTTCCTACGTGGGGGCGACACCGTTTTCAAACGATAACATCAGCGATGGCGTGATCAACTGGAGCGATCTCACCGCCCCGGCGCCGACCGGCTTCGGCCAGGATCTGGGGCCAGGTCAATCGTTCAGTGTGAGAGTCAACTTCATCGCCGTAGCGGACACATTGGGGACGCCTACCGTCAACACGGCCACGGTCTCCGGCGGAACTTACGATCCCGACGGACCAGGTGGTGTGCCGCCGCAGGGTCCGCTGTCGCCGAAATCGGCCAACGACACCGTGGAGATCCTGGGGCCCACGGCGGCCAACGTCGTGAACTATGGGGTTGTCCATGTGGCTGGGCAGTCGGATGTAGCGGGCAACAGCCCGGCGATTGTTCGGGTCCACTGGGAGACGACCACAGAAAGCAACATCGCCTTCTTTGAGCTTTATCGCATTGAAGGAGAACAAAGCCTGTTGCTGGAGACTATCCAGGCTGTCCATACCGGCCAGCCGACAGGCGCTACCTACACCTACGAAGACACCAATGTCGTGAACGACACCTGGTATGAGTATCAACTCAAAGTCTTCGGTCCAGATGGTTCGATTGTCAGCATGGGTATCGGGCGCGTCTACACCGGTGGGATCCGTATCTTCCTGCCCGGCGTAACCCGGTAACCATCGGGGCGATGACCCGTAGAGCGGATCTTTTGCCTCACTACAAACAGGAGCGCCCTGGCGTCGCCAGGGCGCTCCTGTTTGTAGTGTTACTCATTCAAGATTCTGGCTCACCCCCAGAACATCTCGGTTGGATCTCAATAATTGTCATCCTATTGTAACAATAGATGTAAGAGTATATATATATAATGATAATCGAAAGCAAGATTTAAATGTGGAATAGAGTTGTCTGCAAATGAAGAGATGATAAGAGAGGATTTTATGCACCTTAACCTACATCGAAAATCGAGGCGATCGATTGGGGTCCATCTTGCCCTGCTGATTGCGATGGTTTTTAACCTCTTTCCAACGCTTATCCCCGGAGGAGAGATACCCACCGCGTCCGCGCACAACCTGGACGCCAGCGCCATCTATATTTTCTTTGATCCCGAAACCCAGGCCATGCTCGATGCACGCATTGCCGGCGGTTGGACACCGGGAACGCCGCTGCTGCAATCCACGGATGAACTAGGGCTGATCATCAAGGCCCTGCCGGACAACGGCACGACCACGGGTGTGGGCGGCTACACCACCTTTTATATTCCCAACGGCATTCAAGTGGTGGATGCAGCCTTTGTGGCCCCGGACGGCAGCGGTGGCTATACCAGGGTCGCCGCACAGGGACAGGCCCCCATGCCGTCGGTGGGCGCAGGGGGTGGCCCGACGGTGAACCTGACCGGCATCAGCCGTGGCCCTAACATCCTCGGTGTTACCAGCCCGATTGTAACAGCCGCCAATGCCAACCTGGGAACGCTGCCCGGTGTCTACGCCGACACGGGCATTTTCTATTCCACCCATCCATCCACGGCCTTCGGCACCTACACGGGCGGCACCATCCGCAACAACAGCGGGGATACCGTTGGCTTGCGTACACTCTTGGGTACGCCCATGAACGCCTGGGATGCCTGGCAGATGGCCGGCTTTGGGATTGCCGGCACCACCAATCCTGCCTACCCGTCGTCACCCATTATCGATAGCAATGGCCGTGGCACCGCCCCCTGGGGGCTGGCCAATGCCGTGGCTGGGCCGCAGAGCGGCTACGCTTGGGAATTCAACTACCCCGCCTATCTGGCATGTACCGGGGGATCGATGGCCCCAAATGCCGCCTGTATTAACACGGCTACGCAGACGGTGGGCCCCTGGCAGCGTATCCGCTACCCAGGCAGCCAAATTTCCGACGATCCGCCCGGCGCTAACCCGCCCGTGCAGCCCTACACCCGCGGTGCAGACGCCAGCAATGTAGGCTATGCGCTCAGCCCCGGCAATCCCCTGCCCCTGACCACCGGCCAGAGCAATGGCACACCCAACGCCATTCGTTGGGCCTACGGCCAGTTGACTTTTCAGAAACCAGAGTTCGCCTGGCTCAAGATCAAGGTTGACAACCCCGCTGGTATTGTCAACCCTTCGGGATGTCCTGAGTTTCTGCTGGATACCTTCGGCGGCGACGCTGGCGGCGACAGCAACGGCAAGGACCACATCTGGCGCTACTACGATCCCAACAGTCTGGTAGGCAACGTCTGTCTGATGGTGGGCAAACCCGCCAACCGCGACCTGGTGCGCACTGGCGAAATCATCCAATATCAGGTGAAGGCATACAACCTGAGCAACTTCACCATGAACAACGTGGTGGTGAGCGATACCCTGCCATCGGGCGTCACCTTCCTCAGCGCTGTTCCTGCTCAGAACAGTGGACCCAATCCCCTGGTCTGGAATAATGTGGGTACGTTGCAGCCGGGACAGGCATTCTCCGCAACGGTGACGGTGCGCGTGAACCAGTCCGGGATGCTGCAGAATAGAATCAATGTCACCTCGAATGAGATCAGCGTCTCCAGTTCAGACAAGACCATCTCTGGTCTCGTCCCCTTGCTGGTTCCCACCAAGAGCGTTTCGCCCAGTGGGGTGGCGCCAGGGGGAACGGTGACCTATACCCTGACCATCAGCAATGTGGGCAGCGGCCCCAGCGGCAACCCCACGCGTATTAACGAGTATCTGCCCACAGGCTTTACCTATAGCAGCCTGAGCAGCGTCACTGTCAACGGCGCGCTGGTCACAGGCTCGACAACCGTAGGGGGGACGCCGGCTGTGCCCGTCTTTACGGTTCCCTCTGGCATCAACGCCGGCAGCCAGCTACAACTGGTCTTCAGGGCGCAGATAAGCCCGGCGCTCAGCCCTGGCTCCTACTGTAACACCTATGATGTGATCCAGAACAGCATCCGTCAGACTACGGGCGCGCTGGCCTGTGTGCAGGTGGCCGGCGGCAAGATCGGCGATACGATCTGGCGCGACTGGGACGGCGACGGCGTGCAGGATGCCGGCGAGGAAGGCATTGCCGGCGTCACTGTTCGGCTCTTTGCCGCCAATGGCACAACCCTCCTCGCCACCACCACCACCGACGCCAATGGCAACTACTACTTCCCTGGCCTGGTGGCGGGGACCTATGTGGTGGAAGTGAACAGCGGCGCGCCCCTGCCGGGGACGGTGCAGAGTGGTGACCCAGACCAGCCGGGTGTGACCTGTATGACGTGTGACAACCGCCACACGGTCAACCTGGCCACCGATCAGCAATATTTAACCGCCGATTTCGGCTACCGGCCCACGGGCGCCGGCATCATCGGCGACAAGGTCTTTGAGGACATCGCCAACGATGGGGTCTTCAACGCGGGGGATGTTGGCATCGCCAATGTCACCGTCTGGCTCTATGAGGACGGCAACAACAATGGCGTGATCGACGCCGGCGATGCATTGGTGGCCACCACCCAGAGCAACGGCAGCGGCGATTACTTCTTCAACAATCTGGCCACAGGCTTCAACTATCTGGTGCGTGTGGACCGTACCGATTCCGATATCCAGGCCTTTTTCAACATCAAGTATGGGGCCAACACGCCCTTCCAACTGAGTACGCCGGAGATCATCGCCTCGCCCAACTTGACGGGCAGCGATCTGGACAACGATTTCGGTTTCTGGCGCACTGCGCCCAGTTCTATCGGAGACCAGGTCTTCATCGACAACAACGGCAACGGTATCTATGACAGCGGCGACGCGCCGCTTGCCAATATTACAGTGACGCTGCTGCGCGACGGCGAGCCTTTCCGCACCACGGTTTCGGGACCGGATGGTAGCTATCTCTTCAACAATCTGGGGCCGGGCAACTATACCGTGGTTGTCGATACAGCCGATCCGGATCTGCCGCTCAATCTCTTTGCCAGCGTTGAGCAGTTTGAAGTGATGCTGACGGCGGGTCAAAACTATCTGGACGCCGATTTCCCCTTCACCCCGCGGTTGACCAAGACGGTGAATACAGCCTCGGCCACAGCAGGCACGGTGCTGACCTTCACCCTCAAGCCGGTCTACCCCACTACCGATCTGTTGGAGAATGTGCGCGTCATCGATCCGCTGCCAACGGGAACCACCTATGTGGCGGGCAGCGCCAACGCGGGTGGCGTCTTTGGAGCGTATATGCCTCTGGCCGCGGAAAACGGGGAGGATCTGGAAGGCGGACCTCTGGGCACAACGGCGCTGAGAAGCTCCTTCACCGTGACGCCCACCTTTGTCAACCTGGGCGGCGTTGTCACCGTGACCCAGCGCATTACCAGCAGCGTGGCGGTGACAACGGTTACGCCCACCGAGTTGGTGGTGAATGGCGGCGTGGGCGTCTGTACCGGTCCCACCCCAGCCAGCGCCAATCTATCTGCCAATACCGGTCAGAACTTTACATGGACCTGTACCCTGAGCAGCACTGGCGAATATGTCTTCTCGGCAGGCGCAGAAAATGTACTGGGGACCTATAGCTGGCCTGAGGCCACCTCGCGCAGCGTGCTGGCTGCGCCGCATGGCGGCCCCAATGTGGTCACCTGGAACCTGGGGACAAACATTCCTGGCGTGCCGGGCGAGACGATTGTCAGCGGCTACACGCCAGGCGTCTATGCACTGGCTGGCGCCAACAAAAGAGACTTCTCAAAGTATGGCACTACCAGCGGCGCGTGGACGGCCAGGGCGCAGACCACCAACGGCACCGAAAAAGGCGGCGCACTGACCAACGCCGGCAGTGGCATCCTCTATGCCAGTGAAGGCAACGCCAACCGCTTCTTCCGCTACAACATTACCACCGATACGTGGACAGCGTTAGCCAACGCCTCAGACAACTTCAACGAGGGCGGCGGCATCCAGTATCTCAACGTACGTGGCACCGAGTATGTCTATGCCGTGTTGGGCAACAGCAACCGCTTCCGCCGCTACAACATTGCGACCAATACCTGGACGGTCCTGGCCGTTACGCCGGCCAACGTCAAACAGGGTGGGGCGATTACCACCGATGGCACCAATCTTTATGTGCTGCAAGGTGATGGCAAGACCGGGTTCTGGCGCTACAACGTCGGTTCGGACACCTGGACAACTCTGGCCTCGACCCCAGCCAATGTCAAATGGGGCGGCGCGCTGACCCGTGTGGGCAACTTCATCTACGCCTTCCGCGGGGATGGCAAGCGCGATTTCTGGCGCTATGACATTGCCAACAACACCTGGTCGGCTTTGGCCCTGGCCCCTGGCAACGTGGGCGACGGCGGCGCGCTGACCACCGATGGCGCCTTCATCTATGCCTTGCAAGGCAAGACCAAAGCCTTCTGGCGCTACACCATCGCCACCAATACGTGGACGGTGCTGGCAGCAGCTAACTTCCCCAGCAATGTGGGCCAGGGTGGATCGCTGGTCTATGATGCCGGCGTCAACCCACAGGGGCGCTTCACCACGCTGACCGCCCTCCCCAGCCTGGCTGCGACGGGCGATCAGGTGACAATAGAATTGCGGCTGCAATCTACCGCGGCTGTTACCAACGTCGTTGCCAGCTCGCTCACCATCACGCCCACGGGCGGAGCCTCGTGCAGTGTACTCACTGGGCCGGTGTTGGTGACAGCGGACAACAACGCTACCAATATCGGCGACGATGTGCGCTACCGCTGGGTCTGTACCGTGGCGGGCAGCACCACACCTTCCAGCCTGCGCTTCAGCGCCAGTGGCACCGGCGCAGGGCCGACTGCCTTCCCGGCGGCGATCTCGCGCAGCGTGCTGGTCAGCCCGATCCTTTCCTTCCGCGCCACGGTGACCGGTTCACCGCCACCGGTGATCCGCAACACGGGGCTACTGGTGATCGTCAGTTCTGCGCCCAATACCTTCCCCAGCAACACGACGCAGACCGGTACCACAGGCAGCATCGGCGACCGCGTCTGGAACGATACCGACGGCAATGGCATCCAGAATGTGGGTGAAGCCGGGCTGGCTGGCGTGCGCGTCTACATCGACAGCAACAACAACGGGGTTTGGGATGTTGGCGAACCCAATGCCATCACCGATGCGCTGGGCGCGTACCGCATCTTTAATCTGGGCGCAGGCACCTACATTGTGCGCACAGACCCATCCACCTATCCGGCGGGCTATATCCCCACCACATCACAGGTGCTGAGCGTCAACCTGGCGAGCGGCCAGCAATTCGACGATGCCGACTTCGGTCTCAAGCCAGCGGGCACAGGCCGCATCGGCGACACCATCTGGCTGGACGCCAACAACAACGGCATCCAGGATGCCGGCGAATTAGGCATTCGTAACATCACGGTAACGTTGCAGATCGACATCAACGGCGTGTGGACGACTCTGTCATCCACAACCACCGATGCTAGCGGCAAGTACACCTTCACCGGGCTGATTGCCGACAACTATCGGGTGACGGTGAACACCAGCAGCCAGATCACCAGCCCTTATGCCAGCGGCACATTCAGCCTGGGCAGCGTGATGACGCCCACCTATGATCTCGACGGCGTCGGCACGCCCCATGTGGCCCTGGTCACGTTGGCGACCGATTCCACGGTGGTGGATACGGTGGACTTTGGCTACAACTGGTCTGGCTCCATCGGCGATTACGTCTGGTGGGATGACAACCTCAATGGTGTGCAGGACGAGGCGGCCAACCGCGGGATCTTCAATGCCCGTGTCCAGCTCTACTTCGACAAGGACGGCGACGGTGTGCTGGATCTGGTGGCCGGGGACTTTGAGATCCTGCGTGTCTTCACCAACGCCAACGGCTACTATCTGATCCCGAACCTGCCGCCGGGCAAATACATCGTCGATGTCTACGAGGATAGTCTGGTCACCAATGGCGTGCGCGATGTGGTTCCCACCACCGCCGACAACATTCCCGTCACGCTGGCGCCGGGCAACATGTCCTTCATGAACGCTGACTTCGGCTACTTCGTGGGCGCGCGCATCGAATCCCTGGTCTTCTGGGATGAGGACAGCAACGGCCTCTTCGAGGGCGCTGAGCAACGACTGGCTGGCGTCACCGTCACCGTCACCGGCACGGATACGCTGGGCAACCCGGTGACACGGACCGGTGTAAGTTCGTCCACCGGCAACGTAGTCTTCCTGATCCCGCCGGGCGATTACACCATCAGCTACAACCCGGCCCAGGTGACTTCGCTCTACCCGGCGCTGGGCACGCAGACCACGCCCACCAGCTTCTCCTTCACTGCCATCGCCGGCGAGGATGGCTGGCAGCGCTTCGACTTCGGTGTAGACAATACTGGCGCTATCGGCGACCGCGTCTGGAACGACGCCAATAACAACGGTGTGCAAGAGACTGGGGAATCGGGGCTGGGCGGCGTTACCGTCAGCCTCTACCGGGACAACAACAATAATGGCGTCCTGGATGGGGGCGATACCTTCTTAGCCGCCCAGGTGACGAGTGGCACTGGCAACTACCTCTTCACGGGGTTGCCCGACGGCAACTACATCACCGTGGTCAATACCGCCACCCTGCCCGCTGGCTTTGTGCAGACCTTCGACAACTTCGGCGCATTAGACCACACGGGCAAGGCCACGCTCAGCGGTGGCAACACTGTGCTTACTGTGGACTTCGGGTATCGTGCAGCGACCACGGTCTACACCATCAGCGGGCGGGTCTACAACGACCAGAACAACAATGGTGACTGGAATACAGGCGAACCTGGCTTCCCAGGCGTGGATGTGACCGTCATCTGCACCCAATTGGGGACCGTCAGCGTGCAGACGGACGCCAACGGGAATTGGAGCGTCGCTGGTATTCCGCAGGGCGCGGTCTGTTCTGTCCTCGACGCGGACGAGAACGATCTGCCCCGCAACGACTACGCGGCCACCGAGACGCCTTCCACGCCGTTCACCGTCAACGGCAACATCACTGATCTGGACTTCGGCTACAACCAGCGACCAGGCAGCATCAGCGGTACAGTCTGTGTCAGCCCCAGCGGCCTGCTAGGGGTCGGGCCTTGCGATGACGGCAACGAGACGCCGCTGCAGGGTATCACGGTGACCCTGACCTACGCCGGCGATGATGGCATCCTGGGCACAGCCGACGATGCCACACTGACGGCGACCACCAGCATCACTGGCTTCTACAGCTTCAGCAACCTGGAGCCGGGTCTCTACCGGATCGCGCAGACCGTGCTGCCCAACTACAGCAGCCTGGGCGACCGCGACGGCGGCAACCCCAATGTGATCAGCCCGGTCAACCTGACGTTGGGCCAGAACAGGACGGGCCAGAACTTCGAGGTAGCGTTGAACATCGAGGCCCGTGATGACAGTTACACCACATCGGTCAACACGCCGATCACGGCTACAGTGAGCGTCAATGACACCTACCCGCCGGGCAGCACCTTCATAACGACAACTGTACCGTCGAACGGTACAGTCAATAGCTTCAATCCAACTGACGGTACGTTCACCTATACACCCAATCCTGGCTTCACGGGCACAGACAGCTTCACCTATCAGGTCTGCCTGCCTGCGCCCAACCAGACGATCTGCGACACGGCAACCGTCACCATCAGGATTCTGGATACCAGCTTCGTGGTGACCAAGACGCTCAACACACCGTCGCCCGTACGGACTGGGGAGACGATCAGCTTTACCATTCGCATTACCAATACCGGCAATGTCACCCTGACCACTCTGCCGCTGCGCGATACGTACACCACCTTCTTCCTGGCCTATGTAGGGGCGACCCCGCTCTCGGACGACAATGTCAGCGATGGCAGCATCGACTGGAGCGATCTGACAGCGCCAGCGCCCAACGGCTTCGGCGTGGATCTGGCTCCCGGCGCGGCCTTCTCCGTAGTGGTCAACTTCATCGCCATCGCCGATACCACCGGCCAGCCTGGCAGTGTGACAACCAATACCGCTCTGGTGACAGGGGCCTTCTACGACGCTGATGGCCCTGGCGGTCTGCCGCCACAAGGTCCGCTGCCGGATCGCTCAGCCACGGCCACCGTGGGTGTCATCGCCCCCACGTCAGTGCTGCTCGCCGACTACGGGGTGACCGCGGGCGAGGCTGTTGTCGATGTCAACTGGCAGACTGTAGACGAGAGCAACATTGCATACTTCGATCTGTATCGAATTGAAGCAGAAGCGAGTACCCTGGTAGCCACCATCTCTGCCGAGCGGGCTGGTCAATCAGGTGGGCAGGGCTACACTTATACAGACAGCGGCGTCATCGTCAACGTCTGGTACAGCTATCGCCTTGACCTCGTACAGTTGGATGGATCCGTCTTGAGCATGGAGTTGGGTAGCGTCTACACAGGCGGCGTCCGCCTCTTCTTGCCGAGGGTGTCAAACTAACCCTCTCCCCTAACAACTTGCCCCCGTTGATAAAGCGGGCGAGGAGCAACCAGAGTTGCTCCTCGCCCGCTTTTTTCGTGCGTTTGGCCCAAGTTACCTTTGGCTATAGCATTTCCTTGCAATTTGCAAGGAAATTGTTAGCTTGCTTAGCGAAAAATACAGGTATGCTATTCGATGGTACTTGAGTACTAGTCAGTGTAGGCCCTGTGGACTATTGACAACCTAAGTAACAACTAACCCCCTCTAGCTCCCCCGCCTGCGGGGGGAGGACAATGGGCTGCGACGACCAACGGCTCCCTCGCTGTGAACGGGGTGGGGTGGGGAGGGGTTAGTCGTTACCAACCTGGACAATGAAGAATGTTGGGTTCCGGCGTAGATTGCTATCCCATTACACCACTGATGTGCAATGAACCTTGGCTGTTGTTGAAAGAGAATCCACTTCTCTGAAATTGTTAGTAAACCATCTTCAATAACTTGCACAACATAAGGAGAGAGCAATGCAGATGCGATTGAGACTGCGCCGCAACTTCAACTGGGCAATGCTGATTACGTTGCTTGCCCTGTTGATTGCCAGCGCGACAAGTATCCAAGCAGTCAACATTGGGAACCACCAGGTTGACTTCATTGCTGTGGAATACAACACGCCCAGCAGTGGTCGATCAACCTGGTACTACAAGGTAACGTCTGGTGCGAACCCAGAGATCAGCCATGTCACCTTTGCGCTGGGCGGCTGTTTGAAGATTTTGGACGCTGGCACCTGGAATGGAAGCAACACCAATAGCCGTAGCTCAGGGGCTGGCTCCCCCGATCCATCGAATTTCCCTGCAAATCCCAAAACAGACCCAACCACAGGCACAACCGGCCAGAAGTTTAACCGGGGCTTTGCTGTCGGCGAAACCCGTTACTACTATATCACCGTAGATGGAAACTACGCAGCCCAAAACATTACAGTGGCGCTGAAAGGTGGCCCTGGCTTTGTCTCTGGCACTGTAACCGGTCCTAGCCCCACCTGTGCTATAGCGTCCACCCCTACGGCGACGCGCACACCCACCAGAACACCCGTGCCGCCGACGGCGACCCCAACGAATACGCCGACCAAGACGCCCGTGCCGCCGACAGTAACCCCAACATCAACAGCCACGCGCACACCAACAAATACGCCCGTGCCGCCGACGGCGACCCCAACGAACACACCGACGAACACGCCGACCGCCACAGCAACGGCAACAAATACGTCAACGGCCACACCGACGGCGACGGCTACCACTACGCCGATTCCCTTAGAGCCAGATTTCGAGATTACAAAACGGTTGAACACCCTTGAACCGGTGCGCACGGGGGAGATGATCAGCTTCACCATTCGCATCACCAACACTGGCAATGTGACGATCAGTGAGTTGCCGTTGAACGATACCTATCAGACTGCATTCCTGGTCTACGTGGGCAGTTCGCCCTACTCCGACGACAACATCAGCGATGGTAGCATCAACTGGAGCGATCTGACAGCGGCAGCGTCCACCGGCTTCGATCGGGATCTGGAGCCAGGCGAATCCTTTGAGGTGGTGGTTGAGTTTGTTGCCAAAGCAGACACGACTTCTCTGCCCAATGGAGCCACCGTCAACACAGCCACCGTGAATGGCGCCTTCTACGATCCCGATGGGCCAGGGGGAACGCCGCCGCAGGGACCGCTGCCGCCCAAATCGGCGCAGGACGATGTCGTCATCTTTGCGCCGACTGCTGTCGCCGTGAGTACATTCATGTTGGGCAGCCAGCCCGGCGAAGTTGAGATCCAGTGGCAGACAATCAACGAGACCAAGATCCTCAAATTCAATCTCTACCGGGTCAGCGACAATAGCCGCACCCATCTCATCTCGCTGCCCGCCGCCCGAATAGGCCAGCCTGCCGGGCATACCTACACCTACCGGGATACAAGCGCCACCAGCGGGATCTTGCACACCTATTGGTTGGAGATTATCGGCCCAAATAACAGCGTCTCTGCCATCGATCTGGGCAGCATCTACGCCAGTGATTGGATGCTCTACTTGCCTCTCACCCAACGCTAGATCCAAAGGGTGAAGCAAGAAACGGAGGCGACGCCAATTTTTTGACATTCCGTGTACCAACTGCTATAGTCGTCAACAACAATCAAATATCTGTACTCTTATCCAGAGAGGTGGAGGGACCGGCCCTGTGAAACCTCGGCAACCCGGCTATGAGAAGCAAAGGCGCTTTTTCAGGCGCGAGGGTGCCAATTCCGGCAGACAAGTTCTGGAAGATGAGAGGATGCGCCAACGCTCCTTGCCCCCTCCGCGGGAAGATTCCGAGCAAAAGGCCAGCCATCAAAAGCAACCCTCTCATCTAACCAGGCGAGAGGGTTTATTTTTGTAGAAGTTTGTCAACATCGCCACACCCTGAGGAGGGATCATGGACAACGGACGCAAGTTTGGTTTTTCCACCCGCCAGCTCCACGCTGGTCAACAGCCTGACCCCGCCACCGGCAGCCGGGCTGTTCCCATTTACCAGACCACGAGCTACCAGTTCCGCAACACGGAACACGCCGCCAATCTCTTCGCGCTGAAGGAATTTGGCAACATCTACACCCGCATTATGAACCCCACCACCGATGTGCTGGAACAGCGGATCGCGGACCTGGAGGGAGGCGCCGCAGCCCTGGCTGCCTCCAGTGGACACGCCGCGCAGACCATGGCGATCCTGACGATCTGCGGCGCCGGCGATCACATTGTCACCAGCAGCCGCCTCTACGGGGGGACCTTCAACCAGTTCAACTATACCTTCCCGCGCATTGGCATTGACGTGACCTTTGTCGATCCCACCGATCCGGCCAACTTCGAGCGGGCGATCCGCCCCAACACCAAGATCATCTACGGCGAGACGCTGGGCAACCCCGATATTGCCGTCTTCCCCTTTGAGGAAGTCGCCGCCATCGCCCAGGCGCACAAGATCCCGGTGATGATCGACAGCACCTTTGCCACGCCCTATCTCTGCCGCCCCTTCGAGTGGGGCGCCAATATTATTGTCCACAGCACCACCAAGTTCATCGGCGGCCACGGCACTTCCATCGGCGGCGTCATTGTGGACGGTAACAACTTCGATTGGACGAGCGGACGCTTCGACAACTTCACCACGCCTGATCCCAGCTACCATGGATTGGTCTACGCCGACCTGGTGGGGATGGGATTGCCGCCCTTCGCCATCAAGGCCCGTGTGCAGATCCTGCGCGACATTGGCGCGTGCCAGGCCCCGCTGAATAGTTGGCTCACCGTGCAGGGGATCGAGACCCTCAGTCTGCGCATGGAACGCCATGTGCAAAACGCGCAGCGCGTGGCCGAATTCCTTGCCGATCACGGATCGGTCAAGTGGGTCAGCTATCCGGGGTTGGCGAGCCATCCCGACCACGAACGGGCCAAGAAATATCTGCCTAAGGGCGCGGGCGCAATCCTCGGTTTTGGCATTGAGGGCGGCGTAGCGGCAGGGCAGAAATTCATCGACAGCTTGAAGCTCTTCAGCCACCTGGCCAACGTGGGCGACGCCAAGAGCCTTGCCATCCACCCGGCCAGCACCACCCACAGCCAGTTGACCGCTGATGAGATGGTCACCGCCGGCGTCTCGGCTGATTTCATCCGCCTGAGCGTGGGTCTCGAAGACATTGAAGACATCCTGTGGGATCTGGACCAGGCGTTGAGTGCAGCGAAGTAGAAGCAGATAGTGGGTATTGGATATTGGGTATTTGTGACAGGCATCTCCCCAATATCCAATATCCAATACCATCCAATATCCAATACCTATTCACCATGACCAATCACCAATCTATCGGCATTGTCGAAGAACAATTTTTTACCTTCGCCCAGGATGTGCCTTTCCAATTGGAGAGTGGGGCGACGGTGGGGCCGGTGACGCTCTGCTATGAGACGTACGGCGCGCTCAACGCCGACCATTCCAACGCAGTGCTGATTTTGCATGCGCTCAGCGGTAGCGCCCACGCGGCTGGTTTCCACCCTGAAGATTCGCCCTCCCTGGCCGGGCTGACCGATAGTGGGGGGATCAAGCCAGGCTGGTGGGATGAATGCATCGGGCCGGGGAAGGCGTTCGACACTGACCGCTATTTTGTGATCTGTAGCAATGTATTGGGCGGCTGCTACGGCTCCACCGGACCGGCAAGCGTCAACCCGCAGACGGGACAACCCTACGGGCTAGGCTTCCCTGTGGTGACGATTGGCGATATGGTGCGGGCGCAGACCGCGCTGATCGATCATCTGGGCATCGAGCAACTCCTCTGTGTGGCCGGCGGATCCATGGGCGGTATGCAGGTGTTGGAATGGGCGGCGAGTTACCCGCATCGGGTGAAAGCCGCCATTCCCTTAGCGACGACGGCGCGCCACAGCCCCATGTTGATCGCATTGAGCGAAGTGGGACGGCAGGCGATCTACGCCGATCCCAAGTGGAACCACGGCGATTATTACGCCGCCGGGCAGAAACCCGACGCCGGATTAGCCGTTGCGCGCATGATCGGCCACATCACCTATCTCAGCGAAGAGTCGATGCACACCAAATTTGGCCGTCGCCTCCAGGAACGCGAGCGCTACGGCTACGACTTTGCCACCGAATTTCAGGTGGAAAGCTATCTCAAATACAACGGCAACAACTTTACCCGTCGCTTTGACGCCAACAGCTATCTCTACATCACCAAAGCGATGGACTATTTCGATCTCTCCGAGCGCACCGGGTCACTGGCGGTCGCCTTTGCCAAATCCACCGCTGTGAAGTTCTTGATTGTCAGCTTCACCAGCGATTGGCTCTACCCTTCCTATCACAGCAAGGATCTTGTGCGCGCCCTCACCGCCGCCGGGGGTGACGTTACCTATTTGGATATCCAAAGTACCTGGGGCCACGACGCCTTCCTCCTCGAAGTGGAGACCATGACCGAGTTGCTTGGCAGCTTTTTGGATCGCCTCGCCCGCGAAGAGTCGGTGGCGTTGCCGAGAATGGCAATAGGATATTAGATATTGGGTATTGGATATTGGGGAATGGGTAATGTTAGTGGGAGGTGGGGGATGGCTTTGCAGTTTGATGATTTACGTGTGCTGAAGGCAGCGGAAGAACTGGCGGATGATATCTGGCAATTGGTGATTGGCTGGGATTCGTTTGCCAAAGATGTGGTGGGCAAACAATTGGCAAGAGCGGCAGATTCTATCGGCGCGAATATTGCCGAGGCCTTTGGGCGTTATCACTATGGCGAGAAATTGCAGTTCCTTTATTACGCCCGTGGCAGTCTTTTTGAAACCAAATATTGGATCAATTGGAGTGTCCATCGTCATCTGCTTGATTCACAATGCGAGGAACGGTTTTCCTCTTCATTGAACAACTTAGGCCGTCAACTCAACCAGTTTGCTCAGATGATTCGACAACAACGCAGCAGTGGAAGTTCTGCTTCTATTGCCGAAACAAGCAGCAGTTATATAGTAAATCCATCTGATCATCAGACATCCATAGAGGATGATGCCATCCTTTCCCAAAATGACTTAAATGCGCTCTCATCAACCCGGTCCTGAGTACCCAATACCCAATACCCAATATCCAATATCCCAATCTCTTCGACCCGATCTGCAACTCGTCGCCGATCTGATTCCCGCGCGGAGCCGCGTCCTTGATCTCGGCTGCGGGGATGGCGCGCTGCTGGCCTATTTGATCGAGCAAAAAGGGGTAAAGGGCCGCGGCATCGAGTTAAGTGAAAAGGGGATGCTGGCCTGTGTGCGCCGAGGACTCAGCGTGCGTCAGGGCAATTTGCAGGAGGGGCTGGCCGATTACCCGGACAACAGCTTCGATTATGTGGTCCTCAGCCAGACGCTCTCGTTTCTCGACGACCCGCAGATGATCCTGCACGAGATGCTGCGCGTTGGGCGCTATGCTATCGTCAGCTTCCCCAATTGGGGACATTGGCGATCTCGGCTCTATTTGTTGATCACCGGGCGCATGCCCAAAGCGCCCGAACTGCCCCAGCATTGGTACGATGTGCCACGCTGGCAGGCGTTCACCGTCACCGATTTTGTCCGTCTCTGCCGACGACTTCAGATCCACATCCGCGAAGAGCGTTATCTGGCGGGCAGCCGACAAGTTCACATCCGCCGCTATAAGAATCTGCTTTCGACAACGGCGGTTTTTGTTTTGGAGAAGAATTAACGAGTAATGAGTAATGAGTAGGTCGTGTGTACCTCTCCTACTCATTACTCATTACTCATTATTCATTCATCAACAACAGGTCCAAGGAGTAGCCACACTTTATGATCATCATGAAATTCGGCGGCACATCCGTCGGCACAACAGATTCGTTTGCACAGGTGGCGCAGATTGTGGCAGAGAAGGTCGCGCAACAGGCGCAGACCAGTCGCCCCGGTGTGGTGGTGGTGACCAGCGCCATGAGCGGCGTTACCAATACATTGATCGATTCGGCCCAGGCTGCCGCCGCCGGGGATGAAGGTCCGTATCGCGAGGCGCGTAGCCAACTGCTGGTGAAGCATCAAGTCGTGGCCGGTCAACTCATTGAGGATGGCGTGGAGCGCGCCAACCTGGGCCGTCTGCTCGATACGCGGCTGCATGAATTTGAGCGCCTCTGTCGCAGCATCGCCGTGTTGGGCGAGATGACCAACCGCGGGCTGGATGTGGTGAGTGGGCTGGGCGAACGCATGAGCGCTCCGCTGCTGGCCGCGGTGCTGCGCGCCAAAGGACTCCACGCCGAGTTCGTCGACGCCGGCGAGTTGATCATCACCGATGATGAGTTCAGCAACGCCTCGCCGCTGATGGAACCGACGGTGACCCGCTGTCTCAACCGTTTGCAGCCGATGGTGCAGAGCGGCGTCATCCCCGTCATCACCGGCTTTGTGGGCGCGACGGAGAAGGGCGTCCCCACGACGTTGGGCCGCGGTGGATCGGATTACTCGGCGGCCATCATCGGCGCGGCGTTGGATGTGGACGAGATCCAGATCTGGACCGATGTGGACGGCGTACTCACTGCCGATCCGCGCATTGTGAAGAACGCGCGCACGCTGCCCGAACTCTCGTACGACGAGGTGGCAGAGCTGGCCTATTATGGCGCCAAGGTGCTGCATCCCAAGACGGTAACGCCCGCCGTGGAGAAGAAGATCCCTGTGGTGGTACTCAACACCTTCAACCCCAGCCATCCTGGCACACGCATTGTCAACAAACCCGAACGCTCATCTGCTGCGGGATCGGTCAAGGCCATCACCGCCATCCGCAACATGCGCATGATCACCATCGCCGGGCGAGGCATGATGGGCGTGCCGGGGATTGCGGCGCGCACCTTCGGCGCTGTGGCTCGCCTGCGCGCTAACATCCTCATGATCAGCCAGAGCAGCAGCGAGCAGAGCATCTGTTTTGTCGTCCCCGACGCCGAGGCCACCGGGGTGGTCAGCGCACTCAACGCTGAGTTCGAGCGGGAATTGGCGCGCGGCTACATCGAAAAGATCGACAGCCAGCGCGACATCGTCATCGTCGCCGTCGTCGGCTCCGGCATGAAGGGGACACCCGGCATCGCCGCCCGCGTCTTCAACGCGCTGGGCGCAAAGCAGATCAACGTGATCGCGATTGCGCAGGGGGCCAGCGAGGCCAACATCAGCCTCGTCGTCCTCACTGGCGACGCCGACGAAGCTATTCGCTCCATCCACGACGCGTTTGAGTTGGGGCAACGTGTGACTGCGTAATAGATCCTTTGGTTGTGTTTTGACACTATTCACGCCACGCATTACTATTCTCAATATGATCGTCTCGTTCAAGGATACTGATACAGAATCTCTTGCTCAGGGCCAGCGGATCAAGCGATTCGTCAACATTGAGCGGGTCGCATTGCGAAAGTTGCGACAACTACAGATCGCAAATCATCTCGATGACTTACGTGTGCCGCCAGGCAATCGACTTGAAGCCCTGAAAGGGGATCGGGAGGGGCAGCATAGTATTCGGATCAACGACCAATTTCGAGTCTGCTTTCGTTGGACTTCCGCCGGCGCAGAGGATGTGGAAATTGTGGACTATCACTAGGACAATATGATGCGAGAGATCACACCGATTACCCCAGGCGAATTGCTTTACGAAGAATTTCTCAAGCCGATGGGACTATCACAGTACAGGCTTGCTAAGGAGATTGGCGTTCCGCCCCAGCGCATTAGCGAGATCATTGCCGGTCAGCGGACAATTACAGCGGACACTGATCTACGGTTGTGCCGCTTTTTAGGTCTATCCAACGGCTACTGGCTCCGTGCCCAGGCCGCCTATGATACAGAAATTGCCCAGGAAAAACTTTCCACAGTGCTGGAGAAGATCAGACCCTGGCAGCAAAGTGTGTCCGATTCATAAAGCAGACTAGTGATTCGTCAAGCATTAATTGATTGAAACCTGGTACGGGCGCAACAAGTAGCGCCCCCTGTGAACAAGGCGCAGCAAGCAGCGCCCGTACCCATCATTTCACCCTTGACGAGACACTAGATTGCATGAAAGGGGTGGGTTTGCAACTCAAGAATACGCCTGGCTCGATCGAGCCAGGTATGCACATTGAGCTATAATTGTCTCTATTCGACTAACTTCACGCAACGGTGATGCGCAATGATGGAACTTCCTGTGATTCTCTTTGGACTGGGCGGTGTGGGCCGCTCGCTGGTGCGGCAGATCCTTGACAACCGCCTCTTCCATGCGGAAACCTATGGGCTTCGCGTCCGCTTTGTGGCGCTGTGCGATAGCCGATCTGCCATCATCGAGCCAACTGATGGTCTGACCGATGAGGAGATCGAAGCAGCCCTGGCCCTGAAAAAAGAGGGGAAATCGCTGGCACACCACGAGTTAGGTGGCTCTCAGGATGATCTCTCCGCTATTGTTGACATCGCCGGCATTCCGGGGACGGTGGTTGTTGATTGCAGCGCCACCGAACAGACGGTACCGGCGTTGCTCTTTGCTCTAAGCCGAGACTATAAAGTCGTACTCGCCAACAAGAAACCGCTGACGAATCAACAGGAGGTGTACGACCGGCTCACCAGAGCCGGTGACACCAGGGATGCGCCACGCGATCTGGCGCGGTTGCGCTGGGAAACCACGGTGGGGGCCGGGCTGCCGGTCATCGCCACGCTGACCCGTCTCGTCGCCAGCGGTGACACCATCCAACGAGTGGCGGGGACCTTCAGCGGCACGCTCGGCTTTTTGATGACAGGGCTGGAGGCGGGGCGTCTCTTCAGCGAGGTGGTGCGCGAGGCGCATCAACTTGGCTACACTGAACCCGATCCGCGCGATGATCTCGGCGGCGTCGATGTGGCGCGCAAAGCCTTGATCCTGGCGCGGGGGATGGGTCATCGGTTGGAGATGAAGGATATCGAAGTCAAGGGCCTCTATCCTCCGCTGATGGAAACGCTCACAGTGGCCGAATTCATGGACGCGCTGCCTCAGCTCGACGAACACTATCAGGACGAAGTAGCGCGCGCCGCCGCCGAAGGCAAAGTCCTCCGCTACGCCGCCACCATCCAAGTGACCGATGGCCGCGTAGCGTGCAGCGTCGGCCCCACCGCCGTGGAAAAGGATACGCCGCTGGGCCGTCTCAGCGGCACGGATAATCTCATCGCCCTCTATAGCCGCTGGTACAGCCCTAATCCCCTGGTGATCCAGGGCCGCGGCGCTGGCGTGGATGCCACCGCCGCTGGCGTCCTCAGCGATGTCGTGGAGATGGCGTACACGGTATGAACTTTATCTTGATCTTGAACTGAATTCGTAGCGCGTAGTGCGTGGCGCGTGTACCAATAGACGCATCCGACGCTTTGAGCAACCATCCGCGTTGACGTTATTGAGAAAGCGGAAACTTTACTGCACTACGCACTACTCAAAAGAGGAACCAATGAACAACGGACAACAACCCAACAAAATCAAAGTCGGCGTCCTCGGCGCCACAGGCGCAGTGGGGCAACGCTTTGTGCAGATGCTCCAGGGCCATCCCTGGTTTGAGATCAGCGCGCTCTGCGCCTCGGAACGCAGTGTGGGCAAGCGGTACGTGGATGCCTGCAAGTGGAACCTGCGCGGGGATATGCCCGCGCGCCTGCGCGATGTGATCCTTGAGGAAGCTGTGCCGGGTATGGATTGCCAGATTTTCTTCAGCGCCTTGCCCAGCGACGCCGCCCGCGAAAAGGAACAGGAACTCGCCGCCGGTGGGCATATCGTCTGTAGCAACGCCAGCGCGCACCGCTACGATGAGGACATCCCCCTGCTTATTCCCGAAGTCAACCCCGAACACCTGGGGCTGATCGAGATCCAACAGCGGCAGCGCGGATGGAAGGGCTATATCACCACCAATCCCAATTGCAGCACAACGCACCTCGTCAGCGCGCTCCATCCACTGCATGTGGCATTCGGCATCCGCAAGATCTTTGTGGTGACCATGCAGGCCGTCAGCGGCGCGGGCTACCCTGGCGTTAGCAGCATGGATATCCTCGACAATATTGTGCCTTACATTGGCAAAGAAGAAGAGAAGATGGAGAAGCGCGAGCCGCAGAAATTGCTGGGGCGCTTTGACGGCAACAAAGTGCAGATGGCCGATTTTGTGGTCAGCGCCCACTGCAACCGCGTGCCGGTGCGCAATGGACATCTCGAAGCCGTGAGTATCGAGTTCGACCGCAAACCCACATTAGCGGAGATCCGCGAAGTGTGGATGAATTACAAACCGCTGGCCCAGCAATTGGGGCTGCCCAGCGCGCCCCAACCCGCCCTTATCTACCAGGAAGAACAAGATCGTCCGCAACCCCGGCTCGACCGGCTGGCAGGGAGCGTACCTGGGATGGCGACGGTGATTGGAAGGCTGCGCGAAGATCCGCTCTTCCACGCAAAGTTCCTTGTCTTGGGCCATAACACGATCCGCGGCGCGGCGGGCGGCAGTCTCCTCAACGCGGAACTGTTGGTTGCCCAAGGCTATCTGGGCGCGAAAGCAGCAACCCTGGCGAACCTGGCCCAGCTCGCATAAATAGGCCAGATTTCTCTTGCGTTTCCTAAAAGACGGCAGCATTGAGTACAAAGCTCGGCTGCCGTCTTTTCTTTTCGTGTAACTACGCCCCATCCTCTGGTCGGGTCCGTGACCTGGCTAGAGCAGGGGTAGTTACCTTTTCGTCAGGTCAGGTAGTTTGACGGTTATATGCCCCTCTGTTACTTTACTGTCAACAATTATGTAGAGTCGCCAACCTATTGTACAATGGTCGTGTCTCTATGGACGCTGTTAAAAGGAGACGTGTTAACTTGAATGCGGCAAGCATAACTGTTCGATCAGCGCTTTTTCTAAGTAATTGAAATTCGTAAGCCCCCTGTTCGGTTGCCGCTCCATTTAGCAGCATCTAGCAAAATACAGTTTTATGTGTGTAGCTGACTGTAGCAGAGCGGAAGGAAAGAATGGTAAGCGAGCTAAAAATGATTGAAAGCTATCCGATTACATTGGAAAACTTTGGTCTAGCCGCCCTTAGCGATCTCTTTGAAGATCGGGTTGTTTATCGAAGTATGCAACCGTTAGACCGAAAACTGTCCGGCTTGAAGTCTGCTCGATATCGATTGGGGTTGAATGATGGCCACACCCCGCGTAAATTGGAAGATGCTTACGCCAAAGTCGCCCTCTTCATTTTGGAAGAGGCCCAATCACAACGACGCGCAAATTTAGGTGAGATCCTCATTATCGGCGATACGCTTTCGGGTGATGGGCAGGCCTTTCAAAACCTTTCTGCACTGAGTCGCCTTCCCGGTTCTGCCTTTATCTGCGGAGAAAAAGCGGACAAGCCTGCTCTACAGGAAGCGGACGATGAACGGGGAATCTTTACCGCTAATCGCTGGACAAATCTGGTGGATTGGTTAGAGTGGAATCTGGATCGAGGGTTGAAACTTGACAAGAATACAGCCGTGGTGGTGGACATGGACAAGACCGCCATTGGCGCCCGTGGACGCAACGATCGCGCCATTGACGCCGCCCGTTTGAAAGGTCTCTATCGGGCTGTGGATCGGGTATTGGGCGATAATTTCAACGCTAAACTCTTTGAGCAACATTACGACTCCCTCAACCGCGCACGATATCACACCATTACCGAAGACAACCAGGATTATCTGGCCTATATCTGCCTTGCCCTTAACGCCGGTCTGGTCGAATGCGACGATATTATGGAGCGGATGGAGCGGGCATCGTTGAATTCGTTCCCCCACTTTGTGCGTTGGGTGGATACGCTGATCATGCGCGGCGGCGTGAGCGAATCCCTGCGTCAGGTCCACGAGGCTGTACACACCAGCGTTAAGATCGGCGATCCCACACCTTTCAAGAGCTTCCGCCGTCAGGAATTCTTCGCCACGCTGGAATCGATGAACAACCTGCCCGATGATGTATCACCCGAAGAGCGTCTGAATCGGGAGATCACCATCACCGAGGAAGTTTACGAGATCAGCCGCTGGCTGCTCGATCAAGGATGTCTGGTACTCAGCCTGAGCGACAAACCCGACGAAGCCTCATTGCCACAGCGTCCACAACAACGCGACTATTCACCCATCCACCGGGCACAGACCCACCGTGTGGGGGTTAACCTTCAGGATCGCTTGTCTCGTCTGCGCTAGAGTGTAAAGCTTACTTCAAAAGACCTGACAGACGAAGCAGCCATTCTATTCTTCGTCCTGTCAGGTCTTTTGTTCCCTCCACTGTTAATGTTTGACCAGCTTACTGACTTGAGTGACTTGCCCATTTATGATCACAGCCAATACTCGTGATCACGGGCGATTTTGTACGCTGAATTTGGTTCACTTTCATCTTAACGGTAAATGTTCCATGGCTAATAACAAACCACCGCGCAAGGATCCTTCTGGTTCAGGCGGATCGAACGGACCTGATAATCAAGATCCCAACCAGCGCTATCGGCAGATCTTTAGCCGGAGTTGGATCTGGATCATCTTGATTGTTGTCTTTTTCTTGGGGTATCGTGTCCTTTTCAGCCCGTCCACAGCTACAGGCAACATGGTTGGCTTAAATCAGGTAGCTGAGTGGGTAACGTCTGGTCAGGTTTCCCGCCTTGTCGTCCGCGGGGATGAGATCATTGTTGAGCGCGGCGCCGGGACACAACCCGTGCAAACACGCAGGGAACCCGGCGAAAGTGTGCTAGAGACGCTTAACGCCTTAGGTGTGCCTGAAGAACGGCTGGCGCGATTGCCCATCGACGTAGAAAGCCCCCCCAATACAGGCGCATTCTTTAACTGGCTGATCATGCTGCTGCCGATGATCTTGATCTTTGGCTTCTTCATCTTCATCATGCGTCAGGCTGGGGGTGGCGGTCAGAACCGCGCCATGCAGTTTGGGCGCAGCCGCGCCAAAAAGCTCGATGAAGCGGATCGGCCCACTGTAACCTTTGAGGATGTGGCCGGTTCCGAGGAAGCCAAACAGGAACTCCAAGAGGTGGTGGAATTCCTGCGTGAGCCGCAGAAATTCGCCTCGTTGGGCGCGCGCATCCCCAAGGGAGTGTTGATGGTTGGCCCACCCGGCACCGGCAAGACCTTGCTGGCGAAAGCTGTAGCCGGCGAGGCGGGCGTCCCCTTCTTTAGCATTTCAGGCTCAGAATTTGTAGAAATGTTTGTGGGTGTGGGCGCCAGCCGTGTACGCGATCTCTTTGAACAGGCCAAAAAGGCCGCGCCCTGTATCATCTTCATTGATGAGATCGACGCTGTAGGGCGTCATCGTGGCGCGGGTATGGGCGGCGGTAACGACGAGCGAGAGCAGACGCTCAACCAGATTCTTGTGGAAATGGATGGTTTTGACAGCGATACTACTGTGATCGTCGTCGCCGCCACCAACCGCCCTGACATCCTCGACCCGGCGCTGCTGCGGCCCGGTCGTTTCGACCGCAAAGTTGTGGTAGATCGGCCTGATCGTCAAGGACGCGAGGCGATCCTCAACGTCCATGCTCGCGGCAAACCGCTCTCCACAGATGTGGATCTGGCTGTGATTGCCCGCCAATCGCCCGGTATGGTCGGCGCCGACCTGGAGAACCTGCTCAACGAAGCGGCGATCCTGGCGGCGCGGCGCAATCGTCGGTCTATCACCATGGATGAGATTGTCGAATCGATTGAACGGGTCATGGCTGGCCCTGCGCGCAAGAGCCGGATCATCAGCCCTGAGGAGCGTCGGGTGGTGGCCTATCACGAAGCGGGACACGCGCTGGTCATGGCAATGCTACCCCATACCGATCCCGTGGGCAAGATTAGCCTTGTCAGCCGTGGACAGGCGCTGGGGTACGTCCTTCCCCTGCCCGAAGAGGATCGCACCCTGCGCAGCCGCGCCGAGTTTGAGGATCAACTGGCAGGTCGTTTAGGCGGTCGCGTGGCCGAGGAAATCGTCTTCGGCGAGATCACCACAGGCGCAGCCGACGATCTGGAGAAGGCGACACGGCTGGCGAAGGCCATGGTCACTCGCTACGGTATGAGCGACGTGTTGGGTCCCATGCAGTTAAGCCAGGGCGACGTCAACCCCTTCTTAGGGATGGACATGGGGGAACGCCGCCATTACAGCGAATCTATTGCCAAAGCCATTGACCGCGAAGTGCGCCGAATTGTCGAGACTGCCTACGACCAGGCGCGAGAGGTCATCACCACCCACCGGGACAAACTTACCCTCCTTGCCGAGACGCTTCTAGAGAAGGAAGTCCTCGACCGTAAGGACTTTGAGGAATTGCTGGGGATCACGCGGTCGCCGGGCGTTGTGACTGGGGATTAGTGATTGGGGACTGGGGAACCTATCACTAATCCCCAGTCACCAATCCCCAATTCGCCCATTGAGCCGCATGATACCCACACATCCCATGCACGCCGCCGCCCGGCGGCGTGGACGAGGAACAGAGGTAGACGCCGGGCAACGGTGTGCTGTAGGGCGGAATGCGCAGCATGGGGCGCGTCCAAAGCTGGCGCAGATCTTGCACGCCGCCGTTGATATCGCTGCCGATATAGTTCGCGTTGTAGCGATGCAGATCCGCAGGGGTATGAACGCGTCGCGCCAGAACAGCCTCACGGAAACCAGGGGCAAAGCGTTCGATCTGCGCTTCAATCCGATCCGTCATGTCAAAGGTAGATCCGTGAGGAACATGACAATAGGCCCACAGGGTCTGCTTCCCCGCTGGCGCCCGTGTGAGATCAAAGAGGCTCTGCTGCGCTACTAATACATAAGGCCGTTGGGGATTCTTGCCCGTCGCCATCGCTCGCTCCGAAGCGGCGATCTCAGCCAGTGTGCCGCCCAGGTGTACGGTTCCGGCTCGGCGACACTCGTGCGCTATCCATGGGACCGGTTCGCTCAGGGCATAGTCGATCTTGAAAACGCCTGGTCCATAACGATAGCCCTCCAATCTCCTTCGATAAGCCGGCGGCAATCGATCCTCTGTCATCTTCAAGAATTGACGAGGCGTCACGTCGAGCAGGACACGTCGCGCTGAGGGTAACTCATCCAACGTTTCCACAGGCCAGCCCGTTTCGATCTGCCCGCCCAGGCTTTGTAGATAGCGCGCCATCGCCTCAGGGATGGCGCCTGCGCCGCCGCGGGGGAAAGGCCAGCCGACGCCGTGGCCGAGGATGCCGAGGACCAATCCAAAGGCGGCGGTGGCGGGGGTCTCTAATGGCATAATGGCATGAGCAGCAAGCCCGGCGAAGAGCGCTTTCGCCCGATCTCCTGTGAAGCGTGCCTGGGCCAGCCAGGTCGCCGGTTGCAAAGCATGGACGCCAAACCGGGCCAGTCCCAACAGGTTGGTCGTCAGCGGGAGCGGGCTCAAGAATGCCGGAATCAGCCTCTCCCACGCCTCCACCAGCGGCTCCATCAACCGCATCCATGCGCGCCCATCCGCGCCCAACGCAGCCGCCGTCCTGGGCAGGGATCGATAGAGCGCTGCTGCACTGCCATCATCCAGTGGATGGGCCACGGGGATCTCCGGTTGGATCCACTCCAGACCGAAGCGATCCAGCGGCAACTTCTGAAAAAAGGGCGATCCCAACCCCAACGGGTGGATCGCCGAGCAGAGGTCGTGGCGAAAGCCGGGCAGCGTCAATTCATGGGTGCGCGATCCACCGCCCACCGTTTCCCTGGCTTCGATCACGAGTACCGAATGACCGCGTTGCGCCAATGTAATCGCCGCGGCCAATCCGTTCGGGCCAGCGCCGACAACAACAGCATCGTAGTGTGGGGATGGGGGCATGGGTGTTCCTTTTTGTAACAAGCAAGTAATGAGTAACGAGTAACGAGAGATGCTCCCCCCTACTCTTTACTCATTACCTTTTCCTCCGACTATCCACGCATCTTTTCCGTCTGCGCCGCTTCCCAGGCGAGGATGGCCTGTTTGCGTTCGCCCCCCCACCGGTAACTGTGGATGCCGCCGCTCTGGCGCACAACGCGATGACAGGGGATGAGATAGGCAATCGGGTTGCTGCCCACGGCGTTGCCCACGGCCCGCGCTGCTTTGAGGGTGCAGACCTCCTGAGCAATGTCGCCATAGGTGACGCGCGCGCCGGACGGCAGACGTAGCAGCGCTTCCCAAACTTTGATCTGCCAGTTAGTGCCGCGGATGTAGAGATGCAGCGGTATGGGATCGCTTGACGGCGCGAAGATGGCCTCGATCAACCGTCCGGTTTCTCTATCATCGCGCACAAAGCGGGCAGATCTCCAACGGGCCTGTTGGGCAGCCAATTCGGGGCTGCCATCCCCGGCCACGAAATTCAGCGCGCAGATCCCTTTATCCGTGGTCGCCAGCAGCGCCTCGCCAAAGGGGGTAGGGTGAACACCATAGTGGATGGTCAACCCTTCCCCGGCGCTTTTATACTCGCCGGGCGTCACCGCCTCGCAGTGAACGAAGAGATCGTGCAGCCGTCCTGGGCCGGAAAGTCCGGCATCGAGCGAGACATCGAGCAGCGAACGTGAGCGATCCAGCGCGGCCTTGGCATACTCCTTTGTCAGATATTGGAGGAAGCGTTTAGGGCTGATCCCCACCCAACGGCTGAACAGCCGTTGAAAGTGGTATTCGCTCAGCCCGACATGAGCGGCGACCTCGGCCAGGCCGGGCTGACGTTGGAAATGCGCATCCAAATAATGGATGGCCTGTGCAACGATATGATAATCCTGTGCAGCCTGCGCCAACGATCCTTCCACGATCACACCCTGATCTTCAGGGATTTGCCATACGTGATTTTGCAACATTGTTTCCCTCCTCTGTTTTATGATAACCGAAGTCCATCATAATCGATAAGAAGGGAGATCTCGACCCATTTCTTGCTTTGATAGGGCTTACAAGTTGAAGCAGACCTGCCAGGTTTCAGAAAACCTGGCAGGTCTGCGAACTGCGTAAGTCCTGCTTGATTTCGAGCGACCGACCCTGTCAATGCAACTCCCGCAAGATCTATCCTGCGGGAGTTGGAATAACTTTCTTATGGAGAACCACGAATGGCTGCTCTATTCGTCCTCTACTGCAATCTCCATGTCACCTGAAGATTGGTGGAAACGCTCTGCATCCCCGGTTGGATGGGAACGCGGGCAGCGTCCATTGCAAAAGTCTCTTGCATGACGGGGAATGGTCCCTGGTCGCTGGCGTTGATATTCAGGACCTCGCCCAGTTCAGCGCCGGCCAGCGCCGCTAACTGTTCGGCTTTCTGTAGCGCATTGTTCCAGGCTGCTTCGCGTGCCTCAACCAGGAGTTGGGCAGAGTCACTGATTTCAAAGCTGATGCCGTCAATGCGGTTACTGCCAGCTTCAATGGCTGCATCCAGAATTTCCCCCACACTTTCCAGATCCTCAACGCGTACCTGCACTGTATTCACGGCCACATAGCCAAGGATCGCACGCGGGACGGTCTGCTGCTGCATGGGCTGCACCTGTTCAGTGGGCTGCGGCGGCAAGGGTGGTTGATCCTCATATTGGGGGCTAAGGCGAACCACCTGCGTTTGGATGTTCTCGTCCGCAATGCCAGCGTCCGTCATGGCATTGATCAACGCTTGCATCTGCTCATTGTTTTGAGCAATGGCCTCACTGGCCGACTGTGCCTGGGTTTCCACACCTAAGTTGACCACGGCGCGATCTGGCCGGGCATCCACTTCGCCCATCCCCGAAACTGTAATCGTGCGGGGGGTGGTCTCTGTAAGCGGTGGCTGCATCTGCGCCCCAACAGGGTTCGATGCGGCAGGCCATGCCACCAAACTGACAAGTAACAGCGCCGATAGACTGACGGCAAGGCGCATGTACCACTGTTTCATAAGATCCTCCTCTGCTTATTAAAAAATAGTCGCTTTGCTACTTGGACAAGCAGAGGGTATCATCTTCTTGAATCTGGGCACACCTATATTGATACAGGAAAGTGGTATAGGTTGTGGTATAGATTGGGTATTGGGTATTGGATATTGGGTATTGGCATCATGCCGCCAATACCCAATATCCAATACCCAATATCTATTACCTACCCTCTTCCACCACGAAGCTCCCCCCGCCCCAGGGATCGATCTGCCAGCGCCCGTGGACGGTAATGGGTTGCCAGGGTTTGGGCGCGGCGATCTTCCCTGCGGGGATGGCGATGACATAGCTCCGCCCGTCATTGAGGAAGAAGCCTTTGCCGCCGGTCCAGCCGGGCAGGCGCACACCGCGGACGGTGACGGACCGGTTAGGATGGCGCGGTAGATCGGCCAGCGGCGTGACAGCCGAGTTGTCGAGCAGTTCCACCGGGTGGACGCTGATCGGCTGGCCCAGGATGCGCGTCTCCCAGGCGATGCGCTCGGCAGGGGATTCGGGAGGGATCTCGTCGAAGAAGCCAAAGCCCAGTTGCTCCACGCTGCCAGCGCGGCGGATCTCCGCTGCCTCGTGGAGCAAGCCTGCGCGCGAGGATCCCAGACCCTCCAACGCGCCGCAGCGGATCAAGTGATCGATCTCTTTGGGCTGAAGATCGACGCGGGCGAGCAGATCACGCAGATCCTCAAAGGGGCGGCGACGACGCTCACGCACGATGGCGCGGATCGATTCACGGCGCAGGTCGCGGATCTGTTCCAATCCCATGAAGAGAGCCGTTAACAGTTGGCGGTTAGCAGATAGCGCAGAGGGAGCGGCGGAGATGGTGAATTTACGGTCGCTGTGGTTGACATGCGGGGGATACACTGGGATGCCCAGCCGCTGCGCTTCGGCAATGTAGACGGCCTGGTGGTGGAAGCCGCCCCAGTCGGCCAGCCGCGCACAGAGGAACTCCGCCGGGTAGTGGGCGCGCAGGTAGGCCGAGCGAAACGAGACAGCAGCGTAGGCGGTGGCGTGCCCCTGGTTGAAACCGTACCCGGCAAAGGCTGCCACCTGTTCGTAGAGTGTGCGCGCCTGGGCCTCGCTCAGCCCTGGGCCATCCTCGCGGCAGCAGCCGGAGACGAAGCGGTCGCGTAGATTCTCCATCTCATCGGGGCGGAATTTGCTCATGCCACGGCGCAGATGTTCCGCCTCGGCCCAGGAGAGCCCCGCGATCTCGGTCGCCAATCGCAAAACCTGCTCTTGAAAAATCAGCACCCCCTTCGTCCCGCGCAGGATCGGTTCGAGCGATGGGTGCAAAAAGCTCACGGCGGCCTCGCCGCGATAGCGACGCACAAAGGCGTCAGCCATGCCGCCCGTGGCCGGTCCGGGTTTGAAGAAGGCATTGGCGACGGCGAGATCGGCGGCGTTGCGCGCCTTGAGCTGGCGTAGCGTCCGCTGCGCGCCGCTCGACTCGCATTGGAAGACGCCAATGGTATCCCCGCGCATGAGGAGATCTCCGGTAACGCCATCCTCGGCAGGGATGGCGTCGAGCCGGAAGTCGGGATCATGGCATTTGCGAATTAGCCTGACGGCGTCGCTGAGTACGGTGAGGGCGCGGATGCCCAGCAGATCCACCTTGATCAGCCCCAACGATTCCACATCGCCGTGATCAAACTGGGTGATAGCGAACCCTTTGGGCGTGTGCTGTAACGGCGTGTAATCGGTGAGCGGGCCTGGTGTCACCACCACACCGCCGGGATGGATGGAGAGGTGATTGGGCATATCGATCAGCGTGTAGGCCTGGCGCACGATCTCCTGCTGCATGGGATCGTCCAGGAGGGCGAGCAGATCCTCCAATGTCGTCGATTCGCGCCGTCGCGGATCCGGATGCCAGCCGCCGCGCACCCGTTTCGCCAGCGCGCCGGCCTCGGCGTCGCTCAATCCAAAGGCTTTGGCCGTCTCGCGCACGGCGGATTTGGGCTGAAAAGTGTTGACAGTGGCGACCAATGCCACCCGATCCTCGCCGTAGCGCTGACGTACATACTCAAGGACCTCGTCGCGGCGGCGCGAGCAGAAGTCAAGGTCGATGTCGGGCAGTTCGCGCCGCGCCGGGTTCAAAAAGCGCTCAAAGAGCAGATCGTGTTCCATGGGGTCCACATCGGTGATGCCCAGGCAATAGGCGACCAGCGAATTGGCGACGCTGCCGCGCGTACTCACGGGGATCTCATGCTGGCGGGCGTAACTGACAATGTCCGCCACGAGCAAAAAGAGCGGCGCATAGCCGTGGGCGACGATGGCGGCCAACTCGTGATCGAGGCGCGGGCGGAGGGGAGACGCGTTGGCATAGCGTTCGAGCAGGCCAGTGTGGGCGGCGATTGTCAAGTGATGATGTCCGACCGCAACGGTCGGCGATGATGAGATGATGGGATCGGCGGCATCTGCGTTGGGGAGAACGTTGGGCCAGATGGGGCGTCCGTCGGGCAGACAGGGATCGCAAAGCGCCACAATATCGTCGATCTGTGCCAGCGCCGCAGGGAACGCTGCAAAGCGTGCGATCATTTCGTCGGGGCTGAGCCAGTGAAGATCGCAGGCCACGTCTCCAGCGTCGGGCAGGGCGTCGGCGGGGACGGCCTCTACCGTGCATCCTTCGCAGATGGCGGCAAGCAGCCGCAACCGGTAACGATCTTCGGGGTGGAGGGTATAGACCGGCTGCACGGCCACAACCGGAAGGCCCAGGCGGCGGCCAATATCCATGCTACTGCGGGCAAAGGCATGGTCGCCGTCCTCATGGATCTCCAGGGCCAAAAAGGTCTGCCTTTCGCCAAAGAGACCGGCAATGCGACCGGCCAGGCGCAGGGCGAGCGCATCCTCGCCGCGGCGCAGCAGCCGGTCGATCCACCCTTGCCGTCCACCGGTGATACAGAGGAGACCGGCATGTTGAGCGCGCAGATCGTCCCAACTCAGCCCGCGGCGGGCGCGCTCCTCGCGGTTGGGGTGATTTTGGATGAGCGACGAGAGACGACAGAGCGACCGGTAGCCCTCAGGTCCGGCGGCGAGCAGCACCAACTGATCGGGTTTGTCCACGCTGAGGAGGTCGGCGGGAGGCTGCACCCTGGTCGTCATCCCCAGGATCGGGTGCAGATCTGCACGGCGGCAGGCGCGGGCGAATGCTACGGCGCCGTAAAGCGCGTGGGTATCGGTCAACGCCAGCGCCGGTAACCCCTCCTCAACGGCGCGGGCTACCAGGTGATCCACACGCGGGGTGGCTCCCAACAGCGTAAAGTGCGAGTGGACATGAAGATGGGTCAACGGTTGCGCATCCATGACCGTATTATCGGCTGTGGACGGTCCATTGGCAAAGGAGGGATAGAACGCGGTCTGGGTTGCAGTTCATTTTTTGGGCGAAAGTGCCGGGGACTTGACAAAGAAGATGAGAAGACACGGTGGCCCCAGACAAAAAGTCCCCGACACTTCACATGCGCCCAACTTGAACTACACCCCGCAGTCTGCATCACCGTGACAACCGCGCCAAAATTCGGTATGATATTCCCAATCTCTCAATCGCCCAATCGCCCAATTCCCTCTGAGGTTTCCATGCACATTGTATCGATCATGGCCCATCAGGATGACGAAATGCGCTGCCTGGGTACGATGCTCAAGTGCCGGGATCGCGGCGATCAATTGGCCTTTGTTACCGTCACCGATGGATCATTGGGCTTTGTGCAGAATCCGACCATCCGTCGCGAGGACGCTGCCGCTATCCGCCACGCCGAGATGAGCGCGCTCTGCGCCGCCATCGACGCCGAGTTCATTAACTTGGGCGAGCGCGATGAGTTCCTCTACGACACGCCCGATGTACGGATGAGATTGATTGAGGCGATCCGCCGCACCCGCGCCGATCTCATCTTCACCCACTACCACGAAGATTATAACGCCGATCATGTGACGGTGAACTCGTTGGTGCGACACTGCGCCATGCAAGCGGCGCTGCCCGTCATCGCCACCGAGTCAGCGCCGCTGATCTCACCGCCAGCGGTTTTCCTCGTCGAGCCGCTGGGACCGTTCACCTTCCCCGCCACCCATTATGTCGATATTTCCGGCTACCATGATCAAAAGGTTGCTCTGCTCAAACATCACGCCTCGCAAGACGAAGCGCTCTTCCTGGCATTGGGCTCGGGTTTCGAGCGTCTTTGCACCCGGCTCGAAAGTTACCGCGGTGAGCAAGTCGGCTGCGAATACGCCGAAGCCTTCACCCCCATGCAGGCGCGCGGGGCGATCAAGGCGTATTCAGTGTTGCCGTAAAGAAGAGGGACTGGGGACTGGGGATCGGTGACTGGGATCGCGTCGAGGATCTGAAATCGCTCAATCACCCAATCGCCTAATCTCCAGTCACCTATCACTAATCACCTCCCAAAGGATCTGCTCATGCAAAACATCCACACCCACGCTTGGGAACCCAATTTGCACATTGCCGCGGCGACGCGGGCCGAAGCGGATCGATCACGCGGCGCGCCGATGGATCTGACGGTAGATTTTGATCGGTTTATGGCCGACAACGAACCGTTCGAGCGGACGGCAGTCTTTGGCCTCAAGGCAAAGTTGACCGGCTATTGGGTTCCCGATAAGTATGTGGCCGCGTTTGTGGCGCGCGCCCCCGATAGATTGGTGGGCTTCGCCTGTGTGGACCCCACGCAGGATGGCGCGCTGAGCGATCTGCGCCACGCCGTCGAGGATCTGGGTTTGGTCGGCGTGAAAATGGTCCCCATGTACGCTGGTTTCGATCCGCGGGATGAACGCTGCCAGCCCATCTACGCATACTGCCAGGAGAACGGACTGCCCATCCTCTTCCACAGCGGCACCACCTTCAACGCCGCCGCGCCGCTGGCATTCACCCGACCGTGGCTCTTTGACGAAGTCGCCATCCGCTATCCCGAACTGCGCATGGTCCTCGCCCATGTCGGCCATCCCTTCTGCGATGAATGCCTGGTGGTGATCCGCAAACATCCCTATGCCTACGCCGACATCTCCGCGCTCTTTTACCGCCCGTGGCAGTTTTACAACATGCTCATCAGCGCCCAGGAATATCACGTCACCGGCAAGCTGCTCTTCGGCACTGACTATCCCTTTGCCAAAGGGCAGGAATCTATCGACGGGCTGCGCAACGCCAACGCCGTCATCGGGGAAAGCGGCTTGCCGCGAGTGCGTCCCGAAACCATTGAGGGGATTTTGGAGAGGGACGCGTTTCGGCTGTTGGGGATTGAACGGTCAAGATAATGAGTAAGGAGTAATGAGTAGGTTAAGTGCGATTCCCGTAAAACTTGAACGTGAATTCGTTCAATTGAAACGGCAACAGGCCCAGCCTACTCCTTACTCATTTCTCATCTCCAAGGAAATCACCCATGAAAATCACCAATGTCGAAGCGATGGTCCTCGACACCGGCAAGAATTACACCGATCCGGCGCAGGCGGCGGAGGCGCATGGGGTGCGCTTTGTGTCGCTGCTCAAGATCAGCACTGATGAAGGGATCACCGGCTGGGCGGACATTGAGACACAGCCCCATGTGGGCAAGGCCATTGTGGACGCGCCCTCCGGCGGGCAGATCGGCTTCGAGTCCTTGCGGGCGGCGCTGATCGGGGAAGATCCGTTGGAACGGGAGCGGCTCTGGCAGAAGATGCAGCGCTTCCTCGCCTATTACGGACGCCAGGGCGCGGGGATGCAGATGATCTCCGGCGCGGACATCGCCTTGTGGGACATTGCGGGCAAGGCGTTCAACCAGCCTATCTGCAAACTCCTGGGCGCGCGTTACCGGGATCGGGTGAAAGCCTATGCCTCGACCACCTTCCGCCCCACCCCCGATGCCATGCGCGCCGCCGTCGCCCTCTATTTAGAACACGGTTTTCGCGCCATCAAGTTTGGCTGGGGCGCGTTCGGCCGGGATCTCGATCTCGACATTGCGCTGGTCAAAGCCGCCCGCGCCGAAGCGGGACCGGGGATCGATCTGATGGTGGATGGCGGCTGGTATGGCATCACTTATGCCGATCCCTTCCGTCCGCGGGCGCTGCGCGAGTGGATCAATCTCGTCCACGCGTTGGAGGAACTGGGCATCTTCTGGCTCGAAGATTTCCTCCACCCGGATAATTTCGCTGGCTATGCTGCGGTAGCCGAACAGACTTCCACACTGCGACTCGCCGCCGGGGAACAGTTGGCCGGCTACGAAGCCTTTGAGCGCCTCGCCGTGGAAGGCAAAGTGGACACACTTCAGCCCGATCTCTCGCGTTGCGGCGGTATCAGCGTGGGGAGGCAGATCGCGGATCTCTGCACCCGACGGCAGATCAATTGCGTCCCCCATGCCTGGCTCACCGATCTGCTCAAAGCTGCCTCGCTTCACCTCAACGCCTACCTCATGGACTCGCTCTATCTGGAGTATAATGTCTCCTCGGCGTCGCTGCTCAACCAACTCTGCCACGAACCTATCCGCATGGAAGATGGTTACGTCCCCATCCCCACCGGCCCCGGCCTCGGCGTGACGGTGGATGAGGAGATCGTGGCGCGATATCGCGTTCTTTAGCGTAGGGATTGGTGACTGGGGACTGGGGACTGGGGCAGAGTGAGCTTCCGCTCCCAATCACCAGTCACTAATCCCCAATCCCCTCTTCGCATCTACAACGGAGTTCCCACTTATGAAAAATGACGATCAACTGCGCCGCTTCATTCAGGACAATCTTTACGTCGCCGCGATTTGTGACATGTTGGACGATCTCGGCTATCGAAACCAGGCCATGCACCATCGGCTGCGTCCGCTGCTGCCCGATATCCGCAATTGTGGTTTTGTGGGGCGGGCGCGTACGGTGCGCTGGATGGAAACCGACTATGTTGTAGAAGAAGACCCCTACGGGCTGGAGATCGACCTGATCGACGACCTCAAACCCGGCGATGTGGTGGTCCACTCCACCGACCACGCGGGGACCAACGCGCCGTGGGGCGAACTCATGTCCACGATTGCCAAACGCAACGGCTGTGTTGGCTGCGTCTGCGACAGCCAGATCCGCGACACAGTGAAGATCATCGAGATGAACTTTCCCATCTATTACACCGGCATCCGCCCGCTCGACTCCAAAGGACGGGGACGGGTGATGGCGATTGACGTGCCGGTTCGCTGTGGGGATGTACTCGTCCACCCCGGCGAGTTGATCGTGGCCGATTACGATGGCATTGTTGTCATTCCCCGCGCCGCCGAGGATCAGGTCTTCGCGTTGGCGCAAGAGCGGGTGAAGGCCGAAAACGCCACCCGCGCCGAACTGCTGGCGGGCAAGACGCTGCGCGAAGTCTACGAAAAATATGGAGTTCTCTGATGTATGATCTTTTGGTGATCGGCGCCGGCCCGGCGGGGATGGCGCTGGCCGCGGCGCTCTCGAAAACCGGGTTGCGTGTGGCCGGGCTGACCCCTGGCGATCCCGCCGCGCCGTGGCTCAACACCTACGGCATCTGGGCCGATGAATTGGATAGTCTCGATCTGCCTGACGTGCTGAGTCCGCACTGGACCGATTGCTCGGCCTACATGCACGGGCCGGAGATCCGGCTGGATCGCGTCTATGCGCTCTTCGACAATCAAAAGCTCCAATCGCATCTGCTGGGCGAATGTGAGCGGGGCGGCATGGATTGGCAGCAGGGCATCGCCGCGGGGATCGATCACAGCGCCGACCACTCAACCCTCCTCACTGGGGATGGGAAGACGATCTCGGCGAGGCTGGTCGTCGACGCCAGCGGGCATTTTCCGGCGCTGGTCGCGCGTCCGGCCAAGCCCAACGTGGCTTATCAGGCGGCCTATGGGGTGAAAGGGCGTTTCTCTGCGCCGCCAGTGCGCGCCGGTCAACTCGTACTCATGGATTACCGCGCCGATCACCTCACTGCCGAAGAACGCCGCACTCAGCCGCCCACCTTCCTTTATGCGATGGATCTGGGCGACGCTCTCTATTTTGTCGAAGAAACTTCGCTGGCCTTCGCGCCCGCGGTTTCGCTGGATCTGCTCAAGGAGCGGCTGGAGCGGCGGCTGGCCCATTACGGGGTCTTTCTTGTGGAAGCGCAGCATGTGGAGCGCTGCCTCTTCCCTATGAACCTGCCCCTGCCCGATCTGACGCAGCCGATCCTCGGTTACGGCGGCGCGGCCAGCATGGTCCACCCGGCGTCGGGCTACCAGGTGGGGATGGCGCTCAAGCGAGCGGCCACGGTAGCGGCGGCGATCTCGGCGACATTGGCTGGACCGTCCTCGCCCGTGGAAGCGGCCCAGGCCGGGTGGAATGCGTTGTGGCCGAGTCCATTCATCCGCAACCGCAATCTCTATTTGCTCGGCCTCGAAAGTCTGATGAGTTTCAACGAAGCGGAACTCCATGACTTCTTCACCACCTTTTTCAATCTTCCCCATCCTCAGTGGACGGGCTATCTCTCCAATACGCTCTCCACGCCTGAACTGGCGCGTACCATGTTCGACCTCTTCACGCGTGCGCCGGGCCGCGTGCGCCGGTCGCTCATCCGCACGGCGGGGGACAAGCCAACCCTGCTCTGGCAGGCCCTCACCGCCGCGCCGTAGCAGAAAAGAATGGATCACAGATTGCACAGATTTTCACGGATTTTGTATTGGTCAACGACACGATGCGCGCAGCAATTTCACGCAAGGAGAGACTCTGCGCCTTTGCGTTAAGATTCTTATCTAACGCCTGCCAATTCGAGCGATTCGCCTTTGCCGAAAACTTGCTGTTATAATGGCGGGAGTGCTGGCTTTGAGAAAGAACCAGTGCGGTTGTGACGCCAAACCAGGGCATTGGCTCCCCAAAGGTCCGCCCTCAGAAGGGATCAGATGTACATGGCCGAGCGCACCTTTGTCGCTCTGGACCTGGAAACCACCGGGCTTGATAGTGGTCGCGATGCTATCATCGAGATCGGTGCTGTGCGGTTTCAAGGCGAAACGATTTTGGATCGCTTTGCTACCTTTGTCCATCCGCAACGACCCATTCCTCTGCGCATTCAACAGATTACCGGTATTGATGATCGAGCGGTGAGCGGCGCGCCGACCATTGATCAGGTCGCGTCTGAACTTCTCGCTTTCGTCGATGGCACTGTCGACGCCGTTGTTGCTCACAGCGCGCCGTTTGACATCGGCTTTTTAGGGCGAGCAGGCATTCATTTTCACCGTCCCACGCTGGATACGCATGAATTGGCGACGATCTTGCTGCCGGGGCTTTCCAGCTATAGCCTGGGAGAGCTTTGCCGCTCGCTGCGGATCGACCTTCCTCACGCCCATCGCGCCCTGGACGATGCCGAAGCGGCAGCGCGCCTGCTTATGCAGATCCAGGCGCGCATAAGAGCGCTGCCCCGTTCCATCCTGCGCATGATGGTCGATTGCGGCGGGGATAGCACCTGGGCGCCCTTGCTGCTCTTTCGCGAGGCGCTGGACCTTGCCCAAATTGAGCCTGTCTGGCCTGGCACGGAGGGGGGGATCGTCCATCCCCTGCCGCCTGATGACAGACCGCAAAGTTACCCCACATCCGCAGTGACAGAAGCCACCTTGAGCGATTTTTTCGCGGCGGATGGCCCGCTGGCGCGGCAGATGGGCGACGGCTACGAAATGCGCAAAGGACAGGTGGAAATGGCGCACACTGTGCTGAGCGCGCTGAACGACGGCGGCCATCATCTCATCGAAGCGGGCACCGGCACCGGCAAGAGTCTGGCCTATCTGCTGCCAGCGGCCTTGTGGGCGATGACGCACAACCAGCGCGTCGTCATCGCCACCGACACCATCACCCTTCAGGAACAACTGCTCGAAAAGGAGATCCCACAGATCCTTGCCATTGTGGCTGAACTTTATCCTGGGCAGTCGCCCCTGCGGCCGCCACTGCGCACGGCGCTGCTCAAAGGACGCAGCCACTATCTCTGCCTGCACCGCTTGCATACCTGGCTCAATGGACGCAACCTCTCGCATTTGGATCTACGCCTGCTGGCGCGCGTCCTCGTCTGGCTGCCACAAACCCAAAATGGGGATCTTGACGAATTGGCGATCTACGATGCCCAGGAACGGGCGATCTGGCAGCAGATCACTTCGGATCCGCTCACCTGTACGCTCGAACGTTGCGGAACGGCGACAACGACGCCCACATCCATGAGCTGGCTTCTGCCCTCAGGCGCGCCCCAAGATTTCTACTGGAATGCCCGGCAACGTGGCGGAGAGGCGCATCTGTTGGTGGTGAACCATGCGCTGCTGATGGCCGATCTTCAAAGCGGCGGCAGGCTGCTGCCCGCCTATGAACACTTGATTGTGGACGAAGCTCACCGTCTGGAGAACGCCGCTACCGAGCAGTTCACCTATCGCATTGACAACTTACAGATTGAGGCCCTATTGAAACGGCTGCCCCTCCCCGCCGAGGCGCGGGATCGTTTAGCGCCCTATCCCGATTGTCACCGGTTGGCGCGCCAGGTTGTGGGCGGGGTCCGCACAATGCTGCCAGCCATGCGCACCTTCATTGAGTCTTTGTTGCGTGTGATCTTGCGGCAGCCAGAAATCCAAGAACAGACGGGACAAATCCAACGGCTCGATCTGGATAAGCTGCGCCAACAACCGCGCTGGAGTCAGGTGGAAATCGAGTGGGATACGATCAGCGCCGGGCTGCGCCGGCTCGGGCGGATGCTCGAAAAGCTGGCTGCGGATCTTCAGTCAGAACGCGGGCCGACCGCTGCTGTCGGCTGGCAGGACGATCCCCACGGATCGGTGTTGAACCATCTGCAATGGGGGCAGAGTCGCCTGGCCGAAATGGATAGTCAGCTTGAGACTTTGATCTCAGGATCGTCTGGGCAGCGGCGCGAGACGATTAGCTGGCTGGAATTGAACACCAAAACCAATGACCTTACCTTCTGCGTGGCGCCTGTCCATGTCAGCGATCTGCTTGAAAAACAATTGCTGCGCCCGCGTCGCACGGCGATCCTCACCGGCGCAACCCTGCGTACAGACGAAGGCTTCGATTTCATCCAGGAGCGGCTGGGCTGTTGGAATGCAAGCACCCGCGCCATCGAGAGTCCATTCGATTATCAATCTCAGGTCCTGCTCTATCTGCCCAGCGACGTCCCTATGATCGACCGATCTGGCTATCAATCGGCTATTGAGCGCGCCATCATCGAAGCAGCGCGCGGGGCAGAAGGACGCACGTTGGTGCTTTTTACAAGCCATGCCCACCTGCGCGCCACTGCGGACGCCGTGCGCGCGCCCCTTGATCAGACGGGGGTAGCGGTGTTGGAACATGGATTCAGCAGCCGAGGTCGTTTGCTGCGCGACTTCCGCACTGGGCGCCGATCTGTGCTGCTGGGTACTGGCACATTTTGGGAAGGTATTGATATGCCCGGCGAGATGCTCTCGTGTCTGGTTATCGTGCGCCTGCCCTTTGCCGTCCCCACCGATCCGCTGGTGGCGGCGCGCAGCCGGGCCTATGACAATCCATTTTTAGAATACACAGTACCCGATGCCGTGTTGCGCTTCCGTCAGGGTTTCGGACGGCTGATCCGCCGTGCGGATGATCGGGGCGTCGTCGTCCTTTTGGATAGCCGGATCTGGCAGCGCGATTATGGATCTGCCTTTCTCGATGCCCTGCCCGCCTGCACCATCCGCCATGCGCCGCTCATGAACCTTAGTGAAACCATCGCCCAATGGCTGAACAACAAGCCCTGGTCCTTGCCCAGCGGTTATGATGGAGGATTGGGGATCGGGGGCTGGGGATCGGGGGCTGGGGATCGGGGACCGGGGATCGGGGATTAGGAGGGCAGATCTCGTTTACCCGATCCCTGTTCGCTATTCACTTATGACAACATCAACCGTGACGAACTCAACAATACCTTCCACGATATCTGACGATGCGGAATCGCCGCGCACTATACTTTTTATGCGGATCTGGCAGATCTTGCAGCAGCCGCTATTGCTGATCGGCGTGGCGCTGTTGATCTTGATCCTGCAATTGGTCGCACAAACGCTGCCGCAAATGCCGGGGCAGTTCCGCGAAGACGCCGTGGACGGCGCGCGTTGGCTGCTTTCCACACAGGAGCGCTACGGCGGATTGGGTCCACTCATCGCCGGGCTGGGCCTTTTCGACTTCGCCCACAGCTTTGCGTTGCGTCTGCTGCTTGCCCTATTGACGCTCCTCCTGTTGATCCAACTGGGCAACCTGCTGGCGCTCTTCCAGCGGATGCGCCACTTGCCCGCCCTGCTCCAACAGCCATCGGTGACAAGCGGCGATCCGCTGCCCATCCCCGGCCTGGGATCGGTCTACCGGCGACGGCAAGCGCTGGCAACGCCTCCCGCACAGATGGCGGCTCAGCTTGAGCAGCAACTTCGGCAGTCATTCCCGCGACGGCAGGCGCAGATCCTGTCCCATCCCCAACCGGTTGGCGACGCGCCCGCTGAGACCGATCCCCTGAGTGAACGGCGTTGGCTGGTCTTAGAGGGTCAATCTTTCCTCTATCTGCGGTTGATCAGTTGGCTGGGGATTGGCCTTGCCCTGCTGATCAGTTGGCTGGGCGTCCTCTATGGATGGCAGGTAGATCCGTCGATCCTGACGCCGAACAGTGAGTTGCGTCTGCCGCAGCGCAATCTCCTGTTGTCCTATCAGGTTGCGCCCTCCGCCGACACAGTCGAAAACCGCGCAGCCGGCAATCGTCCTGTGCTTTTGGTGCGGTTGGGCGACGAAAGCGGGCAGATCCCTGTGGAAACGGAGGGACAATTGCGGATCGGGGGCGTCGACGTGCGCAGTCAACCTGTCTCCCCGGCGCTGATCGTGGAAAGCTGGCGAGGCGAAGCACGGCTGGCCGCGCTCTCCTTGCCAGGGCAGGCGGGTTTGGTGGAACGGTTGGGATTCACCTTTCCCACTGTCGGCAGCGAAGAATCGATCCTCATCCCCGAGGCGGAACTGGGGCTGCGGCTCGTGCGTCTGCCCGCCGAGAATCGCTTTCTGGTTGAGGTCGTCAGCAGCGTCTCAGCGCAGGAGACACAACGCACCGAGATCAGCGCCGACGACGCTATCGTTGTCCCTTATGGCGCGGGCGATGGAACGCTGATCCTGCGTATTCGCTACCTGCCTGGCTTGAGTGTGAGCGCGCGCTACCAGCCCGCAGCCCGCTGGATCTGGCTTGCGCTGCTGCTCGCCATCATCGGCGCTGCGGGCTTCCTGCGCCGTCCGCGCTTTCTGCTCTGCCAACTGGCGCCCTGGCCGCAGGATCGGTCTGTCCTGGTGGCGCAAAGCGATGATCCGAGTGTGATAAAGAAATTGGAGATTGGAGAGTAGATATTGGGTATTGGGTATTGGATATTGGTACACTGCCGCCTAATACCCAATACCTGATACCCAATCCCACCCACGGAGCTAGACGAATAGATGAACGCGCATGAACCCATTGTGATCGGCGTAGCGGGGGGCACGGGCAGCGGCAAAACCACGGTGAGCGAACGCATCCTGGCGCAGATTGAGGTCGGGCGCATCGCCTATTTGCAGCATGATAGCTATTACTACGACAACAGCCACCTGCCGCCCGAAGAACGCGCCCGCCGCAACTATGATCACCCTGACAGTTTAGACACGCCGCTCTTGATCGAGCATCTGCGTGCACTGCGTCGCGGCGAAGCGGTGAATGTTCCTATGTACGATTTCGCCACCCACACCCGTCAGGCGGAGACGCGCTGCGTCGCGCCCGCCCGCGTCGTCTTGGTGGAGGGGATCCTCATCTTTGCCGAAAAAGAACTGCGCGAGCTGATGGACATCCGCATCTATGTGGATACAGACGCCGACATCCGTTTTATCCGCCGCTTTGATCGAGACGTCAAGGAGCGCGGTCGCACGCCCGATTCGATCATCCAACAGTATTTGATGACAGTACGCCCCATGCATCTGGAATTCGTCGAGCCGAGCAAGCGCTACGCCGATGTGATCGTGCCAGAAGGAGGGTACAATCACGTGGCGATGGAGATGATCCTGGCGCGGGTTCAATCCTTGTTAGCGGAAGAGGGGTTGAACAGAAGCGGTGAGGAGAAGAAGTGAAGAAGCGAAGAAGTGAGGGTGCGAAGAGACGCATGGCCGTGACGTTGGACGCTGGCCCTGCTGTCCATCAGAACGCGGGGCTGGCCCGTTATACCGAGCGGCTGGCCTATCACCTGCACCGCGACCACGTCAATACGGTGGATCTGACCCTCTTCTACAATGCCCACAGCGGACATTCTCTGCCGGAGACCTTGCGCCCAATCCCCCAACACACGATTTCGTTGGGGCAGTATGCGTGGCGATTGAGCGTGTTGGCAAGCCAGATCCTGCGCCGTCCTTTCGCCGAGAGGCAGCTACCCGCAGGCGAGATCTATCACGCCGCCGAGCATCTACTGCCTAACTTGCGCCGGCCTACCCTGCTCACCGTCCACGATCTGATTTTCGAGCGGTTTCCCCAACACCACACATGGACCAATCGCTTCTTCCTCAAACTGGGGATGCCGCTCTTTGTGCGCGCCGCCAGCGCCATCATCGCCGTGAGCCAGCAGACCCGGCGCGATCTGATCGAACTCTACAACGTCCCCCCTGTCAAAATCCACGTGATCTACGAGGGGATCGACCAACGTTTCACGCCGGTCGATCCGCCGGGCGTCGCCGCCGTGCGCGGAAAGTACGGCATCGAGCGTCCTTACCTGCTAATGGTGGGCACGCTCGAACCGCGCAAGAATCACGCTACTGCCTTGCGCGCCCTGGCTCGTCTCAAAGTGGATAGCTTTCCCCATTGCCTTGTCATCGTCGGCGGTCGCGGATGGCTATTTGACCCGATCCAGGCATTGGTGGGAGAATTAGATTTATCCGCCGATGTGATCTTCACGGGTCGCATCCCAGACGACGACCTGCCTGCTCTCTACAGCGGCGCTGACTGCTTTCTCATGCCCAGCCTGTATGAGGGCTTCGGTTTCCCGGTCCTCGAAGCGATGGCGTGTGGAACGCCGGTGGTGTGCAGCAACACCAGCAGTCTGCCCGAAGTGGCCGGGGACGCGGCGCTGTTGGTCGATCCTGAGGATGAGGGCATGTTGGCCGCTGCGATGGGCCGACTCTTGGCCAATTCCAGTCTTGGTTCCCAGTTGCGCTGCCGTGGAACAGAGCAGGCTGCCGGTTTTCGATGGTCGGCCTGTGTTGAGCAAACCGTGCAGATCTATGCCGAAGTCGAAGGAATGGATGGAGACTGAGCATACAGCCGGCAAGTTTATCAACTTCTTAGACTTTGTGGCGGATAAAAGTCTGGAAGAGAGGTAAGGCATGTCAGTAGTTGAAGAAAGAGTCCTTTCTCTTGAAGAGATCATGAAAGAGCTGGCTTATGCACAGCTCCGCACAGAGATGGAGCTGAACAGGCTCTCATCAGAGATGCGCGACTTCAAGCAGGAGATGAGTGATTTTAAAGAACAGACACGCGCGGATCGAGTTGCGGACCGCCGCGAATGGAACAAACGCTGGGGCGAGCTTGCCAACCGGTTGGGTACCATTGTGGAAGATATTGTGGCGCCGAATTTGCCTCGCATTGCCCAAGAGTATTTTGGCGTTGTAGAAATTTCGGATTTTATTACGCGCCGCAAAGTACGCGTCCGCACGGATGAGGGCTTGAAAGAGCGCGAATTTGATAGTATGGTGGTTGGCAAAACTGCCAGTGGCCAGGAACTGATTCTCCTGAATGAGACAAAAGCCTATGTTCGTCAGGAGTACCTGGAGCGATTTGTGCAAGTGTTGGGTGAACTCGACGACTATCTGCCGGAGTATCGAGGTAAACCGATCATCCCGATCTTTGCCTCACTCTCCTTGGATGAAAGTGAGGTCAATTACCTGACCAGAAAAGGTATCTATGCGATGGCAATGGGCGACGAGACAATGGATCTGCTCAACTATGAGCAGGTTCGTGGTCTAGAGTTGCGGTGAGAGACATCTTATGCATCCTGTTATAGAAAGATTAATCGAATTACCCCAGATGCCACAGATCTACAAGGAACTTGGCCGGATTGTCGCAGATGAACAAAAGCGTCGCCAGCGCTTTTATGATACCTTGCAGGAGGCACAGAAAACCGAATTCATTAACGGAGAGGTAATCGTGCATTCTCCAGTGAAGTTGCGCCACAACCTTGCCAGTAAACACCTGCTGATGTTGTTGGATATGTATGTCCGCAAGCGTGGACTGGGATTGGTGGGCCACGAGAAGATCCTCATCGCTCTGACGCGCAACGATTACGAACCGGATGTCTGCTTCTTTTCGGCGGAAAAGGCGCGCAACTTCCAGCCTGATCAGATGATCTTCCCCGCGCCGGATTTTGCAGCGGAGGTACTCTCCCCCTCGACAGAGGCGATTGACCGTGGCGTCAAACTTGAGGATTACGCCGCGCACGGTGTGGACGAATACTGGATCGTCGATCCTGAACACGAGCGGATCGAACAATATCTGCTGGCGGGCGAGACCTACGAACTTGTCTTCAAAGCGGACAGCGGCGTCGTGCGCAGCCGGGCCGTGGACGGTTTCGCGCCGACGGTGCGATCCATCTTCGATGAAGCGGAAAATTTGGCGGCGCTGGGACAGATCATGGCGGGTTGATGAATTTCTCTACGTTGAAGACGCAGCGGAAGGAATTTTTCTGGCCGCCGAGCGCTACAACAGCAGCGAACCGGTGAATCTGGGCAGCACCTACGAGATCAGCATCCGAGATCTGCTGACGATCATCGCCGAAGTGACCAGCTTTGACGGCGAAATCGTCTGGGACACGAGCAAACCGAACGGCCAACCCCGGCGCAAACTTGATACTCAACGTGCCAGGGATGCATTTGGCTTTGAGGCGACCACATCATTCCGCGATGGGTTGGCGCAGACGGTGGAATGGTATTGCGCTACCGTATCTGCTGCATGAAACCACAGGAGGATGCCCATCTTTCACCCAATCGCAGGTGGGCGAGTTGATCCAGACGGTCGCCGAGATCGCCCCTATTGACCATAGTCTGCCGGTTATAGATGGACGATGAAAAGGGGTGGGACCTATGACTCGTCCGATGGACGATTATCTGGGATGGCGCTCCCTGCCACGTATCTGAAATCGTACAGACAACGACTACGAAACCTTACTGATCTCAAGCGGAACTTACATTAACAATCATTTGGACAGATAATCATGAAGATTTTTATCACTGGCGGTGCGGGCTACATTGGCTCCATATTGACACCTGCTTTGCTCGCACAGGGGCATCATGTCACTGTGCTGGATAGCTTTATGTTCCAGCAGAACAGTTTGGCAGATTGCTGCCAGTTTGAGGAATTTCAGGTTGTACGCGGCGACTGTCGCAGTGAGAAGCTGGTAAGAGAACTGGTATCCAAAGCGGATGTGATTATCCCATTGGCAGCGCTGGTGGGCGCGCCTCTGTGTGCAAGAGATGCTATAGGCGCCCAAACGATTAATGCTGATGCCGTGCAAATGGTGTGCCGAATGGTCAGCCGCGAGCAGTGGATACTCTTCCCTACCACGAACAGTGGCTATGGTATCGGCGAAAAAGATAAATATTGCACCGAGGATACACCTCTACGCCCCATCTCTCACTATGGCCGTACGAAAGTAGAGGCAGAACAGGCAGTATTAGAACGAGAAAACAGCCTAAGTTTCAGGCTTGCTACCGTTTTTGGCATGTCACCGCGTATGCGCATGGATTTGTTGGTCAACGATTTTGTCTATCGTGCTGTACATGATCGCGCAGTTGTCATTTTTGAAGGTCATTTCAAGCGCAACTATATCCATATTCGAGATGTAGCGCGAGCTTTTCTTCATGCACTTGATAACTTTGCTTCTATGAAAGGAAGAGCCTACAACGTCGGCCTCGACGATGCGAATCTATCCAAATTGGAACTCTGCGCCGAAATTCAGAAGCAGGTTCCGGCGTTTGTCTACCTGGAAGCGCCGATCGGCGAGGACCCCGATAAACGCGACTATATCGTATCGAACGAACGCCTCTACAACACGGGTTTTCGTCCAGAATGGTCTTTACCACGCGGCATCCGTGAGTTAATCAAAGGATATACCATCCTTAACAACAGCATCTACTCGAATATCTAAAACAGTTGCAAAATATTCATGATCATCTCACGCGCCCCTTTACGTGTCAGTTTCTTCGGCGGCGGCACAGACTACCCAGAATACTTTGTCGAGCATGGCGGCGCAGTCCTCGCTGTTGCGATTGATAAATTTTCGTATGTGACAGCCAGCCAGTTCTACAGCCATCTCTTTGACTATTCGATCCGGATTCAATATCGGCAGGTCGAATCGATCCGCTCTGTAGATGAAATTCAGCATACAGTCTTTCGCGAATGTCTGCGTTATTGCGGTTTGGAACGTGATATTGAATTACACACTGTTGCGGATCTGCCGGCTTTTACCGGCCTTGGTTCTTCTTCATCCTTTACTGTATCGCTGTTGCAGGCACTCCATGCCTTCAAAGGCGAATTTGTGAAGCCGTTGGATCTGGCATACGAAGCGATCCATGTGGAACGCCATTGCATTCAGGATCAGGTAGGCTGCCAGGATCAGACCATAGCCGCCGTGGGTGGATTTAATCTGATCGAATTTCGCCGCGAGGATGATATTGTTGTACACCGATTACCTGTTTCGCCCCAACGTATTGTCGAATTTGAGCAGCACCTTTGCCTGGTTTTCACCGGTATCACGCGCAAGGCCAGCGAAGTCGTTGCCCAGCAACTCCAACGCGTCGGCGACAATAAGCAGACGCTGGCAACCATGCGCCATATGACTGAGGAAGGATGGGAAATATTAACGAGCCGACGCCCATTGGCAGAGTTCGGCGAATTGCTGCATAAGGCGTGGCTGGCTAAGCGCAGTCTAGATAGTTCCATTTCAAATCCTGAAATCGATCAGATTTATCGTACGGGTCGAGAAGCAGGCGCATTGGGTGGGAAGCTATTGGGCGCAGGCGGCGGCGGCTTTATGCTCTTCTTCGTACCCCCAGAGCAGCGCGCGAGCCTGCGAGCGTCCTTTGCCGACCGGGTTGTACTGGATGTTCGGATTAACGTCCCTGGCGCAGAGGTGATCTTTGCCTGAAACGGAAGGTGCTGAATCTAGCAAAACCATCGCGCGGTTAGCAGTGCGCGGCGGCGTCTGGGTGATGATTGGCGTCTACGGCAACCAGTTCATCGGGTTTGTGGCCATGCTGGTACTCACACGCCAGCTTTCTCAGGAAGTATTCGGCACCTTTGCCCTGGCCGCCTTTTGGGCCGGCTTGTTGAACATCCGCACCAAGTTGGGGTTGAACTACGCAGCCGTGCGCCGCGGGGAACTCGATGGCCGACTGCTCGGTACTTATTTCGTCCTCGATGTTATCAGCGGAGTTCTTTCGCTCCTCCTGACCGCATTGGTGATCTGGTGGCTGACGCCCCAGGGTGACGAGGGCGCAGCGACCAGCGGCTTCGACCAACAGGTGGCAATTGCGCTGGCGGTGATGATGCTGACCGAGTTCATCCCCATCTTCGCCGGCCCTGCCAATGTAATCATTGAACGCAAGATGCACCTGAGCGCGGCCACGCTCTGGTCATTTGCCAGCTATTTGACCGCCTACATCTGCGCGCTGATCCTGGCGTTTGCCACGCAGAGCCTGTGGAGTCTGCTGATCATCAATGGAGTTGCATTTGGGATCGGCGTTATCGGTTCGCGTACAATCGTGCGCCGTGACTTTCCTGAAGCCTTTCGTTGGCGCTGGCGGTTTGACCGCACATTGGCAGTGGGGCTGTTGCGCGATGGCATCGCCACGGGCATGGCTATGGCGCTACTTGGTGTCATTACCGCCCAGTTTGACAATTTCCTGGTGGGCACTTATGTGAGTCGCGCCGAATTGGGGTATTATGACCGAGCGTTTCGGCTGGCAGCCTGGCCCAATGTGCTGCTTACGGTGGCGATTGCGCGCATCGCTTTCTTAACCATGGCCAAAGTCAAGGAAGACCCGGAACGGCTGGCGCATACGGTGCGCATGTCGTTTTGGATCATCACGACGTTTGGGGTCCCGCTGGCGCTGACGTTAAGCTTTGCAGCGTCAGATGTCGTGACCGTGCTTTACGGAGAACGTTGGATGCCGAGCGCTCTGTTTCTACGTCTGCTGGCACTGGCCAGCATCGGCACTGCGTTTCTCAGCATTGCCTTCTGGCTGGCAGCGGCGCTAGGACGCCATCGAGTGACGATTGGTCTGGCCGTAAGCCAGGCGCTGCTGCTCGTCACTGTCGGAACGATATTGACGCTCACGCGCGGCGCGCTGGGCACAGCGTTTGCAGTTTGCATCAACGCCTTTCTGGGCGCAACGATCGGCTGCATCTACACCTTTCGCGAGACTAAGTTAAGCCCTCGAGAGGTCCTGCTGTTTCCGCTGCTGGCCACGGGCATTGCCGTCGGCGCATTCTATGCAGTTGCCAATCTGCCGCAGTGGACGACCATGGGCGATTCGCTGCCAGAGGCGATAGCCCGAATTGTGGCGACAGCCCTGATGATGGGTGTGGTTTACCTGGGGGTTTTGCTGACGTTCAACCGCAGAGAGATGTTGGTGCGGATCGCGTTTTTGCGGGCGTCATGGCGATGATGTGGAGAATGCACCAGATTGCGCACAGGCAAGTACTGATGCATCTACTGGTGGGAGATTGGATATGCAGGCTTTGCACGAACTATTGCGCGGCAACATCATCAACTGATGTATGCCAGCAATGCGACGGCAAAGACCCAACCAGTCATAGGACAGAGCTGCTATGGAACTAGACAAGACTGGAACGATTGACGTGATGGCCGAACGACCGGTCGCATATGATTCTCCGGATCATGTGCAGCCCTGGGGCACACGTCGCGACAACAGCCAAAATCGCCGTTTCAACACAAAACTGAGCCTGCTCTTTCAAGACAAAGAATCATCCGTGCGTGTACTCGATTTAGGTTGCTCTGGAGGGGGATTTGTCAGAAGTTGTATCGATGACGGGTTCTTTGCCGTCGGTCTGGAGGGCAGTGACTATTCAAAACGCCATCGGCGCGCAGAATGGGCCACCATTCCCGGAAATCTATTTACGTGCGATGTGACACGTCCCTTTACCGTCGGTTGGAAGGATGCAGATGAGTTCACGCCAATCCAATTCGATGTTGTCACTAGCTGGGAACTGATCGAGCATATCGCAGAACAGGATCTGTCCGGCGTATCAAGCAACGTGGAACGCCATCTTGCGCCTGGCGGACTCTGGATTATGAGCGTCTCGCCAAACGAAGAAGTTGTCCACGGCGTGCAGTTACACCAGACGGTGCAACCTCGATCCTGGTGGCTGGCAAAGTTCCTGGCTTTAGGCTGGCATCACTTGGAGACCCATGAAAAGTTCTTCAACACGCAGTACGTGCGAGGCCCCAAATACGGCGCTCCCGGCAGTTTCCATTTGATTTTGAGCAGGAACCCAGGGATTGCACCACCCCTCCCTGCGTACCCTTTAGTGACGCGACTTTATGATTCCTGGCTAGGCTCCCCATATCAGCGCACATTGAAAAGATTGGTGGTGGGTGAATAATGTCGACAGTTACGGGTCAATCACCCATAGGTCTGCGAGGTGTTCGATGAAATGTCGCGTCTGCGATTCGGATCAGTTGGTTCCCGTGATCGATCTAGGAGAACAGCCCTGGTGCAATCATTTCTTGACGGCAGATCAGGTCGGCAAGGAGCCGTACTATCCGCTGCGCGTGGTCTACTGCCAATCATGCCAGACTGCTCAACTCGACTTCACCGTCAAGAAAGAGATCATGTTTGGCGACCACACCTATCTGTCGGGCGTCACGCGCTCGTTGAGCAACCACTTTCGCGCCGTTGCACAAGAGGTTGACCAACGCTTTGGCGAGAGGGTGGAGGCCAAAGCTGTCCTTGATATTGGCTCGAATGACGGCACCCAGTTGCGGCATTTTCAAGAACTGGGCTGGGATGTGCTCGGCGTGGAGTCGTCGAAAACAACGGCAAGACTTGCCAATGACGCCGGTGTACCTACCTTGAATGCCTTCTTTAACCTGGATGTAGCACAGCAGATCGGTCGCAAATTCGGCGTCGTCAATGCCGCCGGTGTCTTTTTTCATCTGGAGGAATTGCATTCGGTTGCGGAAGGCATCCGGGAGGCGTTGCACGAACAAGGCGTGTTTGTCGTCCAGTTTTTATACATGAAGCGCATTGTCGAAAACTGTGCGTTCGACCAGATCTATCATGAGCATCTACTCTACTACAACCTGCGCACCATTGAGCGGCTGCTCAACCAGCACAATTTGACCATGTTCGACGCCTATCTCTCTCCGATCCACGGCGGTTCGATCATCGGATTTGTAGCCCATGCCGGGCAACGCACACCGTCGGCGCGGCTGGAATCTATGCGCGCCGATGAAGACGCCGCAGGCAGCAACGAACTGGCTACTTATGTCGAATTTGCCCAGCGCATCGAGCAGATGAAGGGTGAGAATCTTGCGTTCCTGGAAGCCTGTCGGCGCGCCGGCAAACGCGTCTATGGCATGGGTGCGCCAGTCAAGGGCAATACACTGCTGAACTACTTTGGTGTGGGAACAGAGTATATCGAGTGTCTTGTCGAAAAGAATGTGCTACGGCGAGGGCTCTTTTCGCCAGGAATGCACATTCCAATCGTAATCGAAGACGAGTTGACGCATGAACCCGATGTTTATTATGTATTGGCCTGGAATTTCAAACAGGAAATTCTCGCCAATCATCGTGACTTGATTGAACAAGGTGTTGAGTTCTTCTTTCCAGTGGATCCCCAGGCACTATGAATGAACTAAAGATCGAGGAATCTGCTACCATCGGCGGTCTCCACCTGCTCACGCCGGCAGTCTTTTATGACTTTCGCGGTGAGTTTGTTTCAACCTTCAACGTGAACGATTATAATTTCCATGATGCGGACAGCAACCCCATCACCTTTGTCGAGGATGACCTGGCAGTTTCACGTTATAGCGTATTGCGCGGCATGCACGGCGATCAACATACATGGAAGTTGATACAGTGTGTTGCCGGTGAGGTACATTTCGTGGTTGCCGACATGCGGCCCACATCCCCCTCTTATCTTGCATGGGAAGCATATGCACTCACAGAATCGAACCGCCGGCAGGTGTTGGTGCCGGCAGGGTGCGCCAGCGGGATGCAGTGTCTGTCCCCCAGATGCACAATCAGCTACAAACAATCTGCCATCTATAGAGATGCGGGTCAACAGTTCACCGTGCGCTGGAATGATCCCAAACTCAACATTTACTGGCCGATCAGCAATCCGATTCTCTCGCCGCGCGATAGCTCGGCGAAGCTGCTGGATTGATCCCTTCTCCATGGAATGATGAAAGCCAATGAGAATCTTTATCACCGGTGCCAGTGGATTTCTTGGCCGCCATCTGCAAGCGAAATTGGCAGCCCTCGGCCACGATGTGCGCACAGTCAGTTCACGCCATGCGGACCTGACGCGCGACGATTCGTTGTCGGCCCTGAATCACCCCCTCTATGATCAAATCTTCCACCTGGCGGCCTGGACCCAGGCAGGGGATTTCTGTCTGAAACATGGCGGCGAACAGTGGGTGATCAACAACCGGATCAACACCAATGTACTCGATTGGTGGCGGCGCGACCAGCCCCAGGCGAAGTTGGTCGCGCTTGGTACCAGCGTCTCGTATGCTACAGAAGAGAATCTGGTCGAAGACGCCTACATGCTGGGTGAGCCGTCCGACAAGTTCTACGCCTACGCCATGAGCAAACGTATGCTTTATGCGGGGCTGAAATCACTGGCGAAGCAATATGAACTGCGTTATCTTTACCTGGTGCCCTCGACGCTGTATGGACCGGGCTATCATACGGATGGCCGCCAGCTTCATTTTATCTACGATCTCATTCGTAAGATTCTGCGTGGCGCTCATTTCGGGGAACCGGTCATCTTGTGGGGCGACGGCTATCAGCAACGTGAACTTGTCTACATTGACGACTTCATCGATATGCTACTGCGGCTGACGGCAACCTGCGACAACGACATCTATAATGTCGGTGCTGGTGTAGGATATACGATTCGTGAATTTGCAGCAGCCATCTGTACAGAGGTTGGCTTCGACGTACACGCGATTCAGTACGATGTGTCCGCCTATGTCGGCGCGAAATCCAAGGTGTTATCGGTGGAAAAGCTCCAGGCACAACTGGGGGCATTGCCAGCCACTCCACTCCAAGTCGGCATCCAACGCACCGTAGATTGGATGCGTGCAGAGGCAGCATACTTCTTGCTGGCCCCGTCCAATGACTGACGCGCCGCTGGTTGTCTCGCTTGGAATGTTGGTCAGTCCCCAGGCAGCGGGACACCCTTTCACCTACAACAAATCGCTCAAGGAGGCTGTTGAATCCCTGGGCTGGACCCACTGGGCCGCAGTGCAGGAGATCAATCCTGAACTGCCCATGATTCACACGCTGCCCGACCACTGGACGCCCTGTCTGGTTGGGCTGCACTACGAGCGCATTGTTGCTTTTCCGCCGCTACAGCGTTTGTTAGCCATGCAGCGAGCTATTTTCGCCACCGCCGACTCGATCGTGGGCTACATCACGAATGTGGTTCTGCCTGTGCAACAGCATACGCATCGGCATGTAGTCTATTTTGTCGATTTCTTCACGATCTCGCACCTTGTACCGCTCTCCCTGGCAATGAGCCGTGTTTCTCGTCGCAACGCCTCTCTTTGGCTCGTCTACCGCTTGGATGTTGCCTATCGCCGCACGGCGCCTCTGTATCGCTGGGTGATGCGCTATCTGCAAAAGATCATGCCCGCAAATTCACTCGTGACGCTGACCGACAGCGATCTGTTGCGCTTTTCGATCTCGCGCATGTTGAGGGTGCCAGTACGGACATTACCGATTCCCCACGCAGTTGGTTGGGATGTTGCCACGCTTAAGACCCCGCAGCCGATTCAAGAAGCCAGGGCGCGTGGGCGGCAGGTCGGATGGCTGCCGGGCATCGCGCGAACCGACAAAGGGGTGGACACCATCCGCAAATTGACAAGATGGGTGGGTGACAGCGCAGTTGCATTCACCTTGGCTGCCTCGGCGAGCGCCAGCCTGCAGCCAACGCCGGGTGGTTGTGAAGTCATCGCCGTCCCCAATGAACTCTCGCAACAGGATTATGGCAGTTGGCTGTCTGGCTGTGACTTTGTCATTTTACCCTATGTTGCACATGAGTATGCCGAACGCACCTCTGGCCCTTTCGTGGAGGCTGTGGCAGCTGGCAAACCACCTTTTGTGACAGATGGCACCTGGATGGCTCATGAGTTGCGGCGTTTTGACCTGGCAGAGTATGTCGTTGACTTCAACGGAGAGGACCCGTTTCTACAGATTCATGTACGCCTGTCGGATGCAGCGCTACGCAGGAAATTGGCGCGGATGCAGATTGCATATGTTCAATACCACAGCGTGGCCAACTTCGCCGCCGAAATCAGGCGCATCTACATCGAGATGCAGACCAGGGACACAAGATGACTATCCCCATTTCAGCAATCGTGATCACGAAAAACGAAGAGGAAATGCTGCCTGGCTGTCTCAGTGCACTCAGTTGGGCGGACGAGGTGTTGGTAGTTGATTCCTACAGCACCGATCGCACGGTTGATATTGCGCGTGCGCACGACGCACGCGTCATCCAACATCCTTTCCAGGATTTTGCCGCGCAGCGCAACTTTGCGCAGGCAGAGGCGACTTACGATTGGGTTCTCTTTATCGACGCCGATGAAGTTGTCTCCCCAACCCTTCAGCAAAGCATTCGCAGTTTGGCCGACGCCGATGCACTTGGCGACTATAACGGTTACTGGCTTGGCCGCGTCGAACTTTTCACAGGCAGGTGGTGGCCTGAGCCGGAATCTACCCTTTTGCCACACGGCGCAGCGGCAGTACCTTTCAACAGTTCTGTGGGCACGGTGCGACTCTTTAACCGCCGGCTCGGGAACTGGACGCGCGCGCTGCATGAGATTGTACAGGTACCGCAACCGACTGCCCGTTTAAGTGGTCCGCTATATCACTACTCGCAGAGTAATTTGAGCCTGACGTTTGCGCCGCTTGCTTTTACCTATATCGAGGCCGCACACCTGGCGCAAATTCGTGGCAACCGCCGCGCTACAATTCTTGAAGCAATTCTACGCGCTGCTCGTCATGGCGTCTACGCCTATTTTCGCTTCGGTTGGTGGCGATTGGGAGAGCATGGCCTTGCGCTCACGGCCATTTCCGCCTATGGAAAATTTTTGACCTACGCTGTGCTGTGGGAGCGGCAGCGCATTCAGAACCGCGACGGTGAATGGTTGGAACGCGACCTTAAGTTGCTCAATACGCCGCCAATCTGAGTGGCCGAAAGAAAAGAACCGTGCGCGTACTCTTTTTGTCGGGCTATCAACATCCTTCGGCTCATCGCAAAGTGGAACTACTTGCCGATACGGACGGTATCGACATCTTGCACCTTACCATCCCTCCCAGCGGTCTCAGCGATGGCGCGCACCCCTCAGCTTCCGGCGCCCGCCAGTATAGGTCGTTGGAAGTTCCCGTTTACTGGCCGCAGGGCAAAATTGACCCACATCGTGTCGTTTTCCGTTCTGCCCTTACCAGGATGCGCAGGTTCAAGCCTGATATCGTCCACTGTGAACAGGAGCAAGAGGGGCTGATGGCGGCGCAGGTAGCGCTGGCGCGTTCCATCTTTGCTCCCAATGCGCCGCTGATTCTCTACTCGTGGCAGAACATCCTGCGCCAACGCAGCCTGCCGGTTCGTATTATCTGTCGCTACACCCTGTCGGCGGCTTCTCACATGCTCTGTGCCAGTTCTGAAGCCGTCGAGGTTCTGCGCAGACAGGGATATACACAAGGAGCAACCATTATGCCTATGTTTGGGATTGATACACGCTATTTTCATCCTAAACAAGCAGACCGGATGGAAGTACGTTGCCATTTGGGGTTAGGAAATGAGGATTATCTAATTGGCTACTGTGGCCGCCTCATCCCAGAGAAAGGAGTAGATATCTTGTTGCACGCGCTGGCTGAACTTCCCCAGGCGAAGCTCCTTATTGTGGGATCAGGTTCGAGCGAGGCTCAGCTACATCAATTAGCGACGATGTTGGGCATAGAAAGCCGCTGTCACTTTGTACCTGCCCAGCCTTATGATTCTATCGCCAGCTATCTAAGCGCCCTAGATGTGCTTGTATTGCCTTCACGCACCACAGCGAATTGGAAGGAACAGTACGGACGTGTTCTTGTCGAGGCGATGGCCTGTGAAGTGGCAGTTGTAGGGTCAAATAGTGGCGCGATCTCTGAAGTATTGGGTACAGCGGGGCTTCTCTTTCCAGAGGGCGATGTAATGGCACTGGCGGCCACCCTCCATGAACTTGGCAACCGCCCGCATCTACGGCTTAACCTGGCATCACAAGGGCGCCTCCACGCTCTCAGTCGCTATAGTGTTGAATGTCTATCATCTGAAATTCTGCAAGTGTGGCGAGGCCTACTAGGATCGTATCCACAGACCAGCCTCTACCAGGGAACATCATGAAGCAGAAACCTATACAACCAATGTTGGTCTCATTTTTGGTAGATTGTGATTGGGGGCGTGGCCATAGCCTGGAATATAATCTATCGGTTCGGCGAGCTTGCATGATGAACCAGTGGAATACACGTGCAGTACTTACAAACCTTTGGCGTGTTGCACCTGTTCAATGGCCCTCAGATTGGGATATATGTTTAGATAGCCCGGATTTCACTCAATTGCGGGGCAAACCACTCTCTCAGGCACAAGGGATTCAGCGCTTCAGCGGCGAAATTGCACATTACCTGACGCGCCTGCGTCGAGATATAGCCCCTCCTCCTTGCCCTGTTATCCTGTTTTTAGAAAGCTTTTCGCTGAGTACATTAATAGCTTTCGCGCTTGGTCTATGGCGATCTTCTGAACGCGATCTGCGCGTTTGGCTACTTTATCGAGGTATTGTTGATCTCGCTCACTCACCTGTGCATGCTCAAATTTACAAGTGGTTGAACATGGGGATTCAACGCACAGTAGGAAAGTCAAACTTTCAAGTTTTGACAGACAGTGATCGACTGGCACAGACATATAAGAAGATTTTTCAGATTCCGGTTTATGTCTTACCTGTACCCCACACTGCAGCTGAACTTCCCGTTTTTGATCCTCCTGGGGATGGTAAAATTCGTTGCTGGTGGCCGGGAACACCACGTACAGAAAAGGGACTCGACCTGTTGCAACAGATGGTTTCTACGCCATTGATTGGCGCGAACCGATTTATCTTGCGTGCTTCTTCGGATGCTAATCTACAGCAATTTGCTCGACCAGATGGGCTTACCGTAGAAGCAGTGGCTGCAACACTTAGTCGGGAAGAGTATCTTGGGCAATTTGCCAGAAGCAATCTACTGCTGCTTCCCTATGATCCCGTAGCCTACCGTGAGCGCACATCTGGGATCTTCATTGAAGCGGTTGTAGCGGGCAAAATCCCTTTGGTTAGTCGCGATACATGGATGGCCTATGAACTGCAAAAATATGGGCTAGATCCCCTTGTTGTGGATTGGTCTGCAGCGGATATATTCCTACACTTCGAGTATTTGCTAAACAATCCCCAGATCCAGAGCAAGTTGGCCCATATGCGGAATCAGTATTGCTCTGAACACAGTGAAAAGAATCTGGCAACTAAACTCAAGGATCTGTGGCAACGACACTCAGATAACTGAGGTTCAACACGATGAACGTCTGCCTTGATGTATCACCAGCGTTGGGACAAAGTGCTGGAATTGGGCGCTATGCTCGTGAATTAGCGCTGGCATTGAGCAAATCGAAAGATATTCATCTTTCCCTTATTCACAATCGGCAACCGCTTCATCGGCTACCCCAGCCATTGGTACACTTACAGCGTAGCGAAATTCCCTTGAAAGACAAAGCCTGGAGATTCTTTTTGCTGAGTGGTCTGCCCTTACCTAAAGCATGGGGTACCACCGCTTATCATTGTGACATTTTCCATGGGACAGATGTCATAACACCTGCATTACCAGTTCCAATCGCAATTACAGTGCATGATTTAACGACAAAGCTTTTCCCCCAATTGCACACTCTATTCCATGGTCGCTATCAGCGTCTAGTGCTTCCGATGATGCTGCGTCGTGCTGCCATCATTCTTACAAATTCGGAGTCAACGCGCCATGATGTGTTAAAGTATATGAATATTTCATCCAAAAAAGTGGTGACTACCCTCCTCGGCGTCGATCATGCTCGCTTCAATCCTGGTGATCAGAAGAAAATAGCCGATCGATTGCTGCCATTTGGGATCACCGAACCTTATTGGCTGACAGTCGGTACGCTGGAACCACGTAAGAATCTACCGAGATTGCTCCAGGCGTACGCCTATCTAGGTAAGACTGCTCCACCTTTGGTTTTGGCAGGCGCCTATGGATGGCATAGTTCCTCTATTTACCAACTTGTACATCAAATCGGCATTGAGGATCGGGTCATCTTTCCAGGTTTTGTACCAGATGAGCTACTGCCCGATCTCTATCGAGCGGCACAACTGTTTATTTACCCTTCCCTTTATGAAGGTTTTGGATTGCCCATCCTCGAAGCCATGGCATGTGGGACGCCTGTGGTGACTAGCAATTGCTCTAGCATGGCTGAGATCGCAGGAGATGCTGCTGTGCTTGTAGATCCAACCAGTGAGGACAATCTTGTTGAGGTTTTACATACGTTGGTAAGCGATAGAGTAATTCGCGAAACTATGTCGGTGCGCGGCATTTTGCGCGCACAACAATTCTCTTGGGAAAATACAACTCAGGCTACAATAGCGGCCTATCGTCAATTACTTGTCACCCCACCAGTTCTCTAGCACAGAGAAGTTCCATGAATCCCGATGCAATCATCTTAGCCGGCGGCAGAGGCATTCGGCTACAGAGTATAGTCTATGATCGTCCCAAGCCGATGGCATTGGTGAATGAGCGACCTTTTGTCGAGTGGCTCATTCGCTGGCTGCGCAGGCAGGGCGTCCGGCGAGTTGTGCTGGCGACGGGCTATATGGCGGAAGCGTATGAACGCTACTTTGGCAACGGCGCAGCGCTGGGAATAGAGATCCACTACTCAGTTGAGCAAGAACCTCTCGGCACCGGAGGAGCGTTGCGCCGCGCCCTCGATTCTGTTCAGAGCGATGAGATCATCGTTTTGAATGGCGACTCGTACTGCCAGGCCGATCTGACACAGTTGCGCCAGCGCCATCGAGAACAGAAGGCTCAAGTGACAGTGTGGCTGACAGAGGTCGGAGAATGTGACCGGTACGGAGCCGTCCGCGCGGCCGAGGATGGGGCCGTCATCGAATTCTGCGAAAAACAGCCTGGATTGGGCCGCGGCGCCATCAACGCAGGCATCTATTGGTTCCAGCGAGCCGCGGTGGAGATAATCCCTCTCCAACAGAACGTTTCGTTGGAACGGGATCTATTCCCAAGCCTGATTGGCAAGGGTCTCTATTCATACACCGGACACGGTCCCTTCATCGATATTGGAACGCCCGACTCTTACGCCGCCGCCGGAGAATATCTGCGCGCAGAATTCGCCAGGCTTGAGGTAGACTGAAATGTCGAGTGGCATTTGCCGACCTGCGGTCTTTCTCGACCGAGATGGTACTATCAATGTCGAAGTCAATTATCTCTCAGACCCAGATGAATTTCGGCTGCTGCCAGGGGTAGCCGAAGCCATCCACCGCTTGAACAGAGAGGGCTGGCCTGTCGTCGTGGTGACAAATCAATCTGGGATTGGCCGCAGTTACTTTACTCAAGAGACTCTCGCTTCTATCCACCAGCGTATGAATGAAGAACTGGCAAAAGCCAATGCACACGTTGATGCTATTTTCATCTGCCCTCATCACCCTAGCGATAACTGCAACTGCCGCAAACCCAAAGTCGGATTGTTCCAGAAGGCGGCTCAGGAGCTTGGATTGGATGTGCGCCGCTCGGTTATCATTGGCGACAAAGTCAGCGATCTGCTGCCAGCACGGGAACTCGGTTGCCGGACGGTCCTGGTCTTGACAGGATACGGAGAGTCCCAACGACGGCAGCTTGGGAATTATTATCCTGACGCGTTTGCCTCCGACTTGGCAGAGGCTGTATCCTGGTGGTTAAAAACGCTAAGTAAATCCAGCTAAGTTTTTAGAAATAAGAAACGGTC
>JAHBVG010000025.1 GCA_019637695.1 Caldilineaceae bacterium | reverse complement strand
GAGTAATGAGTAGGTTAAGCTAGTCTCTTCATGGCAGGCAACTTCCTGAGCAGAGAGCGCTCCCGACCTACTGATTACTCATCTCCTTTAATCTCCGTCTCACACGATCCGCAATCGGGTACTCGTCCGGCTCAAACCCTCGCCCGGTGATCATCTCATAGGTGTGGATGTAGCGTTGGGCCGCCTGGATCGCCAGATCCGCGGGCAGGGGAAAGGGATCGCCGTCGCCGCGATAGCCGTGTTCGGCGTAGTAGAGGCGGATAAACTCTTTGTCGAAGTTCTCCGGCTCTTCACCAGCGGCGTGGCGGGCGGCGTAGTTCTCGGCGAGCCAAAAGCGGCTCGAATCGGGCGTGTGGACCTCGTCGATGAGCAGGATCTCGCCGTCGGGGCTGAGGCCGAACTCATATTTCGTATCCACCAGGATTAGCCCGCCGCGGCGGGCAATCTCCTGACCGCGACGGAAGAGCGAGACGGCAGCCTCTTGCACGCGAGCCCAGGTTTGCGCGTCGACCAATCCATGCTCCACCACCTCGGCGCTGGTGATGCGTTCATCGTGGCCGCCCTCGCGCGCCTTCGTCGTCGGCGTGATAATGGGCTGGGGCAGCGGATCATTCTTGCGCAGCCCGTCGGGAAAGTCGATGCCGTAGATCAGGCGTTCGCCCTGGCTGTAGCGATACCAGAGCGCGGTCTTCGTCACCCCGCTGATGAAGCCGCGCACCACCACTTCCACGGGCAGCGGACGGCACTTGCGGCCCACGGTTACGTTGGGGTCGGGCGAACTAAGAAAATGGTTGCCCACAATGTCGCGTGTCTGCTCGAACCAGAAGGCCGAAAGCTGGTTGAGTACCTGCCCCTTGTACGGAACCAAGCCCAAAATGCGATCAAAGGCCGACAGCCGATCCGTGGTGATGAGGATCAACTGTTCCCCCTGATTGTAGATCTCGCGCACCTTGCCGCTAAATTTCGTCCCCAAAAAAGGCAGATCGACGCCGTCAAAGGCGTGTGGCAGCACGTCAGCGATCTGTTTGTGTTGCATGAACTATCTCCTTGACGAATGAGTAACGAGTAATGAGTAGGACAAATTATCGCTACTCATTACTCGTTACTCATTTCGATGACGAAAGGATTGATAGATACCACGAACCTCACTCCTGAATCATCGCCTTAAAGATCGCCAACCCCAACCGCCCATCCCCGCCCAGCGGATTTTGGATCGGGAGAATGTGATCCTCCGGGTGGGGCATGAGACCGACGACGTTGCCGCGGGCGTTGCAGATCCCAGCGATGTCCGCTGCGGAGCCGTTGGGGTTGAGTGGATAGCGTCCACGCGCCGGGTTGCCGTCGGCGTCCACGTAGCGCAGGGCGATGAGCGCCTCTTTCTCCAATCGGGCCAGCGCGGATTCATCGCGGGTCTGGAAATTCCCTTCGCCGTGGGCCACCGGGCAGAAGATCAGTTCATCGATCCCGCTCAAAAAGCCCGCCCGCGTCCCCGCTTCCACGCGCAGATGCACCCAGCGGCACTCGAAATGGCCGGAGGCGTTGTCGGTGAGGGTGACGGATCGATATTGGATATTGGATATTGGGTGTTCTGAATTGCGAATTGCGAATTGCGAATTGACATCTGCGGTCTGCGGTCTGCGGTCCGTCGTCTCTTCACCCGGCAGCACCCCCGCCTTCACCAACGTTTGGAAGCCGTTGCAGATCCCCAGGACGCGCTTGCCGCTCTCCACAAATTCGTGCAACTCGGCGTGGAAGAAGACTTGCAGATCGAGCGCCTTGCGCACGCCCGCGCCCAGCGCATCCCCATAGGAAAAGCCGCCGGGCAGCAGCAGTATGTCGAACTCGCCAAACCGCCGTTCGCCAGAGCGAAGCTGGTTCATATGGACAATTTCCGGCGCGCCGCCTGCCAGCTCACACGCCCGCGCCGCCTCGGCATCCCGGTTCGTGCCCGAGGCGTGGAGGATGAGAATAGAAGGTTTCGTCATGATTCCTATCCGTAGTGAAGAGCAGAATGAATAAAGAATGATGAATGGGTAGATCCTCCCACTGGGTCAGGAGCAACCCACTTGGGCAAGATGCTCTCCACCCAATCTTTATTTATTTTTCATGATTTTTCCACGCCCGCACCAATGCTTCTACCGGCAGATCAACGATGCTTTCGCCGCGGTGATGGATCGTGAGCCGGTCGTCCGTCGTGACTTCGCCCAGGGGGATCAGCGTCTGCCCGACGAAATGGGCTTCGAGATCAGCGGCGTCGGTGGGATCGACTTCGAGCAGCAGCCGTCCATTGCCTTCGCCGAAGAGGAGATGGGCGAGCGACATACCCTCGAACTGTCCATTGTCCATTGCGCCAATCTCGACCGTCGCCCCCAGCCGTCCGCCCAAGGCCATCTCGGCCAGCGCCACCGCCAATCCGCCTTCGCTCAGATCGTGGCAGGCGCGCACCCATCCCTTGCCGATGGCGCTGTGCAGCAGCCGGTAACGCGCCAGCGGATCGACGGGCAACGTCGGCGGCCTGCCACCGTCGATCCCCAGTTGATCGAAGAGCAGCGAGCCGCCCAGTTCCGCCTTGGTTTCGCCCAGCAGATAGACGCGATTGCCCGATGCTTTGAAATTGGAGGTGCAAGTCTGGTTCATATCCGGCACGAGACCAATGGCCGAAATCAGCAGTGTGCCGGGGATAGGGTTGCCGTTGAATTCGTTGTAGAGGCTATCCTTGCCGGAGATAAAGGGGGTGCGATAGGCCAGCGCGCCATCGTAGCAACCCTGGCAGGCGCGCACCAGCGTCCCCAGGCGGTCGTGCAGCGTGGGGTTGCCCCAGCAGAAGTTGTCCAAAATGGCGATGCGATCCGGATCTGCGCCCACGGCAACGAGGTTGCGCACGGCTTCGTCAATGGCGCTGATCGCCATACTGTACGGATCGCGCCGCCCGATCAGCGGATTGATGCCCACACTCAGCGCAAACGCCCGATCATGATGCCACGTCCCCAGCGGTTTGAGTACGGCGGCATCGCCAGGACCGTCCATGTGCGGGCCAACGAATGGACGCACGAGCGTGCCGCCGCGCACTTCGTGATCATAGCGGCGCACAATCGCTTCTTTGCTGGCAACGTTGGGGTGAGAAAGCAGCGCCAGCAATCTATCTGCCCACGAACCGGTCAGGTGGATGCTGGGATGCTTCTCCACAGCCGCTTCCTGGTAAGTTCCAAACATGCGGCGAGCGGGCAGGCCATCGTGGAGGAATTCCATGGGGATCTCGGCCACAATGCGCCCGTCATAGCGGACGGTGAGGACGAGCGATCCGCTGAAGTAGCCCAGATCGCTCACTTCCACATCCCACAGCGCGGCCAACTGGCGCAATCGATCCATCTTTTCCGGCGGCACGGCGATGACGATCCGCTCCTGCGCCTCCGAAAGCCAGATTTCCCACGGCGTCAGCCCCGGATACTTGAGCGGCACGTCGCGCAGTTCCACCTCAACGCCCAATTTCTCGCCCATCTCGCCAATCGCCGAGGAGAGTCCACCCGCGCCGCAATCGGTGATGGCGTTGTAAAGCCCTTCGTCGCGAGCGGCTTCGATCAACTCGATCAACCCCTTCTCGGTGATGGGATCGCCGATCTGCACCGCGCTGCCCGATAGTTCGCTGGTTTCATGGGTCAACTCTGCCGAGGAGAAGGTGGCGCCGTGCAGCCCATCCCGCCCGGTGCGCCCGCCGAGGACGACGACGCGGTCGTTCAACTGCGCTACGGTAGGGTGTTTGCCCGTGGGCAGGAGCCCCACACATCCACAAAAGACGAGCGGATTGCCGATGTAGCCCTTGTCATAGAGGACGGCGCCGTTGACCGTGGGCAGCCCCAATTTGTTGCCATAATCGCCGATGCCGGCCACCACGCCTTCGGCAATGCGCTGCGGGTGGAGCAGCCCCGCCGGCAACTCGTCGAGCGGCAGATCCTGTGGGCCGAAGCAGAGGACATCGGTGGTGGCAATCGGCCGCGCTGAGACGCCGATGATGTCGCGCACAACGCCGCCCACACCCGTATTCGCCCCACCGAAGGGTTCCAATGCCGAAGGATGGTTGTGCGTCTCGACTTTGAAGGCCAGGTCAAATTCATCGTCAAAGGCGATGATGCCGGCGTTGTCCACAAAGGCCGAGCGTAGCCAATCGGGTTTTACTTTCTCGGTCGCCGCCTGGATATAAGTCTTGAGCAGCCCGTCGATCTCGCGCACCGAGCGGGTGCGACCATCCGCCGCCAGCACTCGATAGACGACGGTCGATTTGAAGGTCTTGTGAACGCAGTGTTCGCTCCAGGTTTGGGCCAGCGTCTCCAACTCCACATCTGTGGGGGCGCGCCCCATCACCTCGTAAAATTCCTGGATCTGCCGCATCTCGTCGGCGTTGAGTGAGAGTAGCCGAGCCTTACTCAAGGCGAGCAACGCCTCTTCGTCCAGCCCGTCCAGCGGGATCTCCTCGACCCGATCGCTGGCCGTCGTCGCCGTCTCGAACTGGGGTGGGATGGGGCCGAGGGCGTAGTGTTCGATGGTCTCGTTGCAGAGGAGCTGGCGCGCCAGCCGGTGCAGATCTGCTTCGTTTAGGTCGCCGATCAACTCGTAACGGGTGGCCGTGGACGCACGATGGGCGGGCAGGCCCAGTTCCACCATGCCTCGCTCCAATTCACGCGCCGTCACATCGGTGACGCCAGGGCGCAGGGCCACCTCGATCACGCTCATCTTTTCGTCCGCGCAGGGATTGTTGACCGTGCCATCGCGGCGGCGCGCTTCCTCGGTGACAGGGTCCGTCAAAAGAAAAGCACAGAGCCGATCAAACTGCTCTGCGCTCAGATCGCCCGAAAGAAAGTAGATATTGCGGGTGCGGCAATCTTGTAACGACTCGATGCCGAGCCGCCGTGCATCCTGCAGAACCTTGCCGTTGTTGGCGTTCCGCCTGGAAACTTCAATCCGCAAAGCCATAGATTTGCCCCATTAACACTCTAGTGGATTGGACTCATTCTACTGTAGGGGCGCAACATGCTGCGCCCCTACAGTCCAAAGGCGCAGTTTCACCCATGTCAGACAAGTGGGGTTAAGAATGCAAAAGACCCGCGCTGGTGTACGTCGGGTCTTTGAAGTACGTATAAAACTGTGTACCCCCAAGGGGATTCGAACCCCTGTCGCAGGCTTGAAAGGCCTGTGTCCTAGTCCTCTAGACGATGGGGGCTTGTCTGCAGCCACGACGGATAGTATAGCAACGAATGGGGGATCGGTCAAATCGGGCGGGCTTCTAAAATATTCCAAATTGTTTATCAGAGCAGAACCGCAGCTACAAGCAGCGGCTACGATTACTGATTTACCAGTGCGCTTTAGCGTACTTCCGCATTGTAGCCGGGGATTTCAACCCTCGGTGGCTATAGTGGAGAGAAAACATGGATACATTCATCCCCCAACACATCCACGATCTGCACGGCGATGGATCTCTTTGTGATCGGCACGCTGTATCGACCAGCCACCAGCGCGGCGCGTCCGCGCGGCGCATCGATAATTTGTGGGCGAAAAATCTGTTCATCATAATCAGGATCGATGGCGACGGACTGTACCCCAGCCCGCCAATCCACGGGGATCTCCTTGCCTGCTACGCGTAGTTGCTCGATCAGCGCTGCCGAGCGATACCCCTCCACGCGGATCTGCACACTCCCACCGGCCACCATGTCCACCCTCAGATTCATCTCGGCCTCTGCTGTCGGTACAGTTGCCCCACCTGCCTGCCAAACCTCCACCCCTCTCTCCCTCTCTTCTTCCCTGCTTCCCTTCTTCGCTCCGCCCACGCGCCGCGCCGTCGTGCGGATCGCGCCCCAGTTGTCGTCGCAGCCGATCCAGCGGCGGTCCAATTGCTGCGCTACCCTCACACTCGTCCCCGACCCGACGAAGGCATCGAGGATGAGATCGCCCGGATCGCTGGACGTCTCGATGATCCGTTGCAGCAGCCCCTCAGTCTTCTGCGTGGGATAATTGACATCCTCGCTGGGGATAGTGCCCAGGCCAGGAATATCGTCCCAGAGGTTGTCCACGGCGCGGGTGACGAAGAAACGATCCTCGCCGCGCTGCTCCACATAATATTTGACGCCGATGTTGCCGCCGTTCGAGGCGTAGACGCGCCGATTGGCTTCGTCCACAATGACATTGCCGCCGTGGGGCGCGTAGATGCGTCCCTGCGCATGGAGTTGCACCAACTTTTCAAAGCTGTAAGTGCCGGGGTGCGACGTGCGGAAGAAGCCGCGTTCATCCTCCATATAATGGGCAGCGGCTTCGGCGCGGCTCATCACAATTTCCTTGCGCGGCGGATGCCATGTCGGCGTACCCTGTGGGCTGGCCGCGAAGATATGGATCGAGTGGGTGCTGCGCGGAAAGTAGCGGGCATGGACCTTCGCCCCGCGCGCCACCTGGCTGCGCCACGCAATCGTGTTGAGGTAACTCTCCGCGCCGAAGATCTCCTCCATCACCAATTGCAGGCGCGCGCTGGCGCGGTGATCGCAATGCAGCCAGATTGTGCCGTCGGGGTGGAGCAATTCCTTGAGCAACAGCAGCCGTTCGACCATGAATTGGAGATAGTCGCCGCCCTGCCAGCGATCCCGGTATTGGACGCGGCTGCCGATGACCTTCGCCCCGTCCCCGCGCAGCCGCACGACGCTGGTGTAGTCGCCATCGGAATCAAAGGGTGGATCGATGTAGATCAGCCGGATCTTCTGGCGGTAGCCGTTGGCAAGCAGCCAGGCCAGCGTCAGCGCGTTGTCGCCGTGAAGCAGCAGATTGGGCGCGCTTCCATCGCCGTACGCTTCCACCGTGCGCAGGATGGGCACGTCCACGCACACCGAGAGCCGCTTCTCCGGCCACGTCAGCGTGGGTCCATCCCGTTCTGCGGCACACAGCGAGATAGCCGCCTCCGTCATCTCATCATCCCCATCATCTCGTCATCCCACTTTTCTGCCAATCAAAGACCCGGCAGCCGACTTGCGCCGGTCTGCCGGGTCTGATTGCGTCGATACCTCGCTCACCCGCCGCTCATGGCTGGGATAAAGTGGACCTCGCTGTTGGGCTTCACCGCTTCGCGCAGACCCTTGTTGCCGATGACGCCATCCACAGCAACCGAAATGCCGGGGCGGATGCGGTTCTCGTCGATCAACCGGGCCGCCACGCCAGGATAGAGAGCGTCGAGCGCTTCAATGATCTGGCGCACCGTCTCGCCCTCCACCTCAACCTGCTCCTGGTTTTCGGTGAGCGAACGCATCAGCGGTGGGATCCAAACCGTAGCCATGCTTTAGTCGTCCCCTGGCACGAGTTCGGGCTGCGCGGCGCTCTCTTTGGCCCACATCGCCTCAAGGACGCGCCCTGGCGACATGGGCAACTCTTCCATGCGCACACCGATGGCATTGTAGATGGCGTTGGCCACCGCGCCCGCCGGCGGCACGATACAGACTTCACCCACGCCGCGCACGCCATAAGGATGGCCGGGGTTGGGTACTTCCACCAGAATCGTGTCGATCATGGGCAGATCGTAGGCCGTGGGCATGCGATAGTCGAGCAGGCTGGCGTTGAGGAGTACGCCCTTGTCGTTGTAGACATATTCCTCGTTGAGCGCCCAGCCAATGCCCTGCGCCACGCCGCCGTGTAACTGCCCTTCCACATAGGATGGGTGGATGGCCTTGCCCACATCCTGGGCGATGGTGTAGCGCAGAATCTGCACTTTGCCCGTGTCGGGATCGACCTCAACATCGACACATTGAGTCGAGAAGCCAGGGCCGAACTCCTTGGGGTGAACGGTGGTGCTGACCATCAGCGGTTTCTCGCCGCGGTAGATCTCCTTGGCCGCCTGATCCCAGGTGAGTTTGTTTTCGCCGCCTGCGAAGACGCCGCCTTCATAGGTCACTGCATCGACGCCCCAACCTTCGGCAAGCCGCTTCTTCATCTCCGCGATCATCAGCCGGGCCAGTTCGATGGCGGCCCAGCCGGTGCCAAAGGTGGTGCGGCTGCCGCCGGTGACATCGTTGTACGCGACGCTGTCGGTGTCGCCCACACGCGGTTTCACCCGCTCATAGGCGATGCCCGCTTCCTCGGCGAACTGCATGGCAATGGACGCTCGCGATCCGCCGATGTCTGTGCTGGCTTCGTTGAGGCTGACCGAGCCATCGGCGTTGAGGACGGCGTCGGCGCTCGACTTGCCGCCCCAGTTGTTCCAATAACCATTGGCGACGCCGCGCCCGCGGTATTTGCCCTCCAGCGGCGAATTGTAATGCTCCGAATTTTTGATCGCCTCAATGCAATCCACCAACCCGATCTTGGGAAGGGTAAGACCATCGGGGCGACGGTCGCCCTGTTTCACGGCGTTGAGCAGGCGGAAGTCGATGGGATCCATACCCAGCTTTTCGGCCAGTTCATCAACGACGCTTTCGGACGCAAAAGCGGCGTTGGTGCCGCCGGGCGCGCGATAGGCCGTCGAGCGCGGACGGTTGACCACGATATCGTAACCATCGACCTGCATGTTGTCGCAGGCGTAGGGGGCCAGGATCACATTCGAGGCCGCGCCCACGGGCGATCCTGGGTATGCGCCGGCCTCATAGAAAAGTTGCGCGTGCGCCGCCGTGATCTTGCCGTTGGCGTCGGCGCCCATCTTCACACGGATGAAACCACCAGAGGTGGGGCCCGTTGCGGCCAGCACTTCGGCGCGGGACATGACGAGCTTCACCGGCTGGCTGCCCGCCTTCTTCGAGAGCAGCACCGCCACCGGGTCGAGGTAGACGTTGATCTTGCCGCCGAAGCCGCCGCCAATCTCCGTGGGGATCACTTTGATCTGCGACACCGGCAGGCGCAGGATCTCGGCAGTCTGGTTGCGCACCGAGAAGGAACCCTGGGTACTCGTCCAGATCGTGATCTGCCCGTCCATGCTGTAGAGCGCGGTGCTGGCCTGCGGTTCGATGTAGCCCTGGTGGACAGTCGCCGTGGTGAATTCGCGCTCGACGATGAACCTGGCCCCGGCGAACCCGGCGTCGAGATCCCCGCGATGATGGCGGAAGTGGCTGGCGATGTTGGTGGGCTTGTCGCCAATCTGCCCCATCTCGTCGCGGCGCAGATTGGGCAACAGCACCGGCGCATCCGGCTTGATCGCATCTTTGGCCGTGAGGACGGCGGGCAGCACTTCGTAATCCACCTCGATCAGCGCCAGCGCCTGCTCGGCAATGTGGACGCTGGTAGCAGCCACGGCAGCGACGGCGTGTCCATAATAGAGCGCCTTGTCGTGGGCCATAATGTTGTCGCTGAGATATTTGAGGTTGATGGCGCCTTCGCCCAGATCCTCGATCTTGTCCTCAGCCGCGGGGAAGTCCTTAGCCGTGACGACTGCCTTGACGCCCGGCAGCGCCGCCGCCTTGCTGGTGTCAATCGACTTGATGATAGCGTGACCGTGCGGGCTGCGCAGGACCTTGCCATAGAGCAGACCCGCCATCTGCACATCGGCGGCATAGGTGGCGCGCCCGGTGACCTTGTCAATGCCATCCGGGCGGACAGGCCGGCTGCCGATCACCTTATAGCCGCTGGAACCATTGGAACCGTTGCCGTTGTGGTGTCCGTTTTGTTGCATCAGGCCCTCACCTCCTCCGCGCCGCTATTCGCCACGTCGAGTACAGCGCGCACAATTTTGTCATATCCTGTGCATCGGCAGAGATTGCCAGCCAGCCAGAAGCGCACCTCTTTTTCGGATGGGTGCGGGTTGTGTTCGAGCAGCGATTTGGCCGAGAGCAGGAAGCCGGGAGTGCAGATGCCACACTGCAAAGCCGCATGTTCGAGGAACTTCTCTTGCAGCGGGTGCAGCCCTTCGGGGCCGGCCATCCCTTCAATGGTTTCCACCGTGCGACCCTGCGTTTCCACGGCCAGCACCAAACAGGAATTGACCAGCACGCCATCGAGGATGACATTGCAGGCGCCGCAGTTGCCGTTGCTGCATCCTTCTTTGGTGCCGGTCAGCCCCAGATCATCGCGCAGCACTTCGAGCAAAGTCTGGCGCGGCTCGCACAGGATCGAGATCTCTTCGCCGTTGAGCGTTGTTTCGACAAGTGTTTTCTTAGCCATGAGTTCCGTTCATCCTTCCCAATGAATCGACAGTCTTGGTGCCGCGCGCCCGATCCACGGCAATGCGCAAGGCCCGTGTGGTGAGTACGCCAGAGAGATGTTTGCGCTGAGGAATCGTGCCGCGCATGTCGTTGATGGGCCGCGCCGCGTCCTGGGCGATCTGCGCCGCCCTGGCGAATGACTCTTCCGAAACCGGCTGACCGGCCAGGGCGTCGCCCGCTTCCTTGACGAAGAGCGGGGTAGGGGCCACCGCGCCCAACGCAATCCGCGCCGATTGGATCGTCTGCCCGTCATCGCTGAGGACGACCGACGCGCCGGCGCCGACCACGGCAATGTCCATCTCGTTGCGGGGGATGAAGCGCAGGTAGGCCGCGCCGAAATTCTTGGATGGGACCGGCAATTGCAGCGCCACCAGGAATTCCCCATCCGCAAGGACGGTGCGACCCGGCGCCAGGCAGAACTCTTCCACCAGCACAGTGCGTCGTCCATTGGGACCGGCAATATGGGCCACGGCGTTGTGGGCAATCAAATTGGGGATGGAATCCGCCGCGGGCGAGGCATTGCACAGATTGCCGCCCAGGCTGGCCCGCCCCTGGATCTGCACGCCGCCGATGAGGTGGCTGGAATCGATCAGGCTGGGGTAGTTGTTCTTCACATCCGCCGATGCGTTGAGGCGATGGCAGGGAACCGACGCCCCGATGAAAAGACCTTCTTGCGGATCGTAGCGCAGTTCCATCAATTCGGGGATGCGCTTGACGTCAACGACGAGATCTAGCTGTCGCCGTCCTTCCTTGAGCTGGGCGAGCAGGTCGGTGCCGCCGCTCAGCGGTCTGGCCCGTTTGCCGTTGCTCAGGGCTTTCACCGCTTCCTCTACTGTGGTTGCAGCAACGTACTCGAACGCCTGCAAGGTGTACCTCCTTTAATGTAACGTTGAAAACCGGTTTACTCAGGTCGACAATGACCCATGAAAAACAGACAGGCCCACAATCTAAAAATTGAAGCGTCTTTTGAAGAACTGCGTTTGCTCAAACCAATGGGGAAACTCACTATAATCTTTATACCACTGCCTTTATACCATAGGTCAGCGCGGAACAAAAACTATTTTCGCAGATTTTATGAACCTCTTTCTCTATCCGCTGTGACTGCAACAGATTCACCACAGGCTAGTTCATGAAACAGCAGAGGAATTTCTGGGACGATTCTGTCACAGTGATTAGCTATGCTGTTGATGATAGCAGTTGCCATTTATTTAATAGGGGTGTATTCAGAATGGGTTGACAATTCGTAAGGGTTTGGGTGGACGGCAGACGAGCAATGGCTTACGCAGACAATTCTTGTGAGCCGTCCACCCAAACCCTTACCCAGACGGCCAACTCATTTTGATCACACCCATTTGATACTACCGCCTCTTCACTCTAAAAAGATCAAACCTACCGATTTTGGCAGATGAACGTTCTCTAACGGGTTGCTGGCAGGCTGATTGTCCTGTGCTCTTGGTTGATAATCATGTTAGTAGAGATGAAGATACCCATTGACCGAACGCTTTCCGTCTCGTTCCCAGATAACGGTGAATGAGTTCAAAACAGCCCTGACGCTTGTCGCCCCCGACTCGCTGCTTGCGCCTTGAATCAACGAATTGATTGCGAATTTCTGACCTGGAAGTAGCCAAGGGCTCATTGCATCCAACAGTAAATGTAACCGAAAAGTGCCAACACATTCTGTTACCGGCAAAGAAACCGGCACAAGGAGGAATCCCATGTCGAGGATGATCACGCTTCTGCTCGTTGTGATTCTGTTAACAGCGTTGCCTGCCAGCAGCCTTCCCCTTGCTGCGGAAACGACGGAGCCATCACCTGGTGTTCTGTGGAGTCATCAGTTTGGCGGTATCTCTTCAACGGCAGTATCTACATCTGCTAATGCCGTAGCTGTCAATGGGGATATTTATATGGCCGGATCTACAGAGGGTGCTTTACCCGGGCAGATATCTGCGGGCAACGTAGATGTTTATATTCGCAAGTACGATGCTAATGGCAATGAACTCTGGACACGTCAATTCGGATCATCGTCACATGACTCCGTCTGGAGCCTGGCGGTGGATATCTCAGGCATCTATGCAGTTGGAGAGACACACGGTGTACTCCCTGACCAGACACAAGTTGGAGCATCTGATATCTACATCCGTAGATACGATGTCAACGGCAATGAAATCTGGACTCGCCAATTTGGCTCTTTGGGATGGGATATGGTGCGTAGCGTCGCTGTGGACAGTTCCGGTGTCTATATAGCTGGCGCTACGAGCGGCCCCCTCCCTGATCAGGCCAGCAGCGGAGGCTTTATTCGCAAGTACGATATCAACGGCAATGAAGTATGGACCCGTCAATTCGGCTCCATTGCAATTTTGAGTGTAGCAGTAGATGGTTCGGGTATTTATATTGCAGGGAGTGATACTTTCCCTGGCGAAACTACTTTGGGGGGATCGGATGCCTTTGTCCGCAAGTACGATCTTAATGGCAACGCTGAGTGGACCCGCCAGTTTGGTTCTACATCTGATGATACTGTCTGGGGTGTTGCCGCCGACAGTTCAGGCATCTATCTGGTTGGCGAAACGAGAGGTGCATTACCCCAGCAGACTCATGCCGGAGATGTTGATGTCTTCGTCCGCAAGTACAGCGTAGATGGCAACGAGGTATGGACTCGCCAGTTCGGGTCCGCTAGTTTTGACTATGCGCGCTCCGTTGCGGTAGGCAATTCGGGCGTCTATATGACCGGCTATATGAGCAGTGATTCTGTCAGAAATGAGGGTGGTAACTATACCCGCAAGTATGATCTTAACGGAAATGAAGTTTGGACCCAGTATCTTGGTTATTCGCATTTTAGCGATAGGGATGGCATCGCTGTGGACAGTTCAGGCATCTATCGGGTTGGAAATCCAGGGATCTCCCTGCCCGGCCAAACCAGCAGCGGTGGCTACATCCGCAAATACAACGCAGACGGTGGAGAACTCTGGACTCGACAGTTCAATGCTATCAAAATGAGTCTCGCCCCTGATGGCGCTTCCGCGATTGCAGCTTCGGGCGATCTCTACGTCGCTGGAGCGACATCCGGCGCAATCCCCAGCCAAATCCATCTTGGGAAAGCCGACGCCTTTCTCCGTAAGTATGACGTCACTGGCAATGAGGTCTGGACTCGCCAGTTTGGCTCTTCTGCAGAGGATTACGTTGGGGGCGTCGCTGTAGATAGCTCGGGCATCTATGTGGTGGGGGTGACATATGGCAGTTTACCAGATCAGACTAACGCTGGACAGTCGGATGCCTACATCCGCAAATATGATTTCGACGGCAACGAGATCTGGACTCATCAGTTCGGCTCTACAGACTCGGATTCGGCCGCGGATGTTGCAGTCGACAGCTCAGGTGTCTATGTGATTGGTCATTCGTACGGTACTCTCCAGCCCAGCGCCGGAGGAGCAGGTGCCTACGTTCGCAAGTACAGTATTGACGGCAACGAAATCTGGACCTCTCAGTTCGGTACTTCTGCCAATGACTTCGCCTCCGGTGTCGCTGTGGATAGCTCGGCTATCTACATCACCAGTTCCAGCGGAGACGCCCACATCCACAAATACGATAAAAATGGTGTTGAACTTTGGACCCGCCGGTTTGGCTCTGTAGTGGGTGAGGTGGGTGACAACGCCTGGGATGTCGCCGTAGATAGTTCGGGCGTCTATGTGATCGGAGATACCTATGGTGCTTTGCCAGACCAGAGCCATGTTGGGGAGTCAGATGCCTACATCCGCAAGTATGATCTCGACGGCAATGAGGCATGGACTCACCAGTTCGGTACTGATAGGTTGGATTCGGCTGGCAGCGTCGCCGTGGACAGTTCAGGCATCTATGTAGTTGGAAACACCTTTGGCATCCTTCCCGGTCAAGCCGGTGTAAGATACTATGATGCTTTTGTACGGAAGTATGACGCTACTGGCAATGAAGTCTGGACTTATCAGTTTGGTTCGATGTCTGACGATTTCGCCTTCGGCGTTGTCGTGGACAGTTCGGGACTTTATATCGTTGGGGAAATGGCGAGACCGATCCCTGGCGATACGGAAGCCGATCCAGCAGACGCCTTTATCCTAAAGCTCACCAAAGATGCGTTCGAGTGGGAGAAGGTCTACCTGCCGGCAATCCATACCAACTGATCCAATTCTCGTAAGTAGAGAGGTTTAACTCTGTCAGGAGAAACCAACTCACATTGGTTTCTCCTGGCGCAATTCAATTGCGCGAGCTATGCCTTCCCTTGCGAAGATCTTGAAAATGCAGCGCTCTTCTGGAATAATTGTCGCTAAGTAGACCAGCGCACTGCGATCCCCCCGCTTGCTGGCCTCCTTGATCAAAGTCTCCTCCTTAGCGACATCTCTCTTATGACACTCTTGTACATCGCCGTTTCCTACATGATGGGCGTTGCCGCCGGCCATTGGTTTTGGCAACTGGGGATCGTAGACTGCGATTTCCCCGCCTGGCTCTGGATCGCGCCCCTGTTGGCGCTACCGCCCCTGCTCTGGTGGGATCGCACGCGCCCTCTCGCCGCACCGGTGGATCTGCGCTGGCCGCGCTCGGCTGGCTTCGAGCTGCCGCGCCCTGCCATCACAGGGGTGATCCTCTTGGCCGTGGGCTTGTCCGCCGCCGCGGGGATGTTGCGCTACGCCGGCAATCCCGTTTCCCCTTGTTGGACAGACGCAGATCTGGCCTTTTACAACGCTGCCCAGGATGACAGGGCCGCCCCTACTTTGACGCTGATCGGCAGCGTGAGCAGCTACCCCACCATCAAAGAAGGCCGTCAGCGCCTGCAACTTGAAGTGGACAGCCTCATCCAAAATGGGGAGGCGCGGCCGGTGACGGGGAGGGTGCAGATCAGCACATCTGCCCTGCCCCGTTACCGTTACGGCCAGCGTATGGAGATCCGCGGCCAGCTTGTCGATCCGCCGGTCTTCGATAAATTTGATTATCGCGCCTATCTGGCGCGCAAAGGCGTCCACAGCCTGCTGCAACGTCCGCGCATCGAAGCGCTGCCCGGCAACGACGGCAACCCTTTGCTGCGTGGGATCTACGCCTTGCGCGCTCGCGGCGAAGCGCTGCTCAATCGGCTGCTGCCGGAACCCTACGCCGCCCTCGCCAACGGCATGTTGTTGGGCATCGAATCGGGTATCCCCGACGAGCTTTATGAACAATTCAACCTCACCGGCACCAGCCATGTGATCGTCATCTCCGGCTCCAACGTCGCCATCGTCGCGGGCGTCCTCGTGGCGTTGGCGGCGCGTACGCTGGGGAGGCGGCGCGCGCTCTGGCCCACGCTCATCGGCATCGCGCTCTACGCCCTCCTCGTCGGCGGGGACGCGGCGGTGGTGCGCGCCTCCTTTATGGGCGGCCTTGTCGTGGTGGCGACCACGCTCCGCCGCCAGAGTACGGCCTTGATCAGCCTAAGTTTCGCCTGTTGGGTGATGACGCTGCTCAACCCGCTCACGCTCTGGGACGTGGGCTTTCAGCTCAGTTCCGCCGCCACAGCCGGGCTGATCCTCTTTTCGCCGGGGATGACGGCCTTCTTCGACCGCCTCTGGCCCGGCTTCGGCCAGGGCGGACACCTCACTGGCAGCGGTGGCGCCGCCGAAGCCGGGGGATCTCTGCTGCGCGGGCTGATCCAGGATGGGCTATTGGTGACGCTGGCCGCCAATGTCACCACCCTGCCGCTGGTCGTCTATTATTTCGAGCGGCTGTCGGTGGTCTCTCCGCTCACCAATTTGCTCATCTCACCGGCGCAACCCTTCATCATGCTCTGGGGTGGATTGGGCGTGATTCTGGGCGTGATGGGGCTGTGGCCGCTGGCGCAGGTGATCTTGTGGATTCCCTATCTCAGCCTATGGTGGACGGTGAGCATGGTGCAGTGGACGGCGGCGCTGCCCGGCGCAAATTTGGAAATTGTGAATTACAGCAGTACAGCGCTGATCCTCACCTATGCGACGCTGGGGTTGATCCGCTGGCGAGGGTGGCTGCGCAACCGGGTGGAAGCGGCGCGCCAAATCACTTGGAACGGTGAATGGTTGGGCAAAGTCGCGGGGAACGGCGCGCTCGTCGGGCTTTCTGTGGCAGCTTTCCTCGTCTGGCGCATCGTCCTCACCCAGCCCGACGGCTATCTGCACATCCACTTCCTCGACGTCGGCCAGGGGGATGGCATCTTCATCCAGACGCCTTCGGGCCGCCAAATGCTGATCGATGGCGGCAGCGATCCGGCGCGACTCTTTTCAGAATTAGGCGAGGTCATGCCTTTCTGGGATCGCAGTCTCGATCTGCTCATCCTCAGCCATCCCGATCTTGACCATATGGGCGCACAACTCACCCTGCCCGACCGCTATCGGGTAGATGGCGCAGTGGTCAGCGCGGTGACGCTTGACCACAAAGATGGCGACGGTTGGGAGGCAATGCTGGCCGCGACAGGTGTGCCGATCACCGTACAGGGCGCCGGCGGCTGGATCGATCTGGGTGATGGCGTCGCCCTATGGACGCTCTGGCCTGCGGATGAATCCTCTGCGCGTCTCAGCGGCGTGGATGGCGACGATAAAAATGAACGGTCGTTGGTGCAGAAGCTAGTCTACGGGGAGTTTGAAGTGCTGCTCACTGGCGACGCGGGCATCCCCGCCGAGCGTGTGTTGGTTCGGCAATCGGCGCTTCAAGCCGACATTCTAAAAGTGGGCCATCATGGCAGCAACGGCAGCACGGATCCGGGCTTTGTGGCGACGGTAAATCCATCCATTGCCGTGATTCAAGTGGGCGAGAACCGCTACGGCCATCCCACTCAGAATGTGCTGGATACGTTGGCCGGGCGATTGATCCTGCGCAACGATTTGAATGGACGAGTTCATCTGTGGAGCGATGGGGTGCAGTTATGGATCGAAGGGGAGCGGGGGATCAATTTCCGCTGACCTGTGGAGCGGTATGCTCTTGAGGCAGTTCCACTGGCGAGAGGATGGGCAGCGCACAGGTAAAACGTGAACCCTTCCCCACTTCGCTTTCCACCCAGATTGCGCCTTCGTAACTCTCGATAATATCTTTGACCAATGCCAGGCCCAATCCGGCTCCCCCAAAGTGGCGCACGGCGGATGCATCGATCTGGTAAAATTCCAGCCAAATGCTCTCGAATTCTTCAGGGGGGATGCCTATTCCTTGATCTTCGACGCTGGCAAAGAGAGCGGGCCACCGCCGGGCTTCTTTCCTCTCCATTTCTGAAAAACCATTGGTGTAGATGGGGGAGAACTGGTACGTGCCCGCCCATAATTTCACGCAGATTTTCCCACCCTGCGGGCTAAACTTGACAGCGTTGGACAGCAGGTTGTCGAAGACCTGGCCTAGCTGAACAGGATCAGCCCAGATGTTCAGCGGCGCGTCTCCTGTTTCCAACACGATTTGGAAGGAATGCTCTAGCCAGTTCTCTCTTTGCCCAAGCAAAATCTGCGCCCGCCGCACACAATGGGCTGCAATCTGGCGTATGTCTACCCATTGCCGGGTAGCGTTGCTGTGGTAAAGGCGCTGTTGTTGCAGTCTCAGCACATTGTCCACCATTTGGACGAGGGATCGTGTGCTGGCGTTAATCGCAGTTAGGAACTCCTGATGTTCGGGGTCAAACTGCTCGTCTTCGAGCATCAACTCGGTATACCCCTGGATGATGGTCAAGGGGGTGCGCAACTCGTGGGTTACATTGCGCAGGAGATCTCCTTTGAGCCGATCGGCGCGACGTAGCTCGAAATTGGCCCTTTCCAGTTCGCGTGTCCGTTGTTGGACAATTTCAAACAGGCGGCTGGTTTCCAGCGCAACTGCAACCTGGTTGCCCAATGTTGCCAGGAGTTCGATATCGCTCTGGGGATAGAAATCGTCGGGATCGCGCCGCCCCAATAACCAGACGCCTACCGGTTGTTGGTCCACTTCAATGGGAATGACCAGGCGCACCCATTCGAGCGGCGCTGGTGGGATCGCTTCCCCGGACAGGAAGCGTTCACGGATCTCGATCAGGGGCGCTACCTGAGTAAGTTGCATCCCTGCTGCTTTATCCTCAACCCGGCTGCTGTAGATCAGCGGATGTTCAGCATCGGCAAACCAGAAGAGCGCAGATTGGCGGATGAGCAAACTGGGCGTCACCTGGGTGATCAACAGTTGTGCGATTTGATCGCGATCTAGCGCCCGTGGGATCTCATTGGCAAAGTGGCGCACCAACTGCTCTGGCTCGTAGACCGTCCCATAGGCGATGCGGTTGAGAATCCGTCGAAGTGGATTCCACGCCAGGATCGCCAGCAGCAAACAGATGGATGACGCGGCCAGCGCTGCGCCCAGCGCTGCGGCGTCGAATCCCGGTTGCCGGTAAAAAAGTACAAAGAGGATGACGAAGACTGTGGCATAAAGCACAGCAAAGCCGTAGATTGCCAGCGCCCGGTTGGCGCGAACCTCCATGCCGCCGAGCCGATGCTTGTAGAGCGCATACGTATAAAAGAAAGGCAGCGCCGGCAGCGCCAGGGTGACTAACATAGTTACGGTAATATCGACAACGCCATTGTTACCGCCCGCAAACGGTGTTAACCAAAGTAAGCCAGGCAAAATAGCTACTGTAATACCTGTCAGCATGAGGTAGAGTGCAGGGCGCGCGCCATCCGCTGGACGCACTAATCTCACTAACAGCAGAGCAATGCTGCTCAACATAGCTGCTAATAGAGCTATATAATAGCTAGAAGGAGGGACAAAACCGAAGAGCGAAAGCAATGCGACGACGATAGCAATACCGTAAATTGTACTAATTAACCACTGCCATTGCTCCCTGATCAGTGGGTAGGGCAGTAGCAGATGGAGGTGCAGATAGATGGGCATGAGCAGCCAGGAGAGCAGAACAACGAGCGATGGCGATTCATAAATATGCGACACAGAAACTGTGCCTATGATGAACCAGAGCGCTGTCAGGTAATTAAATGCAACTAGTAGATACCAACGCGTATCGCGCGGTCGAAAAAAAAGCAGAACGATGGTACCGGCCAGCCAAAATGGCAAAAAGAGCAACGATCCAGAGAGACGCCGTAATTGACCGCGCAGCGTGCTGCCGCGCATGATCCAGGCAATTTCACTTTGTTCCCCTGATCTCTGCGCAACCGACAGTAGAACCAATTCACCACCGGTCAACCCCCAATATGGGACGACAGACCAGTCGCTCAGATATTCCTCCTTGCTCAATTGCTCTCCATTGTTGGGGTTCGTATACGCTACAATCTGATCCCCTAATTGAAGCAGTCCAGCCGTCTGGCGGCACCATTGGATGGTTTCTAGATCATTGTCCCTGGCCGTGCAAGACTCTTGAAAATCCACAACGCGCCATTGCCCATCATAAGCGAATCCAGGATAAGGTATTGCGTATACATTGCCAAGTGTATAGAGTAATCCAACTGCAAGTACAAGCGCCGCCACAAATGACGGTATAGCCAGGGAACGAATGTTGATCCACTGCTGAAGGGTTCTCACTGCCAGTCTTTTTCTACCTGTAACATGGATAGGAACATGTCTGGAAGCTCTGTATCCAGTCGTTCTAACAGTTTCAGAAAGGGTAAAAGTTGGGCGGTCAACAGGTTTTGCAGAAGAGCCGGTCGCTGCAACGACAGGGATCGAATCCGGCGGCGCGCTTCCCAATGACGTTGCAGCAATTGGTAAGCGCAGTAACTGACAGCGCCGGCTTTGATGAGAAGTTGTTGGGCCTGCTCCAGGCTTTCTAGCTGGTCGGCATTGGCCTTCAGTTGCAAGAATGTCTCTTTTTCTGGATATTCTGCCGTCAATCCATAAAGTATGGCTAGATTGTTACGCCCTTGCAGCCAATCGGCATTGGCAGGGATCTTAAAAGCGTCTTCAAGATCGTCAAGGATCTGCACTGCTTCACCAAAGATCACGCCAATTTCGTACAAACCAGCGGCAACTTCCGCTGCGGCGCCTGCCAATCGCGCCCCTGCTTCCAAACCAGCGCCATAGAAGGGCGTACTCTTGGCCCGCACCACCTGCCAGTAGTTTTCTTCACCTACCAGATTGCTAACGTCGAGTTCCTGTCCAGCGGCTGTATCCAATGCCATTCGTGTCAAACTTAGCGCGGCGGCAGCCCGATTCTCCGCTGGGATGTCACACTGTTCGATCAGCAGATGGCTGGACGCCTGTAGGGCCAGGGCCAAGTTGGCCGTGCGGCCAATCCCCATGCGATGTTGTGTCCCGTCAGGCTCCTCATCCAGTAAATCATCTACCAGTATAATGCTGATCTGCAAACAGGCCATAGCCGCCATGGCAGGGATCACCTGGCGGGCGTCGCCGCCGACAACTACACAGCCGATGCCAGGCAGTTGCCAATCTAAGCGAACAATCTTGTTATCCATGTCTGCGAAGAGTCTATCCAACTCTGACCATTTAGTTAATTGTGGCATGCTCAAGACGATCTTCTGCAACATCGTAGTTTCTACGGCAAAACCCAACGGTTGGGAAAGTTCGAGAGGCTCAATTTTCATGGACTACCTCGTTACGGTGCTTTGAAGTGAAGTGTAGAGGGTGGGGAGGGATTTCCTACTGCAAAAAGAATAGCGTGTGAGCAATTTGCCCACACGCTCTATAAACAATAGAGTGACAATGGACTTCTAAAACCAGCCAACCCAACTGGTCGCTGGCGTAACATCACTGTTGACGCTGGCTTTGAGCATACGAACATCCTCTGGTTTGGCGGTGTTGGCAATCTTGCGCAGGAATGCCGGAACCTTTTGCGTGTCCGAACCCATCAACTGTTGAAACTCTTCGATTGTGACTCTCTGACTCAACCCGCTCATTGGACTCTCCCCATATTTATGAAACATAACGTGGATAGGAAAATAGTACCTGTATCAAGTATTCATTATATTGGGTGAGGGATAGATTTTCCTAAGCAAAATTGCTTAGTTTTTTTCCGACTGAACCAATTTCTGCAATTCGTAGAGTCGATTCAGGGCATCAAGCGGGGTCAACCCATTGAGATCGAGGGCGCGCAGCGCCTGGATGGCCGGGTGGATGTCGGCGAAGAGACCGATCTGTGTAGCCGTTTTGCTCGCCTTTTTCTGTTGCCGTTCCATCTCGGTGATCCGGCGCGGGCCGGCAGCCCCGGAGCGTTCGAGATCGGCAAGGATCTCCTCGGCGCGGTGGACGACAGCTTTGGGCAGCCCTGCGATCTGCGCCACATGCACACCATAGGATCGATCCGCTTTGCCGGGCAGAATGCGATGGAGGAAGACCACCGCCTCGCCGCTGTCATCCACGGCCACGTGATAGTTGATCACATGGGGCAACCGCTCGGAAAGATCGGTGAGTTCGTGGTAGTGAGTGGCGAAGAGCGTCTTGGCGCGCAAGGACGGATGGTTGTGAATATACTCAACCACCGCCCAGGCAATCGCCAGACCATCATAGGTGCTGGTGCCGCGACCAATCTCGTCAAGGACGAGCAGACTGCGTCCGGTGGCGTGGTTGAGGATGTTCGCCGTCTCGACCATTTCCACCATAAAGGTCGATTGGCCGCGGTGGATCTCATCGCTGGCCCCAATGCGCGTGAAGATCCGATCCACCAGGCCGATGCGGGCGCTTTCGGCAGGCACAAAGGATCCAATCTGCGCCATCAACGTGATCAACGCCGTCTGCCGCAGATAAGTAGACTTGCCCGACATATTCGGTCCGGTCAAAATATGGATCGCTGCATCTGGGGCCAAATGGGTATCGTTGGGCACAAAGGGATCGGGGCTTGTCAATTCCACCACAGGATGGCGTCCCCCGGCAATCACCAATACTGGGCCATCCTCGATTTGCGGGCGGCAGTAGCGCCGTTTCAGCGCCACCTCGGCCAGCGTGCAATAGACATCGAGCCGCGCCAGCCCATTCGCCAACTGCAACAGCCGCTCGGCGCGGGCAATGATCTGATCGCAGATCTGGCGGAAGAGCCGCTGCTCCATCTCCAACCGGCGTTCGTCGGCGTTGAGGATCAGCGATTCGTACTCTTTCAACTCTGGGGTGATGTAGCGCTCACAGTTCGCCAGCGTCTGTTTGCGGATGTAGTCAGCCGGCACTTTGTGCTGATGCGTGTTGGTGATCTCGATGTAATAGCCGAAGACCTTGTTATACCCCACCTTTAAGCTCTTAACGTCCAGACGTTCGCGCTCACTTTTCTCAAGATTGGCGACCCACTCTTTGGCGTGGCGGCTGCGATGGACAATCGAATCCAGTTCCTCGTGGTAGCCCTGGCGGATGATGCCGGTGTTCGCCAGCGTCGCTGGCGGCTCGTCGGCAATGGCGGCCTCTAGCAGCGCCAGGATATCCTCGCAGGCGGGCAGTTGATCCATCAGATTGGGGATTGGAGATTGGGGATTGGGGATTGGCGGGCTGTCGGTATCGTCGAGTGGAATATCTCTCCAATCCCCAATCCCCAATCCCCGATCACCTTTACCCAAACCCGACCGAATTTCGGGGATCTTCTGCAACACGCCGCGTATCCCTACCAGATCGCGCGGCTGCGCCCGCCCCTGGATCACGCGGTTGGTCCACCGTTCGAGATCGCCCAACCCGCGCAACAGTTCGCGGATCTCCATGCGCGCCCGGCTCTGCTGAAAGAAAGCCTCGACCGCGTCCAATCGCTCCTCAATGGCGGATACGTTGAGCAAGGGTTGGCCGAGCCAGCGGCGCAGCAGACGCCCGCCCATCGGCGTCAGTGTCTCGTCCAACACGCCGAGCAGGCTGCCCTTGACCTGTCCACTGCGGATCGTCTCGACTAATTCCAAATTGCGCCGGGTCGATTCGTCCAGCGTCATAAACTCGCCGATCTCATAGCTGTGGACGCTGGTCAACTGGCTGAGGGCGGATGGCTGCATCTCTTGCAAATAAGCGAGGACAGCCGCCGCGGCGCGGATGGCCTGCGTTTTGCGTTGAAGGCCAAAGCCATCCAGGCTGTTCACACGGAACTGCTTTTCCAGCGAGCGCTGGGCGGTTTCCAACTCCACCCGCCAGGGTTCCACTGTGGAAATGACAGGGCCCAGCGCAGCGATCAACGGGCCAAGCGTCGTCTGATCCACCGCCCAATCGGCGACGATCAACTCGCTGGGCTGAAGGCGGCCCAACTCCTCGCCCACGCGCCGCTCTATTTCTTCGCTGCTGTTGCCATTGATCTGCGTGGCGGCAAACTCGCCGGTGGTGATGTCACAATAGGCGATCCCCGCTTCGCTGCCCCGTCCGCTGAAGGTAACGGCAACGAGATAGTTGTTGCGGTCGTCGTCGAGCATGGACGGCTCGGTGATCGTGCCTTTGGTCACCACATGTTGGATCTCGCGGTCGACCAATCCATTGCCCGGTTCGCTGACCTGCTCGGCGACGGCGACTTTGTAGCCCGCGGAGACAAGTCTGGCAATGTACCCTTCTACGCTGTGATAGGGAACGCCGGCCAGCGGCACTCGTTGATTGTCCCCCACCGGGCGACTGGTGAGGACTACATCGCAGACCTCAGCGACAATTTTGGCGTCGTCGTCGAAAGTCTCGTAAAAATCGCCCAGCCGGAAAAAGAGGATGCAGTTCGGGTACTGCCCCTTCAATTCCAAATATTGGCGGCGCATGGGAGTCGTCATAAGCAGCACTTTCCAGAGATGATCCACGAAGCCACACCAAGAAATACGAAGGTAACTATCACCGCTGCTCTAGCCAGGTGCGTGACCCGCCCGGAGGCGAGGGCTTGGTAGTTACGCCCGCAATTATCAATTCTGAAATACATCTGCGCATACAAAAAGCGTTGGCGTTCACCGTTGCCAACGCTCTATAGTATACAACAGAACGTCCGTTCGGGCAGATGTATTGGACAGTGGATATTGGATATTGGGTATTGGATATTTGCCGTCTGCGGTCCGCTGTCTGCGGTCCTCCTCACATCCACTCAATCCGGCTGTTGGGATCGCCGTAGAGCGTGTACGCCAGCCACGTCGGATTGGCGGGCTGCTTTTCGCGTATGGTGAGACGCGCCGCGTGGAAGGCTGCGCCCAGCGTTTTGCCGTCCAATAGTTCGGTATAGAAAGTGCGGCTAAAGAGCGCCGCCAACCGATCGTGGATGGCCCAATGGCTGCCAATGAACGCGGTGACGCCGCACTCGTCCACCATGCGTTGCGCCCATCCGCCAGGACCGGTGAGATCGAAGCCCAGCCGCCCGGCGTGGCAGGTGTTGAAGAAGACCAGTGGGCGGTCGCGCAGCAATCCTTTGGCTGTCATCTTGTTGAAGTCACGGGGGAAGAGATCCTTATCCTCAAGCTGGATGGGCGATTCGTTCACCTGCTGCCGGTTGAAGTTGCCATGCGTCGCCACATGCAGCAGTTGGACGCCGCCGTTGCGCGCCACGTTCAACACTTCGCGGTGGGTGACAATAGGCGCGCCCACCTGGATACCCCGTCCACTGAGCGAACCAAAGAAGGTCTGTTCATCTTTGACAAAATCGAGATCAAGATTGGGCGCCACCACCTGCACTGCGCTGATCCGCAACTCCTCCATAGGACCGCGGCCAGCCAGCCAGCGGCTGAGTTGAAAGGCCCCGGCCAAAAAGTCGCTGTCGCGATCATCATCCTCGTAGGGTTTGACCATCTCCCACGGAACCCAGGGTTCGTCGCTGGTGATAAGCAGGCTCATCTCACGCTTTTCCTCCTGGCGGATGCGGTCGCGCAGGGCGAGGAGCTTCCAATATTCCTGGCGCAGTTCGGGCGGGAAGAGCTGGGTATAAAGCTCGTACCCCATGTTCGCTAGCTCATCTTGATAATCCTGAGCATCGGCAGCGGACAAGCCCTGGATTGGTCTCTCGGCCAGTTGATTTAAAATTGTGACATTGTGCTCGAAGAACTTCATGGGATCGTCCAGCCCATCCAATTCGATGCTGCCAACCGAGCGCCAATGATAGCCCACGGCAGCCCGAGCCGAATGCAGCGTAAATAGGAGCTTTTTACCCGCGCGCGTAATACGCAACTCCACATCCACCGGCGGCGTCGGGGAACCTGTGGGCAGGCGGATGCCGCCCAACGCTCGCACTGGGCTCGCCGTCCCCAAGGTAACGCGCTCGCCATCCTCGGTAGGTGGGCCCCCAGGCGGCAGCGTGAAAAGACGGCCGGTGATCTCGGTTTGGAAGGTGAACGAACCGACGTTACGCCCCTTGTGGTAGAAATCCACGGTAATGGGCTGCGGCTTCTGTTCCGTGTCCGCCAGCTTTAAGAGGAAGATGGCTGGCTGCGAATCGGTGTAGCTGTAAACGGCAATCGTGCGCGTCCACACACCTGTGCGCTCGTGGAAGCCCGGCGCGGTCACTGCTACTTCCACCATTTCGGGTATCTGTGGGTCTTGAAAGCGAAAGGTAAGACCCGCATCAACCCGGCTGCTCTCTGGTCGATCCAGCACCAATTGCACAACCAGAGGATGCTCTTCCGCAGAGGTACTCTCAATCTTGGCCGGGAAGTCTACTTTCGTAAAGAGTGGAACCGTTGTCTCGGCCTCAGATTGAGCCACACTCATCCCACTCAAACTTGACTCCTCCTCGACAGCCATCTCGATTTCGTCAAAGTCAAACCCCTTGGGGATCGCCTGCGTCGCGGCATAGGTCATCGGGTTCTCATCCAACATCCGCACCAGCCGATCCGCCACCGACTGCTGCGGTCCACCGGCATTGCGGAAGACTTCACTTGTCTTGCCTTCCAACAATTCGTCGAAAGCAACTTCGAGTACTCCGTCGATCGCTTCAATTTCACGAAGGAAGGCGTCGATCTTCATGCCTCGTTCAAAGGCCGTGGCTGCGTTCCGAATGCCTTCGGCCAGTTGACCCTCCTTCTCGCGGATGCGGCGTTGATCCGCCTCAGAGAGCGTTCCCCACGCCTCGTACAACTTGAGGATCACCTTTTCCAACGTGGCGTCAATGAAGCGGCGGATATAGTACATGGTAGCGAGTTTGGCCCGGCGCTGCGTGAGTTCCATGATCAACGCTCCCCGAATCGTGGTGGAAGGGACTTGAGACGACAACGTTGCTGGCGGAGGAGAAGGCTTGAATAACAGTTGTGGTGTCTGCGATTGTAACATGGCCCAACGGGCCGGTCAAAGCAGATCAAAATGGAAGGGGCTAGTTCACCTTTGGGGCATGTGAAGTACCGGGGACTTATTGCCATCTTCTTTGTGAAGTCCCCGGCACTTGCGCCCTAACTTTAGCTACACCCAAATGGAAGGAACTTCCTTACAAGAGCGTAATCACCCTTCTACAATGGATGGGAACGAGAATCAAGTTTGAGCGATGAAATGTTACAAATCCCCCAAAGATTCAAGGAGGAATCTCATGTTTTTTTACCGTCGATCTCTATCGATGCGAGGCTGTGCGTTGATCTTGTTGACGCTTGTGTTGTTCGTGGGCGGCTGTACCCTGCCCCAACCCGATCCTGGCCCAACGGGTCAAGAGGTCGCTCCCACCGAAAGCGGATCGCTGATCCCCATCCCCCCGCAGCCGCCAGTTGCCCCAAGCGATCAACAGCCAAGCCCAGGGATTGTGTTGACAACTGAAGCCGCTAGGCAGCAAGCCTTTGTGATCGGTGTTGGCCTGGAGCGGATGCTCGACGACGACGAAACCCTTTATGAGGATGCGCTGGTGCCGGGCATCCAATTGGCGATCCGACAGATCAACGAATTGGGCTTCATCGGCGAGGGGCGGCAGATGGTTTTGATCGCAGAGGGCGCCGCCCTGCCCGCCGATCCCACTGCGCTTGCAATTCCAGAACAGGCCGCGCTTGATAACATTGTGGCATCGTTGGGGCCGCTTCTGCCTTACGCCAATGTGGAAGAGGCAGCCCTGCCCCTGGTGTTGCGCCCCGATACGGGCACGGATGTCTTCGGGATTGACCAATATGTGGACAACTGGACCTATCAACCCGACTTTGTCAGCAGTGAATTGACGCTGCAAACGATCCTGATGGCGCGCGATTACCTCACCTTGAACAACGTCGCCCTCATCTCCGCGGATGTGATCGGCGCAGACACAGAACTTTTTGTACAGGAACTGCAAGCGCAGGGGATGGAAGTGGTGGCTGCGGTGACGCTGGCGGAGGGACTCAGCCCCACCGATCTCCTGTTGCAGGTGGGCGAGGTAAACCCGAATGCAGTGGTACTCAACGTGCCGGTTGCAGTCGCCGCCGATATTTTGATCGCCGCCCAGGACTTTGAATTTCCCACGCCGACTTACTTCATCGGCGGCGCCGGCGTTGTCGGCCCTGCGTTGCTGGATCTGGCCGGGGACGCTGCCCACGGCATATTTGGCGGCGTAGACTGGTTGCTCGTGCATCCCTTTGCAGTGGATGAGGGGTTTGTTGAAGCGTTTCGGACGGCCTATGGGATGGACCCCGATACCACAGGCGCCAAAGGATATGCGGCTATCTGGCTGCTGGCCGAGGCCATGCGCACAACCGATATCCACGATTCCGCCGCTGTGCGCGTGGCGTTGGCAAATCTGACCCAGGTGGAAACACCATTCGGCGTCTTCACAATGGACGCCGCGCCGCCCGGCTCCGCACTCTTGCTTTATGTGAATGAGATGGGTGAAATTGTGGTTGTGGGTGAGTAGAGATTGGGGACTGGGGATAGGTGACTGATGACTGGGCCAATCTGACTCCTAGTCACCAGTCACCTATCCCCAATCACTAATTCAGAATCGGGACCGTGGCGTGGATTGTGGTGCCCTCTCCTGGCGCCGAGCGGATATGAAATACGCCGCCAAACGTTTCGATGCGCGTTCTAGCGCTGAATAATCCCAACTGGTTTCGGGCGAACAGGTTTGCATCCTGGAGTGAAACATCAAAGCCAATGCCATCATCCTCTACTTCAAGCCTGACTTCACGCTTGTCTAAACGCAGGCGGATCATAAGGTTGTGGGCTTGTGCATGATCCAGCACATTTTGAACACACTCCTGTAAAACACGATAGATCGCCCATTCCACTTCGCTGTCGGCCAGACGCTCTTCGGAACTGAAGAAGAGCGCAATCTTGAGATCTACCTGCTCGGTTTGGATCTGTTCCACAAAGGAACGGATGGCCGGTTGAAGGCCAAAGTGAGCGAGTGCAGGGGGATGGAGTGTATTGATAAACTTGCGTAAACTACGGATCGAAGACTTGAGATTGTCCTTAAGCCCGACGACAACGGTGATGCACTCTTCACTGTTGAGCATACGTTCAAGCGTGTTGATCTCAAAGAGCAGCGAACTCAACTCCTGAATAGGACCGCCATGCAGTTCGGTAGCCAGCCGGGATCGTTCTTCTTCCTGGCTGCGCAACATCCAATACTGGATCTCGGCCAACTTCGTCTGTAGCGATTTATTTTCTTGTTCTAATGTCTGTTGACGATCATCCTCGTACCTCTGTACTACTTCCTCACTTGGGCCAGACTTATGAAACTTTGTCTCCTTTTGCTTATTCATAGTGACTTTCTTCTCTTTTTGAGCGTTTCTATTTTAAGAGTTGGGTGAATTTTCTTCATACTGTGGGCGGTGATATGATCCTGCCGCCCGGTTCAATTTACATCCTTCCACAGGAAAGGGTCTATGATGGAAATTCAAGAACCCCTTACGATTTCTCAGGCTATTTATGCTGAGATCATAGACCATGCTCGCTCTGGCAAACCAGACGAGATCTGCGGCCTGCTGCGTGGACGTGAAAATAGGGCCATTGAACTGATCCGTGCGGACAACGTCGCTGATGACAAAGTCGAAAATTATGATGTTGATCCACAGACGTTGCTCCTGCAATTTAAGTTCGAAGAAGCGGGCGACCGCATGGTGGCTATTTACCATTCGCATCCCGTTTCGGTGGCCTATCCTTCGGCCACGGATGCCTGGAGCGCCCATTATCCAGACGCATATTACTTGATCTGTTCTTTAGAATACGACCATGCGCCTGTGTTGCGCGCCTTTCGGCTGCTGCCCGATTTCGCCGAATTGGACATTGATCTGCTGCGCCAGCGGCTACCCTTCTACGAGACCCGCCCCGGTCTCTTCGGTTTCTACCAATCAAGCGAGGATCCACTGCCCGCGGAATTAGAGAATCTGGCCGCCGACGTATCCCCACCTTTTTACATCGTCTACCATGTGGATGAATCGCAGGCTGTTGAAGATTACCGAGTCGTTGCTGTCCGCGAATCGCAGGTCAAGATAGCCGACTGATGACGTTTTGCCCAAAATGTAATTTCGCTACGTCACACACGCGCTATGAATAATATACTGAGAGCATGTGTGTGTTTTGACAAAAAGCGACTGTGTGCATAATATTTACCCACACAAACCTGAGCTTCTTGTCAACCGATTCAAGGGTGACGACTCAATGAACTTCGAGTTTTCGGCAACACTTAACTATCTTACTTGCTTGTGTCTGTAGCGGGCGCTGCCAGCATGGTGCTGGTTGTTCCCGCCGATTTTGGATACAAGCGATGAGCGTTGCGCCTGGAACTCGAAAGTTTTCGACATCGATCCTTTGCTCTAAGTGTATCGTTTCCTGTCGGTTTCTTTGATGGGGAATCATACAGTTGATAAAAGAGATTCCGCGCCGGTCTCATCGTTAGGATGGGCCCGGCGTTTTTATTGTCATTATGCAAGGTCTAATCGTACTCGAACAAATAGAAGGAGTTTCGATTCATGGCAACAATTTTCATCCCCACACCGCTACGCCGGCTCACCGGTGGTCAATCGAAGATCACCGAGGACGGCGCAACCGTGGGCGAATTGCTCTCAAGTCTTGATCGGCAGTTCCCTGGCATCGAGGAAAAACTGCTCGACGATGAGGGCAACTTAAAGCGTTTTATCAACATTTTCCGCAACGACGATGAGATCCGCACCCTGGCCGGGCTTGATACCCCCGTGCGCGAGGACGACAAGATCTCGATTGTCCCGGCGATGGCGGGCGGAAGCGATGAATAAAGAATAAAGATTGGAGAATATGCGGAGATCGCTCCCTTTCTTCATTCATTAGCCTTCATCCTTCATACTTACCCTGGGAGGGGAACCAGTGACAAGGTTAAATCGCGATCAATTGGTCAACCTGGCCAAACGTGAAATCGAAGAGATCACGCCCAATCAGTTGCATGGCTGGCTGAAAGCGGGCGAAGAACTGACGGTGGTAGACATCCGCGAGCGGGATGAATGGGTACAAGGCCATATCCCCCAGGCGCGGTTTATCCCACGTGGATTTCTAGAGTTACAGATCGAGCAGCATCAGCCGGATCGCGAGATCCCGGTGGTCCTCTATTGTGCAGGCGGTGTGCGTTCGGCCCTGGCTGCGCGGAATCTCAAGGAAATGGGCTACGAAAGGGTCATTTCGATGATCGGCGGCTTCAACGGGTGGAAGAACGCCAGCCTGCCCTTCAAAGTGCCCAAGGTCCTCAGCGAGGATCAGCGCATCCGCTACAGCCGCCACACCATCCTCAGCGAAATCGGTGAAGCGGGCCAGATCAAGCTCTTGGAAAGCAGCGTACTCATGATCGGCGCTGGCGGGCTGGGCAGTCCAGCGGCGATGTACCTGGCGGCGGCGGGCGTGGGCAAAATCGGCATTGTAGATTTTGACGATGTCGATGTCTCCAATTTGCAACGGCAACTGCTCCACGGGCAGAGCGATGTGGGTCGCCCTAAAGTGGAATCGGCCCGCGACCGCCTCAAGGAGATCAACCCCGATGTGGACGTGGTGGGCTACCGCCAGCCTATCACCAGCGCCAACGCCCTGGAGATCATCCGCGACTATGATCTGGTGATCAACGGGTCGGACAATTTCCCCACGCGCTACCTGGTCAACGACGCCTGCCAATTTCTAGGCAAGCCGTTGGTGGATGCCAGTATCTTCATGTTCGAGGGGCAGGCAACCGTCTATCAGCCCACCGTCGTCGAAGCGGGTATTGAGGGTGGACCCTGCTACCGCTGTCTCTACCCCGATCCGCCGCCGCCAGGGGAAGTGCCAAGCTGCGCCGAAGCCGGTGTGCTGGGCGTGCTGCCCGGTATCGTCGGTTCGATTCAGGCGATTGAGGCGATCAAGTTGCTGGTGGGCGCAGGTGAACCGCTGATTGGCCGCCTCCTTATGATCGACACGCTGGATATGTCTTTCCGCACGCTGAAGGTCGAAAAGAATCCTGAGTGCCCGGTCTGTGGCGAACATCCCACCGTTACCGAGTTGATCGACTATCAGCAGTTTTGTGGTCTGCCCTCGTTAGGCGGTCACGCCGAGCGACCACGCGAATTCGCCAACGGCGTCCCTGCGTAAGAATCGTAGGGGTACGGGTAGGGCGGAAGCAAACGCGGACGCTGCGTCCGCCGGTTCAATGCCGAGTCTTCTCCCTGCCCCTACCTGTGCCCCTACAGAAGGAGCCAACGATCCATGATGACCATGTTCATGGCCCCAATGATCCAAACGGCGAAAGTCAGCGGCGCGACGACGGTACTCGACGCCATCGGCAATACGCCGCTGCTCGACCTGAGTGAATTCGCCCATCAGCGCGGCGTCAGTGAGGATGTCACCCTCTACGCCAAAGCGGAATGGTGTAATCCCGGCGGATCGGTGAAGGCGCGGGCGGCGTTGGCTATTGTCGAAGAAGCCGAGCGCACGGGTAAACTCAGCGCCGATAAAATCCTCATCGACAGCAGCTCGGGCAATACCGCCATCGCCTACGCCTTGATCGGCGCGCTCAAGGGCTATCGGGTTCATCTGGTCATGCCTGCCAACGTCAGCGCCGAGCGTAAGGCTTTGGTCAAAGTCTACGGCGCCACGTTGATCGAGTCCGATCCGCTGGAAGGATCCGATGGCGCGATCCGCAAGGTGCGCGCGCTGGTCGCAGCGGATCCAGATCGCTACTTCTACGCGGATCAATACAACAACCCAGCCAATTGGAAGGCGCACTATCGCACCACCGGCCCAGAGATCTGGGCGCAGACGGACGGCCAGTTGACCCACTTTGTCGCCGGGTTAGGGACCACCGGAACCTTCATGGGCATTGGCCGCTACCTCAAGGAACAGAACCCTGATGTGGAATTGGTAGGCGTACAACCCGAGGACGAGCTTTCGGTCATCGAAGGCTTAAAACATTTGGAGACGGCGATTGTGCCCGGCATCTACGATGAGCGATTGGTGGATCGCCACCTGCCCATCGGTCCTGAATCGGCCTGGGAAACGACGCGGGCGCTGGCGCGACAGGCGGGTCTCTTCGTCGGTTTCAGCAGCGGCGCCGCCGTCGCTGCCGCCATCCAAATCGCCAAACAACTCGACGAAGGGATTGTCGTCACCCTTCTCCCCGATGACGGGAGTAAGTACGTCAGTTTGGGTATTTTTGATTGAAATAATGGGGATTAGTGACTGGTGATAGGTGACTGGGAAACCAATAGCACGATCCCAGTCACCTATCACCAGTCACTAATCCCTCTCACCACAAAGAACAGGACAACCTATGCAACTGCTTGGCACGCACCATGTGGCGCTCTTTACGGACAATTTTGAGGCGTTAGAGAAATTCTATACCGAGACGTTGGGTCTGCCGGTGACCAAACGTTGGGACGATGCGAAGATTATCTTTATCAACGTGGGCAGTACAACCATTGAACTTCTTGGGCGCGATAACCGCAGCGGACGGGTGGCGAATCAATATGGGTTTGATCACCTGGCACTGCACGTCGAGGATGTAGACGTTGCCTACGCCGAGTTGAAGGCGGCGGGCGTCAATTTCACCGTGGATCCGAAGAATTTTAAGGATATACGCCTCGCCTTCTTCACCGACCCGGACGGCAACCTGATCGAACTCTTCGAGGAACCGCGCAAACCGGGGAAGGATTAGGTACTAGATATTGGGTATTGGGTATTCAGTATTCACTACCCAATACCTAATACCCAATACCCAATATTCAATACTCGCCTACACACACAGAGGATTCATCATTTATGGCAACACGAAATCGCGGGGGCAGTTTGGATCAAATGGCGTTGAAGTTCAATCAGGGCTCGATTATCACCTTGTTGGTGCTGGCTTTCATTTTGAATGGGGTCTGGCTCGTCGCCTTTGTCGGCGCTGTCATGTTGATCGGCACGATCTGGCCGAACGCCGGGCTGTTCAAGTTAATCTATCAGAATTTTGTGAAGCCCATGGGCCTGCTCAAGCCTGAGCTGCGCGCGGATAGAGCGCAACCCCATCTCTTTGCCCAAGGATTGGGTGGGATCTTTTTAGCGTTGGCGACAATCTCCTTTGCGTTGGGGGCGGCTCTACTCGGCTGGCTCTTGACGGCGATGGTCGTGGTGCTGGCGGCGATCAACCTGGTGGCAGGGTTCTGCCTGGGCTGTTTCATCTACTATCAACTGGCCCGGCGCGGTGTGAATCTCAATCTGCCCATGTGGCGTACGGTGGAGTAAGAAGATCCTATGCTTGAGCGACTTATCATTCTGGCTATCGTTGTGTTGGCGACCCTGGGGATTTGGTGGATCTGTTGTGTTTGGCAGCGACGGCGGATTGAGCAACTCCAAGAGGAGACACTCCCTGCTCCGCTGGCGCAGCAGATCTTACCTGGTTCGCCAGCCGTACTCTATTTCACCACGGAGAGTTGTGTCCAGTGTAAGTTGCAGCAGTCGCCTGTGCTGGAGCGTTTCGCCGCCGACACGGGGATCGCCGTCCATAAGCTTGATGCCGTTGTCCAACAGGATCTGGCGGCGTTCTACAACGTGATGACAGTGCCGACGACAGTGGTTTTGGATCGTCAACGACGGCCCGTGGCGATCAACTACGGGTTGGCGCCGCTGCCCAAACTGCGCCAGCAATTAGAGGCCGTCCCATAATCACCGTCGTTCAACTCGGCCATTTGAACCCTGGCAAGTAGCGCAAGCCGACGATCAGCGCGATCACCAGCAGGGTGATAAAGAAGAGTGTCGGCAGGTTGAGGACAAGCAGCCCGTTTTGCAGCAACACCAGCAGCCCGATCAGTACCATCACCACGGGGACAACCTGCGATTGGCGTAGACGCAGCAAACGGGCTGCTGTAAAGACAACAAAAAAGACCATGATCGTGGCGAAGAAGACGTTGTCGCTGTTTTGAAAGAAGCCCTGCGGATCGGCCAAAAAGGCCTGGAGTCGTTCGCTGATCATGGCGATTCCTCTTTGTTAATCGTAACTACTACCCCTGCTTTAGCCAGGTCCGTGACCTGGCAGCGGGTCACGACCCGCCCGGAGCATGGGGCTTAGTAGTTACTGTTAATCCCTATATCCGTACGCTTCGAAAATATCGAAAGCCGCTTTGCGATGGTGAAGGCGAAAGCCTTTGGGTGAGAAGAACTCTCGTTTGTAATCATCGAAGTCCCCATAGACAATCTCGTCGATCAGCTTCGCCTTGTGTAACGCCTCCACCACAGGCAGGCTACGCCGATCCCCCAAATCTCCTAAACCTTCCGCTGCACATGTCCATACCCTAATATCCTCTTCGCTGGGATTATCCACATCAACAGCGCCATCTTTGATCTGGGGGAGCAGCGTTCGCAACAGGGCAATGGACTGTTGACGAGTTTCGGGGAAGCGACTGGCAAGTTCGACCAGGATCTCAATCGCAGTGAGCCGACCCTCGATGTATCCCTCTTCATCTGTGATCGCTTGGGCCAGGGATGGCACAATCGCAGGCCCGTAGTGATGGAGGTGAGAAGCAAACCAGTCCATCAGATTATCATACCAATCATCGCACAGAATATCCATGAAGATGGGGATAGCTTCAGGTTCGCGGAAGGCGATCAGCAGCAACCCGGCGTGGATGCCAATGTACCAGCGCGGATCTTCGTCTTCCCACTCGTAATCGCCTTCATCCAGAATCAGGTCGAGCAGGGTTGGCGTCAATGAGTCCCGTCGCTGAAGACACGCCTGAATGAGTTCTCGTTCCGGCTTGCGCCCGGCTATCCACAGTGCTTCGATTAATTCATCATCAGACCAAGTTGTGTAGTTCACAGGTGCCTCGCTCTCTCCGCGCTACGCTTCCCAGTCATTGCTCCCCAATCAAGGCGCTGGCTCTAAGAGTGTCAACTCGCTGGTATTGGCTGCGATCCAGGCTTCTGTGCCGTTGTCAAGGCGGATGAACCACCAGACAATCGTATCGCTGTTCCCTTCCAGCCAGATGGGGCCGTTGATGATCGTCGCCTGATCCCCGCCTTGCATCGAACCGAGTACTTCGCCTGCGCTGGCGCCTGCTTCTGTGCGTAGCGCTACCTGAAAGCCCGAACGGACCCGCACACGCTGGTCAAGATCGAGGGGCAGCGCATTGCGGCTAGGCGGAAGCCCATTGGTCTCGAAGATACGCGTCCCTTCGGACGCAGCAACTGCCGACGCGGATGTGTCATCCACGGCGTCGGACATCTCCGCAGGGGGATCTACCGAATCCACAGCCGCCGGCGCGGTGACGGTTGGATGCGCTGTTGCCCCCAAAAGATCATTCAGAAACCAACCTGCCGTCCCGAAAACCAGCAGCGCCACCAGTGTCAGCGCCGCCGGTTTGAGCCAACCGGGGATCTTGCTGGGCGGCGGCGGCGCGGAGAGCGGAACGCTCAACCGCTCCTCCTCCATCTGTGTGCGCAACACGTTGAGCGGCAGCGCCCGATCCCCGCTGTAGCGGTCGCTGATGAGCAGATGCGCCTGGCGCTGGGCTAATTCCTGATTCGCCCCCACTGTCGAGTCGTGGAGATGTAGTTCTGCACGCACCGGACGCTGCCGCCGATCCATCAGGACGAGCAGCCCAGCCACGGGCGCGCCGTTGGCATTGGTAATGTTGTAATAATCCGCCGCGATGGGTTGGAGATCATTGTGGGCGCTGCTACGCTGAATCTGGCTCAACGTATTGGGGATTGGAGTACTTTCGACGCTCATGGCTGGGCTCCATTAGGAAGTTGTAGGGTGGCGATACCCCCCACCTGCAAGGAGTTGTTATTGTAGAACAGAACACGTAAATTGTACTCGACCAAAAGATCCGGGCGCAGTTGCCCTGACCACTGGATGCTGTCGCCAAGTTTGCGATAAGGATAGGCGTCAGCCGGCAGACCCGTAAGGCGCGCGCCGCGGTCGTCGGAGCCGCCGTAGCCCAGCGTCACGCCTTTGATACGTTCCCCGTTCGCTGCCGACACTGTGTAGGGGATGCTCAGTGTTGTCCCTGTCAAGCGTACTCTTTGCTCGACTGGTTGGATATTGTCCACGACCAGGCGGTGGACGCCGGCAGCGCGCACGTTATTGCTGCCCACATTGTAGATACGCAGCCGCAGCGAGTAGTTGACGCCACTGGTCCCCGGCCACGGACCCTCGTAGTCGAGGGAATCGCCCAGCGAGCGGGTGGCGCGCAACCCGGCAATGCGGAACTCTGCATTGCCATTGCTTGTGCTGATCAGTTCAATATCCGTGCCTGGGATGCGTTCGCCAACATCAATCGCCCGCTCGGTAGGGCCGGCAAAGCTGATAGCGTTCGGGTCAACGTTGAGCAAAGGAAGATCCCCAAGTTGGGGCAGATTGGGGATCTGGCTCAAGTCGGGCAGCCCCAGATCGCGGATGGCGTCGGGCAGACCCGGCAATTGGGGCAGATCGGCGGGTTCCTGGGGAAGCCTGGGCAGATCACAGGCCGCCAGCGCCAGCGCTACGACTATCCAAAGCATCGCGATTCGGATGAGACGCATTCTCAACTCCTCATTCCCCGTGGTTCAGATCTGTCAGGTTATTAAGCCGTAACTACTAAGCCCAATGCTCCAGCCGGGTCCGTGACCCGTCGCCAGGTCACGGACCCGGCTACAGTAGAGGTAAGTGGTTATCTCTATTAGTAGGCCCCGATCTCCATCAGCCGGTCATCGTCAATGCCGAAATGATGGGCGATCTCGTGGCGCACCACCCGCTTCACCATCGCCTGCACCTCTTCGTCGTTGTGACAACGCATCTCAATCGGTCGCCGATAAATGCTGATCTTGTCGGGCATGACCAAATTGTACGAGCGGGTGCGCGCCGTGTGGGGGATGCCATGATAGAGGCCGAGCAAATTGCTGCGAGAGCGCACGCCCACAGAATCGAGTGCATCGCGATCCGGCCAATCTTCCACCACAATCGCTACATTTTCTAACTTGTCTAAAAAGATCTCGGGCAATTCTTCAATCGCCGCCACAACCAGATCTTCAAATTCTTCTGGTGTTCGTTTTTCCATCACCTGTATTACTCCACAAAGCGGACGCCAAAAGCGGCCTCCAAAATATCGGCGGCATATTGGCGGCGGCGCTCAGGCACTTGAGACCAGTCCCCGCCGCTTGCCAACAATTTGCGCACGTTGTTCGGTCCCCAATTATAGGCAACCAGCACCCATTGTATGTCGCCATGCCCCAATTGATCGAGATAATCCTGTAGATAGAGCAGATAGGTGGCTGCCACTTGTGCGTTACTTCGGGCGTCAAACGGTTGATCCGCTATGCTTCTGGGGGCAAATTCGTTCCACGTGCCTGGCAGGATCTGCATCAGCCCCATATCGCCGTCGCGACCCACTGCGATGGGGTCCATGCGACTTTCGCGGAAGGCGAGCGCCGCCAGCAGCCGCCAGTCGATGCCGTAGGCGTCCCCAATCTCTTGGAAGAGCGCTCGATAGGTGATGGGCGCCACTGCGGCAACTTCCACCACAGGCGAGGGCAGGGGAACCGCTTCAACGCTGCGCTCAGGATTGGCGGCGACAGGCGTGGGCAAAGGTTCGGCGATCAATGTCTGGAGTTCAAGCGAAACCGGCGTTGGCGCAACAGCGGCAGGCGTCAATGACCCCAAAGCAGGAACAACGAGCAGTACCGGCGCCGACTCTTGAGCCGACGGCGGATTGTTGAGGCTGCTGGAAATACCGAGCATCCCCGCCACGCTGAGCAACGTCAGCCCCAGCAGAATTGTCCCCACGGCGGCGAGCGCTGAGACGATCACCAGCCAGAGGGGCAATTCCCCCGTCAACAGCGGGGACCTCCGCAGGGAACGGGTCAGGTTTGGGGCTGGCGGGCCGATCAGCGGCGTCGCGGACTCTGCTTTCGTTCTGCGCATACGGGTGATTATAGGTGTGCAATAGCAAGCGCAATCCGTCTGCGTGTCTCTGCGCCGACGAAGGCAGCCCAGAGCGGGGCAAAGGATGCGCGTTCTGCTTCAATCACAGTATCCAATTGAGCCAGCGCTCGATCCACCGAAAACTGGGGGTGATCTTTGGCAAAGCGGCGCAACCGATCCCCCATCACCGCGGCATCGTTAATATTCCCCAAGCGATCTTGCAGCGTCTTGAGATCTGCTATCAGGCTGGGCGCAAGCTCTGGATCGAGCAGGTGGGCGATAAATTCCAGCGCGTAGCGTAGCCGTTTGCCCTCAATGCGCAACCTGTGGAGGATGGGCAGGGGTGCGGCTGCATCGATTGCGTCCTCGTAGGCGCGCATGTTGGTATAGTGTGTAAAAATTTCGGCGGGCAACAGATGGCGCACCTGCGCCCCATGGGGCAGATCCCCCGCAGGCTGGGCGCGGACGCTAACCCCAGGGGTATGGCAGAGACGACCAAAGGCGCTGATAAAGCGGCTGTACGATTTGCTTCCGAGCCATTTCTGTACAGCGGCATAGGCCAATTGACGTTCCTTGTGCCATACTTTTTTCACCGGCGCCAGCGCGATCTCATACTTGTCGAGCAGAGCAATCGCTACATCCAGATCACGGGCTGCACCGAGCATCCTCGCCGTCTTGCGCAGAATACGCAGATAGGGATCGGTATCCTTTGCGTCGAAATAAGGACCGAAGATGCGCTGCGCTGCCCGAATCCTGCGGATGGCGACGCGCATATCGTGGACCGCGTCTTCATCTTGGTGGCAGCGGACGCCAGCCTCGTTGAGCAGCACTTCCAACAATTGCTGCCGCCAGATCAGTCGCCCTGCTTCAGACATGGATTGGGCTGGTTCGATCCCCTGCACGCCGTTGGCCCCGATCCCGGCCAGGGTTCGCAACGCAGTTTCAGCCTTGCCAGCCGTCGAGGGGAAGATCTGCGGGATCTCGCTTAATTGGGTGGCAAGGGTTTGGAAGCGTCCTCTCTGATCAGCCCGCGCTGCTTCGATCTCGATCTCGCGGAAAGTCGCCATCGGCGCGCAGCCAGCAAGGTCAATCCAGTTGGGCAGCGCATCCGCGCACGAAGGAGGCGCGTAGATCTGTACTGTGTCAAGGCTCAATTCGCCCAGGGCCAGCGCGTTCAACTCATCAATCGGGAGCAACATGCGTTTGTGGCGTTCTTGTTGCAAAACAGCCAGCGGACGCAGCAGCGGGTTGGCTTTTCGCAACCGCACCTGCGCCCAGGCGGATGGCGGCCAGCCCGGCTGGGCCAAACTCTCCATCAGCAAAGCGAGCTTTGGCTCTTGGAGAAAGGCGAACAACATCGCCTCGTCCAGCGGCGCTTCCACTTCTGTACGGTCGGCCAGCGCCGAATTTGATGGCAATGCCAGTTCCTTGAGCGTCACCAGCCAGCGCCCATCCTGGCGGCGAGTGCGCAGACCAAAACCGCCGCGGGTCAAGGCGTAATCGGCCGTATCCCAGTACGTGTCCACTGTCTGCTGGCAGCGGCCTCTCCCCAAATTGAAAAGACCGAAGAAGCTGTCATCCTCGCGCAGCGTGTCCAGCAAAACGTCATCTTGTAGCCGGTATTTTAGCTCAATTTCGCGCTGCTCAGAACTTTCCACAATGCCCCGTCCCCCTGCATTCTACCATTGGACATGCCCCCATTCTATCACAGGATGGATGATTTGTTGGGATGAGTTCGGACGACGGGTATAATGGGTTTATGGTCAACTATCCTCAGTTTCGACTTAAAATTCATCTGATCAGCGCTGCCATTCTCCTGCCCATCCTCTTGTTTTGGATGGCCCTGATTGGGATGGAGCGCGCCGCTGCCCAGGATGCCGCCGCGCCGACGGATCTGATCCTGGTGGGGATCGCGCCGGACATTTCGGGCGCCGAAGCCCTGGCGCTCTTTGCCGAACAGGGCATGACGCTCGTCCACTTTTGGCCGGCCTTTGATCTGGCGGCAGTGCGCCCAACTGTAACCGGGCGCGCCAGCGTTGCCACGCTCGACGCCGCGCTGGCGCGCGCGCAATCGTTGCCGGCTGTCCGCTTTGCCGAGTTGGATGGACGGATTGAAGCAGCGCAGACGACACTCCCCTTCACCCCAAACGATCCAGACTATCCCCAGCAGTGGGCGCTGCCGATGATCGGTATGCCAACCGTTTGGAACGTGACCGAGGGCGATCCTTCGATTGTGATTGCAGTGATCGATAGCGGCATGGAACTCACCCACGACGATTTGAGTGTGGATAACGTCTGGACGAATCCGCACGAAGCGGCCGGGCAACCCGGCGTGGATGACGATGGCAATGGCTTCGTGGACGATCTCCACGGGTGGGATTGGGTAGACAATAACAACAGCCCTGATGATCTCTTTGGGCATGGCACACATGTGGCTGGTATCCTCATCGCGCAGATCAACAATGGCATCGGCGTGGCGGGGATGGCCGCCAATCTGCGCGTGATGCCCTTACGCGTGTTGGATGGACGGGGCAGCGGCGCTGTCTCGGATCTGATCAGTGCGCTAGATTATGCCCGTCACCAGGGGGCGCAGATCGTCAACCTCAGCCTGGTCTTGCGTTCTAATTCGCTGCCGCTGGGCGAGGCGATCACCCGCCTTTATGCGGATGATATTTTGATCGTCGCCGCTACCGGCAACTATGGCGATCAGGTCTTATGGCCCGCCGCTTATACAGAGACCCTGGCCGTCGCCGCCGTGGACCGAGGGGATCTCTGGGCAACCTTCAGCATCACCGGTCCGCAGACCGATATTGCCGCGCCTGGGGCGGATGTCCTCAGCACCTACAAGGGGAATAGCTTCCATATTCAGAGCGGTACGAGTATGGCTGTGCCCCATGTTTCGGCGTTGGCCGGGCTCATCTGGAGTCTGCGCCCAGATCTTGATCGCGCCGGCGTCGTCGATCTGATTCTATCCACGGCGGTTGATGTCAACGCTGCGGACTATCCTGGACCGGATCCCTATTTGGGACGGGGGCGAATTGATGCGGCAGCGGCGTTGAACAAGGCGACAGAGGCCATTCACATTGACCTGCAATTGCCCGTGGGATCTTATCTCAGCGTGGGCCAGCCCTTTCAGATCCCAATCCGCATAACTGTCACCGATACACGAGGCGCGCCGCTGCCCATCCGCGGTGGGGTCCTAAGGGTAGAATTGTGGGGACCTTCGGCGGGAGGAGGGGTTGTCGGCGCGACGGGTAAGCGTGTAGCCGCTGCCAGGCTGATCAGCGACGAGAGTGGATATGCCTTTCTCGACCTGACCCTGCCTGAGGAAGCGGGACAGTATACCCTGGTGGTTGCCAGTGGCGTCCAGGCGCAGGCTGTGGATCTGCGCGTTCAGGATGGTCCACTCCTGCTCTCAATTCAACCATCCGCAACGTCGATGACAGTCGGCGGAAATCAGACGGACATCGTCATCCATGCCCGCACGGCCGAGAATCAACCCTACACTGAGGATCTCCGCATTGCCCTGCGCACATCGTTGGGAAGTTTTGCCGATGGCAGCCAGCAGATCACAGCGATGATGGGCGGGGGAGTGTTGACTCAGACACTCTATGCGGGCAAAGTGGCGGGGACGGCTGAATTGACGATAGAGGTCGCTAACCAGACCCACCGCATTACGCTGTTGGTGAAACCAGATGCGCCCCATCGCCTCTCAGGACCAACCCAGATCTTCGGGCTGAATTTTGGCAAGGGCGTTGCACTGGATCTATCGTTAACGATCCACGATCGCTTTGGCAATCAAGTATGGGAGAGTTACCCCGTCAACTTTTACAGCATGGCCGGTCGATTTTCGCCTGAGTCGCCGCGGGCTGTTAACGGTGAAGTTTCGACCCAGTATGAGATTGGTCCTTTGGCGACTGCGCCGCAACCCATCTGGGCCATGATCCCCGGCACCTTTGCCATTTATCGGGCCGAGGTCAATCTCCTCTCGAAACACTATTACTTCCCGCTGGTCTTGGGAGATTAATAGAGAAACCACTTGAATAGCATACAATTCGGTACGGGTGCTGCTTGCCGCACCCGACAGGCGCAGCAAGCGGACGCTGCGTCCGCCAGCGCCCCTACGATTGTACGAACTTTATGTGTTCTCTATAAATTACTCCTCTGTACAGAGGACAAGTTGCCCCTCGGGATTTCGCCCCGTATGGAATGGATAGCTTTCGCCAGCCGCCTCTAGAATGATCAAATAGCCCGGTGTCACTACCTGTCCATACATCATGCCCGGTTGAGGACACCCCAGGCTGCCATCCGGCCACTCGACAGCTTCGACGCTCACCACCGTAATATCATCCGCGCTGATGCCGTCGATCTCTTCAACCAGTTGCGCGCGAGCGCGCTCGATTAATTGTGCTAACCCTTCGTCGCCCGGCATGGTAATTTCTCCTGCCCCTGGGGTCGCCAGAGGACTCTCCGCAACCGCCGCGGGCGTCGCCAATGGGCTATCGCCAATGCCCCGATCTCCTGGCGTGGGAAGCGGACTCTCAGTGGGCGCCGCGGTTGGTTCCGGTGTAGGGGTTGGCGGTGGCTCCGGCGTATTCGTTGGCGCTGTCGTCGGCGTAGCCGTGGGCGCTACTGTCGGTTCGGGGGTCGGCTCGCTGCCGCCACAAGCGGCCAACAAGAGGATGATCGCCAGCAGTGCGGCGATGTTTCGCATGGATGATTTCATCGTCAAAGTCTGCATGGGCTTGTCCACTTTCCGTTTTTCGGTGAAGAATCTGCTTCTTTCGCCAGATCTCCTCTAGAATGGCAATTGTCTGACGATCCCGGCAATGAATTGAAGGGCGATGAAGACGATAATCGGGGAAATATCGATCATGCCAATCGGTGGGATCAACTTGCGGGCCGGCTCAAGCACAGGGTCCGTAATTTGGAAGAGCATCTGAATAATCGGATTGCTTGGATCTAGGTTCGGAATCCAGGTCACCAAAATACGAGCGAGTAATACAAAGATATAGATTTCAATTAAACCTGCCACAAGATTGCTGAGCACGCTAACCTCTTCTCTTTCTACATGAAGGAATGTTCTACAAAAATCATCATCGATGGACGCGGAGGCCCACCGCTGTTATTGTTCGCTGAGATCGCCCAGCTCTTTGCTGCGCAAATAGGCCGCGCTGACAGCTTCGATCAGCGTCGCGCGCAGACCATTGCGTTCCAATACCAATGTCCCCGCGGCGGTGGTGCCTGCCGGGCTAGTGACAAGATTGCGCAGCACCGCCGGGTGGCTTCCGCTCTCCCGCATGAGCGCCAAACTGCCCTCAATGGTCTGAATCGCCATCCGTTCGGCCTGGGCGCGGCTAAAGCCAATGTGGACGCCAGCATCGATCATCGCCTCGACAATGAGGAAAACAAAGGCTGGCCCCGATCCACTCAGCCCAGTCGCCATATCGATGTAGTGTTCTTCGGCCACAAAGAAGGCGTCGCCCATCGCCGCCAGGATGGTTTGGGCGTTCTCTTTGTCCGCCGCAGTGGTGGCCGCGGTCGCCGTCCACACAGTCATGCCAGCGCCTACCTGGGCAGGCGTGTTGGGCATGGATCGAACAATGCATTCGTGATTTAGCCCAGCGCGCAGGGTGCTGATGCGCACCCCAGCCATTATACTGATCACCAAGGCATCGGGCAGCAGGCGTCCATGCAATTCAGGCGTCACTTTGTCGAGAACCTGGGGCTTCACGGCCAGGATTACCGTCCGCGCGTCCTCAACGGCTAGCGGGTTTCGATCCACCACGGTAACGCCATATGTTCCGGCCAGATAATCGCGTCGCGCCGTCACCGGCTCAGAAACGTGGACCTGCTGCCGCTGCACAACCGCTTCCGCAATGAGCCGTTTGAGGATCGCCTCGGCCATGGCGCCGCCGCCGATAAAGGCTATCTTTCCATCCAATTGCATAGGGTTCATTCTCGCTTTCCAAAGATGGCGGTGCCAATGCGGACCAGGGTCGCGCCTTCCTCGATGGCGACCTCAAAATCACTGGTCATGCCCATGGAGAGATGACGCCAGCGAACCTGTTCATATTGGGCGGGAGGATAGTCGCTGCGCAGTTGCTCAAGAAGCTGGCGCAGGTTGCGAAAGACGGGCCGCACGGTTTCGGGGTCATCGACAAGGGGCGCCATTGTCATCAGACCTTCATAGCGGAGCGATGTGAAGGTCAACAACTGGGGCATGGCTGCCAGCAGTTGCACAGGCGTGAATCCATGCTTACTCTCTTCGCCGCTGACGTTGATCTCCAGCAAAATGGGCAGAATTTGCGCGGCTGCATTCGCCTCACGGTTGAGCCGCTGCGCGATCTTAAGCCGATCCACTGAATGGATGAGGGTAAAAGGGCCAATGCAATCCGCCGTCTTGCGACTTTGGATCGTACCGATCATATGCCAGCGGATGCCATCCAACCCGCGCTGACGGGCAAGTTCCACCTTTTCCCACAGTTCTTCCAGCCGGTTTTCGCCAAAATCGACTTGCCCGGCTGTCGCCGCCTCTGCGATCAGATCGATAGATTTCGTCTTGCTTACAGCGACCAACGTGATCTCCGCCGGATCGCGTCCTGCGCGCGTTGCCGCCGCGTCTATACGCGCCCGTACAGATTGGAGGGCGTCGCTTAGCGTCTCGGTGTTGGTATTGGGATCGGTTGGTTGATGCATTCTGGCGTTCGTTGGAAGAAAGTGAATCTAGCGTGTGCAGCCCCGATTGTACCAACGAACGCAGCAGGGCGCAAAGAGGAGGAGGAAAGGTGACAAGGGGAGGGGATGAGGGACAGGTTGCAGGTTTGCAGGTCGCATCTGGTAGGCGACAATGCGTCCCCAGTCCCCAGTCCCCAGTCCCCAGTCTCCGCCGACCGCAGCGTTCGGATCCCCAATCTCTACCGCAAAACATTAGGGATGAAGACTTTGAAGTCAGGCGCTTCCTTGTCGAAGGTCACGGCGTGCGATTCAGCCCAAACGCCAGGATAGCGATGATTCGGCCATGCGCCTGCTGGTCCATCGGCAGGTTGTTCAGCGCGGGGACGAACGCGGAAAAAGTGAGGCGTGTTGACCTGTTGGGCGGTGAAGAGCGCCTTGCCAGCAGGTTGCTCGGTGAGCCAGGGCTGCCAGTCGCCGTCTTCCCCGATCCGGTACTCAATGTCGAAATTCAGCGTATAAAGGCCCGCGGGGATCAACTCGATCCGTTGGCTTTGCGCTCCCTGCCAACAGATCTCGACGCTGTGATCCTCTACGACTTCGGGCAAAGGCAGGAATTGAGCCTCTGGCGCTTCCACCAGGCTAAACGCATCCACAAAGGCGTGGTTGCCATGCCATTGGAAGGGACTGTTGATGCGCGCAAAGACAGTGATCATCTCTGCTTCGGCCATTGCCGCTAGACGCAAGTTGATCCAGCCGACTCGCTGCCCATCCTCGACAAAGTTGCGTCGATCTTCCACCCAAATCACCGTGCTGGCATTGGGATCGATGCCCCCAGTCGGATCGATGCCAAGCATTTTCGCCATATAGTACCCATCTGGACAATCATTGGGCATGGTGCTGCCGCCACACAGGGATAGCATCCACGCGCTGAGGCTATAGGCCATCTCAGGTATGGCGGCAACCTGTTGATAGAGCGCCACATCGAAAGGCTTGCCCGGCTGATCGGTCCATTCTAGATCGTGGGCAAAGATGGCGAGGCTATCCCCGCCTTCGATCTTTTCGACATGAGCGGGTCCGCCGCAGGGTCCGCCGTTATATTGCATATTGGCGCTATAAACCCAGGGCGTCCCGTGCAAAAAATTGACAGTCCAGCCTTCGTGAATGCTCATCTGCCCGCCCTGGGGCGCGTCTAACTGATAAGTCCCCTCACTGCATTCAAAACCACCATTGATCAACATGGTCGCTCCGATCGGTTTGTTGGGAATTGTTGAGGAAGTTTGCGCTGTGAGACCAGGGGTGGCAGGCAGAAATCCAATACTCAACAGCCCACAAAATAGAACGAGGTAAAAGGGAATACGTCCTATCGCCGGGCGCTGCTCGGAATCCTGTCGCCATCCATTCCGAGTGGAATCATCTCTATTTTCCTCCAAAATCGAGGATTCGTCCAGCCTATTTTTTGCCATTGTTTGACTCACTTTCTTTGGGGAATCAGGGCCTTGATTATCCTATCTGCTTTGTTATAGCAGCCCAGCGCGTAGGTGGGTATAGGGTAAGGCGGCTACTGTTCCATTGGGCGAGGTGGACAAACCCATAGAAATAGGGGAAGATCTGAATTTGAAATTATATGTGCAAATATTGTTCAAGATGGAGACAAATGGAATCAATGTCACTTATCAAACGGAAGACTGTGATATTGTGATGATGTAAAGTATTTGAACAGATATTGAAACGTAATTGAACACAAATTGATGTTCAAACCCTATGATTGTGTGCGTATTCCAACCATCAACCTGCTTAAGTTTAGGAAAAAGGAGCTTCACAATGAACCGTCTGATCTTGTTACCTGTACTGCTTGTAATGACTTTGATCCTTGCCGCTTGCCCGGCTGCTCAAACGCCAGCCCCAGCGGCGCCAGCAGCCACCGCTACCCCTGTTCCTGTTGAGCCGACGACTGAACCTGTGGCGGAAGAGCCAGCGGCTGAACTAAACATTGTAGAGACAGCGATTGCGGCAGGAAGCTTCACGACGCTGGTCGCCGCAGTCGAAGCGGCTGGTCTGGTGGATGCGCTGTCAGGTGAGGGTCCGTTCACTGTCTTCGCCCCCACGGATGAGGCGTTTGCCGCCCTGCCCGCAGGCACTGTGGAAGCGTTGCTGGCCGACCCAAGCGGCGACCTGACTCAGATTCTGCTCTACCACGTGATCGCTGGTCAGGTGATGGCTGCTGATGTCACCGATGGTCTCGTAGCGGAAACGTTGCAGGGTTCTACCGTCAACTTCACCGTGACAGCCGATGGTGTGACGATCAACGGAGCCAACATCATCGCCACTGACATTGAAGCGAGCAACGGCGTCATCCATGTCATCGACGCGGTGATTCTGCCCCCCACCGAGGAAGAAGCGGCTGCGGAAGCAACCCCTGAAGCGATGGAAGAAAGCGCCGAGTTGAACATTGTAGAGACAGCGATTGCAGCGGGGAGTTTCACGACGCTGGTCGCCGCAGTCGAAGCGGCTGGTCTGGTGGATGCCCTGTCGGGTGAGGGTCCGTTCACTGTCTTCGCCCCCACGGATGAGGCCTTCGCTGCCCTGCCCGCAGGCACTATTGAAGCACTGCTGGCCGACCCCAGTGGCGACCTGACCCAAATCCTGCTCTACCATGTGATCGCCGGTCAGGTGATGGCCGCTGATGTCACCGATGGTCTCGTAGCGGAGACGTTGCAGGGTTCCACTGTCAGCTTCATGGTTATGGCCGATGGCGTGATGATCAACGAAGCCAACATCATCGCCACTGATATCGAGACCAGCAACGGCGTCATCCATGTCATCGACGCGGTGATCCTGCCCCCCACCGAGTAATCGGTTCAGCCTGTCCCAACGAGGATAGTTCCTATAGATTGCGAAAGGACGACGGCGAGTTGCCGTCGTCCTTTCGCGTCCAAATGATCCGCTTGTGGAGCTTGTGGATCGGGGTTACACTGTCAGCCATCCTGTAACGTTGTCCCGCCAAAGTTGTTGTCGAAAAGAGGAATTTCTATGCATCAGTATAAAGTTGCGCCGGGGAGTGCGATCAAGTTGGCCGAGTGGGATCCGTCAGATACAGACGCCGCGGAGGACAAGTCAGAGGGCAAGGATCGCTTTGCCCAGCTCAACCAACGTCTCGAAACCCTCCAAGAGACGCTCTACGCCCAGGCCAAACACAAAGTGTTGATTATACTCCAGGCGATGGACACTGGCGGTAAGGATGGCGCGATCCGCCACGTCTTCAACGGCGTCAACCCTCAAGGGGTGAAGGTGATCTCTTTCAAGACGCCTACGCCTATCGAACTCGCCCACGACTATCTCTGGCGCGTCCATCAACACACGCCGGCCAACGGCGAAATCGTCATCTTTAACCGTAGCCACTATGAGGATGTGTTGATTGTGCGCGTCCATGATCTGGTGCCCCGTTCCGTCTGGGAACGCCGCTATGATCACATTAACGCCTTCGAGAAGATGCTGGTCGAGGAAGGGACGACGATCCTCAAATTCTTCCTGCACATCAGCCCCAAAGAGCAGAAGAAGCGGCTCCAAGCCCGGTTGGATGATCCCAGCAAACATTGGAAGTTCAACGTGGCCGACTTAGGCGAGCGCAAACGCTGGCCCGACTATATCGCCGCCTATGAAGCGGTCCTCAGCCGCACGAGTACCGAGTGGGCGCCCTGGACCATCGTCCCCGCGGACAAGAAATGGTACCGCAATCTGGTTGTGTCCACCGTGATTGTCGAGGCGTTGGAAGGGCTGGATCTCCAATATCCCGAACCGGCGCAGGATCTTGATGGAATTGTGATTGAGTAGTAGAGTTTGGAGAGTAGAGATTGGAGATTGGGGGTCGCATTGTGGATCGGAAATCCCAGAATCGCCTAATGCGTTGGCTACGGCGCGCTGGTCCCCTTTGCCGACAAGAGCGCCGCACGCATGAACCCACGCGGCTATGGACGCACTCTCTTTGACGCTGCCTTCGGCGGCAGTGATCTGGCGGCGACGCTGTCCGCGCTGCCCGCCAACAGCCGTCTACTCCTCGTCATCGCGGATAGCGGCGTGGCCGGCATCGGCTGGGAATATCTACGCCTGCCGCCCGCAGACCCCGACGACGCCGACGATCCCGGCGCGCTGCTGGCAGGACGGGTGCATCTCGTGCGCGCCGCCTACCATCTGCACGCCAGGGATCTGCGGGGCGCAAACCTGCCCTTGCAGATCGTGGCGATTGCGCCGGACCCCAGCGACGGCAATGTACGCCTGATGGTGGAGGACGAGTGGCAGGGGGTGCGCCGCGCCGTGGATCAGGCCGGCCGCGCCTTGACGCTGACGCGCGTGCGCCCGCCCAGCCTCGACGCCGCCAGCCGCGCCCTGCAGGCCAACGCCCACAAGATCGTCCACTTTATGGGCCACAGCAGCAGCCACAATGGACGCGCCGTCCTCGAATTTGAGGACGGCTACGGCCAGGGGAGAGGCCACCGCGCCGAGGCGCTGGCCGCCGAATTGGACGACCGCGTGCTGCTGGTGCTGCTCAACAGTTGCCTCTCTGCCGACGCCGGCCAGGGGTGGACCGATTTCGGCGACATTGCGCGGGGATTGGTGAACCAGGGGGTAGCCTACGCCCTGGGCATGGCCGCCGCCATCCCCGACGCCGCGGCGCGCAAATTGAGCGCCGCGCTCTATGATCACCTGCTCAACGGGCGCAGCGTAGAAGAGGCCGTGCGCCGTGCGCGCCTGGAACTGGGACGCAGCCCGGATCTGCGCAATCCCGATTGGCTGGCCGGGTTGCCCGTCCTCTACACTAGTTGCGCCGAGCCGCTGCCCGGCCTCGTCCTCGCCCCAGGACGGCCACAGGTTCAGCCTTCGCCGCAGACCGCGCGCTGGGAGATGGCCGCCATCAACCGTACACCGCACTTTACCGGGCGCAGCGAGCAGATGGCGGCGGTGCTGCGCGGATTGCAAGAACCCACCACCAATCAATTTGTGGTGATCCACGGGCTGGGTGGCATGGGCAAGACGGCGCTGGCCCGCGAGGCCGCCGAACGCGCCGCCTGGCTCACCCAGGATCGGGGATTGGCCCTCTCGTTTGAAGCCTTTGGCCGCAACCAGCGCGCGGCGCAGGACGCCGGCGCTGTGGCGGAGACGGACCGCTTCTTCCCCGATCTGTTGAACCGTCTGGCCCGTTTCTACGGGCTGGACCCGGCCCACTATCCACGCGACGCCGATCTGCAAACCGCCATTACCCAGGCGCGCACCCAGATCCCGGCGCTCCTCTACCTTGACAACCTGGAGACGGTGCTGGACGCGCTGAAACGGGACGACCCCGAAGCCAGACGGCTGGCCCACTTTCTGAGCACGCTGCCCCAGGGCCAGGGAGCGCTGCTGGTGACCAGCCGCATTCTGCCGCCGGCGGCCTGGGGCAACTTCGCCGTCATCGATCTTGAGGGCATGGCGCTCGACCACGGCGCGCAGCTCTTTCTGGCCCTGCTCGACACCGACAGCGACCGTTCGCTGGCCGGGCGCGCCCCCTTTGAGGACGCCCGCCGCCTCAGCCAACGCGTCGACGGCCACCCGCTGGCCATCCGCCTGCTGGCCGGCCAGTTCGCCCAGAGCGACGGCACGCTGGCCGCCTTTCTGGAAGAGATCGAGAGCGCCCTGCACAGGGCCGAACAGGAGACGCCCACCAGCCTCGAAGACCCACAACGTCAGGCCACGCTCTACGCCTGTATGGCCTACAGCGTCGACCGTCTCGACCCCAACCAGATCGATCTGCTGCGCGCCGTCAGCCTCTTCCGCACGCCGTTTCTGTCCGAATTTGTGGCGGGGAGCGAGGGGCGGAGGGTCGGGGGCCAGGGGCAGGCGAAGATGGACACTCATTACGCATTACTCATCTCCCTCCGCCGCCTGGGCCTGCTCAGCGAGGTCCACGACCCGGCGCAACACAACTTTGCCACAGGGAAGTTGGCGCGGCTGGCCTTGCACCCCATGTTGCGCTGGTATGTACAGGCCAAACTGCCGCCGCCCAGCGACGAGATGCGCCTGCGCCATGGTCTGGCCTATCTGGCGTTGGCGCAAGAAGCGTGGCAACCACAGGGCTACGACAGCGACGCCCGCATCCGCACACTGGTGCAGCAGAGCCTGCCCGACCTGGACGCAGCGCTGGCTCACCTGCCGCCCGCACAGCAGAGCAACCTGGCCTACCATCTAGAAAAGCCATATCGGCGGCTGGGCCAACCAAAACGCGCCCTGGATCTGTTGACCCAATCGCTGCGCACCAAAGAGGAACTGGGCGAGGTGCGAGAAATCGCCGTCACCCAGAACGCCATGGCCGCCCTGCTTGTGCAGATGGGGAGACCGCAAGAGGCGATGGCGCTCTACCAACAATCGCTGCGCACCTCTGAGGAACTGGGCGAGGTGCGCTCAATCGCCGTCACCCGCGCCAATTTCAGCCAATTGTTGATCCAGCAAGGCGAGTTGGCGCGCGGGGTGGCGATGGCATGGCAAGCCTACACCACGCTGGCCCAGCACGGCTACCGCGCCGATGCGCAGACCATGCAAGGGCTGTTGGGGCAGATCAAAGAGGCGTTGGGCAGCGCCCGGTTCGACGCCGCCTGGGCCGCGGCCGTGGCCGATCCCCAGCCCGATTGGCTGCGCCCTATCGACGCCACGGGGGGCGGTAACGGCGGCAACAGCGCCAATCAACCGATCCTATCCGCCATCCGCGCCTTTGTGAATGCATCCGATTGGGCGGCGACCCGTACAGTGGTCGAAACAGAACAAGATCTGCTCTTCCGCCCCGAAGTCTTGGAGATCTTCCACCAGAACATTGAACAAGCCCGCAGCCAGAACGACGCACGCGCCGTGCAAATCCTGCAAACCCACCTCGATTTGCTCGAAGCCTGCCGAGAAGAGGGCATCGCCGCCGCCTTTGCCCGTCTCGAAGCCAGCGACGACGATCAGCGCGAATCGCCCGATCTCCCCTTCGATCTCGATCTGATCCCACGCACAGTGGCGGCGCTGCGCGGCAGCCCTCAGGAGAAGATGGCGCTGGCCCTGCATCTACAGGCGCTCAAGGCCCAGGTCGATGATGCTGGCGCGCGGTCGCTCTTTGCGGTCATCGAAATGGCGCTCTTCGGCGGCGATCCGGCGCAGCTTGGCCGCGAACTGCCCGGCGTCTACGCCCAGATCTGGCAGGCCATCCAGCGTCAACTGGCCGCCGGCGATGTGGACCTGCAACTGCTGCAAACCCTGGCGAACAACACCCTCGCCGTCCTGGGGCCGGCGGCGGCGCAACGGGGCGATTGGCAGGCCCAACTGGTGCAACTGCGCAACCATCTTATCCCCCGCGGCGACAGCGAGACCGTCGCCCTCGTCGACGCCCTCCTCGACCTGCTGGCCGCGGACGGCGATCCGCGGGGACTGGGCCGCGATCTCAGCGGCATCCACGCCGAGGTGTGGCAGACGATTGTGCAGAATCTGCCGGGGTGAGCAGACCATGTAGTCCATCGCGGCTCAAAAACTCAATGGTTTCCAGCGTAGTGCGTAGTGCGTAGACTTGTAGACGCACTACGCGTCAAACGAACCGTTGGGCTATTATGCCTTTCTGCCGTAGGGCGTCCCATCCGCTTGACAGCGGATCAATGCCGCCACGTACCGGGGTTGAGCAGATCAGCGTCGTGCATGCGCAGGGGATAGAGTTGATCGAGCAGTTCGGCGGGGAGCGTGGCTTCGACGGCCTGTAGATTTTCGGTCAACTCGGTCAGGGTGCGCACGCCCATGAGGGCGGCGCTGATGTGAGGATGGGCCAGCGCAAAGGCCAGCGCAACCTGGGCCGGGGAAAGGCCGATGGCGTTCTCGGCCACGATCTGGCGGAAGCGGCGCGAGCGGGCGCGCAGCGGCTCCAAATGATCGGGCAGATGATCCGCTCGTTCGGTGAGAACGCCCTGCAACAGCACCGAGCGGACGAGAACGCCCACCTCCTGCGCCGCCGCCAGTGGGAAGACCGCATCCGCCAGCCGTTGATCAAACACCGAATAGGTGACCTGCACCATATCGAAGATCCCCGAACGGACGGCGGCCAGCGGCATCTCGACGCCGTAGGTGGACGCGCCCACCCAGCGCACTTTCCCCGCGCCGCGCGCCTCATCGAAGATTGCGGCCAGCAGGTCGATCTGATCGAGCAGCGACTGATCCAAATTATGGATCTGCCAAATCTCTACCCAATCGGTTTGTAACTCGCGCAAACTCGTATCCAGCGAATCGAGCATCCGGCGGCGCAGGCCCTCGCCCGTCGGCGTCGCTCCATCTGCCTGTTGGGTCACAACCTTGGTCGCCAGCACCACCCGATCCCGTCGATCCTTGAGCGCGCGCCCCAAGATCTCTTCACTGATCCCATAGGCGCGGGCCGTATCGAGCAGGTTAATCCCCGCGTCAATGGCGGCGTGGACCAGCCGGATCGCCTCTTCCTCTGGCGGGCGGCCATAATGCCCCGGCGCGCGGATGCCGTAATCCAACCCCAATTCCACCGTTCCCATAGCCAGGGCCGAAACCTGAAGCCCCGTGCGGCCAAGTGTGCGATAGTTCATGGGGACCTCCTGTTGGGGATAGGTGACTGGATGGGTGAGTTGCGAATTGCGAGTTGCGAGTTGCGAATTGCGAATTGCGAATTGCCACCTGCCACTTGCAACCTGCTCAACGTCCGTTGTCCGCGGTCTGTCGTCTGCGGTCCGCTGTCTGCGGTCTGCGGTCGGTGGTCCGCCGTCCTCTGCTACAGCCGCGGATAGCGGAAGCGCAACGGCCAGCGGAAGCGCAATTCGCGACGGCGACGCAGCCGTTCTTCGGGATCGGTGGGGATGCGCACGCCGCCCAAAAGGACCCACGAGAAGAGGATCAGCAAACTGCCAATAGCGAAGATGGTGACATCGGCGACGCCGAAGCGCAACATCAACGAGCCGACGAACGGGGCCAACATGCCGCGCAGCCCGATCACCGTGGTCTGCAACGCAGAATATTCCACCAACCGCTCCGGTTCGGCCAGTTGGATGCTGGTGTTGATAAAGCCCAGATCCACCCCTGCGGAGATGATCCCCTGGGCGATGAAGGCGGGCAGCAGCATCCACCCGGCTTCAGCCCAAATATAGCTGGCGGGGATGATGGCGGCGATGGCGCAGTTGACGCGCAGCACCCACAAGCCACCGCGTCGGTCGATCTGCCGTCCCCAATAGATGAAGCCCAGCAGCCAGAAGGCGGATTGGGCCAGCCCCAGCAACCCGATCTCGCTGTACGAGAGGCCCAGCCGATCCACCTGCACAATGGGGTAGAGGGCAAAGCCGAGCAGCGCGCCGATGCCGTAGATGGCGATCCCCAGCAGGTAGAGGGCGAAGTTGCGGTTACTGCGCACGATCTCCCACAACCCCGACAGCGGACGGGTCTGGCGCGGCGGCAGCGGACCTTCGTTGACGTCCAGCCGCGCGAACAAAACCGTGGCGAGGATGCCCAGCACCGCTGCCGCCGGAAAGAGTACGCGGTAGCCCCACACATCCAAAATCCAGCCGGCCAGCGGCGTGATCAGCAGGATCGCGGCCACCATCCCCAACCGCACCACCGACATCACCTGTCCGCGCACATTGTCGGGGTAGATGGCCTGGATAATGCGCGTGTAGGCCGGCGATGGAAAGGTCTCCAAAATCCAGAAGAAAGCCAGCAACACCAGCGCCCAACCCACATCGGTGATGAAGGCAAAGAGCAAAAAGAGGCTGCGCGCAATCAGCCAGACTGTGACGGCAAAGGACATGGTGCGCCGCCGCCGCATGATGATGACGCTAAAGGCCACCAACACCGATCCCCAGTAATTTTGGGTGACGTAGAGCGCCAGCAGATCCGACGACGCGCCCATACGCCGCAGCACCACGGGGATGAATTGGAGCGCAGCCCCGAAAAAGAGGCCATAGGCGATGGCCCCCACCAATTCGATATACATGTTGCGGCGCACTGTGGGGTCCAGTGCGCCGGTCAAAGCGAGTTCGAGTCGAGTTTGGAAAGTGATAAGCCAACTCACAAAGGTCTATCCTAGGCGTGGGCGGTTTGGCGGAGAAGGGAGAGCGATTCTGCTTCGAGTCCATCCAGATCCGCCGCCGCGATCCCCCCGTTGAGGATCTCCACTTCCGCCACGGTCAGCGGACGCTGCGGACGGCGCGGCGCGCCGCAGTCGATCCCCCGTTGGGTGAGCAGCAGTTTGATGGCGGCGAAGATCGGCACGTTCAGCAGGGCTTCGATCACTTTGTTGGCCCGTTCTTGCAGGGCGCGGGCCTGCTCCCAGTTCCCCGATTGGGCGGCGCGGAAGAGGGCGCTAAAGGTGGAAGGCATGACGTTGTAGGTGCTGCCGATGGCGCCGTGCGCGCCCAGCGCCAGCCCGCCCACACAGACCTCGTCGAAGCCGGAGAGGACGGTGAGATCGCCCCGCAGGTTGATGATGCGCTGCATGTCGAAGAGGTTGTACGATGAATATTTGATGCCGCTGACGCCGGGGATCTGGAGCAGATCGGCCATGAGATCGGCGTTAATCTCCACGCCGGTGGCGCTGGGGATGTTGTACACATGGGTGGGCGTACCATCCGCTGCCTCGGCAATGAGCCGATAATGTTCGATGATGGCCTTGCGATCCACGCGGAAGTAGACGGGCGGCACCGCGGCCACCGCATCCACGCCCAGCGCCACGGCGTGACGGGCCAGAGTCATGGCATCCGGGGTGGCAAGGGCGCCAATGTGGACGACGACGCTGCCTCGTCCCCGGTTCTGCTCGACGACGGTTTCGAGCAGGGCGCGGCGTTCGTCCAGATTCATCAACAATCCCTCGCCGGTGCCGCCGCAGACGAAGAAGCCGTCCACGCCGCGATCCAATAGATGATCCACCAACCGGCGCGCGCTGTCCAGGTTTAGCGCCGTGCCATCCTGGTTCATAGGGGAGATCAACGCCGGTAAAATGCCTCGAATGATGGGTGTGGTCATGGGTTTGCTCTCTGAAGATTGATGATTGAAGATTGGGTATTAGAGATTGGAGATTAGGCGATTTCGGAAATAGATGATCCAAGGAAAGTTGTGATCTCAACTTGTCCACGCACTACGCACCACGCGCCCGCATCGACAACGGATGGGCGGCCAGCGCGGCGCGCACGGCGGCGGCATCGCGTGTACGCAGGGCGTCGATGATGCGTCCATGCTCGGCCACCACCCGCTCCTCGCTGCGGCGGATGGCGGTGGGCTGGTGGCGCACGGTGACGCGGAAATGTTCGACCAACAGCGGGATGAGATTGATCAGCACCGAGTTGTGGGTGGCCTGGAGCAGCACTTTGTGGAATTCAATGTCGTCCTTGATGACACTGCGTCCGTTGCGCAGATTGTCGGCCAGGCTGTGGTTGATTGCCTCCAACTGGGCGAGTTGCTCGTCGGTGACACGTTCGGCCATGAGGTGGGCCGCGCCCCACTCGACGGCAGCGCGGGCCTCGCTCAGATCGGCCAGATCGGATCCACCGTGATCCACCGAGACGGCGATCTGATGCGCCACCGTCGCTGCATCGTACTCGCGCACGAAGATCCCTCGGCCGGCTTTCTTTTCGATCAGCCCTTGCGCTACCAATACGCTCAGGGCTTCGCGCACAATGTTGCGGCTCACCGAAAGGCTTTCGCTCAGATCCCGCTCACTGGGCAGTTGATCCCCAGCCTTGAGTTCCTCGGTGAGGATGAAGCGACGTAATGTATCGGTGGCCTGCTGGGTTAACGTATCACGCGAGAGCGGTCTGAGCATGGCAGAATTCATCGTGCGTAGTATAATTGGTTCACTGATAGAACCAGCATACCATTCTGAGGATCGGCATGTCAAACGAATGTAGGGGCATAGGTGGGGGCGGTACTCGTCACTCAACCGCCGGTTGATTTCGCCCCACCCATACCCTTACTTTCTCATTCACCTGTGGGAGTTATGAAATGAGTGAAGTTGGCCTCTGTTTAATAGACGTTGATACCCCCTTTCTTTGGGTCGACCTTGACAGTCTGGAAAGGAATATTGCCCTTATCGCCGCCCATGTGCAGAAGGCGGGCGTGCAGTGGCGTCCCCATATCAAGGGGATCAAAACCCCGGCCATCGCCCACAAACTGATCAAGGCCGGCGCTATCGGCGTCACCTGCGCCAAGTTGGGCGAAGCCGAGGTGATGGTCGCCGCGGGGATCACCGATATCTTGATTGCGAATCAGATCGTCGGACGGACAAAGTACCGGCGACTCGTCAACCTCTGCCGGCAGGCCGATGTGAAGATCGCCGTAGATAGCACGGCGACGCTGGCCGAGTTAAGCCAGATCGCCGGCGCCAAAGGCGTCGAGGTGGGCGTGATCATCGAACTCGACACGGGCATGAACCGGGCGGGCGTCCAGCCGGGGGATGCTGTCGTGGCGCTGGCTCAGGCCGTTGTCAATCATCCTGGGCTGCGCTTCGACGGTGTGATGAGTTGGGAGGGCCATTCGCTGGCCGAGGATGGGGACGAGGCGCGGCGACAGGCGGCGAAGGCGGCAGTTGCTCAACTCGTGGAAAGCGCGGACCTGTGCCGTCGGGCGGGCATCCCCGTTCGCATTGTCAGTTGCGGCGGCAGCGGCACGCTGGATGTGACGCCCTTCCAGCCCGGCGTCACCGAGGTGCAGGCGGGCGGCGCCATCTTCAACGATGTCACCTACGCCAAGTGGAATGTCTCCACCGAGCCGGCGCTCTTTGTGCGCAGCGCCGTCACCAGCCGTCCTGCGCCGGAACGCATCATCTTTGACGCCGGGTGGAAAACATCGCCCTCGTGGATGAATCCGCCCCGACCGTTGGGCATCGAGCATGTGTCTGCCGTCCGCACCTCCGCCGAACATGGATACGTGATCCTCTCCCAGCCGAATTACGAGATCAAAGTGGGCGATGGCTTCGATTTTGTGGTGGGCTATGGCGACAACACTGTCTTTTTGCATGATGTGATCTATGGTGTGCGCGCCGGTGTGGTGGAAAGCGTCTGGCGCGTTGAAGGCCGCGGGCGGCTGCGCTAGAATCGCGCTATCCATTCCCCCATGTCCGCGGATTGGTTCCTCTTGCGCGCCCCGCTATAATAGTCATATGGAAACCTTAGCTGCCTATCTGCCAACGGATCGTCGTCTTACCCTGGCCCGCGGTGAATCTCTGCCTGCCGAAGCCGAGGGCGGTGTCCTCTTTGCCGATATTTCTGGCTTCACCCCGCTGACCGAAGCGCTTGCCCTTGTCTACGGATCCCGACGCGGCGTCGACGAGTTGACGGGCCATCTCAACCGTGTCTACGGCGCGCTGATTGCCGAGGTGGATCGCTACGGCGGCAGCGTCATCGGCTTCAGCGGGGACGCCATCACCTGTTGGTTTGCAGGCGGCGTCCGGCAGGGTTCGTTACATGGGATGGCGGCAGCCCTGGCAATGCAGGGCGCTATGCGGATCTTCGGCTCGATCCCCATTGGCGAGAATGAGACTGTGACCCTGGCGATTAAAACTGCGCTGGCGGCTGGCCGCGTCCGCCGGTTTGTGGTAGGGGATCCACACATTCAGTTGATCGATGTGCTGGCTGGCGATACCCTGGCGCGCATGGCAGCTGTTGAGCGCTCAGCGCGCAAGGGCGAACTATGGCTCGATCCTGAAACCGCGGCGCTCGTTGCTGATTTGATCCACGGTGAATGGCGCCAAAATGACGACGGTTGCTTTTTCTGCGTCCACTCGCTGGTAGAGCCTCTCCTGGCTGTAGAGCGCCCGCCCGATCATGTAGAACCCCCGGTCGAAGAGATGCGCGCCTGGATTTTACCCGCCCTCTACGAACGGATGCAGGGTGAACAGGCCCATTTCCTCGCTGAACTGCGCCCGGCGGTAGCGCTCTTCCTCGCCTTTGATGGCATCGAGTATGAAGATGATCCATTGGCTGGGGAGAAGTTGAACAGCTTTGTCTGTCGCGTCCAGCAGATCGTCCACCGCTACGAAGGCGCATTGATCCAATTGACCACCGGCGATAAAGGCAGCTATCTCTACGTTGCCTTTGGCGCGCCCATCGCCCACGACGATGACAGCCGCCGCGCCCTGGCCGTCGCGCTGGAACTGCGCAACCTGCCCAATGATCTTTCGTTTATCAAAAGGGTACGCATCGGCATCAGTCAGGGCCGGATGCGTGTTGGCGCTTATGGCAGCGAAACCCGGCGCACTTACGGCGTCCTGGGCGACGAGGTGAATCTGGCCGCCCGTTTGATGGGGATCGCCGCGCCCGGGCAGATCCTGCTCAGTGGCCGGATGGCCGAGTCGATCTCTGATCTCTACCAATTGGAATCGCTGGGGCAGGTCACCGTCAAAGGGAAGAGCGAACCATTGGCGATCTTTGCCGTGGCTGGGGATCGCCTGCGCCCAGACGAACATATGGCTGCGGCCTATACAATGCCATTGGTTGGCCGAGCGGCGGAACTGGCGCAGATGGATGAGATCCTGGCGCAAGTGTGTGAAGGGAGCGGCCATGTACTGCGCATGGTGGGCAACGCCGGCGTCGGTAAGACACACCTTGCCGCGGCCTTTTTGGATCACGCCCGTGATCAGCACTTCCAGATCGCGATTGGCAGTTGTCAAAGCACCGAGAGCCATGTCGCCTATGCATCCGTGCGACAGATTGCCCGCCAGCTTTTGGGGTTGCCCGACGTTGCTGACGCCTCAATTCAAATCGAACAGACCACAGCCGTAATTGCGCAGATGAACCCCGATTGGTCTCTGCGTCTGCCCCTCTTGGGCGATCTATTGGGTCTTTCGATCCCCGATAGTGGGGTCACTGCCAGCTTTGATTCACAATTGCGCCAACAAGCGCTCATTGCCCTGGCTGTGGAAATTGTACGGACACGGGCGCTGGCGCGTCCACTGCTCATCCTCTACGAAGATATTCACTGGATCGACGAGGCGTCCTATCGGCTCTTGCTGGCCCTGGCGCGCATTGTGGCCGATGTCCCCATCCTGCTGCTATTGGTCCACCGCCCGCTGCAAGGATCCGATGAGATCTCGCTCCAAGAGTTAGGACAGTTGCCACAGCAGATCATCCTTAACATCAATGAACTAGACGAAGCAGGCATGGCTGCGCTGGTGCGCCATCGTTTAGCCGGCGAGGTTTCGGCGTTAGCGCTGGATTTGATCGCAGTTCAGGCCCAGGGCAATCCTTTCTTCGCTGAAGAAATGGTGGATGCATTGCGCGAAGGGGGCGATCTGGTGGAGCAAGAGGGCGTCTGGGCGCTCTCTGCTGGCATGGTGGATGGGTTGCGCCAGGCCGATTGCCTGGAGACAGGGCCGGATGGGCAATGGCGGCTGATCTCCAATACACCGCTCACTTCTGTCAACTTGGGTCTGCCCGACTCGATCCATGGCCTGGTCTTGGCCCGTTTGGATCGACTGGCCGAGTCGATCAAGTTAACGCTCAAGGTCGCCAGTGTGGTGGGGCGCGTCTTTGAATTTGATCTGCTGGCGCGCGCCCATCCTCTAAAGGTGGATGAGCCCGCCCTGTTGAGCCAGCTCGATATCCTGAACCGGCGCGATTTTGCCCGCATCGAACGTCCTCAGCCGCGGCTGGCCTACATTTTCAAACATAACATCACCCAAGAAGTGGTCTATCGTACGCTTTTGGCGAGCCAACAACAGGCGCTGCACCTGGCGGTGGCCGAACATTTGGCGGATCTTCAGCCTGACGCCGTGGAGCAACTTGCCTTCCACTATTATCACGGCGATCTCACACAGCCCGCTGTGCGCAGTAAAACGATCCAATATCTCGCCGCCGCAGGGGATAGGGCCAAACGACGCTATGCCAATGAGACTGCTCTCAGCTACTATGATCGGGCGCTGAGCCTGGAAGAGCGCTGGGAATGGCTGGCCGCAAAAGCCGATGTGCTGCATATCCTCGGCCGCAGGGATCAGGAAGCGACAACCCTGGCCGCACTCTCCGCCCTGGCCGACGCCCACCCCTTTGAGGTCCACTTTCGCTGGGGTGAATATTACGAGGCGATCAGCGATTATCCCAACGCGCAGATGGCAGTGACGGCGGCGCTGAGCGCGGCGCAGTCAGCAGCAGATGCGCGAGGACAGGTGCGGGCGCTGGCGCGATTGGGGATGATCAGTTGGCGACAGGGGGATTACGAAGTTGCTTCGGAGCATTACATCGCCGCCCTGGCGCTCCTGGCAGAAGAGAGCGGCTACGAGGCCGAGGAGGCTGAAGTCCGCTATGGATTGGGGCTGCTGAACCGCCAACAAGGAGAATACGGCAGCGCCGATACTCAGTTGCAGCGTGTGTTGATACTCAACCGAGCCATGGACAACCGCCAAGAGGAAGCGCGGACTTTGATGGCGCTGGGCGGTGTGAACTTCCTTCGTCGCAATTTTGGGGATGCCCTGGACTTCTACCGGCAAGCGCTGACGATCCGGCGCTCCATTGGGGATCGCAGCGGCGAAGGGGCGAGTCTGCTCAGTTTGGGACAATCCATGTGCAGTCTGGGCGATTACGCCGAAGCGGAAAAGCTATTGCACGATGCGCTCAGAATTCAACAGCTTGTCAATGACCGCTGGCTTGAATCCATCATCTGGAATGAACTGGGTGTCGTCTATATGTTGGTGGGGCAGTATACGTCTGCTGAACATGCCTTGCTTGAAGCGCTACGGATCAGCCGCAATCTCAGCGATGATGCAGGGATTGCCTATGCGCTCTGCAACTTAGGACAGATCCAACGCGAACAGCATCGCTACGATGTGGCGCATCAGACGTTGAGCGAAGGGCTGGTGATGGCGCGCGCCCAGGAAGATCGCCATTTAGAAGCGCTCTATTTGAATGACTTGGGGTTTACCGAGTATGGGCAGGCAAACTATGACGCGGCAGTCGCGGATGGGACGGAAGCGCTGGCGATCTTGCGTGAACTCGCGCTGGATGCGTCCGCGACCGCAGATCTGGCGCTGCTGGCCGTCTCTCATCTAGCCCTGGGCCAGGCAGATCTTGCCTACACCTATGCGCAGCGCACATTACACTCGCTCGATGCCTGCGGTGGAGAAGGGCCTGACTTCCCACATCGGGATTATCTTTTCTGTTTCCGCGTCATGCGTGCGCTTGGTCATGAAGAACAAGCGCGTCATGCCCTCATCCGCGCCTACGAGTTACTCCAACAACGGGCCCAGCGCATTAGCGATCCAACCATGCGCGACTCATTTCTACACGCAGTTGTCGCCAACGCTGAAATCCTCGCCGAAGCGGCCGTACAACCGGATCTACCCTCATCCTAACGCAACTTACCGAAGAGAAGAAGAGAAGAAGAGAAGAAGAGAAGAAGAGAAGAAGGGAGGGAGAGACACTGCGGAGATGTCCCTTCTTCCCTTCTTCTCTTCTTCTCTGCCTCTCTGCACCTCTGCGTTAAACTGCTTCCCCTTTGCGTTGAATCCTTCTCCGGTGAGTCAACTCATCTTTGGATGATGGGCAGGTAAAGATCTCTAGGTTGGGTAAGGATCGCATAGATCCCCGCGCCCTGGCTGCGTGCGATGATCTTCGCCCCACCCTGTGGATCGCTGATCTGCTGCGACGCCAGTGGAATCCACTCGCCATTTTGCCACAAGTGGATCGACAACACCTCCGCCTGACGCAGGCTGCGCGCTGTGGGGATCGGTGTGTCGGGCAGCCGGATCGAAATCGGTCCCTGTGCCGCTAATCGAGGCGGCAGCGCCACCAAGCGGTAGGACGTGCCGACGATCTGCTCTCCGCGCGACGAGGATGGGCTGCCCGCCATGCTCTGCCAGGTGATAAACTCTCCCTCTGCCAACTCGATGGTCTCGTCGAGAGAATATTCCGCCTGCCCATCCCCAGAAATGATGGGCATACCGGCCAGACGATGAGCCGGACCATATGCGCCGCTGCCGCCTGTGCCATATTCCACCATCGCCTCGCGCCGTGGATTGGTCTCGGTGGCGGCTTCGTTCACGTGGATGGTTACATAGGCGCTCGTCGCCGGGATGGGCGAGACGAAGGACCCGGTGTGCAGTTCGCCATTCCGTGTGAGATTAATCGCCGTCGCCTGATTTTGATCCTCAGGGTAGAGGACCGCGCCCAGCGTCTGCCCGACATTGACGGCCTGCGTCACCGAGATGGTGACCGTCTGGCTGGTCACCGGTGAGATTTCAACCACGGGCGCCCAGGATAGATCCTTCTTCAAGGGCAGTGTGTTGTTCCCTGCGGCGACAATCTTACAACCGAACTGGCGGCGCGAAACCCCGTTGCTGCTGATGTCAAAGAGGCAGAAGCGATCCCCCGTCCCGGCGCCACTCAGCGTGATCGACGTGGTGCCGCTAATCGGTTTGCCTTGATCCAACACCCGCTGCCCGCGAATGAGGAAACCGCGCGCCGCGGTGGAGGCGTTCTCAGCATCCGCGTAGAGCAGCGCAACTGTCTGGTTGACCCCCGGCGTCCCCGGCGTGGATGGCGGCTGGAAGCTGACCTCTGTTACCGAAGTGGGCGGCGCATCCGGCCCAGGGTTGACAACGGTCGGCTCGATCAGATTGGCATACCAGAGGCGGATCGTTGCCCACTCCGTGCGCTTGAGGATCTGATTGGCGAGCGTAAGGCCACAAGCGCTATTCCAATGCGCCACATTGAAGACAAACTCGGTGTTGGCTTCTTCGTAGGCCCAGCCCATGGCGCTGCCGGTACACGTGTCGATCTCCACCGGTTCGTTCTGCTCGTTCAAACTCAGGTAGGTATCATAGAGATAGAGCAGATAATGACCCAATTCGTGGGCCAACGCCAGTGCCCAATCCTGATTGATCAGCGTCCCTGGCGGCACAAAGGCAGTGCCATAGCGGCTCCAGGTGGATCCCATATAGACATAGCCGGGGTAATACATGACACCCGCCACCAGCGGATCCGTTGTGGGCGCGGTGACAATACCGCCGATCTCGGCTTTGGGACGCAGGGTATTGTTGGCATAAAGCCGGATATCTGCTTCGTCCCATTTATCGTAATTTTGGTGAATTATCACCTTGCCCAGCGCCATCTGCCCATCGGTGAAATCATAGAGATGATTGGACGCCTCCTCAATGCGGGTGCGCAGTTCGGCGCGGTAAGCCTGGTCAAACGAGAGATCCCATTGGGTGGCGATATCCAGGTTAAAGGTCATCAACGGGTAGCCTACATTGATGGTCATTGTGCCATCGACAAAGGCGGACGGCGTCACCGTCAGCGGCGTCTCGGTGGTGTGGTAAAAAATGTACTCCGCTGTCGTGCTTACGGGGACCCTGACCCAGAGTTCGTCGCCAAACTGTATCTTTCCTCGCTCGGTGAGGTAACCGTTGCTATCGCTGTAGAGGATCTCGCCGGTATCCTTGCCGTCGCGCAGGTGATGGACCGGCGCATTCGGCACGGGAACGCAGCCGTTAGGACTCGTGCGGCAGATCCGGATCTGCTCGGCGTAGAGCGCCGGACCAAAGGTGAGGTCGTCGATGGATTCATTGCGGAGCGAACTGCCGTAATCTACTTCCAGGTGTGCAATACGCCCTAATGCGTCGAAGATCCCCGCAAAGTGGATATGGGCGGCTGGCACTGTCGGGACGGGTACGGCGCAGATCTCATATCCTTGGATGTCGTACGCGCGTACGGTTGCCTGCATATTGGCATCCCCATTGCCCAGCCAGACGCCAGCGTGGCTCATGCTGCGATCAAAACCGATGCGCATGGGCACATTGGCGCTGCCGTTGCCGCTTGTATCTGTATTGAAAGCAGCATTGGGCGACGAATAAGATTTCTGTGGATTGTTGGCCTGATCCGCCTTGATCGTCGCCCGCGCCAGACGACTATCTTCAAAGCGGACGCTGTGGCTCTGGCGATAGAGATCGGCGATGATGGTTGTACCCTTGAGATCGTCGAAGTCGATGCTGCTGGCGCTGGGGATCTCTGCTGGCGAAGAGATCGGTCCACAGAGTGTAGGCGTGTCGAAATTGCATCCTGTGCTGAGGGCAAAGAAAACAGTGTTGGCGAAGAGCGCCCGGCCTGCCGCCGTCATCTTATCGGGACCGTCGTTGAACCCCCAAATCGTGCGGCAGCCCTGGTTGACGATCACCGCCATCTCTGTCGGGTTTTGGAATGTCGCCACAAAAGCCAGCGAAACCATCGCGCTGGTTATCCTTGAGAAGGTGACAGCATGGATCGTAGGTTGATTGGTCTCGGCGTAAACCGGGAGCGCGCGCTGGTTGAAGGCGGCAAACCAGTGGGGTGTCTTCTTAAAGATCAGATTCTGGCTGGTCATCTCCACCAGGCCGGTCGTAGTGTCGCCCACCCCATAGGGATCGCCAATATCCAATTTCATCTGCCCAAAGAGCGCGTTGCCGCCTTCCCCTAGGCCAAGGATGCGTGGACTCCTGGCGATTTGAGTGATTTCTTCGACCGTGCCCCATGTATCCAAATAGCCGGTGCTGCTGCTCACGATGACAAGATCATATTGAGAAAAATCATGTTTCGCCGTCTCATCCTTTCGGATCAAGCGCACGTTGGAGCCGTAGGCCTCGAGCAACCGTTTGAATTGGAGGCCAATTGCCTCGTCCTCGCGATTGCCAACGTGGACGAATCCGATCCGCGCTGCGAAGACCGCCATTGGCTCCGTAATTTTGATGGTCTGGCTGGCAGATTGGGCGTTTTGCCCTGTCAGGCAGGGAGCGCCGGCGCAGACGGAGACCTTGTGTTCGCCGGGCGGCGCAAATGACGGCGCTACCAGATTTGTCTCCAAGATGCCCTCTTTGATTGTGAAAGTTCCTATTGGTTGATCATCCCAAAAGAGCGTAGCCGCGCCTGGTGTAAAGCCGTTCCCCGAAACAATAAAGATCTCGCCGGCTGCGCCTTCGGTTGGCGAAACCGTGATGTTGGCGTTGGATTGGGCTGCGCCGGCGCGGACGTTCAATAGCGCCAAAAACGCCACCCCCAAGAGGAGCAGGCGACCTATGTACATCAACAATTTTGGTGGAGCCAGGGTATTTTGAGTTTGGGGGAGATGAATATCCATAAGAACCCTCATGTGGAACAGGTCAATCAAGCGTATACTTGACAGCAGCAGTGCAAACATAGGCCAGAACGTTCACCAGTCCACATCCTCTTTTGTGTTGGCCTCAATGCGGCTATCCCGTTCGGCGATTACACGTTCTAAATCCAGAATATGGATCACGCCGCGGTCGAATTCTAGCAGACCACGTTTGCGCCAATCGGCCAGCAGCCGGTTGATCCACTCACGGCGAGCGCCCACCATCGACGCCAGATCCGTCTGATTGAGCGATAGATCAACTTTGTAGCCCTGACCCGCCTCTAATTTTTGTCCATATCGCTCGGTATAATAGAGCAGAATGTGGAGGAGCCGACCGGCAGCATCGAACTGTGCAATTGATTCCGCGTAGGAGGCCGTCCAATCTAACTTTTGCGAAAGCAGACGAGTCAGGTTGAGCGCCAATGTGGGCATCGCTTCCAGGTGGCGCAGAAATCTTTCCTGTGACATGGTCAGCAGGCTCACGCTTCCAATCGCTTTGGCCGAGGCGTTGCGAGGGCGATCCGCAATCGTGGCCTGTTCGCCGATAATGTCGTAGGTCGAGAAGATGCTGATCGATGTCTCGTTGCCGGATGGGCTAATCTTGAAAATTCGCACCTTGCCCTTGAGTACAATATAGATCTCGCGGCTCTCGTCGCCCTGTCGAAAGATGATCTCATCGCGTTTGTACTCGCGAACCCGAAAGTCTTCGACCAACCTTTCCAAATCAGCCATTTTTAAGGCTGTAAAAAGTGACACCTGTTTTAACCGTTCAATCCGCTGTGCGCGTTGTCGATCTTGCATAGCTCTTACCTATTCTTGCACCTGACAGGTGTAAATCCAGTGTTTGGGTTGATGAGAATGGTGTGCCCTACGGCACAGTAGCTGAGATGTCAGCAAATTAACATGTCGATAGGATTATGAATATTATATACTAACGGCCAAAGCTATACATTTGTGCGCTATTGATGGGTTCATTTCATGTTGGAGGTGAGAGTGCCGGGGACTTCACAAGGACGTGGCGATGAAAGAGAAGATGCAGTCTCATTGCGGCGATAAGTTCCCGGCGCCTGGCCTGCCCATTGAAGTGTACCCCTATTGATTGCAACTGCAATCTAGATCTCATTGGATTCAATACCACCGCAGAGATAGGATCTTGATCTTACATGACGCTCTTTGATTGGCTGCTCATTGGTCACCTCATTGGCGACTGGGCATTCCAGAACGAATGGATGGTGCGCCATAAACAAGATGCGCTGTTCAACCGCGCCGTCTTTATCCATTGTGGGATCTATACAGGGGTGTTGTTGATTGTACTCTGGCTGACCACCAGTTCGCTATCAAGTGGTCAGTTTCTCCTCTTCGGCGCAGTGGTTTACCTGAGCCACTGGCTTATTGATGCGACAAACGCCGCTGATTACTGGATGCACATCTTCCAACAGAGTAACGTGCTGTTCGTGCGGATCGTCGTCGATCAGGCTGCTCACCTGCTGATCCTGGGGCTGCTTATTGAGCTTCTGCTGAAGTAGAGGGGCGGAGAGTTGCAGGTTTGCAGGTCTGCAAGTAGCAGGTGATAATCCTCTACGCACTACGCACTACGCACTCAATGTCATTAAGTTAAGCCGTTGACATGAGATTAAGGGATTGGGAGATTAGGCGATTGAAGCAGTCGTTTAATCCCTGAATCGCCTAATCGCTCAATCCCGAAGCCTTAACTTAATGACATTGACTACGCACTACGCACTACCGCTCCGACAGGTGTTGAATCAACTCACGGACATACTGTTCAATAGCTGTGAGGGCTTCGTCTGCGTTGGCAAGATCGAGATCATGGACCTGCCAGTAGATCGCCTTATCTTCCCAGCCGGGGAAGCGCCGGGTCAGCATGGGTCGGTGTTCCCCTTCCTTAACGGCGATGATCAGATCTGCGTTGGCGAGATCCTCTGCCGTCACCTGGATAGGGAGGCGATGTTCCTCGGTCAGCAAGATGGCGCGTGCGATTAGCGCATCCACTGTATGTGGGGAGATAGGGCCAACGTTGCCGTTGGGGATATCAACTACCAATCCACATGAGGTAGCTTCCCAATTCAAGCCCGATTGCGAGGCCAGGCGATTGAAGAGGATCTCGGCAAAGCGGCTACGGTAATAGTTGCCTGAACAAAGGAAAAGCACCCTGCGCGGTTTGGGCTCGGTCACGAGTTCGATCCTATACGATATTTGTAGAAAACGTGAAGCGTGAAACGTGAGGGCAGTAAATCACGTTTCACGCTTCACCCTTCAAGCTGTAACTACCAAGCCCCCTGCTCGAGCCAGGTCACGGACCCGCCTGGAGCAGGGGGCTTGGTAGTTACTCCAAACTTCACACTTTACCGATACACATAGACTTCGGTGCCAATGGAAGCCCATTCATACAGGGCTGCCGCTTCATCCAGCCGCATGTTCACACAGCCGTGGCTCATGGTCTGGCCGAAATTGTTGTGCCAATACGCGCCGTGGATGGCGTACGCAGCGTAGAAATACATCACCGAGGGGACATTGGGCAGATCATAACCGGGGCCGCGCATCCGCTGCGATGGGATCTTCGTGCGGATGGTGTACCGACCCAACACCGTCGGCGTGGCGGGGCGCCCGGTGCTGACCGAGGTGTGCATCACCACCACATCGCCCTGATAGGCCGTCAGCGTCTGTTCGGTGACATTGATCTCGATCCGACGCACGCCGTCAGCGGGCGCATTGCTCAGGTCCATACCCGTGATGGCCGGAAGCGCCGGCTGATCCACAATTGCTTCGACCTGGGCGCGGGCGTTGCCATTTCTCACGGTGATGGGCGTGTAATATTCTTCGTAGTTGAGGTTGCTGTGGACAACGCGCAGCCGCAGCAGATGTTCCCCATCGGGGTAGAGGCGGGTATTCAGATCTGTCAGCACGCCGGCCGTCGGGAGCGCCTTTTCGCCCAACGCCACAAAATGCGCCTGCGCCGGATCTCGATCTATCAGCAGATCCACCTGCCACTTGCGGAAGGCTGGATGGGTGGCAACGCCGCGCACTGTCACAGTCCCCTGCAAAGCAGCATTCCCTAGTTGAAGGCCATTGGGATCCGCCGCTGCCGCTGCTACCGGCGCTGGGGCAGAAACGGGCGCCGCTGGACTGGGGTCCACTGTGCTGGGGCGAGAAAGCGCCGGGCTGGCCCCCTGATTGGCGATGGTGATGGGCGTGAAATATTCTTCGTAGTTGAGGTTGCTGTGGACAACGCGCAGCCGCAGCAGATGATCCCCATCAGGGAAGAGGGTCGTGTCGATGGTGGTGAGTACGCCGACTTCATTCTTCGGCTCCTCACCCAGCGCCAGGAAGTTGGCAGAATGGGCATCGCCCTGGGGCAGCAGATCCAATTGCCACTTGCGGAATGCAGGATGGCGGGCCACGCCCTGTAAGGTCACCTTGCCGCTGACAACGCCATTGCCGTCGAGTATCACGCCGTTGTCACTTTCTACGGCAGAGACGCCCGGCGCGGGTAGCATTGTCCATAACAATAGTACGCAGAGAGAAACCAGCAAATATTTACGAACCATAACCTAATCTCCATCGTAAAGTAAAGCGCTGCGGTGAAACCAGCGATGTGGGGATCGACTCGCCCGCCATTAGATACCAAAGACCAGTCAGAAGACCCATGCAATATTGTCTACAAGGTCAACATTATGGAGGAAGATGGCGTTGTTCGCAAGAAAGGGATTTTACGCGATTTTCCGGCGGAATGGCTTGCACCTCGCCAGATGTAGGAATTGCAGGAGGAAATTGTCGCTCCATTACGCTTTCACCGGGTCACGGACCCGGTGAAAGGCCGGTCATGGACCGGCCCAGAGTGCATGGAATCGTGAATGATTGAATCTGGCGACTTCACCTCCGCAAGTATAAAACCGGGGGCGGCGGCGGCGGAACCTTGTCCCGTTCCGCTGGCGTGGCGGCGCGTTGGCGCAGCAACTCCAGATGGAGACTCTCTTCGCCTTTGCGCATGGCCCAATGATGGTTGGCGGAAAAGATCGGCTTCATGGCAAAGGAGAGCCAGCGCAACAGCGGCTTGTCGGCGCGGATACGCCAATCGTAGGTGATGTTTACCCAATCGCCGTCCTGAGCGAAGGTCCACACGCCTGTACCCACGAAATCGCCCCATGCCTCCAACGAAAAGCCGTGGGGAGAGCGATTCTCGGTGACGCGGAATTGCCAGCGCAGGGTGTAGGGCAGCCAGCCTTTGGTGAAGAGACGGATCACTTTGCCCACGCCGGTCTCTGGATCGCCTGGTTCCAATTCCTCTACCGCCAGGTAGACCGAAGGCCACCAACGTGTCAGATCCTGCGCGTTGCCCAGGATCTGGCTGATCTCGTGGCAGGTGCTGCGCACGCGCCAGTGGGTGATGAAGGCATAATCGTTGCTGTTCATGGCAGACCTTCTGGTTCAATAGCTCAGTGACCGATACACAACCGTTGCCATCAACCCCGCCCCATAGGCGATGGTGTAATAGATCAACAAGGGCTGATTGCTGCGCCGCCACAGCAGCCCACCCGCCAGCAGCGCCAGCCCCAATACCACGAAGAGATCCAGTCCGATCTCCTCGAAGCCCAGGTTAGCGAAGATCCCCAGCGCCACAAAGAGAGCATTGCCGGTGAGCAACGCGATATCGCTGCGGCTCAATCGTCGCGGCCAGGGAAAGAGCGCCTGGAGCAGCATCAGCGCCCCATTGAGCAGCGCAAACCCGGCAAAGAAGAGCCAGTGGGAAAATTCATCGTCGTTGAAGATAATAATACGACAGAGATCATTGACCGCGCCATCGCTACAGAAGCGAATGTGAAGATAATTGGTTGTCTCGTGGCTGCCATAGCTGACGGCAAAGAGATAGAGACCGCAGATGAAAATCAGATTCAGGGGGAGATGAAGCGACCTGCGCCCCTGCATCTCCCCTTTCTCCAACTCTTTCTTCAACAGGTAGAGGGCCGTCACACCGATCAAAGGCAAGGTGAGCATGTTGTGGAAATCGACCCAGCGCAGGAACTGATTGGCCGCCACGTAGCCCAGCGCCCACGGGCCGAGCCGGTTGAGCGATCCCAACAGGATGACCAGGGTCTGCACACTCAGCCACCAATGAATACGGACCAGAGAAGTTGCACGATCAGTATCGTGCAGGTTTTTCAGCACTGTTGCAGCCATCTACCAGGCTCCTGTCAATCGGTGAAGAAATTATCCAGCGCATCCTGATCGTCTGTAAATCCCCATCCCTCGGCTGCACGACCATCGGTGGTAATGCGCATCAGGTGGCCGCCGCGCAGATCAACAATTTTGCCTCGCCGCTCGCCTTGCAGACGGAAGGTGGTCATCACCATCTCGCCGTTGACCATCACCTTTTCCAGGCTGAAATCCCAGCGATCTAGCGGCATCATGCGCGCCACCATTAACTGCGTATACTCCGCATAGCCGTGATAGTCGCCGGAGACCGGATTGTGGCCGGGGACATGCCAGATGATGTCACGGGCGATGCTGGCGCGTTCGGTCTCGTCGCCTGCATACATGGCCCGCGCCACAGCCAGGTTGCGTCGATCTTGCTCGGTCATTGTTCCTCCTTACTCATCCCTGGCAACGTTGCCGTCAATTTCCAGACTCTTGTAGAAGGATGCTACTGGCGCAGCTTACGATCCTGGGATTACGCCCAGTTGCTGCATCATGCCCAGTTGATCGAACTGCGCGGTGAGTTGCGCGACTTTGCCATCGACAAAGGTCATCATCGCAGTAGCCGAAACCTCAATCGCTCTGCCAGTGGCGGGGATGCCCATGAAATCGCCAGTCTGAGCGCCGCGCACCGTGAAGCGCACCACGACCTTATCTCCTTCGGCGATCACGTCGTCTATAGTGTGATAGAGATCAGGGAACCCTTGATAAAAGGCAGCGCCAAAACCCGAATGGCCGGCCATGTCCATTGGCGGATTGCTGCCGATCCGGGCTACATAACCAGCGGCGACAATATCGGGGCTAAGTGGACCTTTGCGTTTGTCCTGCTCCATGAAGAACTGACGGGCTATGGTCTTATTCTGTTCGGTTGACATATTACATCTCCTCAGCTAGATAAACACCATGCCGGTTGGCGATGGCGACGATGCTCGATAGATCAGCCTGGCCCGTGGAATAGAGGGCGGACATCTCACGCGCCATGCCATCGTACGGAGCGCCAATGGTGATGTAGAGCAGCCTGGCTTTACCGACAGGAACCCGCACCGAATGGGCGATCCCGGCTGGCAACATTTGCACAGTTCCAGGCCCGCTGCGTATCCACTGGCCGCCGAAGTAAAATTCTACCTCCCCCTCAATCACAAACTCGATCTCATGCCAGGGATGGTAATGTGGTGGTGGGCCTTCTCGGTCTGTGGAATGATATTCAATTACCTGGACGTTGCCGCTGTCGGTGGCGCGCAGCAGAATTTCGTCGTCAGGGTAGCGGATCGCCTCGAAGTGGCCGCCGTCGATGATCCCTGCACTCATTTGAACGGTTGTCATCTTGTCTACTCCTTTTGGCTAAACAGAGGGGCGCGGGTTGGGTAGCGGAATGGAATTCGGGTCAAGGGCCAACAGGCTTCCCGTCCCAACCCGTGCCCCTACCCTTTACCCATTGGCAACGGGAATCACGCCCAGTTGCTGCATCATGTCCAACATATTGCCTACATCCCAACGCTCCTGGATCTGACCCTTCTCTACACGGTCAATAACAATGGCCTCCAGGCGGAAACGACGACCGGTAGCCGGGATGCCATTGAGATCGCCCGTGTGGGTGCCGCTCCAGGCTACACGCGTGACGACCTTATCGCCGGCTTCAAATTGATCGAGGATATCAACAGTGAGATCGGCAAAACCGGTCAGGAAGGCGTGGCCTACCCCTGCATACCCTTCAAAATTCATATCAACCGGTGCGGTGGAGCTGTGGATCACAGCGTCGGCAGCGAAGAGCGGGCGGCAGCCCTCTACGTCATGCTGCTTGCCATAGGTCTCGAAAAAGCGCGCGGAAATCGATTTGTTTGACATAGTAGATTCTCCTGTGGATCAATGGGTCAATTAAAAGTAGAGATATTTGGCTTGTACATCAACTCGGAAAGGCTTCACCTTCCTCCTGGCCGGCGGCTGGCAGAGAGAAGTGCGCATGCACAATCAGCCATTGCTCGTCGCGTTGCTCCAATACAAAGGTGATGCGCGCTGGAATGCGCATCTCTTCACCGCCAACGCCCAACTCAAAGGTGGCATCGGTAGCAGCCCACGCTACGTTGCCCGCCGCCGATATCGACGTCCAGCCGTAATTGACAATGGCGGAATCAGTCTGCGACCAATCGCGTTGCGCCTGCAACGCGATCTCGTCCACCCCCACACGCTTCTCGTCGGCGCCTGTGCCGTACATGATCACATCTGGATCAGGCGCAAAGGCGCTGCGCAACAGACCGAGATCCCGGCTGGCGTAGCCCTCAGAGACTTTGTTCAGCGTGGACTTCACAACGTCTGTCGTTTTGGTATCTGCTTGCATGGCATGTCTCCTTTCAAAAAGTGTGCTTAAGTATCTGGATCTTCACTCTCTAAAACTAGATGTGGACACTCCCTATCTGTGTTCCAAGAATTCGAGCAGCGCCTGTGTCACCACTGCTGGCGCTTCCATATTCGCCATGTGCCCGACCCCAGCCAGCGTGCGGGTGTGGGCGTGGGGGATCTGCTGGCCCATCCTCTCGGCGATCTGCAAGAAGTCAGGCAGATCGAGTTCCCCCACCAGCGCCAGCACGGGCATAGTCAGCTCGGAAAGCCGTCCAGCGGCGGGTGGCTCGATCCCCGCTTCCAGGTTGGGATTGACGAAGTGCCAGCCAGAGTAATCGTCGATGATCTGCCGCAACTGATCTGCCACCGCAGGCTGACGCAGGGCCGGGGCAAACAATGGATGCGCCAACCACGATTCTTTCGCCGCCGAGATGCCGCCCTCGCTTGCCCGCTGCCAGACCAGACGGTTGCGCGCCGATCCTTCGGATGACCAGGGGAATCCACCCAATACCGTGTCGATCAGCGCCAGCGCCAGCGTCCGCTCTGGATAGGTCAGCGCAAAATCGATGGCGACGGCCCCGCCTTTGGATAGGCCCACCAGCGCGGCTTGCTCAATCTGCAAAGCGTCGAGCAGGCCGCGCAGATCTTCCGCATGGAAATACGGGTCCTCTGTGGGCAGATCCGACCGCCCAAAGCCGCGCAGATCATAGCGGATGACCCGAAAGTGCTGCGCCAGGGGCAGGAACTGTTCGTCCCACATGCGCGTATCCAGCGTGAAGCCGTGGATCAAAACCACCGCCGGGCCGAAGCCTGCCTCCTGGCAATAGAGACGGGTCCCGTTTACTGCGATCTTCATCTCTGTGATCATGGTGGACTCCCTTTGCACAGCCTCTACGCCTGAGGAGCGGGGATGTGGCCCAACTGCATCATCAGCCCCAACCCATCCGAATAATTATGTCCTTCGTCTGCGCGGCCATCGGGGCCAAAGTGCCAGACTTCGCACACATCCAGCGAATAAGGCCTGTGGCTGGCGGGAAACTCGGACGGCATGGGGCCATCTTGGATGCCCACGGCACGGAAGCGCGCTGTCACCCAATCACCGGCGTCGATATATTGGGCATCGACGATCTTGATATTGGACGACATGGCGACGAAGCCCTCCAACCAGGCTTGCATCGCCTGCTGCGATGAGAGCGCCATACCACGTCCGTGATCCACCAGCTTGATCGTCGGCCCTGCCAGGGTAGCGACGGATCGCGCACAATCATGGGCACTGAAGGCATCGTGGGCGGCGCGCAGTGTAGCAACATTTTTGCTTTCCATAATCAGCTTCCTTTGATGAAAAATGTAAATAACTTGGTTACAGTTGAAACGCTCTAGACATGGTTGCGGTATCATAAAACTCGCGCAGACGGACAATCTTGCCCCTGCGCACAGTAAACAGATGCGCCCAATCGGTCTCGAAGATGCGCCCGGTGGCCTTGACCCGCGCCTGTTCGCGCCCCAACGCCAGCACATGTTCGCCTAGTGGGATGACCTCGTGAGGGCCAAACTCCAGCACGTCGCAGGTCTCGTCAACGGTGACGAAAAAGTCGATCATCTGCGCGTGTCCGTGGCGTGGACCGGCGAACGGCACATCTTGGGGCTTCCCTACAAAGTGCCAATCTACCTCTTCATCCAACAGGTTTAGAATGGTGGGCATGTCGGCTCGTCCAAAGGCTGCATATAATTCCTGCACCACTTGAACTTGATTTCCGTTTTCGTGGGTCATATTGCTCTCCTCTACCTGGTTGCGGTTGCCTGCCCCAGTATATTGATAGGGTAGAGTGATATTCCAGGCCAAAAAGTGTTCACTTTTTGCTCAAAATTGGATGTATAATAGAAGCGCGCTTCGGGCACGAGATGAGGATCCCATCCACCATTGACAACCACAGGTCGACCTGTTCCACAAGGGAGCGGAGAACGTTACCAACTGCTAGAGCCGTTGGGCGCTGGCGGCATGGGCACGGTCTACGTTGCCCATGACCGGTTGACCGGCCAGCGTGTCGCCTTAAAACGGGTCCACACCTCGCCCATCCACCCCCCTTCGCCAGAGTGGCGACTGGCCTTGACCCATGAGTTTCAATCCCTGGCCTCCCTCCGCCATCCCTATATCGTCGCCGTGGAGGATTACGGCTTTGACCGCGCCCGCCAGCCCTACTTTACAATGGAGTTGCTGGCGTCGGCTCGCCCCATCACTACCGCTGCATCAATGACACTGCCTGCCAAAATCGATCTGTTGTTACAACTGCTGCAAGCCCTGGTCTACATCCACCGCCGCGGCATCGTTCACCGCGATCTCAAACCGGGCAATGTGCTGATCCACAATGGGCAGATCAAGCTGGTAGATTTTGGATTGGCCGCTATAGCAGGGCAACCTGCCACGCCTTCGGGAACGCTCCCCTACATGGCCCCGGAGGTGATCCGAGGGGAGCCGGCTATCATCGCTTCAGATCTCTACAGCCTGGGGGTGATAGCCTATGAATTGCTGGCCGGCTGGCATCCTTTTGCCTATGCCGATCCCATCCTCGACGCTGTGCTGCACGAATCGCCGGATTTCACCTATGTGGATGCAGAGCCGGCGCTCATCTCTGTGCTGGAAACCCTGTTGGCAAAGGAGCCAGCGAGCCGCTTTGCCGACGCTGCAACCACGCTGGCAGCCCTTTGCCGCGCCTGCGACCGTCCCCTCCCCGTCGAGACGGAAGCCACGCGTGAAAGCTTCTTGCAGGCTGCCCCGTTTATCGGTCGCGAACAGGAGCTTGGGCGGCTGCTGGAGGCCATGCAGTCCGCCATGGAGGGAAACGGCAGCGGATGGCTGGTGCGCGGCGAGAGCGGCATCGGCAAGAGCCGGCTGCTGCAAGAAGTGCGCACCCTGGCCCTGGTTCAGGGAGTCTTCGTTGCGCGCAGCCTGGGCCGCGCCGACGGCGGCGCCTACCACCTGTGGCCGGATCTGTTGCGTCCGCTGCTCCTGCACACGCCCCCCAATGATTTGGAAGCCGCGGTCTTGCGTCTGATCCTGCCTGACATCGAGACGCTACTCGAACGCTCCATCCCTGACGCGCCGCCGTTGCATGCCGAAGCTGCGCGTACTCGCCTGCGCCTGACCATGATCGATCTGCTGCGCCGCTCCGCCCAAAATCAGCCGATCTTGCTGCTGTTGGAGGATCTGCATTGGGCCGACGCTGCCAGCCTTGATCTGGTCCAATCTCTGATGGGGACGGCGCGGGTGTTGATGGTGGGCAGCTATCGCGCCGGGGAACGGCCCGATCTTCCCCAACAGTTGCCTGAGTTCAGCGTGCTTCGGCTGGCGCGGCTGGCCGCGCCGCAAGTGGCCGATCTATGCGCCGCGGTGTTGGGGGAAGCTGGTCGCCAACCCCATCTGCTCGATTTCGTGCGCCAACAGAGCGAAGGCAATACCTTTTTCATCGTCGAGACCATGCGCACCCTGGCCGAAGAGAGCGGACGATTGGACGCGATTGGGACAATGACACTACCCCATTCGGTCTTCGCCGGTGGGATGCAGCGTATTGTACAGCGGCGGTTACAGCGCCTGCCGGCCATCTATCAGCCCCTGTTGCAGATGGCCGCCGTGGCCGGTCGTCAACTCGATCTGTCGCTCTTGGCCCATCTCTTCCCGCAGATTGACCTGGACGAGTGGTTGACCCTGTGTGTAAACGCTTCGGTAATGGAGCGCCCCGACGGCGGTTGGCAATGGCAGTTCAGCCACGACAAATTGCGTGAAGGGCTGCTGGTTCAGCTCGACCTGGCGGCGCGACTGCCGCTTCACCGGCAGATTGCCCAGGGGATTGAAGCCCTCTACGCCGCCAATCTCTCTCCTTATTTGGGCGAACTGGCCTATCACTTCGGGCAGGCCGGCGATCTTCCCCAGCAGCGCCGCTATCTGCGAGAGGCCGGCCAATATGCCGAACAGACCTACGCCGGCGAGATGGCTATTGTCCATTACAACGGATGGGCCACACTCAGCGATGAACCGGAGGAGAAGGCCGATGCCCTTCTTCACGCCGCCAACGTGCGCCAATTCCTGGGCCAACTTGACGAGGCCGAAGTTGCAATCGAAGCGACGCTTCAAATCCTCGACCCGGATAGCCACAGGGCGCAAATCGCCCGCGCCCACTTTCTCATGGGGCGGATCTATCGCAGTCATAGCCGCTGGCTGGAGGCTATCCGTTGGTTGCGCCAGGCCGAAGATAGCTACGCAGCCGCCGAAGACCCTATGGGTCTATGTGATACGCTGGCCGAAATTGGTATCTGTTACTATCACCAGGGCGAGTACATCGCCGCCGAGAGCGCCCTCACCGGCAGTCTGCACCTGGCCTGGCAGCAGGAAGATCCCCGGAGAGTTGCCTCCGCCCTCAATAATCTGGGGAACCTCTCCTTTGATCAGGGCAACTATGAACTGGCCCGCCAGCGCTATCAGGAGTGTCTGGACCTCAGCCGCGAGATCGGCGACCGCGCCAAAGAGGCTTCGGCTCTGAGCAATCTGGGCATCCTCGCCAGCTATCGAGGCGACGCCGCCGCCACCCGCCATTATTATGAGGCGGCCATGACCATTCGCCAGCAGATCGGCGACCGCGCCGGCACAGGGGCATCGCTCAACAATTTGGGCATCCTTGCCCGCGACGCTGGCGATTACGAGCGCGCGCTTTCCCTCTATGGGCATGCGCTTCAGATCGCTCGTGAACTGGGCGACAAACGGGCTATGGCCTATCCGCTCAAAAACATGGGGGTGGTGATGGTCGATCTGGGACGGTACGCAAAGGCGCAAGGGTATTACGAAGAAGCGCTGGCGCTGCGTCGGGAAGTGGGCGAAAAATGGGGGATCGCCAGCGTCCTCCACAGCCTGGGCGATGTCTCCAGGTTTCAGAAGCGACATGCAGAAGCCGCCCATTATTACACCGAAAGCTTGCAGATCAACAACGAGATCGGCGACCATCAACTCTACGTGAGCAACTTCTGGGGGCTGGCGGCTGTGGCAGCCTATCAGGAAGAGAGAACGGCGGATAGCCTGCGCCGCGCTGCCCGTCTTGCTGGATTTGCTCATCACTGGATGGCTGAAAAAGGCGTCGCCATGCTGCCAGAGTGGGCCGATGGTGCAACCGAACTGGTTGCCTTCGTACAGGCGCAGTTGGGTGAGAGCGAGTATGCGGCTGAGTACAAACGGGGAGAAAAATTAGAATTAGATGCAACCTTTGCCGAGGCACTGAAGATTGCGAACACTGGTTTCTCAGGTTAGAATATCAGCAAGTCATAAGTAGAGTCAAGAAAGTTTTTAGATTTTATGAAGGTGA
>JAHBVG010000024.1 GCA_019637695.1 Caldilineaceae bacterium | reverse complement strand
ACTCTTCCGGCGTGATGCCCAGCGCTTCGGCCTGCGCCAGCGCCTCCGCCGGCAGGGTTTTTTCGGCAAAGGCGCGCGCCACGCCGGCTTGCTGGCAGCGGCGCAGCAGGTCGCGGTGTTCGCCAAAGAGTTGTTCATGCCCGGCATCCCCCTGCGCCCGCGCCGCCGCCGCCAACTGATCCAGCATCTCTACAGCTTCATCGGTCAGCAGATCGGGGTGGGCTTCTACAATCCGCTGCGATTCGTCCCAACTGTCGGCGGAAACAAAGTCGTTGAGCAGCCACAGTAGCGGCGGTAGTTCCTCCCCGCTCTCCTCATCATCTTCATCATCCTTTTGGCTTTCCTCTGCCAAACGGCGGGCGGCGGCTTCCAATTGAGCAAAGGTTTCGGGATCCTCCTGGCGCATCTGCTCCAGCGCCGCGGCCATCTCGGCCTGCATCTGCGCCAGCGCGGCATTGGGGTTATCAGCCAGGGCAGCGGGCAACAGGGGGCGCGGCACGGTCTGCACCGTTTGCAGCCAGGCGTCGTCCCAGCGTTCGCCCAACCGCTCGGCCAGCAACCCCAGCAGGCCGCCGGCGTGTTGGCGGTCCTCTTCGGGGCTGGTGCGCCCGGCGGGGGAGAAGAGAAGACCCCTCCCTAACCCTCCCCGCAAAGTGCGCAGGGAGGGGACTGATGGTGGGTCAAGTGAACCTGGCGCGTCTGCGTCGTGCTGGGTATTGCCCTGTGTGTGGAAGACGAGGATGGGCGCGTCCACGGTACCGGCGTGGCCGCAGGCGGGGCAGGGCAGATCGTGCAGCGTGCCCGCGGCCAGGCGGTCCAGCAGATCGGGACGCTCGGCGGTATCTACGATCAGCCAGATCTCGGCCTCAAACGGGCGGCGGCAACCGGGGCAGGTGAACCCGGCGGTCTGGGCAAAGGAAATGGGCATGGCAGATTCTCCCCTGTGTGGGGTGTGCGGCGAAAGAATCGTCCGAGGGGGAAGGCGACGATGCTGGCGGCGATGGTCCGCAGACGGCGCGGGATGATCCGCGCAGGGGAAGCATACCCGTAAAGGTGGCAGGTTGCAAGGGGCAGTCAGGGCAGAAGAGTAAAGGCAAAAGGCAAAAACCAAAAGGCAAAAGTGGTGGCAGGTTGCAAGGTTGCAGGTTTGCAGGGGGCAGGTTTGCAGGTTTGCAGGCGACAATCGTTCCAAGTATTACGCACTACGCACTACGCCGACGCCACCCGCTCCGCCCGTTCGAGCCACGCCGGGTTGATCTCCACGCCCCAGCCCGGCCCGTCGGGGATCTGCACATGGCCGTCGATCACCTGCAATTGGGGAAGGTAGAGATCGGCAAACGCGCTCTGATCCTCGATGGAGAACTCCACATAGGGACCGGCGTTGGGGATGGCGCCCATGAGGTGGAGGGCGCAGAGCGTGGTGAACGAGTGGTTGGCCGAATGGGGAACGACGGGTAGCGCGGCTTCCTCGGCCAGTTTCGCCACGCGCAGCGCCCGCGTCATGCCGCCCACGTAGCAGAGATCGGGCTGGGCAATGTCGATCACCCTGCCGCCGATCAGCCGTTGCCACTGCTTGAGGTCGTAATCCTGTTCGCCGCCGGCCACGGGGATCGTCAGCGCCGCCGCCACCTCGGCGGTCCATTCCAATTCCCAGTAAGGGCAGGGTTCCTCGAAGTGGGCGAAATTCTGGTCTTCGAGCAACCGCCCGATCTCGACGGCGCGGGGCGGGGTGTAACAACTGTTGGCGTCGGCCATCAGCGCAATCTCCGGCCCAAGCGCATTTCGTGTAGCCATGATGATCGCCTCGCTGCGACCCGGCCATTCGTCGGCGTCGTGGCCGCCGCGCTTGCCGATCTTCATCTTGAAGGCGCGGAAACCCTTCTCGTCGCGCAGACGGACCATGCGCGCGGCGTCGTCCGCCGGGCTGATCTTGCGGCTGGTACTCGATCCATAGACGGGGAAGGGGCGGGGGACGCCGCCGATCAACGCGCAGACGCTCTTGCCCTGCTGCCGTCCGCGCAGATCCCAGAGCGCGGTGTCGATCCCGGCCGGGGCGCGGCAGACATACGTGCCGGGGAATTTGTAGGTCCCCTCGATGACGGCGTCGTTGAGGCCGTCGAGATCGGCGGCGTCCCAACCCAGGGCAATGGGCGCGACCTGCCGGTGCAGCACGGTCGCCGTAATGTCGGCGTTGGTTGGGGCCATCTGCCCCCAGCCGGTGGAGCCGTCCTCTGCGGTGACGCGTATCAGCCCCAACCGCTGGCCCTGCACGAACGTTTCTATGGAGGTGATTTGCATGATGCGTTCCTTTTTTTGGGGGGACGGCAGACGGCGGACCGCAGACGGCGGACAACCAGCCCCCAGTCCCCGATCCCCGATCCCCAGTCCCCGATCCCCAGTCCCCGATCCCCAGTCCCCAATCCTCACACCGCCTGCGCCGCGTCCACATACGTGGGCACGCCTTCCTCGGCGAAGATGTTGTCGATCTCGGCTTTGTCGGCGGCGGTGAGCTTCCAATCGGTGGCGCGGACATTTTCTGCAAGTTCGCGCTCGTTGCGCATACCCACAAGACCCACGGTGACGGCAGGATGGCTGAGGGTCCAGGCGATGGCGAGTTGGGCGACGCTGCGTCCGTGGTCAGCGGCAAAGCGTTTGAGCCGATCGACCACGCGCAGTTCCTTGAGGAACTCTTCGCGCTGGAAGAGCGGCAGCCCGAAGGCGTTGCCCTTGCTGCGCCAATCCCAATCTACAAAGGTGGTGTCGGGGGTGAAAGCGCCGGTGAGCAGGCCAAAACCGAGCGTGCCATAGGCCATGTAGCCGATGCCATGTTCCTGGCAATAGGGCAGCACCGCGCTTTCCATGCGGCGGTCGAACATGTGATAGCCCACTTGATTGGCGGTGAGATGACCGTGGCGCTCGCATTCCTCCATCATGGGGACTGTGAAATTGGAGACGCCGTAATAGCGGATCTTGCCGTCGGCCTTGAGTTTCTCCAGCGCAGGGATGGTATCGGCGATGGGCGTGTTGTGGTCCGGCCAGTGGATCAACATGAGGTCGATGACGTCGGTGTTGAGCCGTTTGAGACAACCTTCGGTGCGTTCGATCACATACTCTGGTTTGGAGTTGCGCCCGATATTCTTGCCGTTCTCGTCGTAATTGAAGCCCACCTTGGTCACAAGGACAATCTCCTTGCGCCGTTCGCCCAACGCCTTGCCCAAAATCTCCTCTGAGTGGAAGGGACCATAGATCTCGGCGGTGTCGAAGAGGGTAATGCCGTGGTCGATGGCGGCGCGCACGGCGCGGCTGGCCTCTTCAACGTCAATGTGGCCGTACATGGTGGTTGACATTTCCCACGTGCCAAAGCCGATGACCGAAGTCACAAGATCGCTATTACCAAACGTTCGGGTTTCCATCGTCGATTCTCCTTCTGGTTGCTGAATCTGAGGGTGATGATTGATCCTGCCTCATGTGGCGGCAGAGATCAAGCTAGATCCATAGCGCCTCTACGGAATCTCAGGGCAACTCTTCTGATAGGACAATTCATAAAGATAGGTGCGCCATTCGTCAAGGGTGAGGTTGCGATTGGCGATCTGGCAAGCCCGTTCTCGCCAGGGGGTCCAGTTCAGTTCCCAACGTTGGGCGCTGGCGTCAAAGGTTGCCAGGTAAAGATAGGATCCATCCGGGTTCAACGCCATGGACTCGGTTTCGATCTCAGCGCGCAAAGGGGGGGCAAGCGGCTGGCGCGATGGCCAATCCCAGCGCATCAGCGCCCCATCGCCGCCCAGCGAAACCAGGATCTGATCTGTATGCGGCGGGAAGAACTGGATCGCCCAGACCTGGCCCTCGTGGCCCACCAGCGGATCTCCGTGCGCCTCGCCGCTGGCTACATCCCAGACACGGATGGTGTGATCGCTGCTCGCCGAGAGCAGCGCCCGCCCATCGGGGGTAAAGAGCAGATCGGTGATCCAGTTGGAATGCAGGGCGGGGAGTTCGGTGCGCATCCGGCGGGTCGTCAGATCCCAAAGTTTTAGCGATGCGTCGGTGCTGCCCGAAGCGAGGATCTCCCCATCGGGGCTGAAGGCCAGGCTCAAGGCCCAGCCCTGGTGCGCTTTGATGGGCGTGCCCAGCGGTTCGCCGGTACTCACATCCCAAATGCGGATAAATCCGGGGAAATCGCCGGTGGCGAGCAATCGCCCGTCGGCGCTAAAGGCCAGCCCGATCAACACCGAATCATGGCGACGGCGCGGTGGGAAGCGCGGCGACCAGCGCGCCGTATCCCAGAAGATCACCGCGCCGCCAGCATCGATTGAGACGAGGGTGTTGCCGTCGGGGCTGAATTTGGCATTGGTGATCGAATGCTCATGCTCGGTTTCGAGCATCTGTTTCAACTGCGGGGTGGTCGCGTCCCAAATGCCAAGCTGGCGATCAAAGCTCGCCGTTACCAGCGTCTGTCCATCCGGGCTGAGCGCCACGGCGCGTACGCGATTGGTGTGCTCGCTCAAAATGTGACGACTCATGCGCCAAAGGATGATCTTGCCGTCGGCGTCAGCGCTGGCAAGCCATCTTCCATCCGCGCTGAAGGCGATGGCGCGTACCCAGTTGTTGTGCCCACGCAGGCGCATATCGATGTGCGGCTTGTCTCGCAGATCCCAAAGCAGGAGACGATTGTCGGTGCCGCCGCTGACCAGTGTTTCACCGTCGGGGCTGAATTTTACCGCCAGCACCCGGCCATCGTGCCCGTGCAGCGTCTCGCCCTGCAACCTGCCTGTTTCGACATCCCACAGACCAATGCTGCCATCGAAACTGGCGGTTGCCAGCAGACGTTGATCCCCGCTGAAATCGAAGCCGTGGATACTTGCCGAGTGGCTATCTTCAAGGCTACGTCTGCGTTCGTCGCTCTGGCTATCCCAAAAGGTAATGAATTGGCGATCGTCCTCTTCGACAATCTGGGCGAAGATGCGACCATCGGCGCTGACAGGTTGGTTTTCATCTGAGGCTAGCGGCGGACCCAGTTGCGCGCCTGTGGCTGCATCGCGGACAAACATCGCTTTGCTTTTGTCCGCCGTGATAAGACGAGTTCCATCGTGTGAGAACGCAAGACGAACCACCGTATCAGCATGATCGGTAAGTTGAACAATGATCTGGCGTGTAGTGAGATCCCAGAGGTCGACGCTGTGGCCGCGATTGATCGCCATTCGATCCCCACGCGGGCTTAAGGCCACCCCGCTGATCTGTCCATCCTGTTCAATGAAACTCGTGGGGCGGGCAATCCCATCATGGATGGGCCAGATCAGCACATTGCCCTTGTCATCGGTCGAGAAGAGATGGCGACCATCGGCGCTGAAACTGATGCTGAAGATCGGCGAGTGGGGACCATGCAGCACTTTTTCGATGAAGGGGGAGATCGCCATCTCTGTCCACAGGGTTGTTTTGTCGGTTGGGCGTAGATTCAGCCGGTCCGATTCCACGCTTAGAAGCAGCGCCAGATCGATCTCGCTGCCCATATTGCGGATGGTCTGTGCGCTCAATTGACGGGCCAGCGCCAGTTGAGCGTTGGCTTCGGCGCGGGTTCGTTCATGTTCTGCCATGAGCGTGGACTGATAGGCAAAGCCGGCCGCGATCAACGCAATCAGGAAAGCCAGCGCCGCGCCGCTTGCGAACCAACGCAAACGCACACCGGTCCTGGCCTCTGTTTCGGCGCGCTGATGTTCCGCTTCGGCCAGCGCCTGAAGCTGCGCCAATTCGCGTTGCCGTTGCGCTTCCTCTTCATTCAACCGTTGCTGGCGGTAGGCCAGGCTGGCCTCGATATAAGCTCGCAGCGAATCGCTCAATTCTGCTTTGCGCTGATCCATCCATCGCTCTGCCTCGACGAGCGGCCCGCCGCGCAGGAGTGCGCCATTCTCGCGGTGGTTCTGTTGCCATTGGCCCAGATTCACCTGTACACGCTGCTGCCAGAGGCGAAACTCTCGATCTTCGTCCAACCAGCTTTGCAGGCGTCTCCACTCGCGGATCAATGCTTCGTGGACCAGTTCCGCGGTTTCGTCGCCGTTGGCATTTTGATTGGTGATGACGAGCCGGGCGTCGGCCATGCGCTGAACCAGCAACCAATCCGCTTCGCCGATCTCGGCGCGCGTGGCTGTGCGCCGGACGTCCTCCGTGCCCTGGCCCGGCTGTACCAACTGCAGAAAGATGCGGCGCGCAGCCATCTGCTCTTGAGGGGCAAGTCGGGCGTAGATGCCATCGGCATAGTGGGTCAGCGCGCCGACAATGCGTTCAGTCTCCGCGTAGGCAGCGTGGGTAAGCCAGCCATCGCGCTGTTTTTGCCAGAGACGGGTCAGGGTGAACTCCAACAAGGGCAGGTTGCCAGATTCAGCGCCCACATCGTCGAGCAGCCGTTCCACAAGCCCCGGTTCAAAGACAACGCCCTGGCGCAAGGCTGGCTGTTCGATGGCGCGGCGGATCTCCTCGCGGTTCATCGGACCCAAGACGATGGCCGCGTCCTGGAGGGCTGCGGCCAGGGATGCGCTGGCAAGCGCCTGCGTCATAAAGTCAGCGCGGATAGAAATCAACATGGAAATGCGTGTCCTCTCATGGTCGAGAGCGCTCAAGAGCAGGGTCAAAAAGCTCTGTCGATCCGTAGGGTCAGCGGTGATTGTAAAGAGTTCCTCAAACTGGTCGACGATGAGCAGTAGTCGTCTCTCGGCGGCGGACGCTGCTTCTCCCTTCGGGAGCAGATCGAGATTATCGGCAAGATCCTGCAATCCGCGCGCTTGCTGGCGTAGGAGGGTTGCCCAATCCGGCGCAGATTGCTCCAGGCTGAGCAAGGGCTGGAATGCCTCTGCCAATGCTCGAAAGGGATCCTCGCCCGGCCTGAAGCTGACGACATGCGTGAATTCGGTGAGTTTGGGCAGCAGCCCGGCCTGGATCAGCGAGGACTTGCCGCTGCCCGAAGGCCCGATCAGGGTAACGAATGGCCTGGCGCGAACTGTTTCAAGCAGCCGTTCGGTGATACTCTCGCGACCGAAGAAGAAAACGGCATGAGCGCGCTCGAAAGGATGCAACCCTTGATATGGATTCTGTGCTTGGGGCGCGGGCATGAAGAGATCCCCGGCGCGGATCTGTTCATAGAGGGCAACTGTCTCTACACTGGGATCAACCGCCAATTCTGTTTCCAATGCACGACGGCAGAGTTCAAACTGGCGCACTGCCGCAGCCCGTTGCCCTTGCAGGGTAAGGGCGCGCATAATGTGCTGGTGGGCCACCTCACGCCAGGGCTGGATCTGAAGTTGGCGGCGCGCATAGGCCACGACTTGATCCAATTCCTGGCGTTCGCTGGAGTGTTCGATCAAGAGTTCCAATGCCCACAGTGCTTCGGCGCGCAGAGAATCCTGGGCGGCGTCTAGCCATTCCTCAAAGGGTGGACTTTCTACTGACTTTAACTCCGCCAGAAAGTCGCCGCGATAGAGCGCAACCGCAGCACGTAACCGCTCGATGCAAGGGGGACAGCCACTCAGTTTAGGGTGGGCGTGCTGGCGACAAGTTATCAAGAGCGCCTGGAACTGATGAAGATCGACGGTCACCTCGCTTGACTTCACAAATTCAACATAGAGTCGAGTTCCCACCAAAATGGGTTTCGTAGCGCCAATATCGCCAATTGCCTGGCGCAGACGGCTCAATTCTGTGCGCAAACTGTTACGGGCCGCCGCCTCTGAACGATCATACCAAAAGAGATCCGCCAGGATCTGGCGTGACTGCGGCTGATCCGCGTAGTAGGCCAGATAGGCCAGCAGTGCGCGCGCACGTTCAGTTGGAAAGGCAATGAGTTGATCCGAGCGACGCGCTTCGTATGGGCCAAGGAATAGAAGATCTAAGGGCATGGCACTCTCATCCTCGAATGATATCGAATTTCACAGTATCAGTAATTCACGAATCCATACGCTCTGGGCCGGTCTGTGACCGTCCTTTCGCCGGGTCACAGACCGGCGGGAGCGTAAATCGTGAACTGCTGAATGTCAATTGCCACGGATTGCTTCAACTTGTGCCGCGCTTGTGACGGTCTGTTGTTATGCTGAAAAACGCATCCTTCTGCCATTCACTGTCCTATCATCATTGAAGGAGAACGTTTGATGGTCTTGATTAAAGTTGCCGCAAATTCGCGTACGGCTGGGGTGGCAGGTGCAATTGCAGGCGCCATCCGCGAGCATAGTCGCGTTGACGTGCAGGCGATCGGCGCAACCGCCGTCAACCAGGCCGCCAAGGCTTTGTCCCTCGCTCGACAGTACCTTGTTGAAGAAGAAATCAGTATGGTGGTTATACCCTATTTTGTAGAGGTCGAAATCGGCAAGCAGACCCGTACGGCTGTGCGTTTCACTGCTCAGATTTACCCCTCTGATCGGCTTCCGCCCGATCTGTAGTTCTACAACGGCCACAATAGTGGGATCATGATGGTCGCTGTGATCCACATGAGCAGGTTGAGCGGCATCCCGAATTTGAGATAATCCCTAAAATTGTAGCCGCCTGGCCCCATCACAATGGCGTTGGTCTGATAGCCCATGGGCGTCATAAAGCTGGCCGAAGCGCCAAAGGCAATGGCGATGAGCAAGGGCTTGGGATCAATGCCCAGCGTCACCGCCAATTGTAAGGCGATGGGGGTTAGCAGTACAGCCACGGCGTTGTTGGAGATCAACTCGGTTAAGAGACTGGTGAGCAAATAGAAGATCGAAAGGAAGATACGTGGGTCCGCGCCGCCAGTGACCGCAAGCACGCCCTGCACAATCTGCGCGGCCAGCCCTGTGGATTCCATGGCCAGCCCCAACGGGATGGTTCCGGCCAGGAGGAAGAGGGTGGGCGTGTCGAGCGAGCGCATGGCTTCGTCTGTGCGCAGACAGCGCGTGAGGATCATAAGTACCGCGCCAACCAAGGCAAGGATGACGATGGGGATCTCGCTGAGCGTGGCGACCAACACCACGCCGAGCATAATTAGAATGGCCTGGCGATTCTTGGTCGAGCGCACAATCGTCTGATCGATACCCTCTACCAGCAGCAGACGGCCTGTTTCGCGCAACTGGTCCAGACCGCCCGACTGGCCCTGCAACAGGATCACATCGCCGCTCTGTAATGGCAACGAGCGCAGGCCGCGCATCCGCTGTCGCCCCTGGCGCTGCACACCCATTACCGTAACCCCATAAGTGCGATATAACCCGATCGACCCCAGCGGCCGGCCCACAAAGGGCGATTCTGGCAGCACAACAGCTTCCACCACCTTTTGCTCTAGCGATCCAATGGGTACGCGTTGATCGTCTACCAATACCGACGCCAACTGTGTGTTGGTCGATTTCATAAACTGGCTGATGTTATTGGGGAGACCGGCTATCAGCAGCACATCGCCAGCCAGGAGGTGAAGATTGGCCGCTTCCTCACCCCGATAGATGCGCTCTTCGCGAAAGATCTCTAGCAGTTCCACAGTTGACTCTTGCGCATCCTCGTTGGCCGATGACGGGCGGCTCAGCCGCCGCCGCTGGCTGATGAGCATGTGCATCGGCTGTTTGCGCGAGTCCACCCCCACCCGGTCCACTACATCGCCAGCGCGTTTGTCGATCAGATCGCTCTCCTCGTCCACAAGGAGTTCGGTAACGTAGGATGCCTTGCGTTGCTGCACGGCAAAGCTGATCACTTGTCGATCAGGCAAGATCCGCTGGCTCGTGAAGACAATGTAGATCGTCCCAATCGCGGCGTAGATCATCCCCAGCGGCGCGAACTCAAAGATACCAAACCCGGCTCCGCCCGCCTGCCGGTAAATGCCATCCACAAGGATATTGGTGCTGGTCCCAAGCAGGGTCAGCGTGCCACCGAGGATAGCGAAATAGCTCAGCGGCATTAGCAATTTCGAGGGACTCTGGCCGAATTGGTGGCTGAGCGAGATGATCACCGGCACCATCATCACCACCACCGGCGTGTTGTTGACAAAAGCGCTGGCAAGGGGGACAATCGCCGCCAGCAGCAGCAACAGGCGGAGGGTACTCCCATGCGAGAAGCGCGACAACTGAAAAGTGATCATCTCCAGCGCGCCGGTACGCATCAGACCGCCGCTGAGAACGAACATCGCTGCCACTGTCAACGTTGCGCTGTTAGAGAACCCAGAAAACGCTTGTTCTGGGCGTAGCAAACCTGTGATGACGAGGGCAATAATCGTCAGCGTGGCGGTCACCTCCATCGCCAGCCAGCGCGTGATATAGAGGAGAGTTGCGCTGATCAGGATGACAAGCAACAGCACGATTTCGAGGGACATAGGCAGATCCCAGTGATTGCGCGGATTGGTAAACAAAAACACCCGGCGCCAACAATGTGGACCGGGTGTAACGGTGAGCGGACGGCGAGATTCGAACTCGCGACATTTAGCTTGGGAAGCTAACGTTCTACCACTGAACTACGCCCGCACCATGTTTCCCATTATAGCCATATTCAAAGGGATGTCAAGAATCGCTGGATCTTCATTGCGCTGCCAGGCTCAACCCAAATCACACTGTCGAGTTGAATGGCCGCAGCGCCTGCGTGGAGCGCTTGCCGGGCCTGCCCCGCCGTATGGATGCCGCCACAGGCGATGAGGGGGATGGGCAAGTTGAGCCGAGAGACTTCGCTTAGCGTCGCCAGCATGGGCGCAAAGGTCAATGGTCCATAAAGCGCGCCGCGGATGAGGACATTCTGCGGGTTGAGGAGCGCGCCCTGGGGCGGCCGCCCAATCACCAGCGCGTCGACCTCGGCCCCAGTGGCCGCGGACGCCATCTCCGCTGCCTTTGCCAGCGGAAGTTTGACCCAAAGCGGCAGATCATTCTCCCAGCGGATGGCGGCGATCAGCTCGACAAGCCGGTGGGCGCTTGTCTCTTCGGCCACGAGCAATTCTAGCCCCATCAACCCCTCCACGCCCATGAGCCGCCGCGCCGTGAACGCCGCATCCTCAGGATCGTCGTCAACGATCTGAGCGATGACCGGGCAGCCCAACCGTCGCCAGATCCGGGCAAATTTCTTCATCACCGCCTGGATGCCCCGATTTTGCAGACCCGTCTCCAGCACAAAACCGCCGCTCGTCTCGGCCATGCGCGGGGGATCGCCGCCCCGTCGCGAGGATCGGCTGATCGGCCCCACCACCGCCGCGCCCACTTTGGACAGATCTAGCCCGCGGTGAATCGCCTCCCCGTAGCCGATCATGCCGCCGGCGATCAATATCGGATTTTCCACAGGCAGGCCGATTTTATGACGAGGCGCGAGTTCGATCATAGAAAGGTGCTTTCGGTCGGTGTTGGGTATTGGATATTGTCGGTTCCGCCCGATCTGCATGGGGACTCTGCCCACGTTTCAGGCTATAGCCCACGAAATTCGATAGATCCAGCAATTCTCATTCTGGCTTTGGTGGGCGATTCGGCTGGTACGGCCCGGCGTAAATAGCTGCACAAATAGGGTTGCTCCCGCCGGGTCCGTGACCCGGTGGCGTCAGGGGGGCAGCGACCGCCGGTCACGGACCGGCGCAGAGCAGGAACTATGCTGTCATATACGCCGCTGTGTAATTGGGGGAGTATACGGGATCAGAGGACAAGATACAAAGATACTGAGCCCCCAGTCGCTGAGGCGACTTCTCACTATCAGTTGCGGATCTTAACCCTGCTGCTGCTCTTTGAGTGCATTGACAAACAAGGGCTTAACACATACACTAAGCTTACAAATAGCCTAACAAGGGGTGGAACGCTGATCTCTCCTCTCCTCTCCTCTCCCCCCCCCTGTTGCAAGAAGGGGTCTTGAAAGACACAAAAATTGCGAATTGAAAGGTGGAACCTTGCCTCCTGTAAATTCCCTATCTGATTCTGAGCCATCGTTGCCATCGCCCGTTTCTAAAGAGGAATCGGCGCTGTCTGTTGTGGGCATTGGCGCTTCGGCAGGCGGGCTATCTGCGCTCAAAGCGCTCTTTGCTGAGATCCCCGACGACACCGGCATGGTCTATGTCGTCATCGTCCATCTTTCGCCGGATCATGAGAGTATGCTGGCCGATTTGCTACAGCCGCAGACGCGAATGCCCGTCACCCAGGTGACCCAGCGTGTGCAGATGCAACCCGACCACGTCTATATTATCCCACCGGGGAAACGATTGGTCGCCAGGGATGGTCATCTGGATCTGGCTGATTTTAGCGAGCCGCGCGGCCAGCGTATGCCCATCGATCTCTTCTTTCGCACATTGGCCGAGGAACATGGCGACGGCGCCGCCATCATCCTCTCGGGGACGGGCAGCGATGGCGCGGTGGGCATCAAGGCCATCAAAGAAGGGGGTGGGCTGCTGCTGGTGCAGGACCCGGACGAAGCTGAATATGATGGTATGCCGCGCAGCGCCATCGCCACCGGTCTTGTGGATATTGTGGCCACTGCGGGTCAACTGGCGAGGGAATTGAGCAGTATCAAAGGGCGTCATGCCACGGCGTCGACTTTTGTCGACCCAGATACACCCAACTACGATGACACCAACCTGCTGTTACGCATCCTGGCCCATGTACGGCTGCGCACGGGCCACGATCTTAGCCGTTACAAACGCGCTACGCTTTTGCGCCGGATTGGCCGTCGCATGCAGATCGCCCACATCGACACATTGGGCGCTTACCTGGCGCGTATCCATCAAGATGAAGGCGAGTGCGAAGCGCTTTTCCGCGATCTGCTCATCGGCGTCACCGAGTTTTTCCGCGAGCCGCCGTCCTTTCAGGCATTGCAAGAGACGGTGATCCCCCAGATCTTCAGCCACAAGCGGGCAGGCGACACGGTGCGGGTCTGGAGTGCGGGCTGCGCCAGCGGCGAAGAAGCCTATTCGCTGGCGATTCTTCTCATAGAGCAGGCCGCGCAAGTGGATCATACGCCGGAGATTCAGATCTTTGCCACCGATCTGGGCGAGGGCTTTCTCACCTATGCGCGCGAGGGCGTCTACCCAGAGTCGATAGCCGCCGACGTCTCAGAGGAACGGTTGAAGCGCTTCTTTATCAAAGAAGGCCATCATTACCGCGTGCGCAGCGAAGTACGCGAGCGTGTTCTTTTTGCTCCTCACAACCTGCTGCAAGATCCACCCTTTTCCCGGCTCGATCTGATCAGTTGTCGCAATGTACTTATCTATTTTCAGCGTGAATTACAAGAGAAGCTCTTCGATATCTTCCACTATGCCCTGCTCCCCAATGGGTATCTCTTTTTGGGCGGCGCGGAGTCGATAGATGGCGCTGCCGATCTCTTCGAGACGGTGGACAAACATCACCGTATCTATCGGCGTGGTGAAGAGAATGGCGCTCTGCGCCGCGTGCCTTCGCTGCCCCTTGCGCTCTCGGAAGGGAGATACAGCGCGTCGCGTATCCCTTTTAACCCTACGCCGCTCCTGGTGGCGGAACGACATTGGCAGATGCTCGAAGCGCACGCGCCGCCCAGCTTGCTGGTGGATGCGCAGGGTCAATTGCTTCATCTTTCCGAAACCGTGGGCCGTTACTTGCAGCCATCCGCTGGGGGATGGACCAACGATATGGCGCGCATTCTGCGGCCTGAACTGCGCACTGAGTTGAGCATCGCGCTCCAGCAAGCCTTTGAACAAGACGCGCCGATCATCAGCCATTCGGTGAGTGTGAAACTGGACGGGTCGCTGCGTTATATCCATATGATCGTGCATCCACGCTATGATGAAGAGCGGCGTCGCGAGAAGCGGGTGGCGCTGGTCTTCTTTTTAGAAGGCAAAGCCCCAGACATCGCTGGCGTCCAACCGGGCGACGAAGAGAGTCAGGGGCAGGCGGATCAACTCCAGGCCGAGGTACGTCACCTTCAGGGGCAGTTGCAGATCCTTCGCCAGGAGCATGATCTCTCAACCGAAGAATTGCGGGCAGCGAACGAGGAGCTGCAATCGATCAACGAAGAGTATCGCTCGACGCTGGAGGAATTGGAGACCAGCAAAGAAGAGTTGCAGTCGATGAACGAGGAACTGCGCACCATCAACCAGGAACTCACGAGCAAAATGACCGAGGTCAGCCAGGCCCATAGCGATCTACAGAATCTCTTCACCTCGACCGATATTGCCACCCTCTTTTTGGATCGGAGCTTGCGCATCCGCCGTTATACGACACGGGCAAACCAGTTGTTTAACCTGACCCTGGCCGACCGCGGCCGCCCCATCACCGATCTACGCCCTAAGGTCGACTATGATCAGCTAGAAGAAGACGCCCACCACGTTCTCGAGGATCTGGCGGCGGTGGAACGGACGATCTACAGCCATGAGGGTCTCTGCTTCCTGTCGAGAATGCGCCCTTATCGCACGCTGGATGACAAGATCGACGGCGTGGTTATCACCTTTGTGGATATTACAGCCCTCCAACAAATGGCGGAAGCGCTACAGGTTGCCAAAGAATACGCCGAGGCGATTGTAGAAACCATCAGCGAGCCGCTGGTGGTGTTGGATGCAAATCTGTATATCCAATCGGTCAATGCCGCCTTTTACCAGACCTTCCTGGCGCGCCCGGCAGAAACCGTTGGTCAGCGCATCTTTGACATTGGCAACGGCCAGTGGCAGATCCCTCCCTTGCGCAGCTTGCTCGAAGATGTACTTGTCCGCGATCACTACTTTGAGAGCTTTCTGGTGGAACACGATTTCGCGCAGATTGGCCGCCGCGTCATGTTGCTCAGCGCCCGCCGCATCGATCACGTCGATCTGATTTTGCTGGCAATTCAGGATATAACCGAGTTGGCGCACAAACAAGCGCAACTGGCCGAAATGCGCCAGCGTCTGATCCAAAGCCAGGAAACCGAACGCCGCGCCATTGCTCGCGACCTCCACGATGGGCCAATGCAAGAGTTGAGCGCGCTCACTTTTGAACTGACCTCAGTAAGCCAGGGGGTGACCGAGGAGGCGCAACAAGCCCAAATCGCCACCATTGCCGCCAAAATCGGCCGGGTGATCGGGCATCTGCGCGGCGTAAGCACCATGTTGCGACCCCCAGCAGTGGTTGAATTTGGGCTGGCTTCGGCAGTTGGACAGCAGGTTAGAAGTATGCAGCTAGATCAGCCGGCGCTGACCATCCAGACTGAGATAGCGCAAGAGATTCCCCAGCTTTCCGAAGAGAGTACCCTCGCTCTCTACCGCATCCTGCAACAGGCGTTGTATAACATTGAGCGCCACGCCAACGCCCGGCATGTCTGGGTGCGGTTGTGGCACGATAGAGAGCAGTTGGTCCTGGAGGTTGAAGACGACGGCCAGGGTTTTACAGTACCCGAACATTTGATTGATCTGGCGCGGCGGCGGCATTTGGGCATCGTCGGCATGTCGGAGCGGGCCGAAGCCATCGGCGGCCAGATGGAGATCAAATCGGCGCCAGGCCAGGGTACGCTCGTGCGCGTCACCGCGCCGCTGCCGAAACCGTAACGAAGCAAGGAAGAATAATCGTATGTCTCCTATCCGAGTGGTAATTGCCGATGATCATCCTGTCCTGCTTGTGGGGATGCAAACGCTGCTGCGTAGCGCGTCGTGTATCGAAATTGTGGGCACCGCCAGGAGTGGAGAAGCGGCGCTCGCTCTTGTTGCAGAATTGAAGCCAGATGTCTTGCTGTTGGATGTTGAGATGCCCAATCTATCGGGGATTGAGGTTGCACGTCGTCTGCACGGGGCCGAATCCGCTGTGGAGATCCTGGTGTTGAGCGCCCACGCTGATCCTGAGTATGTGAAGAAGATGATGGCATATGGGGTAGCAGGCTATTTGCTCAAAGATGAGGCTGCCCACGATCTCGTGCGCGCCATAGAAGCGGTGGCGCAGAATCATCTCCCCTGGTTTAGCCCTTCGATCCGCGCCCAATTTGGCAAGTTAGCAGAGCCACACTCTGCTGCTACGTTGACAGTGCGCGAAATTGAGGTGATCCGCCATCTGACCAAAGGCAAGACCAACTACGCCATTGCCCAGTCGCTGGAGATCAGCGAGAAGACAGTGGAAAAGCACCTTGACTCAATCTACCGCAAATTGAATGTACGATCCCGCACCGAGGCCGCCGTCGCCGCTGTGCAGGCCGATCTTCTGTAGGGGCGGGCCTCTGTGCCCGCCCGCAACGGGCGCACACGGGGGTGCGCCCCTACGCCCGCCCGCAACGGGCGCACACGGGGGTGCGCCCCTACGCCCACCCGCAACGGGCGCACACGGGGGTGCGCCCCTACAGAATCCCCAATACCCAATACCTAAATCAACTCGCGGATGCGATCCTTGACAACGGTTTTGATAATGTCGAGGGCATCGGTCTGTCCACTGGCCATGGCTTTGGCGAATTGGGTGGCCTGCTCAGGTTTGATGTGCGCGGGCATGGGCGGCTCGTGGGGATCGACCACGGCTTCCACCACCACAGGACCGGGCGTCTGTAGCGCTTTTTGCAGCAGTTCGGCGCAGTTTTCAGGATCCTCAATGGTGATGCCTGTAACGCCAAAGGCTTGCGCCGCCATCGCAAAGTTGATGGGCTGGAGTTCGCAGCCATACTCCGGGTTGCCCAGAAAGACCATCTGCTCCCAGCGGATCTGGCCCAAGGTGTTATTCTTGATGACAATAATCTTGATGGGCAGATCATATTTGATGCAGGTTGCCAATTCCACCATCAACATGGAAAAGCCGCCATCGCCCACAAAGGCCACACATTGGCGATCCGGGTAGGCGATCTGCGCGGCGATGGCATAGGGCAGACTACAGGCCATAGAGGCTAAATTGCCAGAGACTGTATGCATCTGGCCCGCACGCGCTTTGATCTGCCGCGCCCACCAGGTCGTGATCGTGCCCGAATCACAGGCGAGGATGGCGTCATCGTCGAGCAGTTTGCCCAGTTCCCAGGCCACTACCTGCGGCTTCATCGGTTTGTCCTTGCGCGTACCGCGCGCCTCCATCAATTTCCACCAATCGCGCACACCACTTTGGATCTTCTCCAGAAATTTGCGATCCGCTTTGCGTTCGAGCAAGGGCAGCAATCTCTGTAACGTCTCTTTGCTATCGCCCACCAGCCCAACCTCGGCTGGGTAGCGCAGACCGATGCGCACAGGATCAATATCGATCTGCACCATACGCACCTTGCCCGGCTTGGGCAAAAACTCCATGTAGGGGAACGAAGAGCCAACCCAGAGCAGCACGTCGCAATTGTTGAGCGCGTCCTCGGAGGGGGCTGTCCCCAAAAGCCCGGCGGAGCCGGTGGTGTAGGGGTTATCGTCGGGGATCACCGCCTTGCCCAATAGCGCTTTGACAATCGGCGCGCCCAGCTTTTCGGCGGTGTCGAGCAATTCCTGGCGGGCGCTGAACGCGCCGCGACCACAGAGGATCGTCACCTTCTCCGCGCCATTGATGATCGCCGCCGCTCGTTCCAGATCCCCCTGTTCGGGGACGCCGCGCGGGCGCGCAAAGACCGAGGATGTATGATCGGGCACATAGCGCATGGACGCCTCGTCGTCACCCACTTCCATCTCTTGTAGATCCACCGGGAAGGTAATGTGGGCAACGCCATGATAGGCCAACGCATGGCGGCAGGCCAGATCCGTCACCGAGTCGACGTGGTTGGCGCCCATTATACGCACGTTGTAGAGCGCAACATCGTCAAAGAGACGATCCAGGTTGATGTCCTGCTGGCCGTAGGTGTTCATTAGATCGTGGAACTGGCTGCCTGTGATCGCCAGCACCGGCGCGCCGTCCACTTTGGCGTCGTAAAGGCCGTTGAGCAGATGGATGGCCCCTGGCCCAGATGTAGCCAGACAGACGCCCAACTTGCCCGTGTACTTGGCGTACCCACAGGCCATAAAGGCTGCGGATTCTTCATGGCGCACTTGCACAAAACGGATGCGATCCTGGCGTGTGCGCAGGGCTTCCATAATGCCGTTGATGCCATCGCCGGGCAGGCCAAAAATTGTATCCACATTCCAATCGAGGAGTTTGTCGATGAGCAGATCGGCAGCGGTTGCCATAGGTTGTCTCCGTTTCCATAGCAAAAGGTTCGCAATGTGTAAGGCGAATAGCACTGTCAGCTAAGGGCCGGCAGTTGCTATTGGCTTCTCTTAAGATATAGCGTCCACCCGGAAAGAAGGATAGTCAAAGGCACAAACTCTAGATAGATCTAAGGCTATATTCTTTGTTTTTTGGGGGGCAACGATTCTGGGAATCACCCAGGGACTTCGGCTTTGAAAACTGGTCTTGGGCGATTCCCGGAATCAGCGCGCTCGACCCAAACCTGAAATGCGCTCTCCTATTGGGCGCGTCCCAGATTGGGGGCGCTCAGGTCGGGTCCGTAACCCGGCCGCCGCCGGTCACGGACCGGCGAGGAGCATTCTAAATTTGAGACGCACTCCTCCTATTCTCCCCCTCGCGGATTGATGAAATCTGTGGTATAATGGTCAACAACATCCCTACTGCTTTCATCCAGTTTCTATAGCGCACGCCCGGCGCGTGTCCGATTTCCTCGATGAAAATTGCCTCTTATCGGGTTGATCTTGGGGATCTCCGCAACCGTACCTGTTGAAGGACGGGCCTTCTATTTTGATGGGAAGAATTTGATGCCAAGTTTTCAAGATTACATCTACCGCTTTCCTCGTGAATCCTATCAGCTTTCAGGGCGCTGTCGTGTACGTATTTACAAACGCAAGAACGGCTCTCACATTGTCTTGTTGACCGATGTCAGCAACAACACCGGAGAATCGATCACCACTGCATCTGCACGTATTGCCACCGATCTACTGGCGCGGTGGAATCTTAACCCCAAGACCACCCGCTGGATCCAGCACACGCCACCCGAAGCGGATCTTCCTGCCGAATTTGCTCATCTGACCTTTACGTGGGGCGCGGACAAGAGAGCAGAAGCGCCACAATGGCAACCATTCACGGCTGAGCAAGTTGAAAGGCTAACGGGTGAACCCCTAAACGCGCTAAATCGACGCCTGGGGGATTTTGACCTTAAGAAAGAAGAGAGAATCTAATGAGGAAGCAACTAAAACCCAAAGAGTGGCACGAGCAATTTCTGGCCAATGCCGATAGAGAGAAGATCCTTCAATTCCTAAAGGATGACCAAGAGCAAGACATCACCAAAATCGCCGTCGGGCTGGCGCGACAATCTACTCTGTTCGCCGACTTTGTTAAATTGTGGATGATGCGTGTCTCTGATCTCGACGCACGGTTGAGCAGTGACCATTACATGGAACGGATCTATGTAGGCAGAAGAACCCTACACAAAAATCTGCGAAAAGACGATTCTACATAAACTGGCCTGTCTGTACTCGTCGGTTTATCCTCGCGTTCTGACCCCTGCCGACAACTCGTCGCTACTTTGTGGCGCACCTGAAGCGGTTGTATACTTACTTGCCGCCACCTTTGGCGGCAAGTTATCGGTTGCTCCCTATAAGTTCAGTGATACCAATAGAAGAGGGATCTATGAGTACAACCCTACCCGCCCCGGATCGTCAGCGAACTGGCGGCAACAAAACGCTGGTGCGCGCCGCTGTCATCGGCATACTCATCCTGCTGGTAGCCATTGCGCTGGGGAGCATGATGATGCGCATGAGCGACACGCCCGCCAATCTGGATCTGTCCACCACTCGCTTATCCCAACAAGGGCTTTACAAGGTCAGCTACACCCCGGATCAAGGCATCGTGGCGATCAACACCATGCAAAGCTGGACGCTGTACGTGGAGAGGTCTTCGGGCCAGCCCGTGGAGAATGCCACCGTCACCGTGGACGGTGATATGCCCCAACACCGTCACGGCCTGCCCACGCGCCCACAAGTGACGCAGAACCTGGGCAACGGCAACTATAGAGTGGATGGTCTGCGCTTCCACATGCCCGGTTGGTGGGTGGTTGACTTTGTGATCACCGCCGACGGGCAGACGGATCGAGTGCAATTCAACATGATGCTGAGGTAAGGGAGGACATGCATCGAGCGTCTCGTCCCTTTTTGATATTTCTTGCCGTCGCCATTCTTGTCGGCAGTAGCGTCGCCGCCAGCGCGCTCTGTCCTCGCTCCGCCTGGAACGAGGATGAGATTGCCACCCTGCGTACACTCTGGATCGGTAGCCTGCCACCGCTGACACCCGATCCGTCCAATCGTTATGCCGATGATCCGTTCGCTGCCGCGCTGGGCGAGAAGCTCTTCTTCGACACCCGTTTCAGCAGCAATGGACAGGTCGCCTGCACCACCTGCCATCTGCCCGAATTGGATTTTCAGGACGGTAAGCGACTCTCCGAGGGCGTGGGCGTTACCAATCGGAGAGCGATGCCCCTGGCTGGCGTTGCCTATAGCCCCTGGCTCTTTTGGGATGGCCGCAAGGATAGTCTGTGGGCGCAGGCCCTTGAGCCGCTGGAAAATCCGGTGGAGCATGGCGGCAACCGCACCCTGTACGTACACCTGATCGAGCAGCACTACAAAGCCGACTATGAGGCGATCTTCGGTCCTCTGCCCGATCTCGCTGGGCTGCCCATGAGCGCCGGTCCTGTGGAGGATGCCGCGGCTCGCGCCGCCTGGGATGGGATGCGCAAGGATCAGCAAGAGACCGTTACCCGCATCTTTGTGAATATGGGCAAGGCCATCGCCGCCTACGAACGACGCATACTGCCTGCTCCGGCGCGCTTTGACGCCTATGTGGAGGCTTTGTTGGCCGCCGATGAGGAAGCCATGAAGGCTACGTTTACCCCCGATGAAGCGGCAGGTCTGCGCCTTTTCATCGGCAAAGCGGAGTGCCTGCAATGTCACAACGGACCGCTCTTTACCGACAACCATTTTCACAATACGGGCGTGCCAACAGCGCCCGACCTGCCCGAAGATCGGGGACGGATCTCAGGCGCGCTGAAAGTCCTGGCCGATGAGTTCAACTGTTTCAGCCATTACAGCGACGCCGCCCCTGATGACTGCGTCGAACTTCGCTTTATGCGCGAGCCTGGCTTCGATCTGGAGCGCCAATTCAAACCACCGTCCTTGCGTAATGTGGCCGAGCGCGCGCCCTACATGCACGCCGGTCAGTTTGCCTCGCTGGCCGAGGTATTGGATCACTACAACCGCGCCCCCGCCGCGCCCGTAGGGCACAATGAACTGGAAACGCTTTCTCTCTCTTCCACCGAGATCAAGCAGATCATCGCCTTCCTGCACACTTTGACAGCGCCCGTCTCCGTCGATTCCGCGCTGGCAGGCAACTGATATATCTACGTTCTATTGCCGCGCCCGTTGTAGCAGCATGATCTGGCGTTTGCCCACCTGAAAGCGTTCCATGCGTTTGTAGTGATCGTGGCTGATTTGTTGTCCTTTGTTGGCGGCAATCGCCACAACAGACGTCGGAGCGAGGATCGGTCTCAGCGCTTCCAACATCTGCCAAAGCGGATCATGCTCTCCGCTGGCGCGCCATGCGCTGTGCTGCCCGTAGGGTACGTCCGAAAGCACCAGATCAACCTCACCTCGCCTCAGATGGTGGGCGATGGCGGCGCTATCCGTCGCATCGGCAACGAAGACCCCTATCCTCACCGACTGTTCCTTTGTCCATTGAGCTACCTGCGCCAGCAAGCGTTTTGCGCTTTCCAGCGCTTCTGCATGGGATGGCTTGCCGTACTGGGCCAGCATCTCTGCAATCTCCTCCTGGCGCTTTTGCAAACCTGGCACAGTGAGCAGGTTCAGATTGCGTTGGGCCACAGAGAGGATATCGGCGTCGATGTCCGATGCAAGGATCGCCTCGATATCGTGCCAGTGCAAATAAGCCAGCGCCGTCAGGTGATAGGCGCTGCCACAGCAGGGATCGTAGATGCGCACCGGGCCGGTCATGCCTGCTTTGTGGCGAATCGCCAGAGATCGTTGGAAGATCTCGCTGACCAACCGCACGGGAAAGACCGGTTGGCCGGGCGCATTGTAGATAACCCGTCCGCTGGCGTAGTCGGAATAGTCTTGGCGTTCTGTGGCGAATTGGTAGGGCGGCATGGTAGGGAGTGTTGGGTATTGGATATTCGATATTGGGTAATTCACGATTTACGCTCTCACAGGGTCCGTGACCCAGTGAAGGCCGGTCACGGACCGGTCCAGAGCGCATGGAATCGTGAATTACTGATATTGGGTAATTCCGCCTGGGCCAGGGCTGGATGGGCCATCACAAAGGCCAGCAGGCGCGCCCCCGGCAGCGGATCTGCGCTTTCCTGATGGCGTAACACGCCGCCAATCGCCAGCCCCTCCAGCGTCAACAGATGCGCCATTGATCGTTGATGGAGATGGAATGTTGCCCTTCCCGATCTCCTGTCAACCCATGCAGCCGGTTGCTGGGCGGCGTGCGCAGATCGTTCAAATCCCGCGCCAGATGGAGATACTCCAGTCGGCGCAGCGCCCGCTGTAGCACATCCTCACTCCCGCGCCACCACCGTATCGTACAGCCCATAGTGGGTCAGCCCGGGGTGGCTGTCAATGCCGGTGTAGCGCAGGGAGGCGTCTTCGTAGCGGCGGAAGGCGAAGACGGCCTGGTTCATCTGCTCGGTGTTGAAGACCCGTAGCTGCACCAGCAGGTGGAAATCCGCCACCGTCAAACCGGTGACAGCCAGGAATAGATCTGGTTCCAGTTTTGTGATCACATCCTGTAGCGTATTCTCGCGGAAGTCGGTGAGGTACATAAACGCGGGGATGCGGGTGGCGAACTTGATCAGCTTCTCCTGCACAAGTTTGCGCTTGGATTTGTACTCCTTCTCCTCGTCGCTCAGCTCCTTCTTCTCCTTCGGTGTCAGATTCTCCTCTTTGGCCTTGCCCTTGAGTTCTTTGATCTTCTCACTTTTGTTGATGATGGTCTCGATGATGTTGTCGCCCAGGGCGCGCCAGCCCTCGATGCGCTCGACCGCGGCCAGGGCCTCCGGGTTGTCCAGGATGCGGCGCAGGGTCTCGTTGTCCACATTCACCAGCAGCGCGCTCTCCCACTTGCGCGCCAGCAGCGTGGCGGAGGTGCCGGCCATCGCGATATCCAGAATACCGCCCGCGTCGATCTGCGTCATATTGGCGCCGTCGTAGGCCAGCACGGGCAGGAAGGAGACCAGATCCCGCACCGCATTCTCCGGGTTCGGCTCGTTGGGCGAGAGGCCGATGCCGTATTCCGAAAGCTGGCGCAGGGCGCGGGTGGGCGCAAAGTCGAAGACGAAGCAGACGGGCTTGAGAATCTCCTCCTCGTGGGGGTTGTCGCCGTGGGGGTTCTGGATGGCCCAGGGCGACTGCACCCGGAAGGCGGCCTGAAAGCTGGTAGGTGAGCAGGCGCATCTGGGGCAGGGCGGCGTAGGGGTTCGGCCTGTCCGGGTGCTGCGCGGCAAACTCCGCCCTGGCCCGCTGCTCGTCGGTGTAGGTCCAGTTGAAGATCTGCTCCTCGATGAATTCGCTAGTGGCCAGGGCGCGGAAGGGCGTGCCGGAGAGGTAGAGGTAGGCATTGGTGGTGATGGGCAGAAACTCGGCGGCCAGCTCACTCAGATCCTCGTTCACCTCGGCCAGACCCGCCGCGTATTCGCGCCGGGTCTCCCGCAGGGCAACCGCCGCCTCTTCCCCCTCGAACAGCTCTTTGGCCGTCTCCCGCCACGCGCCAAAGTGATATTCGTCGAAAATCACCAGATCCCAGTGGATGGTGTGAATCCACTCGTTTTTGGGTTTGATGTTGCCCGCCCCATCCCGGCCCAGCAGATCCTGAAAAGAGCCGAAGTAGACCACGGGTTTGCGCCGGTCAATCTGGGTGGGATCGCTGGCGGAAGCGCGGGAGAGGTATTGCCAGCCGTCGAAGTCCACGTGGGATTCCAGGTCTGTCTGCCAGGCATCTTCCACCGCCGGCTTGAAGGTGACCACCAGCACCCGTTTGGCCCCCAGCTTTTTGGCAAGCTGGTACGCAGCAAAGGTCTTGCCGAAGCGCATCTTGGCGTTCCACAGGAAGCGGGGCGTCGCGTGCATATCCTCCTGCCAGATGGAGTGGAAGTAGGCGTGGGTCTTGTGGACGGCCGCGGCCTGCTCGTGGCGCATGGGGAAAGTTGCGTGGCGCGCGCCGCTGACCGGCTGCCCGGTGCGCAGTTCGGTGAGTACAGTTTTCACATCGGCGACGGTACAGCGCATCCACTCCAGCGCCACCCGCTCGAAACCCTTGTGGGCCAGCGCGGCGCGCACCTCGTGGTCGCTGAAAAGGGTGCCGTCGTCGCGGGTCGCGGCTTCGTCCACTTCGATGCGGTAGTTTTTGATAGCCGCGGTCTTGAGCTGCTCCGCCACGCGCTGCTGCACATTGCGCGTGGTCTGCCCCACTTTGAGCAGACCGGCGTGGGCCGCGTCGTCAATGGCGTAGGCGTAGATGCGCGGGCGGGCTTCCGGCTTGGGCGCGAGGATTTCCTCGATGGGTTTAGTCATCGTCGTCACCCATCGGACGGATCATACTGTTGATGAATGCGACCTCGTCGTCGGTGATGCCGTACTTCTGGTAAAGCATCTCGTCTGTCCAATCGCGATCCATCGGCAGATCGGGTACGAACAGGAATCGCTCGTTGTACAGGTGCTGAGTATACTTTCGCAGCGAAACGAGAAAACGAGCAAACCTCGTCCGCAAGTAAGCAGCGAACCTATCAGCCTCAACCCTAGAGTTGAATCTGTCAATGACCAAATAGGTCTCAGTACAAGTTGTGCCGGGGCTAGCGACGATTGGATAGTTGTAAATCTGGTGAGGAAAGTTGTCGCCAGCTCCATAGGCTGCACCGAGAAGTACTTTCCACTCGTCAATCCACGCATTATTCCGTGGAACTTCGGATCGCTCAATGAAGTCTTCTCCGCCGTTCCTGATCAAGCGAACAGGATTGTGCATTCCCTTTGGGGTCTCCGCACCGCGGAAGTTGGTGCGAATGCTGAATGGCTGTATTGGCGAGACTTTGGACGCGAGATTTCCAAACCCATCTTTGGCGTTGACTTTCAGAACCTTCTCCAAAATGGGAACAGCCTCGTTCCGTCGCACCACGACATCGTAAGCACCCAAGTACCGTTTCATCGGTGGCGAAGTTGGCTTGCCGCCGTGAATTGTAGTGATTTCACAAGCGTCGTTCCATGAATTATCCCAGAGGAAATAGGAGACGCCGCCCTTGATCTGAATACCCGGAAATGCTTCTGCCGCATCGGGAAAATCCACAAGCACCCTCATCCTCGTGTCGGCGAGTACCTCGCTGCGGTACTCATCCAATCCCCGACCGCCAGCGAACCACCGCGACGGGGTAACCATCACGACGTATCGCGGGTCAAGGCTCTTTGCCGCCTTGACGAACTCCTGATAAATGGGCATCGCAAAACCGCCCACTGCTTCACCGCCACTCTGGCCAAGCTGGTACGGCGGGTTCCCGATGATCACATCGAATTGCATATCACCTCCAAATAGTTCGCCCAATCGCGTCTTCACGTCGTCGGCGTGAATGAACGCGTAGGCGTGGGTTTCAAGCCCTTCGCCACGGTCGTAGTCGCGCCGATTCGCACCGCAGTACTTACACTTTTCATTGACCCACGTATGCTCCAACCGCTCGAACCAGATATTGCCGGCGTCGCTGCGAAAGTCCCTGGCGATGGAGTGCCTACCGTTGGCGTGCTTGGAGCAGTAGAGGCTGCGCCGGGCCAGCAGGCTGGTCAGGTGGGTGATGGCAATGCCGAAGACCTGCTGCGTCAAAATGTGGTTGACGCGGGCCTCCAACTCTGGCATCTGCTCTGCCAGCCCTTTGGTCAGGCGGCTGGTGATCTCACGCAGAAAGACGCCCGACTTGGCGCAGGGGTCGAGGAAGCGCACGGTCGGGTCCGCCCACAGGTCTGCGCCGTTGTGGTCCGCGGCCCAGGCTGCGGCCAGCGTGTCCAACATCCGGTTGGCCAGTTCCGGCGGCGTAAACACCTCATCGTTGGAGAGGTTGGCGATGCAGGTCAGCACATCCGGGTTGCGGCTGCGCAGGGCAAAGCTGGCCTGGGTGGTCATGGGGCCTCCGTCGGAGCGTCGCCGAACGCGGCGGCCAGGTCGGCTACGGTCATGGGCGGGTAGCTCTTGTCGGGCGTGAAGATCTCGTGTCGGCCGGCCTGGGAGAAGAGAGAATCCTGGGCGCTGAAAGACGACGACAGAGTGAGGGTGTCCAGCCGAAAGTCGCGGCGTTGGAATTTGCCCTTGCCCAGGTAGCCCCATTCGGCAAAGGTGATGGGATGGCCGCCGTGGGTGCGCATGGTCAGCGCATCGCCGTGTACCAGGTTCTGGGAGAGTACGTAGGACGCGGCCCGGTAGAGTTCATCCGACGGTGCCAGCGCCAGGTATTCGGCCAGAATCTCCAGCAAATTGGCCCGGCACTCGGCGATGTTGTCCGCCAACAGTTCAATGCCGTAGATGCACATCAAGCCCAGCAGGGCATAGTGGCGTCGCTCAAAGTCCGACCTGCCGTACTTGATTTCCACGGCGATCAGCTTGCGCTGCAAAATCTGCACCAAGAAATTGCCGCTGCCGCAGGCCGGTTCCAGAAAGCGGGCGTCAATGCGCTCGGTCTCATCCTTCACCAGATCGAGCATGGCCGCTACCATCCACGGGGGGGTGAAGACCTCCCCATGGTCGGCGACGCGCTGTTTGGATTTGATGGAATTGATGGATCGATCCATATCAATCATATTTTGGTCAAGTGAAATTAGCATCCGGTAGAGACAGCACTATTGTACTAGAGGAAGAGAGGATTCGACAACAGAGGGGCGAATTGGGGGCGTCCCAGATTATTGGGAAAGTAGGGGAGGGATCAATCCCTGGCGACGGCATGTTGGACATCATTACTCCCGATCAGACCGAGCAGATTCTTGTACCGGACTGGCCTAATTTCCCCAATAGACCTTCACATTAGGATCGCCGTATAGGGTGTAGGCCAGCCAGGTGGAGTTGGCCGGTTGGAGTCTGCGCACATGGTTGCGCGCGAATTGGAAGGCTTCGCCCAGGGTAGAACCCTGCCAGAGGGTGTGGTAAAAAGCGCCGGAAAACTCGGCGGCCAGTTCGTCGTTGACTTCCCACAACGTGCCGATGAAGGCGCTGGCGCACACATCCACGAGCAGCCGTTCGGCCCAGCCGCCCAAGCCGGTTAGGGCGAAGTCGATCTGCGCAGTGTGGCAGGCGTTGAGGAAGACCATCGGGCGCGATTGGCGCAGCCCGCGCACACGGCTGCCGCGCAGATCGCGTGGATAAAGTTCCGCCTGATCGGCCAGCCGGATCACCGATTCGTCGGGGTTGCCGTCGCCAAAGTTGCCATGGGTGGCAAAGTGGAGCAATTGAATGCCGCCCTCCTCGGTGACGAGTTGCACCTCTTCCAACCGTTGTAGCGGGCTTGCGCCGATATCCACGCCCCAATGTGCCATGGAGGCAAAGTAGCTCTTCTCTTTTTTCACAAAATCCAGATCGAGATCGGGCGCGATCAGTCGCGCCGCCAAAACGCGGATCTGATCCACCGGGCCTGGACCGGCGAGCCAGCGACAAAGCTGCCATCCCCCGGCCAGAAAATCATCACTGCGGTCGCTGTTGGCATCGTAGGGTTTGATCAGCTCCCAGGGGATCCACGGTTCGTCGCTGGTGATGAGCAAGCTACGGATGACGCCCTGATCGCGCAGATCGCAGAGCGTCCAATAGACGGTTTGCAGCGCTGCCGGAAATAGGTCGAGGAAGAGGTTCTCACCGATCCCTTCGATCTGGCGGATGATCTGGGCGGGGTTGTCGGCGCGATTACGGGCCAGCCGGCTCATTTCGGTGAGAATCCCGCGCAGAAAACGCTGCGGCGCTGCATTTAAGGGGACTTCTCCCACCTTCTGGCGGTCGAGGCCAAGCTGCGGCAGCGGAGAATGTAGCTCGAAGCTCAATCCATTGTCCGCACTGAGGTGGACGCGCAATTCTACGTCGGCGGGCGGCGGCGGGGATTGGCTGATGATCAGCGCCAGGCCTGGCGCCGCATCCTCGGCGGGCGCGATCTTCTCTCTTTCTTCATTGGGGATGCTCCGGCTCAAGGATTGGGGTGGGGGCGGCTGCTGGCTCACCGTGACCTCAAAGCGGGCGCTGCCGATCAACCGCTGTCTGTGTCGAAAGTCGACGCCGATGGTGAAGATCCCTTCGACAGCGGCTTTGAGCAGAAAGACCGCGGGCGACGATTCGGTGAAGCTATAAACCTGCATGGTGCGCGTCCATGTGTCGTTGCGTTCGACAAAATCGGGCGCGTGGACGCTCACTTCCACTGGCTCGGGGACAAATGGATCTTCAAATTCCATGCGCACTATTTCATCGGCGCGGCTCTCGGCGGGGATCTGCGGCGTCAGTTTGACGATCAGCGGTTGCTCTTCGTGCGGGCGGATATGTTCGGGGAAGTCGATGTCTGTGTGCAGTTCCACGCTTTGAACAGGCGGCGCTGGTTCATCTCCTCCGCTCGATGACATGGCTTCCAGCGGTCGAACTTGCAACAACGCCTGGCGCAGCGTCGGCTCGTCGATCCCCTTGGGGATAAGCGGATTGGTCATCAGCCCGGCGCAACGTTCACCGTCCACCACGACCAACGTGGCGTTGGGGTGAGCGTCCAACCAGTGGTTCAGTTCGTCGATGCTTTCGCCGTCGTCGATAGAGACGATCCGATCCACTGCGGGGAGGGGAAGCTCGGCCAGCGGCGCATAGAGGACAGACGGCTCCGATTCGATCAACAGCCGCGCCAATGCGTCAAAGCGGATCGCTCGATAGCCGCCATCGTTCAATTGGACGATCAACCAGGCGCTCGATTCCTCATAACCCCTGTCAAAAAACCGCCAGATCGCCTCGTCCAGCGGGGCATCCTCAGGCAGCAGCACAACCTCTTTCTCGCAGAATTGGTAGAGTTCGTCGAGTGTGATAGCCATGTGTCCTCCGGGAGAAGAGAAGGGAAAAGGCAATGGGCAGAGAAGGCAAAAGCCAAAAGGCAAAGGGCAAAAGTGGTGGCAAGTTGCAGGTTTGCAGGTTTGCAAGTTGCAAGTTGCATGTTTGCAGGTGGCAAGTGACAATTGTCTACGTTCTACGTTCTACGTTCTACGTTCTACGTTCTACGTTCTACGTTCTACGTTCTACGCACCACACACTACGCACTACGATCATCCTTGTCATCCTCCTCCATCTCCGCCCACGCCTCAGCCACCCGCTGCGCCGTTTCCACATCCGGTGGATCGGCGGCATAGCGCGCTTCGAGATAGCCAGCGGTGATGGTCGAGAGGCCGGGGGCGTCGTGGAGCAACCGTTCGAGATCGGGTCGATACTCGAGCGGCGTCTGCGCAGGGGATCGGGGCGTCCCTTCGGCGGCGGCGCGTTGCAGCACCTGCTGATAAATGGCGCGGATCCTGCGCCGGGTGTCGATCTCGCCGGTGAGATCAGCGAACGCCGGCCCATGGGGACCGCCGCGGGCAAAACGGTTGCGCCAGCGATCCCACAGCGAGGAGAGTTGGTCCTGAAGCAGATCGCCGCTATAGATCGATTCGTGCGTCTCCTCTGGCTCTTCAGCCTGCGCAGATTGCAGGCGGCGCAGCACAAAGATGAAAAGGATAAGAACGCCCACGGCCAGGATCACCAGGGCGATCCAGCGGAATTGTTCGGGAACCTCTGCCGGGTCGGCGGGGATCATATCGAACACTTCCTCCGGCATCATCGGCCCTACACCTTCCTCCTCTGGTTCCGGTTCTCGTTCGGTCTGTAGCCAGCGGATCAAAGGTTGGAGCAGCCAGTAGATGACGTAGAAGATCCCGAACATCACATAACTCATGCCCAGGATCACCCACCCTAGCAATTGACCAATCAGCGAGACGATAATGCGCAGGCCATTGAGCAGCCAGGCGATCTCCTCAGGCGCCACCAGCCAACCGAGCAGCAACCCCAGGCCCAGCAGCGCTCCAATCGTGATCACAATGCTGAGAACCCAATAACGGTTGCCGCTGAGCCGCGCCCCGCGCCCGCCCAACAGACTCCAGCCGCTGGCCGTCTTGAGATTGGTGATAGCCAGCGCGCCCATGCCGCAGGCAAAGAATCCGATCAACCAGGGCGCGGCGTCCACAGGTGGAGTGTCCAGGCCAAAACGCATTGCCCACAAGTAGAGCGCCAGCAGCCCGACCCCCGTCAAAAAGACGCGCCAGACCTGATCATGGTGGATCGGCTCGCGCCCGTCCATTGCGCCGCGCAGCCAGAGGCCAACACCGGCAAAAAGCGCCAAAATCTGGATCGGCAATTCCAACTGAAGATCGGTGAGATCATAGCCCAGCGCCAGAATCCAGCCGGGTGACCAGAGTGGGATGGACGCACTGTAGAAATGGCTCCACAGCATCCCCAACATCACCAGCAAGCCGATGCCGCCGATCCCAATCTGGATGGCGTTGATATTTTGGGGCTGCTTTGGGTCGCGCAGCGGCGGCAACAACTGCCGGGTGAGGGTGAAACTGAGCAGCGGCACGAGGATCAACGCTGCCAGCGGCAAGACCGGTCCCGGCTGAGAAGGGGAAAGCCAGGCGCGCAGCAACGCCAGCCACGGCCAGAGCCAGGCTGTCCGCATTAACGTCAATAGGACGGGCAAGATCCCGTCTTCAAGCCAGTTCCAGCGTTCCTGTTGCATCGAGGGCAGTCCCATCTCCAATATGATAAATGCGCACGCCGGGGATCTGTCGCTTCGGCGGCTGATAGCCGGCATGGACGACGACGACAGCATGGCCGCGCCGGCGCAGATCGAGCAGCGGACGTTCGAGGATCTCATCGACGACGCTGGTCACGACGATAATGGTCGATCCATAACGCAGCGATTCGGTCTCAATCTGGAGGATCTGTTCGATGTTGCTCAAGCTGATGGCGCGCAGCCGCGCCAACCCCTCCAAAATACGCACAGCCTGATCCGGTCGATTCCCCGCCAGGACGCGCAGCCGTCCACCGGCGGGTAGGCTGCCGTTGCTGTAGAGACCCACTGTCTCGCCCTTTTCCCAGGCCCAGCGCCCAATCGACGCCGCCGCCGTAATCGCATACTCGCGCAGTTCTGGGTCTGCGCCTTCCATGCGGTTGCGGTAGGTGTCGACGTTGAGGAAGATCAAAAAGAGCCGGTTGGCCGACGGCTCGAAGACTTTGGTCTGAAGGTCCTGGCGGCGAGCGCTGGCCTTCCAATGGATGTGGCGAAAGCTATCCCCCTGTTGATAGTCGCGCACACCCATCAGCCGCATGGGATCCTCGACAACACGGCGTTCCGCCTTATCTTCGCCAAACGGATGGCGCGCCGGCAGCCCCAATGTGCTGATCGGCACAATGCGGGGATAGACCAGCAGCGTTGTCAACTCTGGGATCGACTCGCGCTTGACCGAAAAGCCGAAGATATCGCCTGAAATCAGTTGCACAGGGCCAAAGAGCCACGCGCCCCGTTCCGTGCCGGTAATGCGATAGCGGCGGGTAATGCGTTCGTACCAGCGCACAGAAAAGAGGTTGACCAACATGCGCCGGGCGGAGCTGTAGCGGTTGATACGCGTCTCGGGTTCGATGGTCAGCGCGCCGGGGATCTCGTCTTCGCAGCGCAGCCAGGCCAGGGGTAGGGGTTTGGCGTTGGTCACCTCGACCCAAAGATCGGTCTGCTCACCGAAAAAGAGACGATCTGTACCCAGCCGCCGTCGATAGCTCACCGCGGCCAGGCAATATCGGCTCCATAACAAGGATACCAATCCAATCAAAAGCAGGATCAACCCCATGGTAAAGAATAGGCTGTTGCGCAGCAAGACAGCCGTCAATAGCACGATCCCGACGGCGAGCCAGCCAAGCCGGCCCATCAGCGCACACCCCTTCCTGGCGTTAATTCTTCCACAGGTACGGGCACGGCCTGGAGGATGCGTTTGAGTACATCGCCGACGGTCTGCCCGCGCAGCCGCGCATCCGAGTTGAGGATCATCCTGTGGCTGGCTACCACAGGCACAAGTTGCTTGATGTCGTCGGGGAGGACATAGGTTCGCCCGCGGATGGCGGCCAGGGCCTGGCTGGTGCGGTAGAGCGCCAGCGATCCACGCGGGCTGATGCCTAGATCCAAAGCCTTGTCGGCGCGGGTGGCGGCCACAAAATCAAGCAGATAGTCCTCCAGCGCCGGGGATAGATGGATCTGATGACAGATGCCAACCGCTTCGGCGATCTCATCGGTGGTGACCTGCGTTTTGAGATCGGCCAGTGGATTTTCCCCACGAAAGCGGCGCAGGATCTGTCGCTCTTCCTCACGTTCGGGGTAGCCCAGCGCCACCTGCATGAGAAAGCGATCCATTTGCGCTTCGGGCAAGGGGAAGGTTCCTTCCAACTCTACCGGGTTCTGCGTCGCCATCAAAAAGAAGGGGTAAGGCAGGGAATGGGTGACGCCATCCACTGTAACCTGGCGCTCTTCCATTGCCTCTAGCAGCGCGGATTGGGTGCGCGGCCCGGCGCGGTTGATCTCATCCGCAAGGACGACGCCAGCCATGAGTGGCCCGGCGCGGTACTCGAAGGCGTCACTTTTGCGATTGTAAATGCTGACGCCGGTGATGTCCGACGGCAGCAGATCCGGGGTGAATTGGATGCGTTGAAAGCTGGCGCCCAGGGATCGCGCCAGCGACTTGGCTAGCGTGGTCTTGCCGATGCCGGGCACGTCCTCTAGCAGCACGTGCCCTTCGCAGAAGAGCGCCACCAGCAGCAACTCGACGACCTCTTCTTTGCCGACGATCACCCGCGCCACGTTTTCTTTGACGCGTTGGGCGATCCGTTGAACAATTTCCACTTGAGCCAAGACGATACTCCTTAGAAGTGACTGGTGATTAGTGATTGGACTGGAAATGGGATGTCAAGATGGGGCGAGTTGTGAGTTGCGAATTGCGAAGACGATTGTCACCTGCCACCTGCAAACCTGCAACCTGCTGCCACTTTTGCCTTTTGCCTTTTGCCCTTTGCCTTCTTTACATCCTGCCTGCTGTCTGCTTCAATGCCGCTAATTCTTGCTCCAGCGCCTCTATGCGTTCGGTAAGGCGCAGGATGCGTTCCATGGTGGCATCGGGCAAGACATTGTGTTGGAGGTCGATGTCGTCGCTGGGCTTGGCGACGGGTACTCCCTCGTGGACGACGATGCGGCCTGGCACGCCGACCACAACCGCATCCGTGGGGATATCCTTGACGACGACAGAGTTGGCGCCAATGCGTGAGTGCGCGCCAATGCGGATCGGCCCCAATACCTGTGCGCCAGCGCCGATCACCACGTGATCCTCAACCGTGGGGTGGCGCTTCTCCTTCTTCCAACTGACGCCGCCCAGTGTCACATTGTGGTAGAGCGTGACATCTTCGCCGATCTCGGACGTTTCGCCGATCACCGTACCCATGCCATGATCGATGAAGAGACCAGCGCCGATCTGCGCGCCGGGGTGGATCTCGATACCGGTGAGGAAGCGCGCAACATGCGAAATTCCACGCCCGATGAGGTGGAATTTGCGCACCCAAAACCAGTGCGCCAGCCGGTAAAGCCAGACCGCATGGAGCCCAGGGTAGAAGAGCAAAATTTCTAACCAACTGCGCGCCGCTGGATCACGTGCAAAAATCGCCTTTACATCCCGGCGTAACTGTCCCAACATGATCGTTCTACTTTCCCAAAAGTGAACCTGAATAACACCATAGTTCCGCTCTCCGCTGGTCCGTGACCGGCAGTCGCTGCTCACCTGACGTCACCGGGTCACGGACCCGGCAGGAGCAATCCTATCTGTGTAGCGATTTACGCCGAGCTTTTCTAAATTCTGGAGCGGCGTTAGTCGCGCAGATCCTCGTAGAGGATGGTACTCAAATAGCGCTCCCCGTTTGACGGCACGATCACGACGATCAATTTACCCTCATTTTCAGGACGCTTCGCCACTTCCACGGCGGCGTGGATTGCCGCGCCCGACGAAATGCCGACGAGGACGCCTTCCTCCACACCGACGCGTCGCGCCATAGCAACAGCTTCCTCATTGGTCACCTGGAAGATCTCATCGATGATGCCCACATTCAGCACTTTGGGCACGAAACCCGCGCCGATGCCCTGGATCTTGTGCGGGCCAGGCGCGCCGCCGGAGAGGACGGGCGAGGCGGCTGGTTCTACGGCAACGGCCTTGAACGAAGGTTTGCGTTCTTTGATCACCTCGGCGACGCCCGTGATCGTGCCGCCTGTGCCGATCCCCGAAATGAGGATGTCCACCTGACCATCAGTATCGCGCCAGATCTCCTCGGCGGTGGTGCGGCGGTGGATGTCGGGGTTGCTCGGATTCTCAAATTGCTGAGGGATAAAGTAGCGTGAGTCCGAAGCCGCCAGTTCCTCGGCTTTGCCGATGGCGCCGCGCATACCGGCGGCCCCTGGCGTCAGGATCAACTCTGCGCCGTATGCGCGCAGCAGTGTGCGCCTTTCCATGCTCATGGTGTCGGGCATGACCAACGTACAGCGGTAGCCCTTGGCTGCGCAGACGAACGCCAGCGCGATCCCCGTGTTGCCGCTTGTCGGTTCGAGGATAATCGTATCTGGGCCGATCTTGCCCGCCTTTTCTGCCGCTTCGATCATGTTAACGCCAATGCGATCCTTGACGCTAGAAGCAGGGTTGTAAAATTCCAACTTGGCCACCACTCTTGCGACTGCACCCTCTGTCACTCGATTGAGCTGGACCAATGGGGTGTTCCCCATCAATTCGATAATATTCTGCGCGATCTTCATGGTTGTCTCCGTATCCGTAGAAGCTATTGTCTGTTGCCCAGCGCGCCAGCACGACTCGCCGCCTAGCATCGTAGGCGGACACGCTCATTCCGTCAAGTTGGGCGCTTCCTATTGGGAAGAGATTAAGGGATTGAGGGATTAGGCGATTGGTATGGCTCCATCGCCTAATCCCTCAATTTCTACTCTTTACCGTGCCACGAGCGGCAGATAGATCCAATCGTTTGCGGGCGGGGTGGTATCGCTCACTGTGATCATATCGAGGGTTACGCTGGTCGGGCGGAAGGGTGAGGATTGGTATAGATTGAAGATCAGCGTCACTGTCTCTCCGGCATACGCCCCAAGATCGAGGAATCGATAACGCCACGCGCTCGCTGTTTCTTGCGTGTAGCGATAATCGGCAGGTTGCCCTGCGCCGACGATGATCACCTCAAACCTGTCGTGTCCTGCTTCCACCTCCTGGCTCTCCACTTTGTAGGCAAAGGCCAGATAGGGATGGCCCGTAGGGACACTGATCTGCTGCGCCACTGTGCTGTTGCCACCGTCGCTGCCCTCCTCGCCGGGGACGCCAGGGTTAGGGACAAACGCCGTGCCCAACCGCAGCGCGTGATCGCCTGTGTTTGCCTGCTGTTCCACTGCCAACGGGGAACTGCCGCCGATCTGCCACCCGGCCATGCCTGCCTCAAAGTCGCCATTTTGGATAACATTGGGCAGCGGCGAGTAGAGCAACATCAATTGAGCGCTATCGCCAAAGGAGCGCGCACGGTGGATGCGTTGCCCAGCCACGAAGATGTCCCAACTGCCGATGGGCACAAGCGCCGAGAAGATCCCCGCTTCGTCGGTCTGGGCCACGACACTGCCAATCGTCACCTCAACGCCCACAACCGGCCGACCGCGCGGATCGATGACACTGCCCCGCGCTTCCACTTTATCCTGAACCGTGGTCTGGGCCTGGGGGGTCCGCTCGTTGAGCGCATTCCCTGCTCGATCCGTCGCCAGGATGGCAAATTGATAACGGCGATCGGCAACGCCGATGAACGAACGACTGCCGGATGCTGGCAGATCCTTTAGCCAAAGCTGCCAATCCTCGCCATCGGCGCGCGCCCACAACGAGACCGACGCCACCCCCGATCCCAGATCCTGAGCCTGCCAGCGGACAGGGAAGGTGAGGCCAACCACCGTTGGCAGCGGAGTAATGGTCGCCACCGGCGGCGCTGTATCCTCTTCGATCAACAAGTAGGGCAAGCCGTAGATGCCGATGTTGTAGCCCCCATCTCCATCCGGCCAGTTGCGGTTGGTAGCGCCCGGCAGGGGAAGAGTATAGACGCCCGCACTGGGGAATAGAATCGTCTCGCTGCCGTCCACCGCCAGCAGCCGCGCCGATGAGCCTGTCGCAGGTACGGTTGCCACTACATTTTGGCCGACGATGGACCAGAGCATCAAGCGGCGTTCGCGGCTGGCCGGGTGGTAAAAGGAGACCCGGCGCACGGTCCATCCTTGCACAACATCGCCCCAGAGGACCTCTGTATTGGGGAAGTATTGGGTCGCCAGTTGAAAGGCGCTGAAGCCGGGCCGTCGTTCCGCATTGGCTGGGGAACAGAAGCTGGACGATTCATTTTTGACAATGCCAAATCCATCAGGAGAATCTGGGCGCACCTCATTGCCGCAGTCATCGTGCAGCATAAAGTGGAAGATCGGCCCACCGCCGGCCAGCCGGGTATAGGCCACATTCTGCCAGATATACGCGGCCTGTTCTTCTGGGGTGGCGCGCCAGGGGCTAGGGCAATCTGGGCCTGGATAGTCATTGCAGACAGGAACGCCGCTCTCGGTGATCCAGATCGGCTTGTTTCCCCAGCCGTTGGCAATGAGGGCGTTGCGGATTTTATTCGTGTAGTCATAACCATGCCAGGACAGCGAATAATGATGGCTGGCAGCGGCATCAAAAAACCCATTGTAGGCGGCGGCCATTGGATCCGCTTTGATGGCGTTGATCATGTCGTAGAGGAAACGGCCATTGGCAAAGTGAGCCAACCCGCCCCACATCACCGTTGCTCCCGGATCGCTCTGCTTGATGACCAGATAAGCAACCTTCAAGAGGCGGGCATATTCTTGAGCCGTCCCTGACCAGAAATGGCAGAGATCTTGTTCATTCCAGATCTCCCAGTGGCTGACATTCAACCCGGCGCTCCCACCCGGTCGATAACGGTTGACAGCCGCATGGACAAAGCGCGCCCACGGATTCTCCCCATTGATTGACTTCGCCGGCGCTGGTAGATCCGTGCCATCGGCAAAAATTGGGTTGAAGAGACCGGCGGGGGGCGGCGGACCTTGCCAGCGGTCACAGGTGGATCGACTCGTCACGGCGTCGGCATAGCGAACAAAGCTGCCGCCAATGGGAGGTGTGGGATGATGTGCGCTGCGTGTCTGTCGATAATGTCCAGGCGTCCCCAAAAGGAGGGCGAGGGTACTGAGGCCGGCGGCTTCGTTATCGCGCAATACTTTATCCTGGTCTTCCCAGTTAAAATTCGCATAGTCAAACTCAATCCGATCCCAGTAAATTGGAAAACGATCCATTTGCGCGCCTGCTTCGATCCCGCGCTGGATGCGTTGGACTCCGCTGGGGCTTTCGGCAGAATTGATGAAGGCAAGGCCAAAGTCGATCTGCGTTTCGGTTGCTGTGGGCGTCACTGGCAGGGGAAGCGTGTTGTGATCTTGAGCAGTGACGCTGGGCGACAATCGGCTAGCGAGGGCAAAGCCGAACAGGGCCATAACGAGTAGCCAGTTAAGTTGTCCGGTTCTTGGAGAATTCGGGTGTTTATGAAGGGACATAGGACTCAACCATTGATCTTTGTAAGCTGAACACGATAGGAACGCTTACAGTATAGTATGGTTGAATCCTATTATCTGTAGAAGATTTACGCCATTTTGCAGAAATGTGTACTGATCAACGACATGGTGGAATCTGTAGGTGCGATTTGTAATCGCACGTTCACCTGTAGACATGCGGTTACAAACCGCACTATGTTTCATCATCTTCCTGATCAATACACATTTTGCAGAAATAGTAGGGTGTATTCAAACTCGGTTGGGACACGGAGTGAGTACGCCTTCGTGCGACCGGGACGGCACGTGGGCGTGCCTACTCCGCTTCAACCCATTTTGAACACACCTAAATAAAATAGATCTCAAAGCTCTCGCATTGAGCAACCCTTTACAGGCCGATTGAACGCAGATAGTCTCGATTGCGTTTGGCGCTTTCCTTTGGCTGCCCCATACCGGGCAGGACATCCTGTTCTACAGTGACGAATCCACAGTAGCTATGTTGTTGTAACCAATCGCGCACCGCGGGGAAGTCGACACAGCCGCTTCCCAATTCACAGAAAACGCCCTGACGCACAGCCTCAAAATAATCCCAGCCTTTTTCCGCTGCACGATTGCCCACCTGTGGATCGTAATCTTTAAAGTGGACATACCAGATCCTCTCGGCGAAGCGGTTGAGCGCGCTGAGGATCCGATCGCAGCTGCCTGCGCCGTAGGCAAAATGCCCTGTATCAAAGACCAACCCCAAAATCTCAGGATCGGTATGGTCGAGCAGTAGCGCGATCTCCTCGGGTGTTTCCACAAAGCCGGCGCAGTGATGGTGAAAGACAGTGCGCAACCCACTCTGCGCTTTGACGGCGCGGGCGATCCGCTCGGCGCCTGCGGCATAGCGCTTCCATTCCTCTGCGCCCAACATCATCTCTGGTTTCACCCGCCCCGCATGTTTCACGCGGATCGGGTCTGTGCCAGCGTCATCGGCCAGCACGAGGAAGGGGCGAACAGATTGCCCAAGCCGATCCGCGGTGGCGGCCAGCAGTTTTGCTGTGCGCACCGCCGTCTCTTCCCCGGCGGTATGGGCCTGGAGATCGCGTAGCTTGACGCCAACGTATGCGCCTGTGATGGCGAGTCCACGCTGGCGGTAATGTTCAGCCAGTGGATCAGGCTCTGTGGGCATAAATCCCCAATCGCCGAGTTCGCTGCCGGTATAGCCCGCCGCCGTCAACTCGTCGAGCATCTGATCCGCTTCAATGCGACCACTCTGTGCGCCTTTAAATTCCAATGTGCCCCAAGAACAGGGGGCGTTCCCGATGGATATAGTCGTCATAGATCCTCCTTTCACAGATTTATGTCCAGCGTTCGTAGTAGAAATCGCTGTTTTCATCATGGGTCAGGCGCGCCATCAACTCAAAGAGCCACTCATCGAGATAGCTGTCATGGCGATCCGTGCGCGGGAAGGGATTGTCATAACCTTCGGTCAGCGCACGCTCGACAAAATCAAGACCCATCAATGCCAGTTCGGGCACGTCCACATGGCGAATGCCCTCCATCTCCATTAATTTTTGGTTAAGATTGGCTGTGGTGACGCCGCCGGGGATCAACGGCAGGGCGCGTGTGCGCATCATGGGGTAGAAGATGTCGAGAACAATCCGATCTGTGCCGTAGGCCGAGCGGGAGGCCTCTTGTAAGATTTCCTTGGGCAGATAGAGGCTTGTCGAGTACGCTCCCTGGCGTCCATACTCGCGTTGGGATGGATCGCGGCTGATCTTGTCCAGGCTGCCGCGCCAATCGGCGAAGATACTGGCCTCAACGCCGATGCCATGATCTTCCAATACCTGAGGAAAACGCACGGCCATTTCGCCCATGACAAAGCGCGTAATTTCAATCTCCTTTTCGGTCAGGGGCTGCAATTCCCACTGAAAGAGACCATTGGCGTCAACATCCTTGACGTAGACCGGCGGCATCCCTGGCAACATACCGGAGAGCGCCGCTGCCACTGTGTTGAAATAGATCACCCGGTCCGCGCCCGCTTCCTTGAGCGCGTTGATCAGGGCTTCGAGCGGTGCGCCTTCCATTGCCATGCCGTCGTTGAGCCAGTGAAAGGAAGCGCCCATGTCCTTGGCTTCGGCTTGAAGTTGCATCTGTCTGCCCGTCTCGTAATTCAAAGAGCGGCTGAGATCTCGCCCCAGGACGGTGATACTTGCCGCCTTGCCATGACCCAAAAGCGCGCTGGCAAAGGCGCCGCCCAATCCAGGGCCGGTTGCCCCAGCCAGGAGAATATGACGACCCTCTACCCAATCTAAACAATAATCGCCCTTTTCGAGCAGCGGCGCCTGGGCTGCCCAATTATTGGCCAAAAGCGCTTCGGCTTCGGCAGGAAAGGCAGCAATTTCCTCTTTGCTGGGGCGTGTTACAGCCGGCGCGCCTTTCTTGAGGGGTAGATTAGGATCATGTTGGCCAAATGGGCTTTTGCCTTGCATAAGGTAATTTCCTCGCTTTTCTTGTGTGAAGGATAATGGCTTGTCAAAAATTCTCTTCTCCATATTTTCAAGAAGTGTAGACAAAGGGGTATTTCTATTCTATCATACTCATGGCTTTCTCATGGGGTTGCTAAAGGTAGCCCCATGTTTATTTCAAGTTTTAACGGATGAGCGCCAAGGGGAGCGTCATGGTCCGAATAAAACTCTTCTTGTTCGGTCATCCTCGCATTGAGCAGAACGGAGAACCGATCAACCTCGGTGTGCGCAAAGGGATTGCGTTAATCGTCTATCTGGCGGTCACGCGTCAGGCGCACAGCCGTGATGCGCTGGCTACGCTGTTTTGGCCGGAGAGCAACCAGCAAGAGGCCCGCGCCAGCCTGCGCCGTATGCTCTATCGCATCAATCAGGGACTCAACACCGAGGTGATGATTTCGGCGCGTGACGGAGTGCAGTTGAATCCGACATTGGATCTTTGGTTGGATGTATCTGAATTTCGTGCGCATACGGCTTCAGTTCGGACAAACAACAACTCTGTTGATCTGGCCGATTCGCAGCGGCGATTGGAAGCAGCCGTTGAACTCTATACAGATGAGTTCATGGCTGGGTTCTCCCTGCCCGATTGTGTCGACTTCGACGAATGGCAGTTTTTCCAACGCGAGGAGTTGCGCCAATCCCTGGCCGGGGCGTTGGAACAATCTATGCGCTTCTGGGAAGAACAGGGGGAATACGAGCAGGCCATCTCCTTTGCGCGGCGCTGGCTGGCCCTGGATCGATTGCACGAACCGGTCCATCGACACCTGATGCGCCTCTACGCCTGTGCGGGGCAGCAATCGGCGGCCTTGCGCCAATATGAAGAATGCGTCCGCATCCTGGATGAAGAGCTTGGCGTGATGCCAGAGGAAGCGACCGCGGCGCTCTACGAAGCAATCCGGCAGCGGCGCTTTCCAGAAGAGAAGAAGCAGCCCGCGCCTGCGCCCCATGCGCCGACCATCCCCCCGTTATCCCTACCCGTATCGATTCAGACTTCCCTGCCCAGAGAACCGATGCCGTTGGTAGGCCGTGAACCAGAACTGGCTCAGCTGGGCAATATGCTCGCCAACCCGCACTGCCGCCTGATTAGCGTGGTGGGATTGGGCGGTATGGGCAAGACCCGTCTGGCCCTGGAGGCAGCCCATCGCCTGGCAGCGCAGGAGAACCACGGTTTTGGCAATGGGCTGCTCTTTGTAAGACTGGCCGATCGTGCGCCCACCACCGGGCCGATCCACCATCTGCTCTATGCGCTCAGCGATGGGTTGGGTTTGACGCTCTCTGGACAGATCGATCCGGCGCACGAGGTACTCCATTTTCTTTCCACCCGCCAGATGTTGATCATTCTGGACAACTTTGAAGATCTGCTCCACCCGGCGGATGATCTCTATACCGAGCCTGTGCTGGCGTTCGTGGAAGCAATCCTGGGGCAGGCGGCTGGCGTGAAGCTCCTCGTCACCAGCCGTGAACCACTGCTGATCGCGGCAGAATGGCGGATGGATTTACAGGGGCTGACCTATCCGTTGAGCGAAGAGAATGGAGAGACGGATCTGGGTCAGGCGGATCAGTTCAGCGCGGTCGCTCTCTTTGTCCAGTTTGCCCGACAAGTCCAGCCCATGTTCGAGATGGATTCTCACAATGCGCCTGCTATCTACCACCTCTGCCGCCTGGTTGCAGGCAGCCCGTTGGCGCTGAAGTTGGCCGCAGCCTGGGTACGGGTCTTCTCCTGCGCGCGTATTGTCACCGATATTGAAGAGAACATGAATCTGCTCTCTACACAGATGCGCGCCATCCCGCCGCGCCAGCGCAGTATGCGCGCCATCTTTGACTATACCTGGCATCTGCTCAACGTTGAGGAACAACGCCTCTTTGCTGCAATCTCGGTTTTCGTGGGTGGGTTCGGCGACGGCGAGGCGATAGCCGTGACCGACGCCTCGCCCCCTCTCCTGGCTGGGTTGCTGGATCGGGGTCTCGTGCAGGTCTATTCCACCCCACAGGGGATTCGCTATACCCTGCACGATCTGACGCGCCAATACGCAGCCGAACGCCTGGCGCTGGATGCGGCCTTTGCCCAGCAAATCCGCCAGCGCCACACGGATTACTATGTAGGCTTCCTGGCAAGGTTGAAGGAGGCAATTGTGGGCGGTCAACAGTCAGCCGCCCTGGCCGCCATCTCCCAGGAGATGGGCAACCTGGAACAGATGTGGGCAACCCTGCTGGACGCGGGCGATCTCGATTCGTTGCAGATCACGGCAGAACCGCTCTGGAGGTATCATTGGTCACGCACGCCGGGCAAGAAGGGCAAGGAATTTTTTACAGAGGCGATAGATCGCCTGGTATCTTCCCCTCGCTTGCAGGAAGACCCAACCCTGCCCGTGGTCTTGCGCACCCTCTACGCCATGCGCGGGGAGTTTCACTACTTCTTGGGCGACTATGACCTGGCCCACAGCGATTTTCAAGTTGCCCTGGCAATTGCCCGTCAGCGCAATCTGCGCAAGGAAGAGATGGATATGGTGGTGATCCTGAGTTCGATTGCCAGATGGCAGGGCGCTACTGTGGATGCCGAGCGCAGTTTGCAGGGAGCATTGGGGTTCTATCGTGAGATCGGCGATCTCGCCGGCGAGGCGGATGTGCAGCACGAACTGGCCCAACTCTATGTCTACACAGGACGATATGAAGAGGCGCGCGCCTGTGCCAGCGCCAGCCTTGCCATCAGCCTGGATCTGGAACGGCCTGACTGGATTGGCTGGGCCATTGATGTATCGGGGTGGTGCAATTTCAGTTGTGGGGAGTACGCCAGCGCGCAACGCGCCTATGTCCAGAGCCTGGAGTACTTTCAACAGATCAACCACCAGCTTGGCGTGGCCCTGGCCTGGGGTGGCCTGGGCATGGTGGCCTGGGCCGAAGGTCGCCAGCGCTGGGCAGAGGCACAGAAGTTGATGGAGCGCAGTCTGGAACGCTGCCGCCATTTGCATCATCAGTTTCACATAAGCAGCCGTCTGAGCATCCTGGCCCAGCTTAACAACGACGCCGAGCGCTATCGGGAAGCCGAGATCTACGCCCGTGAAGGGTTCGAGATCGCCCATCGGGTAGGGAGTCCCCTCTTTACGGCGCTCAACCTCTGCTGTCTGGCCGAGTCCCTCTACTATCGGGGCGATCTGGCGCGCAGCCGTCCCTATGTCCACCAGGCGCTGCGCCTGGCCCATGAGATCGAGCAGACGCCCGCCCTGCTCATCGCGCTCCTCTGCTATGCCACCTTACAGGTCATCGAAAGCGAACTTCTGGAAGACGCCGAAGCAAGCCAGATCGCGGGGCGCATCCAGGCGGTTGCGCTGCTCCAACGCGTCGCCGATCATCCAGCCGGTTGGGCCATCTACCGCCAGAAAGCAAAGCGTCTTCTGGACGAAGTAAGCCGCAAATGGCCTGCACAACAGATCAGCGCTGCTACTGATTATACCCAGGCTCACTCCTTTGAGGAGCAGGTGCAGGCAATTTTGAAAGACACAGCAGCGTAACGCGTAGTGCGTCTACCCGTTCCTCCGCTCCGCATCTGCGTTCTCTTTCATCAACCCCGCCAGCAGAGCGTAAAGTCTGCTCCATGTCTCTGCGACCGCAGGCGTGTAGGCTGGTCCCAACGTCCGTTCCAATGACCAGAGAAGCGCCTCGCCCACCATGCGATAGTCCTCGTCGGAGATCCGATATTGAGCGTGTTCCTGGCTCAACCTGTGCATGGTTGTTTGTAGGCTTTCTGGCTCGTCCAACACCTCGACAATGAACCTCAGCGTCGCCATGAACTTGCCGCGCTGGGTCTGCATGTTGCCAGTGAATAGCTGCTCTGTCTCAGGACTCAGGGCAAAGAGCCGCTCGTAGAAAAATCTGGCCGTCAGATCGCTAATGGTGTTGATTTGGGTGAAGGTCTCCCTCACCCGGTTGATATCAGACTGGTCAAGATCCATGCTTGCATGTCCCCGGCGGCGTCTTTGCGCAGATGGAGAAGATACCAGAAATTGAGATGAGAAGGGGGACCAGAACACTGGTCCCCCTCCAAGTATATATTATCGTATCACCGCGGGCAGGTAGAGTTTGTGGAATATTTCAACAGCGTCTACCTCTATATCTGACTCATCCTCTCGATGCGCCATATCCATGTTGCCGATCTGTGGCAGGTAGAGCAGGTGATGGGCAAGACTTGTCGATTCCTCGGCCTGCGCTTCCCCGGCCCGCAGCAGATCGGTCTCGCCGCAGAAGGCGCGCCCCAGCCAGACCGCTGAGATCCGATTCTGCCCTGGCAACTGGTAGCCGGTGATGCGAATGCGGGCAAAGTCCGCCACGCGGTACTGGGCGTTGTTGCCCTGCCCCTGTGCCCCATCCCACACTGGCACCACAATCTCCTGGCCCAGCAGCGCATCCAACGCATCGCGCACCGGTTTGGCATTGGCAACGCCAGGGCTGCCGCGCACCCAGTCGCCGGTCGAGATCAGGGTATCTGCCGGGTCGTGGGGATTGACATAGGTGTGGCTGCCCCCTGGCGGCGTCAGGTTGTTGACCAGCGTGGGCGTGTTCGGGTTGCCCGTCCACGAGAGCCAGCCGAAGTTGCCAGGACCAGTGCCGTTGAAGACATCGGGCAGCGCCGCACCGGGCGTCGCCCCTGCCACCGTGGCCGCGTGCAGCGCAATCGGATAGAGCTTGCAGACGATCACCGGCGGCAGCACCACATGCACAATCACCGTAGCAGTGGCGCTGAGTTCGCCGTCGCTGATGGTGTAGGTGAAGTGATCCGTGCCGCGGAAGCCCGTCGCTGGCGTATAGGTAACTGTGCCGTCGGCATGGAGCGTGGCCGTACCCGTCACCGGCTGGCTGATGCTGACCACGCTGATGGGATCGTCGTCCACATCGTAGTCGTTCTCCAACACGGCGATGGTTATCTGTTGATCCAGCCCGGTGTCGGCCTCGTCGTCCATGGCGATGGGCGCATCGTTGACCGGCAGTACGATGACCGTCACCGTGGCCGTGGCTTCCAACTCGCCATCGCTCACCGTGTAGGTGAAGACATCCGTGCCGTGGAAGTCGAGGGTAGGCGTGTAGACCACCGACGATGGACCACTGACGACTGCTGCGCCGTGGCCTGGCATTCCTACAGCGATGATGGTCAGGTCGTCGCCGTCCACGTCAGAATCGTTGGCCAGCACGTCGATTTCCACTGGCGTATCTTCGTCAGTGATAGCCTCGTCGTCAGTTGCCATCGGCGCGTCGTTGACCGGATGAACCGTGATGGTGACTGTGGCCAGGTTGGAATCGACTTCGCCGTCGTTGGCGACGAAGGTGAAGCTGTCTGTGCCGTGGAAGTCGGCTGTGGGTGTGTAGAGCAGATCCGGCGCTTCGCCGCTTAACGTTCCGTACAGGGGTGCTGTGACGACGCTGAAACTTAACGCGTCCCCGTCCATATCACTGGCAGTGAGCGTGATGGCGATGCTGCCGTCCTCGTCCAGGCTGACATGCTGATCGTCGGCCACAGGTGCATAGTTGACCGGCAACACGATGACCGTCACCGTGGCCGTGGCCTCCAACTCGCCATCGCTGATGGTGTAGGTGAAGCTGTCCATGCCGTGGAAGCCAGCGTCGGGCGTGTAGACCACCGACGACGAACTCCCGACGACTGCTGTGCCGTGGCCCGGCACCCCCACAGAGATGATGGTCAGGTCGTCGCCATCTGGATCAGAGTCATTGGTCAGCACATCGATCTCTAATGGCGTGCCTTGGTCGGTGGTGGCTTCATCGTCAGTTGCCACCGGCGGTTGATTCAGCAACAACGTGGTGGTGACGCTGGCTACGTTGTTGCTGGGGTCCTGATCCTGTGTAGCGAAGGTGGTATCGAAGACTGAGACCATCGCCGTCATGGAATCTGTACTGCTGGGTAGTCCACTCCTTACCTGCACGGTCAGGGTGCGGGTGACCGTGTCGCCAGCAATCATGCTGAAGATAGGCCAGGTCACTTCGTTGTCATCCACGCTGCCGCTATCGCTGGCCGAGACAAACGTGACCTCGCCCGGCAGTAGATGGCTGATCAACACATTCGGCGCGTAGAGCGTGCCCACATTGCTGATGATCATCGTGTAGGTGAGCAGATCCCCAGATCGCGCAGTGGCAGCATCAGCGCTCATCTCCACGGCCAGATCAGGGATCACCGTCTGGCGCACGTATTGGGCGCAATTGTCCACAATCGTCGCAAGCACAGGGCTGGCGTTGGCGACGAAGGTGCGCAGGTCGAAGGTACCGCCGCCGTTCAGCGCAGCCAGCGGCTGGAAGTCGTTGGTAGCGTTCGCAAACGCTGGATTGAAGATCCCGTAGAAGATGGCGTTGCGTTCTGCCAGCGCTGCCAGTGCATCCGCCTGCGTTTCCGGCAGATGGGGCAGGATGTTGGACGATGCATTCTCATCGGTGACCAGGATGATACAGGCGGCGGCATCGGCGCGGAAGATCATCTGGTCGCTGGACCCCACTACTGTGGCGTGGAAGCCTGCCTCACGGCCGCCGACTGATGACAGATCATTCATGACAGCTTTGAATTTATCTGCATCGTGGATCAGCGGCAGCAGTACGCGCGCGGTGTTGTCGTGCGTCCAACTGTTTGCGGTATAGGAATTCTTCGCGCCATTGTTGAGTTCAGTGGCGCCATAGCCAACCAGCCCAAGTTGATAGTCGATCTGGTTTCCCAGTTGATCGACGATCTCGGTAACACGGTTCTTGACGGCAGTCTGATAGGTATTCATGCTGAGCGACTCATCGAAGATGAAGACGATATCGCCCTTAGGCAGTGGATTCGCGAGATCTACCGAGTAGCTGTTGCTGTTCGGTTCGTAGAAATCATCTCCCTCAAAGCGCACGGTCACATTGAAGAGACCGTCGTGGATGGGAAAGACCGCCGATGCTGTGCCGTCTTCCGCGGTGACCACAGTGATCGAACTGGCGCCATTGTCGAAGATCAGCGGTTTGCCAGCCAGCGGCGTATGGATCGGATTCTTGGGACGCATGGCGTCCAACAGATGGGCTGTGACTGTCACCTCATTGCGCCCGCGGTCGGGCGCCCCCACCTGGCTTTTGACCAGTGTAGGCCGTCTGGTCACCGTGACCCGCATTGACCGGGTTGTGCTGCCGCCGTCTTTGTCAGTAGCCATATAGATCACGTCGTAGATCCCTGGCTCTTCGTGGGCATAGTCCATCTCGCCCTCGCCTGGCGGGCAGGGATCAATGCGGCCAATCTGCCCGTCGCCAAAGTTCCATTCACAGACCAGACTTTGGGCGTCAACAGGACTCGGATCGTTGACGTATGCGTTGGCCCGCCAGATGTTGCCCCATGGTACGGTCCGATTCCCAGACTGTTCGTAGATAGGAGGCAGGTTAATGGCATGAACCGTCTTGGTGAGGGTCGCCTGCATCAAGCGACTGTCAGTCACAGTCAGATCCACCGGCCAATCCCCATTGTCGATGAACAGAATGTTTGTGGGGTTTTTGGTAGTGTTGGTCGCTTCGGGGAAGCGCCATCGCCAGGCGACCAGGGCGCCTTTGGCTGCCACTGAGGCATCGTAGAAGCGGTTGCCGACGCCTTCGCGCGCTGGATCCCAGGTGAAGTCCACAGTTGGCGTGGGCAGCACCGTATAAGGGATCGTTACCATGTTTGTCGTCCCTGCGCTGTTGGTGACGGTCAACTGTATCGCATAGACACCGGGCATAGCATAGGTGTGGATCGGGTGTTGCTCACTCGAGCTTGTGCCGTCGCCAAAGTCCCAATGCCAGCTCACCACTTCACCTTCTGTGTCGCTGGAACGATCGCTCAGAGGCACGGTGGCGCCGCCTTCGTCCACGGCAAAGACACGGAAGGATCTGACCTGTGTCGAACTATACCCATGATTGTTATGGATGTAGAGCTGGACATACCTGGCGTGAACCGGTTCAAAGATGTAGACATTCGGTTGCGTGTTAACCGAGGAGACCCCTGCGAAGACCGTCGTGAAGTCGCTCTCGGCCAGACCTGTGGTAGAGACCCGAATCTCAAAGGCTCTGGGTGAGGCGGTGGCAATAGAGCCACCTAACAGAGAAATACGATCAATCAGTCGGATTTCGCCATCAATCAGCCGCACAGTGATCCACTGGTTGGTAGCGCTGGTTGTAGTCCACTGTGTGCTGTCGCTGAAGTCAATCGCCTGGTGTGCCGAAGACGCGCCAGTGCTGGCTTCCGTCACATGCGCGCCCACCCCGTTGGATCGAGCCACATTGACGCCATCGGTTGTCAACACCTGGAAGCTGTTGATGCGTACAACGCTACCACCATGAACACTGTGAACATAGAGTTCGACCACGCGCGCTGCCAGCGGCGGGAAGCTAAACTCTTGCATTTCAGTGTTGGCCGCGCCGGTGAAGGTGAAGACCTGAGCAGATGCGGGATCGGCGTCTGTGCTATCCCATACGCGGATCTCAAAGGCGTCGACAGTCTCGGAAGCGCTGTTCGACTGAATGCGCATGCGGTCGATGGTGTGGTTGCTGGCGCCGCCCAATCCCACTCTGATCCATTGGCCGGCTGCCGGGGTAGACGAACGCCAGGAGCTTGAACTGCTATCGTTAATGGCGTTTATCGCCGACCCGTGCTGGCTGGAGGCGTCAAGGATAAATGCCGGCAGCCCTTCATACATTGAGACCAATCCGCCGTCTCGTTGTCGCGTCAACACCTGGAAGTGAGCTACCTCAAGGCCGTCAGCGCTGCCCCAGTTGTCCAGAGCGCGCAGCATTACATAGCGAGCCTGAACTGGCGCAATCGAGAAACTATGCGGCTGATTGTCTTGGGGCAGCGCGCCAGCGAGGATAGGGACAAAGTCGCTATCGTTGCTGCCATTGACGGAAACCAGCACCTCAAAGTTTTGCAGACCGCGAACGCTGCCCGTGCTTTGCAGCACGATCCGGTCTATGACATGGATCTCATCATGGACAAGTTGCACCTTCAGCCATTGATTGGTTGGCTCTTGTTGCTTTGAGCGCCAAAACGAACTGGGATTGGCGTCAATGGCGCGACTTGGGCCATTGGTTATGGTGTTAAAGGCGCTTGAATAGTCAATCACATCGGCACCATTCTCGTATGAAGCGACATTGCGCTCACTATCCACGGTAAAGGCTGCAGTCGGCAACTGTTCGGAGAACAGCGACAGATCCAGTCGATCCACCATACCCGTCGCAAAGATCGCGATCTGGCTGGCCTCCTCGCCTTCAATGCGGAAGCGGATGGTGTCGCCGTCGACGCCGCCTTCCAGCAGATCGGTTGTAGCCGGGCGGTCGCCGGGCACGTCCAACGTATAGACGGTCTGCCCGTCTTCGATAAAGATGGCGGTAGCGGCCACCTGCGTATCGTTGACCCAAGCGCTGATCACCGTGCCCAGCGGCACATTGCCGCCATCCACCTGCACGGTTCCGTAGAAACTATGGGGCAGCGGCGGTGGTTCACCGGCTGCAGCGGCCCTGCCCACGGCGAAAACCAGGGTCAACAACAGGGCGAACGAAATAGCTTTGATGAAATGAATCATGATCGGGTGTCTCCATAATGAGATACAGGCGTATTCTTGAGCGTCTGGCAGAGAGACCACGGTCTCTCTGCCAGACGTTTCTGAAGTACGCTAGTAAAGATCGATGCCGTTGATCTGCATCCCCTGGCTACTTGTCTGTGCCCACAACAGGGGGAGATAGAAGGTCATGGCAATGCCAGCGTCCCAGACTCGACGCTTGAAGGCTCTGTCGTGCGCAAGTGAGCGGTTCTGGTTCATCCGGTTGATGGCACCGAATTTGCGTGTGAACTCAGCCGCCGCGGTGGTGCCCCAGTAACTTCCATACATGGTGACGGAGGCTAAAAATCCATCGAGCCCGACACCTTGGGTACGGATGTGGCCCAGCTCCCATTGAACAGCACCGGCTGCTCGCACCCACTCTGGCGTGATGAAGGTATTGCGGTGGTGTTGTCCAACACGCCTGGTCAGCATCTGGGCAAATGTGCCAGAGAAGGTAATAAAGAGAGCGCCAGGCCGTGGCGTGCCAGGATCACCGCCTGGACTACCCAAGATGGGGCCTGTCCACATGGTCATCTTGGAGCCCAGGCGCGGGTCACCATAGACAACCCCGACCTGACCGCCTACGAACAGGGAGAGTACGTAGAGCTGCTTCGTCTGTCCCCGGTAATAGTCGAATTGCAACCCTCCCACCAGCCAGGGACCAAAGTTGCCAGCCACAGCCAGGGACCAACCCACCATGTCCATCTTCAGTCGCTGCACATCAAATCCAAACTGGTTGGCCAGCCAGACAACCGGTGAGGGCATAAAGCTCAGGAGGCTCGTGATCAGAATGCTGGCCACGGCAAAGCTGACAGAGACGGAGATCAGCGAGATCATGCCCGTGGGATCGATGAAGCGCACTGGGTTGGCGCCCACGTAGAGATAGGGATTGAAGCTCTGCGGTTGTTCCGGCTCGGTGGGCAAGAGATCCGGCGTCAAGAAGCGGCCAGCGCCAGGATCATAGAAGCGGGCGCGCATGTAATAGAGATCCAACTCCGGCACATAGTATTGCCCGGCAAAGCGGATGGCGCTGGTTTCGTCCAGGGCGCCCAGGGTCTGCTCGCCATAGGCGGCAAAGGCGTATTGGCCGCGCACAGCGCCCGTCTCATCGGTGATCAGGCGCACACTGCCCAAGATGTCTCGATGTAGAACGCCGACGCCCATTTCACCGTGGACGGCAACGGGACCCAGCCCGTAGACATAGCGGCGGAGCAGGCTGCCATCGTCGTGGCGTTCTTCCAGCAGTTGGGGTAACTCTGCCGCCAGGTCCCAGATCAGATGGCGGGCTTCGCCGTCCGCCGCGATCTACACCAGCAAGTTATCGTAGTTGTAGGTCAGGTTGATAGTCGCGGGCAATCCACCGCTGCGGGTCACCTGTACCAGACGGCCCAACGAGTCGTAGCTGAAGTTTTCGGTGACAGCGCCATCGCTGCGGCTGCTGGGTCGGCCGGCGGCGTCATAGGTGTAGCTGGTCCAGATGCCATCGTCGGTGAGCCGCATCGCGCCATCGTAGGCCAGCGACTGCGCCCCCTTCTGTACCAGGTTCCAGTCGCCATCATAGCTGTAGGCGAGCGTTGCGCTGTCCGCGCCGCTGCGGATCTCGCTTACAACGCGCCCGCCAGCATCAAAGCCATATTGGACCTGGCGACCGCTGACCGTATCGGTGACGGAGATCGGATTTCCCGATGCGTCGTGGGTATAGTGAACATCTTGCAGCGGCGTTCCATCCGCGGCCAGGGTCATTGCATTCAGGAGCCAGCCGCGGGCATGGTAGGCATAGGTGGTAGTTGTACCATCGGGCAGTGTGGCCGTCTCAACCCGGCCGGCCAGGTCGTAGGTATAGGCGGTGCTGCCGGTTGCCGAGTCGTTGACGCTGACCACCCGCCCCAATCCATCGTAGCTATAGGTTGTGGTACCCGCAGGCGTGCGCAATAGGGTGAGCAGACCGGCGCTGCTGTATTCGTACTCAACATAATGGCCGTTGGCGTACTCAATGCGCCGGGTGCGTCCCGCGCTGTCGTAGGTAAAGATCGTCTCGCCGCTGGCGTCGGCAGCGCGCAGCAATCGGTTGGATTGGGAATATTCCCTGGCCTCGATCTGGCCGCCAGCCAGCGTGCGGGTGATGGGTCGTCCGACGGCGTCATAGGCAAAGTGGGTCGTCACACCGGTCGCATCCACGATGCGGTCGATACGGCCACTGGCGTCATATTCGAACTGTTCGCTGCCGCCCCATGGATAGGCGCGGCCGGTCGGGCGTCCAATGCGGTCATAGGTAAAGTGCCAGGCGTTGCCGGTAGGCGTCGTCGCCTTCACCAGCAAACCCAGATCGTTGTGATAGTCGTACTGGGTCACGCCGCCCACCGGGTTGGTGGTGGAGATGACCTGGCCGGCGGCGTTGTGGGCGTAATTAATCGTCGCCCCTCGCTCATCTTGATAGCTCGTCATCTGGCCGAGCAGATCGTAGGTCATGTCGATCTGATTGCCGTCGGGTAACTGGATCCCAGTGAGGTTATCGTCCTCATCGTAGACAAATTGGGTGCGATAGCCCAGGGTGTCGGTGATCACAACCAGATTGCCGACAGCGTCGTACTCATACTGAGTGCTTCGCCCCGCCGTATCTGTTTCGCTCAGTACGCGGCCCGCCGCGTCATGCTCAAAGGAGAGCGAACCGCGCCCTGCCTGCTCCTGCTGGATAACCCGGCCGGCGGCGTCAAAGGTAGAGGTAATCGCCAGGGTATCGGCGATGTTGACGGCAGCTGGCCGGCCGAGCGCATCGTGGAAGACATCGACGCGTTCACCTGTCGGGCCAACGAAGCCTGTGACCTGGTTCTTGGCGTCGTATTCAAAATGATTGACGCTGCCATCGTAGTGGGTGAACGCTGTCACATTGCCGCGCGGATCATAGACCAGGCTCTGCTCATACCCGCCAGTGCTGACAGCAACGGCGGCCATACCAACCTCGTCGTAGACCATGCTCGATACGCGGCCATCCGGCAGAATCAGGCCGGTGAGAGTGCCGTTGTCGTCGTAGAGGTATTCGTAGCGCACGGCTTCGCCGTCAACGGTGTATTCATCCACGCTCACCTGGCCGTCGGGGCGCACAACAAGCCGGCCGGTTCGCCCCATGGGATCGGTGAAACTATTCATGCGGCCAGCAGCGTCATAGCCCACAGAGAAGCTGGCGTTGTTTGGATCCTTGAAGGAGATAGGCAGGCCGTTGGCGGCGTAGCTGCTTTCGTAGCGCCCTCCCCGCGGCGTGATCATGGCTGTGGGCCTGCCATTGGCGTCATACTCATAGAGAACGCTGCGGTTCAGCGGGTCTATCTGCTCCAACAAGCGCCCCTGCTCGTCGTAGACGTTCTGCCATTGATGGCCCAATGGATTGGTGTAGGCCGTGAGATTGCCAAAAGTGTCATAGGCATAGGTCTGGGTATGGCCCAGCGGATCTGCATGGGAGACGACGCGGCCCAGGCTGTCATAGGTGTAGCTGTTTTCATGCCCAAGCGCATCGAGCTCAGAGATCAGATTTCCCGCTTCGTCATAGGTGCGTATGGTGGTGTTGCCCAGGGGGTCGGTGACGATCTCCTGGCGGTTTTCGTCGTCGTGGCTAATGTCAATGCGATGGCCGGCCGCGTCCACCATGCCAATCACGCGACCCTCGTCGTCGTAGATCAGCGTCCCCGGCACATGGCCGCGTGCATCCACGATCTGGAGCAGGTTGTGCTGATGGTCGTAGCGGAACTCGGTGCGATAACCGGCAAAATCGGTGACCGCGGCCAGATTGCCAGCCTCGTCATATTCATAGCTACGTTCGCGCCCGTCATTGGCGGTTAACGTCTCAATGCGTCCCAGGCCGTCGCGACCAAAGGCCATACTGGCGCCTGCAGAATGGGTAATGCCATTTGCATGGATGGTGACTGTATGTCCGTCAGCATCCTGCATGCGCATCAGCCGGAACTTCTGCTGGCTCTGTGGGCGCTCGAAGAAGAAGCGTCGGCCATCGGGGAATTCCAGCGTATAGCGCGCCGGGTCGTAGACCTCGTAATCGCTGTCACGGATGATCACCGGGCCGCCAGAGATGCTTCCGTGGATAAAGAAGGCATCGTCTGGTGTGGTTAGCTTTGTCACCGTGCCGGGCAGCGGCTCAAAATGAACGCTGTCCACCGTCTCAATCGGGAAAAGAGTTTGGGACTGTGGCTCCAGCCGCAGGCGAAAGCGGTGGATCGACCCATCGGGCAGCGAAATAAAGACGCGGTGATCGCGGGTAGGTACGAGATGATATGTCTTTACCAACTGGCCGCTGGTCTGGATCGCCCAATCCTCGCCCATTTTGCCATCGATCTGGAGCGTGACCTGTTCCAGACCCATCTGCCAGCCCATGCCAAAGTCGCCCATTTCTTTGAAGCGGGAATCGTAGATACGGTGGATAGCCAGGGGGATGCCGATGGCATCGATGACGCCGTCGACAAAGGCGAAGCGTGCAAAGCCGGGCGGTGTGCGCGGCGCGTTCAACTCGTAGCGTCTGGGCGCGGAACAGGCCCGATTGCCGCGCAGATCCTGGGCGCAGACCCGCACATCGTAGAGGCCAGGTGGGAAGCGCCCCGCCACCAACTTGCCGAGTACGTCGTTTTCAACAGGGTTGCTGCCCTGGAAGAAAGTAAAATAGCCCTGGCTGCCCGCCGTCGCCGCTTCCAGTTGGTAGAAGGCAAAATCCACGTCGGTAGCCGTGCCGATTAGATCTACGGTCCCAGTGATCACGGTGCCATCCTCTGGCAGAAGCAGAGCTACTGTGGGCGGGCCGTTATCCTCGCCGCTGAAGGCAGTAAAGAGCGTACTGTCGCTGCCCACATTGCCAGCGCCGTCGATGGCTGTGGCGCGCGCCGTATAGACACCCGCCGTGGTCGGGAAGAAGACTGCTTGATCATTGGAGTTCAGTTGCACAGGCGTCCGGTTGATGGTCAGGCGTACCTCTGCGACACCCGTATCGTCCGTGGCCTGCACGCTCAACAGTACAGCCTCGCCGACTTCCACACTGGTGGGCGAGGCCGTCACCGTCACCAACGGCGGGGTAATATCCACATCGTCAGGCGGCGCGGTCATGGTCAGCGTGGTGTTCGCCGTCGCATAGAGCCAGTAGCCGCGCCCCGGCTCCATGATCTTCACATCGTTGGCCCACTGTGGGGAAGAAACATCGAAAACCGCCCAGGGATCGGCAATGTCGCCAGCATCGAAGGTGAAGATCCGCAGGTAATCGTCGGCAATCGAGGCCAGCGCCGTGACCACAGGCTGAGGCCGGTTGAAAGGGTAGCCGATCAGGTTCCAACCCAGGCAGAGTGGAATGACAACCTGGCTGTGCTGGATGCCATCCACGACCAACAGGCCAGGATCTTCCACATCTAGCCACAGCCCCATGGTATGATCGATGGCAGTGAGCGTACTGGCCGCCGGGTTCAGGGGATCGTAGCCCTTCCAGGGCGTCTCCGGGTCACAGCCGGCATAGGCGTAGACCTGGGTGTAACGGCCTGCAATCGATGCCAGTACGGCCGCGGGATCTGTATCCACAGGCTCTTCTGGAATCGAGATGAGATGCCAGCCAGATTGTAAGGGTACTTCAGCTACCTGATTGGTAGAGAGATAATCAGAAATCGCATAGCTTGCGTGCGGGGAATCATTCTGCGTCCACCCAACGAGAGTGGACGATCCGATAGGGGAGGGTGTCTGCGGGCCAGCCATGAGTGGGCTGGCCTGCAACACCATTGCCATACACAAGAGTATGGCAAGAAGCTGATGGAAATGTCTACGCTGTCTGGATAGTGTTTGCATCTTCTGTCTCCTTCTGTCTGATTCATCGCCAGTTGCATAACCTGGAAGATTTTGTCATTTCAGAAGGTAAGCAAACACCGTCCTCTGAACGTCCCTTTTGACGTCCTTAAAAATGGCGTTCAGTCAACTCACGGATTTGGTCTTGATATTGTCCCATCCTTTACAGCGTATCAACATTTCACTGTTAGAACTGTCGACTCCACTCCTTCGGCCAGCGCTCCACCACCACTTTAGTCTGGGTGTAAAACTCGACGCCGTGGCGAGATTGGGCATGGAGATCGCCAAAGAAACTCTCATTCCAGCCGCTGAAGGGGAAGAAGGCCATGGGCGCGGCGACGCCAATGTTGATGCCGATGTTGCCCGCGTCCGCCCCGTAGCGGAACTGGCGAGCAACCGCGCCGCTGGCGGTGAAGATACATGCCATGTTGCCAAAGGCGCGGTTGTTGACCAGGGCTATCGCCTCGTCAACGGTCTGCGCGTGCATGAGGCTGAGTACCGGCCCAAAGATCTCTGTGTGCGCCAGCGAGCTGTCGGGGTGAACGTTGTCGAGGATGGTGGGGAAGACCCAATAGCCGTCCTCGTAGCCCTGCACCTTCTTCTGGCGACCGTCTACGATCACCTGCGCGCCCTCGGCCTCCCCTTTGGCGATCAAGCCCTCAATGCGTTCCTTGCTCTTGGCGTTGATCACCGGTCCCATCTCAGTGGCGGCGTCTAATCCATAGCCGACCTTGCGGCTGCTGGCAATGTCCGACATCTGCTCCAGGAAGGGAGCGCGCGCGTTCCCTACAGTGATCGCCACCGATGAGGCCAGACAACGTTGGCCGGCGCAGCCAAAGGCGGAATCGGCCATAATGCGCGTACTCGTCTCCAGATCGGCGTCGGGCATGATCACGGTTGGATTCTTGGCCCCACCCTGGCACTGGGCGCGCTTGCCATTGGCAGTGGCCCGGCTGTAGACATATTTCGCCACCGGCGTGGAGCCCACAAAGCTGATCGCCCGCACCAGCGGATGGTCGAGCAGGGTGTTGACCGTCTCTGCGCCGCCGTTGACAAGTTGCAGCACCCCCGCCGGGAAGCCAGCCTTCTCGATCAACCCAAAGAGTTTCTGCGTGGTCATCGGTACTTTTTCGCTCGGCTTGAGGATGAAACAGTTGCCCGTCGCCACGGCATAGGGCAGGAACCAGAGCGGGATCATGCCGGGGAAGTTGAACGGGGTGATCGCCGCCACCACACCCAAGGGCTGGCGGATCATGTGTTCGTCGATGCCGCTGGCGATATCCTCGTTGTTGTAGCCCTGCATGAGGATGGGCGCGCCGCAGGCCACTTCCACGTTCTCGATACCGCGGCGCATCTCGCCAATGCTCTCTTTGTAAGTTTTGCCGCACTCCTCGGTAATGGTGCGCGCGATCTCGTCGAGATGCTCCTCCAAAAGCATCTTCAAGCGGAAGAGCGGCTGAATCCGATCCCCCACAGGGGTGGCGCGCCATCCGTTATACGCTGTCTGTGCTTTCTGCACCGCTTCGTCCACCTCGGCGGCAGGGGAAAGCGCCACCGTGGCAATCGTCTGCGCCGTCGCCGGGTTGATCACATCGAGCATCTCGCTGGCGCTGCTGCGCTTCCACTCGCCGCCAATATAGTTTAAGAGTTGATAATTGGGCATAGGATTATCCTTATGTGAAGACCTGATCCAGAGAAATAGTAATGCCATTGGTTGGATCTGTGGCATTCCCTTCTGTAAACAGCGATTGGGCGATTAGGAGATTTCAGAATCTCAACCCGACCCCCGATCTCCAGTCCCCAATCCCTAAACAAAATAGCGCTCTTTCGCCCGCATCTCCTCCCACTCTTCCCGCGCCGCGTTGACGGCGTCGATCTCGCTCACCTCCGAGACCGGCACATCCCACCAGCTTTCGTAGCCGGGGACGCCGACGTAGCGGTCGTTGCGGATATAGATCACGGTGGTGCGGTCGGCGGCATGGGCCGCTTCCATCGCGGCGGTGAAATCGGCGTAGCTATCGGCCTCGATCACCTTCGCGCCCAGAGAGCGGGCGTTCATCGCCAAATCCACCGGCAGCGGTTCCACTTCGGCCATCTCGTCGCCGGGTAGCCGTTCGCGCACCGCGCCGTTGGGTTGATAATCCGCTGCCTCGGTAGGGAAGACGTAGCGCGTGCCAAATCCCGATGTCCCCAACGAACGGCTGAGCGAGCCGATGCTCTTGAAGCCGCGGTTGTCCATGAGGACGATGATCAGCTTGTAGCCTTCCTGAATCGAGGTGATGATCTCTGCCGAGAGCATGAGGAAGCTGCCATCCCCCACCAGCACGTAGACCTCCCGCTCGGGCGCTGCCATTTTGATGCCCAACCCACCGGCGATCTCATAGCCCATGCACGAATAGCCATACTCAAGATGATACTGCTTGGGATGGCGCGTGCGCCAGAGCTTGTGCAGATCCCCCGGCAGGCTGCCTGCCGCGCAGACCATGATGGCGTCCTCTTTACCGCCGTCGTTGACCGCGCCGATCAACTCGCCCTGGCTCACATGCTCGTGGCCGTCATCCTGAAGGCGGATGTCATAGATGCGTTGCACCTCGGCATCCCATGCATTGTGGAGTTTTTGCGCCTGCCGCTCGTACTCCGCCCCCACATGGAATCCTTCCAGCGCGGCGGATAGTTCATCCAACGTAGCGCGGGCGTCGCCGATCAAGGGTAGCGCGTTCTGTTTGAAGGCGTCGAACTCGGCCACGTTGATGTTGACGAAGCGCAGGGCCGGGTTCTGGAATTGGGTCTTGCTGGCCGTGGTGAAGTCGCTGTAGCGGGTGCCGATGCCGATGATCAGATCGGCGTCGCTGGCGATACGGTTGGCGGCGAAGGTACCGGTGACGCCCACCGCGCCCAAATTGAGCGGATGATCATAGCGCAGGCTGCCCTTGCCCGCCATCGTCTCGCCCACGGGTATGCCGGTTGCCTCCACAAAACGGCGCAGCGCCTCGCTGGCCTCGCTGTAGAGGACGCCGCCGCCGGCGATGATCAACGGCTTCTGCGCGGTGCGGATCCATTCGGCGGCGCGACGAATCTCCGCAGCATCGGCGCGGTTGCGGGGGATGCGCCAGATCCGCTTCTCGAAGAGCGCCGTGGGATAGTCGAAGGCTTCGGCCTGTACATCCTGGGGCAGAGAGAGCGTCACCGCGCCGGTCTCCGCCGGGCTGACGAGGACGCGCATGGCTTCGGGCAGCGCCAACAAAATCTGATCGGCTCGGTTAATGCGATCCCAATAGCGGGAAATCGGGCGAAAGCAGTCGTTGACCGAGATGTCCTGGCTGTGCTCCGACTCCAATTGTTGCAGCACCGGGGCCACATTGCGGCGGGCGAAGATGTCGCCGGGTAACAGCAGCACCGGCAGTCGGTTGATCGTCGCCCCAGCCGCTGGCGTGATCATGTTCGTTGCGCCGGGGCCAATCGACGAGGTACAGACAAAGGTCTGCAAACGGTTCTTTGTCTTCGCATAGGCAACCGCAGTATGGACCATCGACTGCTCATTGCGCGTCTGAAAATAGCGGAAGTCGGGATATTGGGCCAGCGCCTGCCCGATGCCCGCCACATTGCCGTGCCCAAAGATGCCGAAACAGCCGGCGAAAAAGGGCTGTTCTACGCCGTCGCGCTCGACATACTGGTTTTTCAAAAAGCGGATGATCGCCTGGGCTGTGGTGAGTCGAATCATGTTTTGAGCGATATGATTGCTCATAATACTCCTCCTCTATTGTGTTATAATCTTGATCAGGAGGTGAACGATATGTCTGTAATGGATATGTTACAACAGATCAAAAGTCTATCCGATGCCGATAAGCTAACCTTAGCTCGGGCCACAATTCAGATGGTTCAAGAGTCTCTTCAGTTCTCCGCTCAGAATCCTTTCTCATTGTCAGATCTCGTGTTTGAAATCGATTTGGACGATTATTTTGAAGAGAACACACGAGAAACAGTCATCGCTGAGATCCATTCTTTCCTGAGTATGCCAGATCCTGAACCTGAATACATTCTAAAATGTGGAGTATTCAAGGGACGGATCCCCGTTGATGAAGATGACTTTCGGATTGCCGAATGGCGCTTGCCTGAGAATCTGATCAATGACTAATCTCTATATTATCGATACACATCCATTGCTATGGTATCTTGATGGCAACGCCCATTTGGGATATCAGGCAAGAAGTATACTCGCTAACCCTAGTTCTCGATTCTGGCTTCCCGTGATTGCACTGGCTGAGGCGTTCTTTATCCTTGAAAAACGCCGCAATCAGTTTTCTACCACACAAAGCGAGTTAACAGAGACAATAAAGGCCGATCCTCGCATCCGCATCGTTGCTTTAGGCCAGCGCGTTCTCGAACAGACCCTTGACTGCAAGATCATTGATGAAATGCACGACCGCCAGATTGTTGCCACTGCTATGCTGGCCCCAAAAGCCGGTTTTGAGATTGCCATCATCACCCGTGACGGGAACATCACCGATTCTGGTCTGGTGCCCGTCATTTGGTAACCTCTATTTGAAACTCCTCGGCGCTTTACTCCACTGATTACTCTCTGTCATACAAAGATGGCCGCGCCATCGCCTCGATCTTCTGCGGTTGACCCGTTCGCGCCGAGCGGATACAGGCGTCGGCGATGACCATAGAGATATAGCCATCCCATGTGTTAGGACCAGTCACCGCGCCCTGGCTCGCGGATTGGATCCAGGTCTGGGCTTCTGTGCGGTAGGCTAGATCAAAGCGGGCCAGCCAATCGGGATCGATGGCTTGAGCTGCACTCTGTTGGCGACGAACGATGGCGCTGGAAAGACCGTCCGCGCCGATGCTGCCGCTCTCCGCGGTCACGTTGATAGCGACTTCGTAGCCGTAGCCCGCGTCCACGTTCATTTCAATCACGGCCATGCCGCCACCCGCAAAGCTCATTTGAATCAAGGCCAGACGACAGCTTTCGGGATCAGACGACACCGCAGGGATATGCTCGACGTAGACCTGCATCACCTCGTCCGCCATCAGCCAGCGCGCAGAGTGGATGTCATGAATGGCTGAGTTGATGATCACATCCTCAATGGTGCGTGGAGCGCCGCTGCTCAGGTTGGTATGCAATCCGCGAAAGAGCAGCGGACGCCCAATCGCGCCGCCCAGCAAGGCATCCTTGACCTGACGGTGGGCTGCATCATACTCTCGCATGAAGCCGATTTGCAGTAATCGTCGCCCGCTTGCCATTTCGGCGCGCAGGATCTGTTCCGCATCGGAGAGATTGCTCGCCAGGGGCTTTTCGAGCAAAGTGGCTTTACCCGCTTCAATGGCCGCTAGCGCCAATGGGGCGTGAGTCGAATCTGGCGAGGCAATGACGACAGCTTCCACCTCTGCATCCCGGATCAGCGCCACACCATCAGTGAAGATCCTGACGCTGCCGCATATCTCCGCTACTTCGCCAGCGCGGCGTTCGTCTACATCCATCACCGCTACCACCTGCGCACCGGGTGTGCGTAGCGCCAGGTTGCGTGCATGGCGTCCGCCCATGCCGCCTGTTCCGATGACGCCTACTTGTATCGTTTTTTGAAACATCATTGTTTCCCCTCTTTAAGTTAAGGCTGGATGGCAGACCGCAGACCGCAGAGACGATTGCTACTTGCAACCTGCCACCTGCCACAGTCCATTACGATACCTTATTGACATTGACTATCTACCCCAGAACCAGGATGACATCAGCGAGCGGATCCATTCGCGCTGCAAGGTCTTCCGATCCGCGCCGGTGGGGGGCAGATCTGGCGGCGGCAGTGGCGTGTCCGTGGGTGTTACCGTTGGCACAGGCGTATCTGTGGGCAAGGGTGTCCTCGTCGGCGTACGGGTAGGTGGAATCGGTGTATTCGTCACCGTTGGCGTATTGGTTGGAACCGGTGTGTTCGTCGCCGTTGGGGTGTTCGTCGGTATTGGCGTATTCGTCGGTGTATTGGTCGGCGGCGCTGGCGTGTTCGTCGCTGTCGGTGTATTGGTCGGCGGCGCTGGCGTGTTCGTCGCTGTCGGTGTATTGGTCGGAACAGGTGTATTCGTTGCCGTGGGCGGCGCCACTGTATTGGTTGGCACAGGTGTATTTGTTGGCGCTGATGTTGCCGTGTTGGTCGGCGCTGTTGTCGGCGTCCGCGAGGGTGTGGACGTGCGCGTAGGCGTCGCCAACGGCGAGACAGGCGTAGATGTGCGCGTGGCGGTCGGCGTGCGCGTTGACGTGGGCAGCGGCGATTGACCCTGCGCCGAGCCGGTATCCACACTGGTCAACACCGATGCGTTTAGTTGGAAAAGAGCGTCAGCAAGGCGACTGAGCGGAGAACTCACGCCCTCCATAAAAAAGAGAAGCGATCCTGTGAGCGCCAAAAGCACAACGACGACAAGCACGCGATTTCTCATAACATTTCCCCCCAAAATGATGATTGGTTAAAATCCACCTCGACTCTCGACAAAAGCCATCACTTCGTCGTAGGTCGGCATAAAGTTAGCGCAGCCGTGTTTGGTCACCACAATCGCGCCGCAGGCATTGCCCAGCCGCGCCGATTTGTACCAATCCCAGCCGTTGATGTAGCCGTATAAAAAGCCGGCGCCGAAGGCGTCCCCCGCGCCGAGGATATTGTAGATCTCCACCGGGAAGCCGGGCGCCTCGATCACGGCGCCATCCGCCAAATGGACGCGCGCGCCCAGCGCCCCCACTTTTTGGATCACTGCTTTGGGACCCAGCGAAAGCAGCGTATCAATGGCAGATTTTACATCGCCAGAGACTTTGGCGTCGGAAATTTGCGAGTGAGTGAGCGTCATCTGCGCCGGATCTTTGAGCATGGCCGCGTTGATCTCATCATGGGTGCCGATGACAACGTCCACCGAGTGGAGTACCGACCGGCAGACGACGCCAAAGGCGCGCGGATCGTGCCATTGATCCGGGCGAAAGTCGAGATCAAAGACAACGGACGTGCCAGATTGCCGGGCGACCTCCGCGCCGAACATAGTGGCGCTGCGGCTTGGCTCCTTGCTCAGATTCGTCCCCGCGAATTGGAAAACTTTGCTGTCGGCAACCGGCGCAGCCAGCACATCGTCAATGCTGAGTTGGATATCGGCGCAATTTTCGCGATAGTAGACCAGCGGAAACTTGTCGGGCGGCTCAATGCCGAGGACCACGGCGCTGGTGCGGTGTCCTGGTTTGCGCGGGCTGAACTTTGTCTCGACCCCTTCCTTGACCAGAAAGGCATGGATAAAGTCGCCCACCGGGTCCACGCCCAGACCGGTGACCACGGCTGTTTTCAGCCCCAGTCGCCGTCCCCCCACACTGATGTTGGTGGGCGAGCCACCCACATAGGCGGCAAAACTGGTGATCTGCTCAAAGGGCGCGCCCACATCGTTGCTGTAAAGATCAATCGACGAACGCCCCATGTGGAGGGAATCGTAGGTGCGGGAGTGTAGATTGCTCATGCTCTTTCTCTTTGGTGAATGAGTAATGAGTAATGAGTAATGCCCCGTTGACGGGATTTGCTCCCGATTGGCAGAGGAACTCCGTCAGCCTACTCATTACTTGTTTTTAGTATAACGGTAATCGCTCATCATGTCGCGTATACCTCGTCTTCACCCACGTATACTGTGGATCGTCCTGATTGGCGAGACTTTGGGCGCTGCCGGCGAGAACGTTGAGATAGTAGGTAGTATACCCTGGCGCGCTCACCACAGGATGGTAGCCTTCATGCACGAGGACGGCTGAATTATGAGTTGCGCGCACCAGCGCGTCGATGGGCTGACCCGCCCGGTGTAAAGGTGAATTCTCGTCGGTATAGACGCGCTGATAGGCGTAGCCTTCGGGGCGGTCGATCTGGTAAAAGTAGACCTCCTCAAGGTCAGCCTCGATCAAATTCCCCGCTTCATCCTCAATGTGGATATCATGCTTGTGCGGCGGATAGCTGCTCCAGTTGCCGCTGGGGGTGTAGACCTCCACCAGCACCAGGCGATGGACCGGCGACCCCGGCGGCAGCAGATCGTTGATCTGGCGGCTGACGTTATCCCCGCCGCGGATGCCGGTGGACACATCCTCCGGGCGGATCAGCCAGGGATCGCGATCCTCGTCGGTGGGGACCCAGGTGACGGCGAACTCGCCCGCTTCCTCGGCGGTGACGGTCAAGGATGTGCGCCGCGGCAGGTAGAGGGCATGGGCTGCGCTTTCAAAGACGGTTTTGCGCCCGCCAATGCCCGTCCACTCGCCGCGGTTGCTGGCGACGCTGTAGCGTCCGCTTAAATTGACAAAGGCAAACTCGTTTTCGCCCGTCTTAAAGGACCAGCTTTCCCCTGCGCCCAATCGGCGCGCCTGGAATGAAATATAGTCCCAGCCCGCGCTTTCGGGCGTAATCGAAAGGATCAGTCCTGGGTCTTTGGGATCGGATTGGGGACGGATCAGAATTTCCTCGGCGGTGTAGCGCATGGCTCTATCAGCTTTCTTCTAAGAAGGTTCCGGCAAATCGGCTATAATCCAGCGGCTCCGTGGGGTAGCCGAGTTGGAATACAATTGGCGTGATCTGGGATCGGTGTTCGGTGGCGTGGTTGACAACATGGCGCAGCAGATCGCCCAGGAGGATGGTATAGTGCCGCCCCTCGGTATTGCGAGAGCGGAACGTTTTGTTCAGATCCTCCTCGCGCAGGTTCGAGATGAAATCACGCCACTCATCGCGCAGCGGATCCCAAACATAGCGCACAGCGGCCAGCGAAGCGAACTGATCCGCCGAGGGCAAAGCAGGCGGCGATTCCCCACGGATGCGCTGCAACCAGATCCATTCAGCGCCGTAACTGTGGACTGTCACCCGGTGCAGTGAACGCCAGAAGAAGGGCTGCGCGGCGAAATAAGCTTCCTCGTGGATCGCCGCCAGGCTGGGAAAGACTCGCTGCCAGGCCCATTCATTGTAGGCAAAGAGTTTGTCTACGCTCTCGACTGCCATTGTCAACCTCCTGACGAATTTCGCACAGTGGATCGCCGTACCAGCAATTCTCCTCGCAGAGATAGTTCCTGTGGCGGCTGGGATGTGTGATCGTGATTCTTGAGCAGATCCAATAAAATATTGGCAGCGCGCAGGCCCATCTCGTAGCGCGGCTGGCTCATTGTTGTCAGTGGGGGTTCGATGTGCGCGGCCACGTCCAAACCATCAAAGCCAGCCACAGCCACATCCTCTGGAACAGACAGATTCTGCGCTCGCAACCCGCTGATCAGACCAATCGCCAGCAGGTCGTTGTAACAGAAGACAGCATCGGGCAAGGCTCCCCATTGCTCATCCGCGCGCCGCAGCAGTGGGTTGACGCTGGCTACGCCATGATCGAGGGTTGTCTCGGTAGAATTGATCGCCAGGAAGGGGGCAAGACCTGCGGATTGCAGTGTCTCTTGCCAGGCGCGGCGCCGTTCCGCATTGACGCGGCCCCCGAAGCGATGTCCCAAATAGGCGATACGCCGATATCCCTGTTCTAAAAGATGCGCCATCACCTGGCGCGCCCCTCCATAATCATCATGGGTGACCGAGTGGAGAGGGCTCCCCTCAGCATGGCTGCTGATCAGCACAATTGGTACATCCATGTGGAGACCATCATCGAACATCTCGGCGTACTGCGCGCCCACTTCGCTAGAGGCAATAATGATGCCATCAACGCTACGTCCCCGAAAGCTGTGGACCACGCGCACTTCCTGTTCGGGATCAGCGGTGGTGCTGCCCAAAAAGAGGCTATACCCGTTGTCCCGCACTGCAAATTCTACCCCGCGGATGATCTCCGAGTGGAAGGGATCGCCGATGTTGGTCACCACCAACCCAATACTGTTGGTGCGCTGCATGACCAATCCTCGCGCCACCAGATTGGGCATGTACCCAATTTCTTGGGCGATTGACATAATTCGCGAGCGAGTCTCATCGCTGATGCGGCCTTCTCCGCGCAGCGCCCGGCTCACGGTGGGGTGGCTGACGCCAGCGAGGGCGGCGATATCCTTGATCGAAACGCGTTTCCTATTCAAGATTGCTTTGTGTCTCGGTAACGGGGCAGAAATAGCCTTTTTCTGCGCAAACGTATGCGCAAAGTTTACCATTTACACCAATAGAAGTCAATCTCAGCAAAAATTGCAGGGAACGCAGTTTATGGCAGCGGTCGCCCAGGCTCCTCAATGGGCGGCGGCGAGGGTGGCAGAATCTCGCGCAGCTCATCCTCGCCGCGGATGCCCGCCGGAATATTGAGTTTGTCCGCTTCCATAAAGGGCAGGGGATCGCAGTAGCCGCCCCATCCATCGGCGCGGAAGTATGGATTGATGCGGATGCTGAAGTGCAGGTGCGGTCCTGTGCTGGTGCCAGAATTGCCCGATTCGCCCAGCACATCGCCCCGCTCCACACTCTGTCCTTCGCGCACAGTGACGCGGTGCATATGGGCGTAGACCGACTGTCCCCAGCGGTGATCGACCATCACCCAGTTGCCAAACCCGCTTGGCGACGCGCCTACAGTGAGAATGCGTCCACTGTCGGCGGTGAGCAGCGGTGTGCCAATGGGCATGGCAAAATCGATGCCGTTGTGACCGCGCAGAGGCACGCCATCATAGGGGAATTGGCGATAGAAGTCGGGATTGTCGCCCCAAAGCTGCGACACGCGGTGGTTGCCGTGGAAGGGGATGTTTACGGCAATTGCATTGCGGAAGAGCGCCGGCGCCAGCAGACGGATACCATTGGGCGATACCTCGGCCATCCAGCCGTCGAGGATCTGATCGGCGACCTGGCCTTGGACGCGCCACCAGAAGAGGCCATCCGCTTCGCGCGGACCATCGAGCAGGCGCAGTACTGTCTTGCTGGGGATCAGGGCCACCACATCGCCAGCTTCTTTATTGCGGAACCCTGGCGACTTGCGCACATTCACGGCGGCCAGCGAAATATTACAAACGGCGTCGCCGACCCTGTAGGTTTTGAAAACTGGCGGCTGTGGCGTCGCCAGGGGCGGCGGCTCCTCTTTGGTCAGCAATTGAGCGCCGTTGGATGCGCTCTCTGCCGTCCACCCAGTGAAGCGCTGACGATCCGGGTTTGTGTAATCCACGCGCCACCAGATCAGTTCGTCGGCATTCTGAGGCGTACTATCCACCACCGTTGCCGGTTGCCCGTAGGGGATCTCGGCTAAAATATCGTCGCTGGTCTTGCCCACATAGCCGGGCGTCCTGCGCAGGTTGACAAAGCTAGCGGCGAAGACCCTTTCCCCGGTGGAAAACTTACCGGTCGGCGCAACTGGGGAGGGCGTCCCTGTTTCGACGCTGGCGAGCAGCGGCCTCCCCTCAAATGAACTCTGCGCCATCCACCCGAGAATTTCTCCGGCAGCGGTGCGCGTGTGGATCTGCCACCAGAGCAGTCCATTCGCCATCTGCGGGCCATCCACTACCGTGCCGCGGGTATCCAGCGGCAGTTCAGCGATCACGTCTTCGGGTCCTTTGTTCTCGAACCCGGGTGTACGGCGGACGCGCACCGTGGTCAAGGTAAAAACGCTTTCGTTGGGCTTGAAGTGGGTCATCTCGCTCTCCTCATTGTGGTGCGTCTATTCGACATGCTACAATAGAAGCCAGCCTTCTCTCGAACCATCAAACCATAATCGCTTTCCAACGATGTTACCCTTAATCAAAATCGCCGGGATCAGCGCATCGGGCAAATCCACCCTCGTCAAGAATCTGCGCCAGCGTGGGTATGACGCACGCTCTGTCAGCCAGGAACACAGCCAGACGCCGGATATGTGGCAACGCATCCGCCCACCGGCCCGGTTAATCTACCTCCACATTGACCTGGCAACGCAGCGCGAACGCCGTCCTGATGTGACATGGGATGCGGTATGGCTGCAAATCGAGGAGGAGCGGTTGGCCCACGCTCGCCAACATGCCGACCTGATTTTGGATACAAGGGGCTTGTCGACACAAGAAGCCTTGATGGAAGCGCTGACCTTTCTTCAATCCCAAGGGATCAGCCACGCCGATCATCCACTGCCGTTGTTGCCGGTTACCGGCGGGAGTATCGCGAAATAGGTGATAGGTGAATGGGGATAGGTGACTGGGATCGTGACGAGCATCCGATCTCCCACAGCAAAAGGACGGGCGATCGTAACCCTATCCCCAGTCACCATTCGCCATTCACCTATCCCTTCTCCAATTCAAATCGGAAAAATCATCGTCATGCGCCGGATCTCGTCGCTGATTTTCTGGGCGGCTACTTTTAAGACGACAACCGTGGCGTCATCCTGAGGACGGCCTCGATCCAGCGAGATCGCGGTGTTGAGGATGGCATCGGCGAGCGCCTGCGCTGATTGGTCAGCCCGCGGATCACACGCTTCAATCACGGCCATGATGTCTATTTTCTCCCCGTAGCGTACGCCGGCCTGATGAACGCCATCGGTGAAAATCAGGATCGTCGTCTGCGGCTGGATGGGTAACTCGTGGATGGCGGGCTTGGTCTTTGGGTGAATACCCACAGCCTCGGTCTCGTCACTCAGCCAGGATATGCCCTCTGCCGTGCGGATCAACACAGGGCAGCGGCTGTTGCGGCTGATCACCAGCGTCCCTGTGGTCAGATCCACGCTGATGATGCTCAATTCGGCGCTGACCTGTCCGCGGCGATGGGTGCGCAAATAGTCGTGGGTGGCGCGGGCCACGGCGCCATCGCGAACGCCCTCGGCCAGCAAACTCAGCGCCTTGCGCGCCACCAGATTGCTGATGGTCTTGGCGCTGCGTCCGCTGCGTTGACCGTCCACAATGACAATGCTGATGCCGCCGTGGGGACGCTCCACAACTTCCACCGTGTCGCCGCTCTCGCCGCTGGCATACTTGCTGATCTTGGCAACGCCTGTTTGAATTTCCATGTTGGGCATAAACAGACCATCTAGTGAGTTGGTGAATGACTCTCTAGATCAAAACATTAAGGAGGGGATTTGTCAATCGAGGAGAAAGTGAAACGCGAAGAGAGAAGGGTGAAGGGTGAAAGGTGAACGTGCAGCTTCACTTTTCACCCTTCACCCTTCATTATTTCGCCAGCGCCATGAACTCGGCGCGCAACTGCGGATCGTCCTTGAGGAGGCCGCGCAGGGCGGTGGAGATGGTGGAACTGTTCTGCTTCTGCACACCGCGCATCATCATGCAGAAGTGGCTGGCCTCGGTGATGACGGCGACGCCCTGCGCGTCGAGTAGATCCATCAGTGCGTCGGCGACCTGGGCGGTGAGCCGTTCCTGCACCTGGAGGCGACGGGCGAAGACATCCACAATGCGGGCCAGTTTGCTCAACCCAATGATCTTGTTGTTGGGGATGTAGCCGATGTGCGCCTTGCCGTAGAAGGGAAGCATGTGGTGTTCACAGAGCGAATAGAATTCAATATCGCGCACGATGACCAGTTCGTCACTTTCGGCCTCAAAGAGCGCATCGTTGACCACCGTCTCCAATGACATTTCGTAGCCGCTAGTGAGGAAATCCATTGCCTTGGCCACGCGCAGCGGCGTGCGTTTGAGGCCATCCCGCTCAGGATCTTCGCCCAATCTAGTGAGCATTTGTTCGACCAACGCCTCAAACTCAGGATCGTAGCTTTCTACGCTGGCTGGCTTCGCAGCCTCCTTGCCATTGTGGTGATGACCGTTAAGATGACCATTTTTGCCGTTGCTGTGGTGGCCGTTGGTGTAGCCGTTGAGCGGAACCCTGGTGATGTTGATACTCATCTTTTTCTCCTCGATAGCATTTTAGACAGTAATAGGTGGTGCGATAACATGGATATGTGAACAATCAAGCGTTTCGGCAATGGATTTCAAGCTGCGCCCCTGAATCGGATGGATCGCATCGGGCGCGATTTCGGCCAACGGTAGCGCCACATGGGCGCGCCGCTCAATGTCGGGATCGGGTATCTCGCTGCCGTCTACATCGGTAACGAGATCGTCGTAAAGCGCCATGTCCAGATCGATGGGGCGAGGTGCGAACTTATCGGCAATCCGTACTCGCCCCATTTCGGATTCAATCTGGCGCAGTCGTTGACGCAACGCGGCTGGCGTCAGATCTGTCCACGCGGCGATGGCTGCGTTGGAGAAGATCGGCTGCTCGCTCTGTCCACCTACGGCTGCGCTTTCATAGATGCCGCTCACCGCGTCCACCACAAGATGCTCATCAGCGATCAGGCGGTGGATGGCGGCGGGCAGATTTTGATGGCGGTTGATGTTGCTGCCCAGCAGAATCAGGACATGATGTTGCATCTGATCTGCTTTGTTGGTTCCCATGGTTTACTCGCCCATCATTTCCTGGCGGGTGCGATGAATGGTGACGCCCACGGAACGGGCGAAGCGCAGGGCGGTCGGCTTCTCCACGCGCACCTCGGCTGCCTGCACCCGCATGTCATTGGCGAAACAGAGTCGAGCGATCTCACTGACGAGCCGCTCCACTAACATTGGCTGCCCTTTTTCCACATGTTCGATCACGGCTTTGGTTAATGTTCGATAGTTCACGGCGTCCTCAATTTCGTCGCTGGCTGCGGCTTTTCGTGTATCTGCCCACAGGGTAATGTTGATGAGAATATCCTGGCGGTTCTTGCGTTCGTCGGGGTTGATGCCGAGAATTCCGCGAACCAACAGATCCTTGATTTCAATTCTATCCAGATTCTGCGTCGTCACAGTGAGCTATCTCCCCATTGTCTGTTTTTTGTCAATATTTTGAACAATAATTGAAATGAATTTGTCTGCTATGGTGTTCTGTAGTGTACAGGAAAAATAGGCGTTCTCTGTAATGGGGATTCTATACGGGTTAGTGTCATTAGCCCGTATAGAATCATTTCGGCAATCGTGCTTTACGCTCCCCGGAAAAGAAAAGGAAGTGTCAGTACCAGCACCAATGTCCATCCTGCGTAGACGATAAGCCCGGCGCTCACTACTTTTTGGAAAGAGGCTATCCATACTTCACGACCATCCCGCCATTGCCGGTAGAGCAACGTGATCAGCAGGCCGATGTTGATGGTATTCCAGCCGATGACGGTTACCCGGTTGGCGGTGAAGCCGCCGAGCCAGGTGCGAGTAACCACCGCCGCCAGGGCGTAGATGCTGATGATCACGCTCAACGCCGCCACCGCCAGGATAGCCCGGCGCAGCCAGTCCTGGGTGCGCTGCGCCAGATCGGTTTCGCGCAACGGTGTGGCCCCGATCAGCAACCCCATCACAGCGAAGAGCATTACATTGTAGACGACGAGCAGTTCACGATTGCGGAAAGGTCCCATAAAGTTGAAAGGGATGAAGCAGAGATAGACGATCAACACCAGCAGCGTCAACGGCAGCAGCAGCCGCATGAGGATCGGCGCCAGCCGCCCCACTCCTTGCTCGAACCGTTGCGCCAGTATGCTGCGCTGGGGTTGATAGGCAACCGCCACCGCCATGACGGGCACCAACCCGGCAGCGCCGCCAAATAGCAGTCGGATAGTCCAATCTGGCAAGTGAACGCTCAACGCCTGAAACAGGCCCATGGTGATCATAGCGAAGATGCCAACGGCAATGCCGAAAACACCACCGGTAATGCCAATTTCCAGTGATTTTATGAGTCCTGCAAAGCGCTCGCGCGCCGATGAACGCCAGCCAAGTAGACCCAACCCGACGCATAGCCAGGCCAACAGCGGCAGGTGCAACATCATCAAGATGCGATAGGTTTCGCCCGACAGCCAGGCAGAGAGGGTGAAGACATATACCCCGGCTGCCAGCACACTGCCAAGCACCGGCAATGCCCGACGGCGAGCAGCGTCATTTTCCCTCACCAGAAAGGCATAGACCGAGACTGCTACAATCGGCGACCAGAGCAACATGAGATAAGGCGCGCCATCGTCAAAAGTGAAACGACTCCCCAGGAGTACGGCGAAGATGATCCCTGTGAGCAAGGCCAGCACCGCGGCCATACGCCAGGCGATGGCTGCCTCTCCCGTCTCACCCTCTCTGCCCAGCCCTTGCAACCGGTAATACCAGGCAGCGTAGAGCGGATTATCCGGCGTGTTACGATAGCGGTCTAGCATGTCTGCCACAAACGAATCGGTCCGCCCTTGCTGCTTTGCCGTCCAGTAGGCATCCTCCAATCCCCTGGGATCGTCCGATCCTAGCGTTGTGCTTTGCGTGATGTTGGACATAAAATGTCTCCTTTTTGACCTGGCGTTTCGTCTCTTAAACACAAGGGATTTGGGTCAATAGTGTAGGGGGTGGGACAAATGTAGGACAGGCAGTCTTGCCCGTCCCAAAGGCGGACTAGTGTCATGTCAACCATAAATTGAAAAACAGGGTATGGGCGAAGCAAGCAGCGCCTGGTGTGCAGAGGGCGCAGCAAGCAGCGCCCGTACTCCTCAATTTATACTTGACGCAACAGTAGACGATCCGCCCCACATTATCATACGCCATCAACCATCGCGCAACCGCTCTATCATTGCCTATCAGCATGGATTACACCAAACTCACGATAGGTTTTGGCAGATCTCTGTGCCTGAGGGGGGAGGAGAATAGAAAAAGAGCGGCCAACCTGGCCGCTCTTTTCTGTGGATCTACAGGAATCTGCTAACTGAGATGTTGGCGGAACCAGGCCAGCGTGCGTTCCCAAGCTTCGGCAGCTGCTTCGGGACGGTAGCTGGCGGCGGTATCGTTGAGGAAGGCATGGGGCGCGCCTTCGTAGATGTAAACTTCGCTGGGGTGGCCCGCCTCTTCTTGGATGATCTGGCCCATCTCTTCCAGGGCGTCGAGATCGAAACGATCTTCTGTGCCGTAGTGAGCCTGCACTGGCGCTTGAACGCGGGCGGCTTCCTCTGGGCTGAGGAGATTGCCATAGAAGGGGACGGCTGCGCCGACTCTGTCGCTGTTGACAGCCAGTTGCAGCGCCAATCCGCCGCCCATGCAGAAACCGACAACGCCCGCTTTATCGCCGGTTACATAATCCTGCGCTAACAGGAACGCAATCCCCTGATCGATCTCGACAACGGCTTCGGCCATGTCGAGTTCCATCACCAGTTTGCGCGCTTCGTCCGGTTCGGTGGCAACCTGTCCTTTGTAAAGATCAGGCGCCAGCGCCACAAAACCTTCGGCGGCGAAACGGCGAGTCAGATCCTGAATGTGTTCGTCGAGGCCCCACCATTCTTGGATGACGATAACGGCGGCGCGCGGTTCCCCATCGGCAGGACGGGCCAGGTAGCCGGTCAGCTCCTCGCCATCCCGGTCTGAGTAGGTGACGGTTTCGGTGATCAATTCCCCGTCATCAGCGGCTGCTTCTTCTGCGGCTTCCTCTGTGGCGACGGCGGTTGGCTCCGGCGCTTCGGGGGCGGCAGGCGGGGTCTGGATCAGCGTCGGCTGCGGCGCGGTGATGGGGACAGCCTGGCAGGCCGCCAAGACCATATTGGCGACTGATAAACTGCCAAAGGTAACAACGGCGCGCCTGATAAATTGACGACGACTGATGTGGCCCAACTGGTAAGACGTGACCAAGTTCATGGCCTTAATACGGTCCATGCTTCCCTCCTCGTTGGTTGTCGCAATGAAATATGAGCGGTAGCAGCAACTCTACCATAATCGCCTGCGCTGTTTTGTACGATAGATTCAAAAGATCAGCCCAATTGCGAGAGCCAAACTGAAGAAAAGGCCCAGTTGCGCTGTCCCGGCTAACGCTTTGTTGAGGATGCGCCCTTCCTCGCGCCAGATCTGGCGAAGAAGCCGGAGGGCCAACGGTAGGGTAAGCCAGGGCAGTAGCACCAGGGGGTGGAAAGCATAGACCAGCCAGAGGATGAACGGAAACAGATACGCCGCGCCTATTAAGAGTGTGTACTCAAGGCGTGTGCCGCGCCGGCCCAGACGCACCGCCAGCGTATATTTGCCCGCGCGCTGATCCGTCTCAATATCGCGCAGATTGTTGACCACGAGAATAGCGGTAACGAGCAGACCCGGCGGCACAGCAGCTATCACCACAGGCCAGTCTAGCGTCAACGCCTGCACCCAATAGGTTCCACAGACCGCCACCAACCCGAAGAAGAGGAAGACGAAGAGATCGCCCAATCCATAATAGCCGAACGGGAAAGGGCCGCCCGTGTAAAGGATCGCCGCCAGGATCGACGCCACACCCACCGCCAGGATCGGCCAGCCTCCCACGATGATCAGATAGATCCCCACCAGCGCGGCCAGCCCAAAGATGACGACCATCCCCCAACGCAGTTCCGCCGGGGTGATCAACCCGCTGGCCGTCACCCGCGTCGGCCCCAGCCGATCCGGTGTATCCGCGCCTTTGAAGTAGTCGAAATAGTCGTTGGCGAAGTTCGAGCCGATCTGCAAAAGCAGCGCGCCCAACGCCGCAGCCAACGCAGGGAGAAGATCGAAAACGCCATCGTGGATCGCCAGCGCCGTCCCCACGAGGACGGGGGTGAGCGCCGCCGGCAATGTCTTGGGGCGAGCGGCCAAGATCCAGGCCTGGCGGCGCGAGATCGGCGCAGCCTGCGAATTGACAGGTCCGGTCACAAACGGGACTCCTGGGTGAGGCAGATAAAACGATAGGCCCATATTGTACCAAGTCCTGCCAATAGCAGCTATGTTGGAAGGGGCGTAACTCATTTCAGGAGCGAGACCCTTCCAGAAAGGAAAAACAAACTACTTTCTGGAAGGGTCTCGCCCTCAAAGCTTTTTCGATACTGTCTGCGCCGCGCCAATGAATAGCCAGAACAATGAGAGTAGGGGCCTGCCATTGCGTACAGAACACCCACCTATACTGCCAATGAGGTGATGTGCAAAAAAGTCCGGCGTACTGATGTACTGGGCATAGCTAACGAAGTCTGTTTGGGCATCTGGCTGATGCGTTAGGGTTGCCCAGCCAGTGAGCAGCCCATACACTGGAATCGCCGTCATCCCTACCTGAATCTTCTCACCTCTTTACGCGGGCACCCGCTCCTTCGTCTCGCGATCCCAGTGACGATGGGCGGCGATGGCGTCGATAAAGGATTGGACGAACTGCGGCGATCCGGTCCCGTTGCGGCTGGTGACCACGCCCTTGTTCGAGACCAATTCCTCCTCAGTCTGCGGACCGGCGAAGATCACGCCTTCAATGTTGGCCTCCATGAGCAGCGCCACGCCTTCGCTCATGGCCCCGACTGGCTTGCAGTGTTTGAACGCCTCGTTGACGAAATGGAGGGCGTCGCCCTGTTTTTTCAACAGCGCTACACTTTCATCGCCGCCAGGGACGAAAATAGCGTCGTACATGATCGATGCCGTGATGATAAAGTTCTTATCTACCTCGATTGCCTCGCCGCTTTCACTCTGCAACGAGCCGAGGAATTTAGAGACAATTTCGGTCTGCGCGCCGGCTTCGTGCAGCGCGCTACGTACGGCCATCACCTCGGCGTGGTTGAAGCCGTCCGCCGCCAGGATCGCCACACGCCGGCCCGCAATCGAATCGGCTGGACCCTGTTCCATACTCAGCGCGGGGGAGCGATCTACGCTTATGCCCTTCTTGTGGCGCTTCATCACTGGCGCGTCCTTGCCCGGGGCGGGGACACCGATGCCGGCGGCGACCTGAATCGCCAGATCCGGATCGACTTGATGGAAGAGTTCTAGCATCCGCTGGCGGATGGCTTTGGTCTCCACCTTGCCTAACTCAAAATGGGCAGCCTGGACAAGATGTTCCTGTTCGGGCGGGGTCAGACTCTTCCAAAAGAGGGTTGCCTGGCTGAAATGGTCCTTAAAGCTTTCGCTGCGGGTGCGGATCTTATGACCGTCCACGCGCTCGGCGTAGTGGACATAGCCGCCCATTTCGTGCGGCGCCATCATGGGGCAGCCCCCACCCAGCGAGTTGGGGAAGTAACTGGTGCGCCCACGGTTGATGGTCTGGCGCATGTAGCCGTCGCGCTGGTTATTGTGGACTTGCACCACGGGCCGGTTGATGGGGATCTCGGCGAAGTTGGGACCACCCAGGCGGATGAGTTGGGTATCGAGATAGGAGAAGAGCCGACCCTGTAGCAGCGGATCGTTGGTGAAGTCGATGCCCGGCACCACATGGCCCGGATGGAAGGCGACCTGTTCGGTTTCGGCGAAGAAGTTGTCCGGGTTGCGGTTAAGGACCATCTTACCGATGCGCTGTACGGGGACCAATTCCTCTGGGATGATCTTCGTGGCATCCAGCAGATCGAAATCGAAAACCAACTCGTCTTCCTCTTCGACGATCTGCACGCCCAGTTCAAATTCAGGATAGTTGCCCATCTCAATGGATTCCCACAGATCGCGGCGCAGCCAATCTGGGTCCTTGCCTGCCAGCTTCTGCGCTTCGTCCCAGACCAGCGAGTGGACGCCGTTCAGCGGCTTCCAGTGGAATTTAACAAAGCGCGCCTTGCCCGCTTCGTTGACAAAGCGGAAGGTGTGGACGCCGAAGCCTTCCATCATACTGAAACTGCGCGGAATAGCTCGATCCGAGAGTACCCACATGATCATGTGCATGGATTCGGGCATAAGCGAGATAAAATCCCAAAAGGTATCGTGAGCCGCCGACGCCTGGGGCATCTCGTGGTGGGGTTCGGGTTTGATGGCATGGACAAGATCGGGGAACTTGATGGCGTCCTGTATGAAGAAGACAGGGATGTTATTGCCGACCAGATCGAAATTGCCTTCTTCGGTGTAGAACTTGGTGGCAAAGCCACGCGCGTCGCGCACCGTGTCCGCCGAGCCGCGGGAGCCGACAACGGTGGAAAAGCGCACAAAGACCGGCGTCTTCACCGACGGGTCTTGCAGGAATTTGGCCCGCGTAACTTTGGCCATCGACTCGTAGACCTGAAAGTAGCCGTGCGCGCCCGCTCCACGGGCGTGGACAACCCGCTCTGGGATGCGCTCGTGGTCGAAGTGGGTCATCTTCTCGCGAAAGTGGAAATCTTCCATGAGCGTCGGTCCGCGCTCGCCCGCTTTCAAAGAATCATCCGTATGGTTAATGCGCAGCCCTTGATTGGTGGTTAAATAAGTCCCTTCGGCATCCTCGCGAAACGTGTCCAGATCCCGATTCTTGCTCTCTTCGTCGATAGGATCGCGACCATTCTTGTGAAGTTCGTCCATGATAAGCTCCTTATGTGTAATTTTTTTTCTAAAATAAAGCTATCCCTGCAATAAGGACTCAGCACCGTCGATCCAGATTTCGGTGCCGCTGATGTGGCTGCTGGCATCCGACGCCAGGAAGAGTACTAATTGCGCGACTTGCTCAGAACTCCCCGACTCGCCGCCAGTCAACGGGATGCGCCCTTCGGGGAACTCTACTCTTACACCTGCCTCGTCTAGATCGCGGCGTTCGGTGTTCTCCTCGATATTGGTGTCGATGGCGCCCGGGCAGATGGCGTTGACTCGGATCTTCTGCGGCGCCAGTTCCAGCGCCAGCATCTTCATCATGGCAACTTGCCCGGCTTTGCTGGCTGAATAAGCGGTGGCGCCGGTATTGCTAAAGATGCGTGTGCCATTGACTGAAGCATTGATGATGACTGAGCCGCCCTGTTTTTTGAGATAGGGAACCGCATATTTGATCGTGAGGAAGGCGCCCAAGAGGTTGACGTGGAGGGTCTTCTCGAATTCGTCTGGCGCTAACTCTTCGATGGGCGCCCAGACGCCGTTGATACCAGCATTGGCAAAGACAATATCCAGCCGTCCCCACCGGTCGATTGTCTGCTTAAAGGCTTTCTGCATCTCCTCCGGCTCGGAGATATCGGCGGTGATGGCGACCGCCTCCCCACCTGACTTGTGAATCCCTTCTACGACTTCTTCGACTTCATCGGGGCTACGGCTGAGACAGACAACGCGCGCGCCGTGTCGGGCCATCAACTTCGCCGCCGCTCGTCCGATTCCCGACCCAGCGCCTGTTACGAGTGCAACTCGTTGTTGTAGATCCATCATTCCTCTCACTTCGATACTTGTCTGCGAAACATCTATGTATCGTAGTTCCGTTTGCGGGGAAGGATCAATGCATCGGGGTATAGCCAGGGGATACAAGCGACGGGATAGATGACCGAAACCGCAACCCTGGTGTTTCTTCAGCGCTTCATAGCGCAGGCAAGTCTGAGACGATCCTGTCACGCGCCCGCTGTATCATAAGGACAATCCCTCGCCGTTTTTCCATCTCAAATTCAACACAAGGGAGGACAAAATGAAGCGAGCCTCACGATTGCGCCTGTTGTTGATCCTGGGTGTGGGTGTTATATTGCTCGTTGCCAGCTTGATCTTTGCGCCGATCTCTGGCAATGCGCTCGTCAGCCATTCAAGCCCGGCGGGCAGTTACGACGAAGCAATAGATCGTCTACACGCCCTGCAAGCCGCAGAAGGTGAGGATCTCAACCCCCTCTGCCGCACTCGCGCCTTGACGCACGGTCAGCGTACAGAGCGGGTCGTTGTGCTTTTGCATGGATTTTCCAATTGCCCTGAGCAGTTCGGCGAGTTCGGGCGTCAAATGTTTGCTGAAGGCTACACCGTGCTGGCGCCGCGTCTTCCTCGTCATGGCAAGGCAGATCGCCTGACTGAGGATCTGGCCAGACTGACCGCAGAAGAGATCATTTCGCTGGCCGATGTAAGCGTCGATATCGCGCAGGGGTTGGGGGATCAGGTGATCCTTGTTGGGTTTTCATTAGGAGGCGTACTAGCAGGCGAGATGGCTCACCAGCGCAGCGACATTGACGCCGCCATCTTGATCGCTCCGGCCTTTTCGTTGCAGGCGATCCCGGAGTCGCTGACGCCGTTGGCCGCACGCCTGTTCGCTCGTCTGCCCAACTTCTGGCGTTGGTGGGATGCAGAGCAGCGTGAAGCGATTGATGGTCCGCAGCATGCCTATCCTCGCTTTTCATCGCGGGCGTTGGCGCAACTCTCGCGGCTGAGCCTGGACCTACAAGGTCGAGCCAAAGAGACAGCGCCACAGACGCAAAATCTGCTCGTGATTACCAATGCCAATGACGAATCTATGGACAACCGCGGGACATATGAAGTCGTCGAGTATTGGCGGCAACATGGGGCCACCGTGCAGACATACGAATTTCCACAGGATCTGGGGTTAGCCCACGATCTTATCGATTCTGACCAGCCTTACCAGCAGATCGATCTTGTCTACCCCATCTTGTTAGGTCTGATTGCGGAATTTGTACCTGAACAATGAAATTCTTGTTTATAAGGCTAAGTGACAACGATGTGTAGGAACATCAAAACGCTCTTTAACTTTGATCCAGCGGCGACGGATGAAGAGATTCAAGCTGCGTCGTTGCAGTATGTGCGGAAGATCAGCGGCTTCAACAAGCCATCCAAAGCGAACGAAGCGGCCTTCCTCCTGGCGGTGGATGAAATCGCCAGAGTCTCGCGCGATCTCCTCAATTCCCTCGAAACAAACGCCCGGCCCAAGGATCGCGATGAAGAAGCAGCCAAAGCGCGGGAGCGCGCTCACCAGCGAATGCGCTGATCAAGCGAATGGAAGATCAACAGGCTGAACAACTGGTGAAGCGGATCCATCCGCGAGCGCGATTGCTGCGCCGATGGAAGTTGCCCGGCGGCGTCTCTGCACAGGTAACTGCGTTGGCGTTGACATTCCCCAATGGGAAGACGCAAAAGCTGGTTATCCGCCAACATGGGGAAGCGGATCTAGAGCGAAACCCGAAAATTGCCCATGACGAATTTCGACTCTTGCAGATTCTGCGATCGGCGGGCGTGGCTGCCCCGCACCCCATCTATCTTGAGGAGTCAGGTGAGATCTCGCCCATCCCCTTGCTTGTTGAGCAGTATATTGAAGGCGAGCCGGTCTTGTCCCCCCTCGACCTTGACGACTTTCTCCACCAAATCGCCGCGCATTTGACCAGCATCCATCGTATTGAGGAGACGAATTGGGATCTCTCTTTTTTGCCGAAACAAACAAGTGGATGGGGGAACCGGCCTGCGCAACTCGACGAATCCCTGGCCGAAGGCAAGATTCGATGCGCATTGGAAGCGCTCTGGCCGCTGGCAAAGGGGAATGATGCTGTCCTACTGCATGGGGACTACTGGCCGGGCAATTTGCTTTGGCAGGATGGTCAGTTGGCGGCGGTGATTGATTGGGAGGACGCGGCGGTGGGCGATCCACTTGCAGACGTGGCGAACAGCCGGCTGGAAATTCTATGGGCGTTGGGTGTTGAAGCAATGGAGCAATTTACCGAGAATTATCAAACGCTTATGCGTTCAGTCGATTTTACAAACCTGCCCTATTGGGATTTGTGCGCTGCCTTGCGCCCAGCCTCCAAACTCTCCACCTGGGGATTGGAAAGCGCTACCGAAAGCGCCATGCGCGCAGCGCACCAGCGTTTCACCGATCAGGCATTGGCTCAACTTCAATAGGGTGTATTCAGAATGGGCTGATGAACCATAAGGGTTTGGGTGGACGGCTGACAAAATTCGTCTGCGTAAGCCATTGCTCGTCAGCCGTCCACCCAAACCCCTACCCACTAAGAGATCTTATGCCTCAACTCGTTTCCTGGACGCTTCGCGTACCTTTTCGGTGATTTTCAGCCCCGCCCAAAAGATACCAGCAAGCACAAAGACCAAAATATAATCGATTAGCGGAATGCGGATGATCTCGTTCAACTGTCCCCAGCCCCGCTCACTGTAGATCAATATGACCAACCCTGAGAAGATCGATAGCAGTATGGCCTTTAC
>JAHBVG010000023.1 GCA_019637695.1 Caldilineaceae bacterium | reverse complement strand
TGCCGCCACCGACGCGCCCGTCAGACGCCGATCCAGATGAACGCCAAGCACACGAGGGTGCCATGCGGGCGCGATTGGCGACGCTGAGCGGGCGGCTACAGGCGCGCAACCGTTTTCAGGGCAGCGCCAGTATCACCTGGCTGCCGCCTGCCCCCGATCAGACAACGCTGTGGCGGGTGGATGCGCCTCACATGCTGCGCGCCCGGCTGTTTGGCGATGAGGAAGAACCCGATCTGACTCTTCCCCAACTGGCGGGCAAGTTGGAAGGGATCTGGTTACAGGCCATTGTGGCGGAGGTGACCCGTGCCTGAGTATGGTTTTCATCTGGTCCTGAACCCAACGGCTGCGCTTCGCCTGCTGGCCGATGTGGTGGCCGAGGCCGATCTGCGCTACCTGGCTGAGGTGCAGGTGCAGGTTTCGCCCTCGTTGCTTGGCGCACAGGCAGTGATCGTGGTCCCCGATGCCCATACCCAGGTGGGGCCGGCGCGGGAACGCCAGGCCCGTCAAGTACTCTTCGACCGGCTGCTGCAACGGGCGCAAGAACTCTACCCCAATCTGAAAGTACCTCGCCAACTGGTTGAACAAGACAACGCTTCGCTGGCCGGGGCGCTGATACAATTGCTGGCGCATTCTGGTTCGGCTGAAGATCGAGTGCTGCCGGCAGAGGAAGAATTTCTGTTGGTGGCCCAGGACATCGACGTTACCCGCGCCGCCGCTATCTGTAGCGATCTACGCTTCCACACCACCCATGCCCGCTTCATTACGGCGGAAGCAAGCATGCCCGGCGGTGAAGGACAGGCGCGGGCCTTTCTCTTTCACGTGCGCGCCGACCTTGCCCGCAAAGCATCCTTCAGCAGCGCCGTGGCTGGTGAATTCTTCCCAGAGTGTGCGGTGCTGGCTGCCTTTGCCAGTGGAGAGCGGGTGATCTTTCTGCCAGAGGACGCCACCCCTGGCGCGGCAGCGCTGCGCTACTTCAGCCAGATCGTCGTTGCCGCGCCGCCCCTGTTTGGCGCACCTGCCGTACTCGCGGTCCACAACTTGTTGCTCGCCTGTGATCGACCCTTGGCGCAGCAAAATGACCCGTCTCCGGCGCGTCGACGAATCTGGCATCAGCGTAGTGAATCCAATGACCTTTCACCGTCAGCCGAACCCTCTCGCCAGGCGCATCTTTGGTATCTGGCCCACCTGCCTTTTCAAAGTTGTGTGGGGCTGGAACCTGCCCGTCCGCTGCAAAAGGCGGACTACCAACCGGTGACCCTGACGCTTTCCAATGGCTTGTTGAGCGCGTTGCGGGTGCGCATTGAAGAGGCTGCCCGTCGTCCAGAGGAATACGTGGGCTATCGGCTGGAACTGCGCCCTACGCAATACCAGGAATGGAGCGACGTGACGTATGAAAAGCTGCAAACCGAGTTGGTGAAGCTGGAGTACCAGATCGCCTATATGGAGAGCATCGCCCGCCCACGGCCGCGGCTGCTGCGCTTCTCGCAGCGACAGTTGCCTGCCCTGGCCGATCTGCTGCGCAGCTATCCAGTGTCTGTGTTACAACGGGGCGAGCTACGCTATGGCTTCCGCGCCGATGAAAGCGGGCGGGAGGGTACACATTATCTTTTTGTGCCGCCCACCGTGGTCAACGGCGAAGCGGATCCGCTGGTGCGCTGGGAACACCTGGACGCCATGCCCATGCGCTTCTGGATCGATCCCTTCTGGGGAAAACATTATCACACTGCGCCCAATCAATCGCTGATCTTTGTGCCAGAGGGATGTACGCTTTTCCCCTCCATGCACGCCTGGGACGTAGAGGACATGGATAGCTATCTGCGTGAAATGATGGCGCGCTGGTTTCATGGTCGTCATGGCGTCAGCGCCATTCCTTCCCATCCCCTCTACCTCTTTGACGGGGAACCAGAGCCGAACGCATTTATCCGCATCTCCGTGCTGGACATCGACCAGTTCCAGCCGCTAGTGACGCAGTTGGGCTGGCTGAATGACAACCTCATCGCCCTGGACGATCTAGGGGTGCAGCCATTTATCGAGCAGTTTGCCCACAGCACTGTGCGCCGTCAACTGGCCGAGCTGGCCGAGGTCAACGCTACCGGGGCTGAGGAACGCTTTCTGGCCGTGGCCCGGCAAACCAAAACCCAACTGGAAGCACATACAACGCAGTTGGCGCAGAGCGCGACCCAGGAATTGGAGACGCTGATCGAGGAGACGGCGAGAACGGCGGAGACATTGCAGACCCTCGACAAGCGTTTACGGGAACTGAGAGCCGTGCGCGACGAGATGAACGCCCTGGCAAACCAGGCCCAGGGCCTCATCGACCGCACCGCCAAAGAGGTCACGGCTACCGATAACGATACTGCCCGTCTGCAAGTGAAGGCGCAGCATGCCGTCGAACGAGCCGCTCGTACTCGCCTTAACGTGGACGAAAAATTCACCGCTGAAATTGAAGCCATCCGCCGCACCCGCGCTGCTCTCATGCAGCGGCTGCGCAGCCTGTAGCTCGGACTGGCAATCCTCACAAAGAGGGAAAACCTTGAACACATTCAGCGACCAGACACGACAACAGCGGAACAAACAAGACGAAGCGGCAGCGGCGGTGGACGCGGCGACCGCCGTCACCCATCAGTGGCCGGAACACCGTACGTTGCTCAAGCGCGATCTTGTACAGGTGCTGGCTCGCTCGGTGAAAATGTTGCGGGCGGCTAGGGTACGGGTGAATTTCTGGCCTCTGCGCTGGCAGCACGGGCGAATGCGCTGGCAGCGTACACTGCCGTTCTGGCATCCTAAATTCTGGTGGGTGCGCGGCCAGATCTTCGTGCTTTGGTGGCAGAATTACTGGGTGCAGGTAGTGGTGACCCTATTGATCCTGGGCAGCATCGGACTCTTCTTTTACCTGATGGCCTTGCTCTATCGCTATCTGCCCGACATGGTCGCATGGCTGGAAACCTTGTTACGCTGAGCACTCATGGAGAGTACATATGCAGCCGGATCTCCGAAATCAACTGACGTCAACTGTGTTGGCCCCGTTACCCAGCATTCCCGCTGACGGGCGCGGCAGACGCATTGTGCGCCGCGTTGTCATCGCTGCCATCATTTCATTGGCGTTTTATCTCCTGGTGGTAACCTTGATCTATCGGCTGCTGCTGCCAAATGGGATCGGCTATCTGCTCTATTGGCTGCACGACCACGTTTATTTGCCCATTAAAGGGCATACCTTCACCCGCTTCTTTCCCGAAAGCCTGGTCTGGTGGCTTTGCGCTGCAACTGTCATTGTCTTATGGACGCTCTGCTGGCTGGCGGATCGTTCGTTGGTGCGCGGCGGGCACATCTGGCTGCTGCGCCAGGCAGTGCGCCGACGTTGGACTCACCCCTGGCTGTTGATGACAGCGCGTGGCTTTGCTCGCATGGGGATGCAGCCCACGATGCTCCAGGCGGTGACCGATCACGAACGGGTGGCGTTGATCGAGCGGATGACGCCTGTGCCTGACAACGAGCCAGCGGGCAGCGTGCGCCGTCGTATCTACGCGCTGACCCGGCTGGCGGCATATCTGCGCCATCCGCACACGCCCGCCATGCCCGACCCACGCACAGCCCACGAGATCCAGGAGGCTGGTTTTCTGTTCGACTACCACGGAGAGCAACGTTTGCAAGGCCGACTCCTCCTCATTCAACCGCCCAAAGCTGATTGGTTGCAGGCGGCCTGGGCGGAACCGGAACGCTGGACCCCGGTCGCCCTGGTTTCCGAAATCTACCTGCTGCTGCTGATCGCCGCGCCTGACGTGCAGGCCAGATGGTTTGGCGAACGTCCCCAAGCCATCCCTGCGCTGGCCGATCCGCTCTACTTTTTGAGCAACGCCGTGGCCGCGCGCAGCCTGCACCTGGAATCCCTACACGCTCGGCTAGAGCAACTATGGCTCCGCAAATCCCCAGGTCGCCGCACGGCAGAGACATTTTTGCCCAACGAGTCCCCGTCGGCGCGGGCGCTGCTGGGCGAAATGGCGATGGCTGTGGCCGTACACACCGCTTGGCTCACCCAATCGCCCCACACGGCGTTGCGCTTCGCGGATGCTGTCACCGCGTTGAAGGTGACGGCATCGCTGCTGATGGCCGAGCCAGAGACACCTCTGGCCGCCTTGCTGGCGCAGATCACAGAAACGTTGCGCACGCTTCCGCGCCCCGTGGACCATGTGGTGACAGCGCAACTCCTGGACGACTACCAGGGCGAGCGCGCCCAGGCGTGGCAACGTACCCAATTTGCTCGTCAGGATGAGAACCCCGTGCAGTATCGAGACCTGCGTCTGGGGGTAGCGCAGATTACAGCATTGGTGCAGGCCGCCGGGCCGGCCTATCAACTGAGGAATCAGGAGGACGCATAGGTGGACTGGCAAACTATTCGTCGGCTGCCACGAGACCGCGCACGGCGCGCCTTCCATGCCCGCGCCTGGTCGATCCCGCTGCGTCATCGCACTGACGTGGTGCTCATCCTGGGGATCGGGTTAGGGCTGGCAATTCTAGCCGCCCTTTGGTTTGTAGCGGTGCAGGCTGCCCAGGTCTACGATCTGCTTGATCCGCCGCTGGTGCAGCCACTGGCCGACGAACGTATTTTGACCAACGTGCGAGACGATCTGACCAGGCGTCCTCTGCTCGACGCCGTCTATCACAGCGCTGACGGCCGGGTCTACATGGCCCAGGCTGGGGGAATGATCCACCGTTACGACCCGGCCACGCGTCTGTGGAGCGAGGAAACGCCTTTTCCCGCCGATGCCCCCATCCATCGTGATTTCGTCGTGCTGCGTTCTGGCTGTGGAGAAAGTCCCCTGGCCGACAACGCAGTCGCCTGTCCCGATGGGGACGCGCTGTGGGCCGTGAGCCAGGCTGGCGGATTGGCGCGGCGCAGCGATGGGGACTGGCGCATTGTCGTCGGGGATACACTCTTTCGCGGGGCCAGCGGTGCCCCCGTCGACGAGATACAACTGACTACCGCGGCAGTTTCGCCTGACAAACGCTGGCTGGTGTTGGGTACACAGGATGACGGCATCGGCATCTACGACACTGTCCAGGGCGTGTGGCGCACTTTCCCTGCCGATTTTTGGCAGACCTTGCCCGATCTACGCATCACCCACCTCGTCCACTGGCGCAACTGGTTCTGGATTGGCACACCTGGCGGGTTGATCGCCTTGCGTGTGGATCGCAATGATCAACAGTTAATTGAGGTAACGGCAGGCGCGGGCGAGGTGCTCGACCTGGATGCAGACGAAGCGCTCTGGGTGTTACGCCGGCAGCCCTGCACCGTGGGGGACGGCTGCCTGTGGATGGGCATGTACAGCGCGCCCGACGCTACGCCCACTGCGCTCTTCGATGAACGCCATCGCTATCCGGATCTCCAGCTAGGCGATCTCTCCTTCGCCCAACAGTGGGGCGAGGATCTGACCGTGGCCGGCATGGCGGGGATCTTCACCTACAACATTGTGCGCCACGACTGGCAGCAGATCGAGAAGAAGCAGATCCGGGTGACACTGCCCCTGGCCGACGATGCGGGCTTCTACTTTGGCTACGACGGCGGCGTGGGGTTGCTGCAACGCGCCCACCCTGATCAAATCCAGTTCTGGGAATTACCCGGCCAGCGCATCGCCCAACTGCTAACCGCCGGGCCGGAGACCCTGGCGCTGACGACGCAGGGCAATGTCTACGTACTCGACCCGGTAGGTGAGGCTGCGCCGCTGTATGAAGTCACGCGCACGGCTTTTGAGCCGGAACGGTTCACAGCGGCGGTGGCGGTGGACGACACAGTACTCTTCACCGGCCCTGACGGTCTGCTGATCCATGACGTGATCCATCGCCGCTACGAGGATGTGGCGGGCAACGCGCTTCCCAGCTGGTTGCTGGATGAGGATACACAACTCCTGAGCGCCGGGGGCATCATCTACGCAGTGACCGCCCCGGATCGGCGTTCGCTGACGATCTACCGGCTGACGGGCAGTCGTCTCCACATTGGGGCAGACCTCGTTGATGAAGTCAATGGTGTGACACCTGTTGATCTGCCCGGGCCGCTGACCTCGCTCTGGCCCTGGGGCAACAACGGTATTGGCGTGCTGGCTGGCGATGGCAGTGTCTATCAGGTGACGCCTACGGCAGTAGATCGCTTGACCGGAGTAGCAGAAACGGAATTGGACCGGCTGCCCCTGCTGGACGTGATCATGCATGACGGCGATCTGTTGATTAGCACACGTCAGGGGCTGCGCCGTTATGATTTGCAGCAGCGCGGGTGGGATGATTTCTTCGATCCGCCTGCCGACGTACGCGCCGAGGAATTGGCTGTCTTCAACGGTGAGTTGCTCATGCGCAGCGAGGCGGGGCGGCTGCTCCGCCCTGGCCGAGACCCGGTACTCATCGGCGACGAGCGCGGCTTTGACATGGCCGACGCCCAGGTGAGCGATGCCGTGCAGGCGGGGAACCGCATCTACCTGGCGGGCAACGGTCAGGTAGACGCATATGATCTGGCGCAGCGGCAGGTAGCGCAACGCTGGGACCCAGCCAGCGGGGGCGCGCTCACCATTGAAGCGCTGATTGGCGATGTGCCGCTGGCGCTGGGCAATGGCATTGCCTACCTGGGCGATAGCGCCATTGATCGGGAGGCAGGGCGCGTCCTCAGCCTTTCCGAGGGAGGCGGGCGCATCTGGACCGTGCGCCAGGGGCAGGGCAACCGCTACTTGAAAAGTTACAACGCCGCTTCCCCCTCTACAAGCACGGCGCGTTGTTTCTTCCGCACGCCACTGGCCCCTGGGGTAACAACAATCCTCGACGCTCGTTTGCTGCCCAACGGTCTCATTGCCGCCGCCACTGACGTTGGCCTGTTCTTCTACCGACCCGATGCGCGCACCTGGTACGCCGGACCGCCAGACCTGCTTTCTCAGGGCGGTCGTGTCTACCGCACCGAGGATCACCTGATCCTCGTCTCCGCCGCAGAGACCCGCCTCAGCATCGCCCCCTTGAACTCGATTGCCGTGCCCAACAGTTGCAGTACAAGCAGCCTCGCACTGAATGTGATCACCTACAGCGTGGCGGCTGTCTCTGTAGACGAAAGTACCAACCGCGTGGCCTGGCTGGGCGACGACGGCAGCGTTACCCTGTGGACGGCTGGACAGCAGCAAGAGATCCTGGCGGCCACCGGCGGCGGTCCCGATCCGGCGAATTTACGCCGTCTTTTCCCGCGTAATGGCTATTGGCTTTTCACTACGGGGAACGGTCTCTGGCGCTATGATCTGCAAAAGCGATCATGGCAACCGATTGAGATGGCGAACGCACCGGCGACGATTGCTGAAATCAACGTGGAAACCGATGGCAACGCGCAGATTGTGACTGTACAAGGGCAGAATGGTTCCTTCCATGTGGGCAGGTTTTCGCTGGCCGAGAACCGGGTAGCGTTGCAACCCGTAGGACCGACTGCCAGTCCGTCCGTAGAGCGGACTGGCAGTCCGCTCTACTTGCTCGATGTGCAGGCGCGGGGCGACGATCTGTGGACATTTGTCTACCAAGATCGCATTCATGCCTTTGATCCTGTGACGCGACGCTGGCAAGAACCGGGGATCTTGGGTGATCCTGATCCCACAACGATCTATCAGCGTGCGCTGGGGCGAGGCGTGGCTGTGGCCAACGGCGGCAGAACGTGGTGGATCGCCCAAGCCACTGGCGCTGCCCCTCAATCCTTTGCGCGCTACGATCTGGATCCCCAGGCGATCCAGACGGCGATGGATGGTGATGGACAAGTATGGAGTTTGGACGGCAACTGGCGTTTACAGCGCTGCGCTGCGGGCGAGGAGCGCCTCTATGGCTGCCAGCCTCATAGCCCCGATGCCTTCACACTGGCGCCGGAACAAGTCCGCCGGGCGTTGATCTGGCAAGATCTACATCTGTTTGAGACCGACAATGGCCTGCGCCTCTACGATCCTGCGGCGCACAGCGCTGTGCCGTTGCCCGCCGAAGCCATCATCAATAATGTACAGACGGTGCGTCAGTTGGCGGGGCGGCTCTGGCTATGGGATGGCGGCACGCTGGTGATTCTGCAGAAGAGCGCCGGACGTGTCACGGCCCAACGTGTAGAAGGGGTGCGTCGGTTTGTGGTGGATAGTGAGGATACACCCTGGATCTTGGACACCACGGGGTGGCAACACTGGCAGGCGGGCAGTTTTGCGGTGCCAGCCGTTCAGGGTGATGTCACCGCCGCCGAGCTTGCCTTCTTTGTGGCCGAGGGCAGCATCCCCACGGCGCTGGATCGCCAGGGCATCGGCTACACCTGGACCCGCAATCGCTTTCAACCTGACGATCTGCCCCTGCCCGCGGACGTGCTGAATACCTCAATCCAAAATCTCTGGCGAGCACCCAATGGCAACTGGTGGGTTCAGACCGGTACCGACCGACTGACCTATGTGATCCGCACCACCTGCGCGCCGCCTCCCGCGCCGACAGCCGCAATCCCTGTCACCGAAACTCTCCCCCTCACAGGCACTGAGGCGATTACGGCGACGCTATCGCCCCAGCCCACGCCGATGCCGGTCCCGGTTCCCTGTCTGGTTGTGCGCGAACAGTTCGATTCGCTGCCACTGCCAGAATTGGCGCAGATGGCGCGGGTCCAGGTGGAAAACGCCGAGTTGCACCTGTTCCACCTCAATGGCACACGGGTTAGAGTCAACCTGACCCTGCCCCTCGACGCCGGCGGGCTGACCACCACGACTGGGCAGCCTGTGCAGGTCACGGGCTGGCGTGCGGACGAGTGGAGCGCGCTGCGCGCCCATCTGCGTCCACTTGCCAACGGGCGTTGGGCCTATGACCCCATTACAGCGCTAACTGTGCAGAATACGGGCATGCTGGTGGCCGAACGCCCACTCTCGACTGAGCAGTTGGCTAGCCGAGGTGCATTGCAATTTGAACAACCCGCTGCGCTCGATGCCGGCTGGCTGAGCTGGGGCCGAAATCGCAATGCCTTTGCTGTGGCGACCACAAGCGGGACACAACTTTACACGCCGCCGCAGTTTATTCAGGATGGCGTGCTGATCGTCGAGCCGGTTGCCGCCGTGCTGGCTGAGCGGCTTGACCGCTTGCACGTAGCCAATCAACACGGCGTCTGGACCTACAGCCGCCTCGACCTACGCCTGACCGATGACTCAATTCGCTTCCAACCGATTTCACTGGATCTGCCCATCAACGCAGTACATGGCCGTTTTCTGGCCGAGAACGGCGATCTGCCGGTGGGCAGCAGCCGGGTGGAGGCAGCGCGCCAGACGCTCGTCACCACCCTCGGCGATGTGACGTTGACCGAGACGGTGCGTGAGGGCGGGGTCACAGGCCGTTACCCATTGGGCAGCGCCACGCCGTCGGTCTTTGGCGCGGATAGCTTCCGCTGGGATGAAGGTCGACGCGGGCTGGCCTTCGGCGGCAGTGAACTCTATCTACAAAGTGATGCTGGGATCCACCGCGTCGATAGCTACGCCGATTTCGATCCTGGCCCGACCGGAGTGGATTTAGCCATGGTTACGCTCTTCTCCGAGGTGGGCGGCGCGCTGCATCTGGCAGCGGATGGCACACTCTATCGACAGACAGGAGGTACTCTCTTCGGCCAAAGCCAGGGCTGGCAGGCTAATGTGCCCCACCCGGCGTACGACCGCACTCTGGTGGATACGTCGGCGTGGACATGGCGACTGGCGCAGAATCGCTTTGTCGTAGACATTGGCGGACAGCCTCACGATTTCGCCCACCGCGCCCGCAGTGGCAATTACGGCTTCACCTCAGATTGGTTGCAGGCAGCGGCGTGGAGCAACAGCGAACTCTACATCCTCAACGATGCGTTTGTAGAGATCGGCAAAGAAATAGGCGTGGCGACGTTGAGCGCCGCCCGCTACGCGCCCCAGCCCGCCGACTGGCTCGATCCCATCACCGAGAGGGGCAGCGAAACCCTCTACCGCAGCAACGGCGGCGCAATAACACGCTGGGATGGTGCACAGAGGCAGTTCGTAACCCTCACCACGGATCCTTATCAACAGCGGCAATTGGTGACAGAGGATCGGCTGCGCCTAAGCCTGGATGGAGGGCGTGTGGTCAAGGAAGTGCGGCTGGACGATGTAAGCGGCAATTCGCACTGGGTTACATTTGCCTTTGTGGATGGTCAATTCCCCTTTGACGTGGTGACGGGTGTGGCAGCGGATGGCCGCGGCGTTTATGTCGGCACGGCTGCCGGGCTGTTGATCTACCCAGACCTGCGCTCGCTGCATCTCAACGCCGCCAGTCAGCTCTATGATGTGCACAGCGCTGCGGGCGATCCCGTGCCGGTGGTGCGGGTGGGCGTGCCAGTGGATGATCGGGATTTGCTCATGGCGATTTCAACGGAAACCTGCATTGAGCGCCGGGGCAACAGCGCCTTTACACCGTGTACCAAGCCAGATTTGCTGGATCGACGGCTGCGCGTGGATACTCCGCTCTGGCAGTGGACGCTGGACAGCGCCGGGCAGGTGACGGGGCTTTATCGGGATGCGGCGGGGCAGTTGACAGATCTGGCGGCGACGATAGACGAAGGTCGCTTCCCACATGACCGGCTGCTCCAGGGCATGGTCTGTGGCAACGAGACGGTCACGCTCTGGGAGGCTGGGTGGCAAAGTCTTCATGCCGGGCGTGGTTTTACCCTGGATGGCAGCGTGCGCAACTTCGATCTGCGCAGCCTGGCCCCGCAGCAGCTGGTCTGTGTGCCACAGCCGCAGATCCGCAGCAGCGTCACCCTCGATAGCGGTCTCTATCTGCAAGGAGATCCCAACACGGTATATCGGTGGACGGGCAACGGCTGGCCGCCGCTACAAAACCAATTTGCGGCGGCGGTGCTGCGCCAATTTGCCGCTAATCCGCCTCTGTACAGCCGCGCCCGGTTACTGTTGGATGTACCCACAGAGGCTGCGCCGTTCACCTTCCGGCAGCGGACGCTGAACGACGAATGGATGGCGCTACCCTGGGAAGAGGGACAACTGGCCATCGACCGCTGGTCGGCGCTGGCCTGGAGTGACAACCGGTTGTGGGCAGCCACCCCTGCCGGATTGCTTCCTTTTGGGGTACCAAGCGGGCAGGCGGCACTCGATCCCGATGCGTTGTTGATCGTACGTGAGCCGCAAAGCGAGGGCGCGCCTTGCCCGGTGAGCGATCTACAAAGCGAGGGAGAGGAGGTGCTGCTGCGTTGTGGCGCGACCAGCGATCAAGTTTACCGAGGTCAACTGCGGGTTAGTGACAACAGCGGCCACTTTGTGGCGCTGGATGCAGATCCGTTTGCTGACCATGATCTGATCCACGGTGAGGAAACTGGCTACTGGCACTGGCGGCGTGTGGAGCGCATCAACGGTGAACCGGGGCGGCTGATTGCCATGCTGCGCGAGGAGCCACTCTCCTTAGCAGGGGGCCGCTTCCCGTTTGATACCCCCAACTCAGTGGCGTTACACAGCGAAGATCGCAGCGAGGTTGCCACCGACGCTGGCGGCTGGTATGTAGCTCCCCGGCAAACGTATCGGGTAGATGCGTTGCAACGCCCCACGGTGCAGGGCATTGCTGCCGATGCAGTGGCGGCGGTCGAGCGCACACGCAGCGGAGATAATTTCTGGCTCTGTTTGCAGATGACCGATGGCAGCTATACACGTCTCTCGGCGGCGGGCGATGTGGAGCAGACGCCGGGCTGTCCCGCCTATCGGGGGCAAGATCCACTGTGGCAATACGCCTGGGATGGGGATCGCCTGAGCATGTCGGCATTGCGTAGTGTAGGCGGCGTCGGGGCGCGACGGCTGGAAGCGGGGCAATTTGGCGACAACGTGGTGCTGGGGCCGCCGGCCACCGGTCGCGATGAAGAGGGAATCTTTTATTTGCTGCCGACGCGAGCAGGGGTGTTGCGGCTCGATCATACGCTCGCCGCCACGTCAATTCACGTGCCGCCCTTCAATGGCCTGCCCATAGATGCGGCTCCGTCTGCTGTGCTCATGCTGTTGGATCACCAGATGCCCATCTACGCAGGGAATGAACAACTGCATCACCTGGACGAAACCCGTAATGGGGTGGCGGCGCAACCAAAGTGGGAAGCGTCTCAACCGCCCACTGCGGCCCATCACGGACCGCTGGGGCAGACGATGTTGGCATGGCACAGTCACACCGGTTATCGCTGGGCGGTGTTATCTCCAGAAGGGGTGAGCAGCGACGCCCTTAGTCTAGATGTTTCGAGGCTGGATGCTTTCTACGCTGGGCGTGCAGCGGGATACGGGTTAGGGAACTGGCTATGGATAGGGGTGGGTAAGGAGCAACTCCAACTATGGGAGCCGATCCTGAATCAGGGTTACCATCATGCACCGCTCCCCGCCTCGCCGCTCATGGCCGTGGTTCCTCTGCGCGACCGTCTGCTGCTGATCTATCAGCAGGAGCTGATCGACGTCAGCCTGGATGAGGCGGTGGAGCGCTTGTATGAGTAGTGCGGAGTGACAGTCCGCACTACCTGAGGATTACAGAAGCATCAAGATCACGATGACAATGATCACCACCACGGCAATGATACTCCACATGACCATGGTGCGATAATGCGCCTCGATCTCACGAATAGAGTCTTCGTTGCTGCGAATTGAGGTTTGCAGCCGTTCTATCGCCGCCAGTTCGGATTCCAGCTTCTGAACTGCGGTGGATAGCTCGTTGGGGATATCGCCTGCGGACGTCAGCGGTTCAAGAGAGTTTGCCTGCGCCGTATGGGGAACCCGGCCGCGTAGTGTGCGCAGTTTGGCGGCGTTGCCTTGGGCGTGGTCGTAGTCAGCCCAGAGGGCGTTACGTTCGGCGACGGGAGATTCAAATTCAGGGGCGATAATGATGCTTTGATCCGACATAGATTCCCTCCTCAGGAACAGCTTTGGTTGGCTTTTTTGATTTCTTCGTAGACGATGGGAAGCAAACTGCGCGCAGCGGCATGATTTTCCGCGTACTGTTCGTAACGGGCATGGGCATTGCGGGACTCCTGGTCGATCATTTGTAAGATCTGTGCAACCTGCTCAGCCAGTTGATAAGCCAGCCGCGCCAGATCACCGATCTGGTTGAGTCGATTTTCGGCTTCTTGTAGCGCCAAATGCTGCTGTCCTAGCGCATGATGAAGTTCCTCGCTTTCAGTTTCGTGTGGGTTGAGATGACGACTGTTGATCTCGCGGGCGGCTTCATCATCCCACAAGCCGCGAATCTCCAGGCGCAAATCCTGCAGATCATGCGATTGGCGGGTGATGCGCCAGATCACGTCTTCCATAGGGGCCTCCTTTGGTTACGATGTCCAGCGTGCGGAGCCTCGTTCCGCACTATAAGGCGCGGCTCAATGCGGGCCGATTGATCTGGTAGAGTTGGTCCATGCGATGTGCCAGTTCACGGCAACCGGAGAGCAGCAACCTCTGGGCTGCTTCGGTGAGATCGTCCGCCTTGAGTCGCTGTTGTTCGGCCTCGCGCACCCAGTGGTGGATCTCGCGCACGATGGATACCATCTCGGCAGCCACAGCTTCCTCACGTTCGATATCGGCCTCGGCGCGCTCGAGAAAACCCAAGGTGGCCTGCACGTATTCTAATGCTCGTTCGATTTCGATCACCGCTGTCTCGGCATGGGATTGGACAGAGCGTGCGTGTCGCAGCGCAGACTCAGCATGACCGACAGCTTTGCGGCAACAGGCGACGCGCGCCTCGGCCTGGCGCACCTCTTCCTCCGCCGCCTGCACTTCGAGTTGAGCCAGGTGAATCTGTTCTTTCGCTATTGCTACGTGCGCCGCCGCTGCGTTGACAGCCGCACGCTCAGAGTTACAGTTGCGGCGTTCTTTGTTGCTCTGGCAGGCCGCCAGCCGACTGCGAGCATGGCTCAACTCCATCTCAGCCGCTGCCAGCATCCGCTCGGCCTGACGCAGATCCTCCTGGGCACGGGCTAGCCGCGCCTGGGCACGGGCCAGCCATTCCAACGCTGCTTTTAATTCTTCTTGCCAGAAATGCAGTGTTTTTTCGGCTTCACTGGTGGCAATACGACACTGCCCAAGCATTTCGTCGGCATTGACTTTGGCCGCCTGACAACGGTCAAGGAGAGTTTCGGCGGCACGCCGGGTGGCCTCCACTCTATCCCGATCATCTTCCGCTTGGGTTTGGGCCAGTAGGGCGCGACGCTGGGCATCCTGGGCAGATTGCACGGCCTGGCGTTGAATGGCGGTAGCATCGGCCATTGTGTCGGTGGCCACCACCGACCAGCGTTCGCTCTCCGCTTTGAGATCGCCCAGCGCTGCCAATAAAATTCGTGGATCGGCAGTAGCCATTAGAGAATTCCCTCCCGGCGGTTGACCTCGCGCAGATGGTCGATACGTTCGTCCAACATGTGGGCAATGCGGGTGGTGCGGGTGATGTACTCATTGAAGCGGCCTACAGTCTGGGTCCAGTAGGATTTGAACTCATCGGCAGCATCGCCGTCGTAGACCGCGCTGAAAACCTGCCAGCGACTCTGCACCGCCTCGAACTCGCTTTGCAGCGTAGAGAGGTGACGCGACAGGCTGGCCCGGTATTCGATCAGACCCTCTAGCAGAATTCTGGTGTCAGCCACGTAGGTACCTTTCTAGTGCGTGAAGTTTGATAGAGAGAAACTCGACGTAGCTACGGCTTTCGTGACCAATGTAGCGCTTCATCACATCTTGCAGCGGCTCCCACTGACTGTCGTACTCCTTGCGCATCTCGTCCTGCCAGTGGGGAGAAATATGGTCGTGCCTGGCCTGTAGATCGTGCATTGAAGCCTTCAGCCGTTCGTTAAACCCAATCAACCCATCGCGGAAGATGCGCATCTGGGCATACTGTTCGTCCATATTGCCGTTCATGCAAGCAAACCTTTTCTGGTGTGCCACTGAGCGCCACCGCGGTCAACTGTGCCTCAAAAGGCTCTTTCTTTGCTGCGGTTTGGTTGTAAGGTTTGAAGTGCACTTGGGTTGTCATCACTTCCACGCCTGGTTAGAGCGCACAGACTGGTGTGGGACCATCGATTCAGGTAAGCGAGAGGCCAGACGGCTGCGCATTAGTATGCGAGGCATCCTCGGCGCCGCCGCCACACGGTGACGGAAGTACTCTAGCCCGGTACGGGGATCGACCACAACCCGCCAGCGCGCGCACGCCGGAAAAACTCAAGAGCAGGTGAATGCCCATCGGCGGCCCTTCCACGTAGAGGCGGGCGAATTGCTCGCCCAGGGCAGATTCCGTCGCCATGCCGTAGCTGCCTACCTGGCGGCGTAGTCCATCCACCCGATCCAGCTCGGTGGCAGTGATGTAGATGGCAGTGCTCCTGGCTGGCTTGTGCTGGGCTGAGGGAAAGCCGCCGTTCGATCTCAGCCACCAGATCCTGGATCAGCGCCGGTAGCTCGCCAGGGTTCTGTGCGAAGCGCACGTCGAACCCAGCAGGTTGCAGTGTCTTCTCACAGACGGTCCGCAGCGTGTGCCGCTGCGTGCCGGGAATACCAGAACCACGATCACAGCGAGTGGCGGTATATTATTGAGGGCCAGGATCAGCCGCATCGACGCCATCATCATGCCGCAGCGCTTCAGCATTGGCATCGCCCACGATGACCACGCAGCCTTCACCACTATGCCACAGGATTGGCCATAGCCTGTCCGCGATCAAAATCCTGCCCCAGCCAGGCTGCGGTTGCTTCAAGAACCATCCTGCGCAAAGTTAGCCGTCATCCCATAGGGACGGCGCGCCAGTGATTCTGAAGCCTGGAGCGGGGTTAACAGCACCGATGAAAGCAGGTGGGCAAACTGGGGATTGTCGAGCATGATCGGCTAAGGCCGTACCCAAGATCACACGGGCTTGGAAGACGTTGTAGGGAAGCTTCGCTCTTCTCCTGTAAGCCCTGGAGCAGCGCATCGAGTCGTTCTGACTGTAAAAAAGCCACCTTGCCAGCGTAGTTGCCGCTATCGTCGCCGCTGCGGTCGTTGATCACAATCTTGCCAGGCAGGTCACAGGTCTGGGCGATTAAATTTTTACCTTTGCGTCCAAACTCGGTGAGCGCCTGCACTGCATCATTCGCCATCTGCATGGCACAGCGCAGATGGAAGTTGTCAAAGACCTGCTGACGATTGAGCATGCCCACGGCGCCAAAATGTTGGGAGCCGAGGAACATGTGGATGCCAGCGCTACGCCCTTGTTGGGCCAGCTGCAAGAGTTGACCGGAAGCGACGCCATCCCGATCTCCCTCAAAGAGTTCCTGATATTCGTCTACCAGCAACAGGACGCGGGGCAGCGCGCCCAACGGTTGCCCTTTGGCGCGATATTCAGTAAAGTCGCGCAGCCCGGCGCGGGTGAAGATATCGTTGCGCCGCTCTTTCTCCTCCACCAACTCAGCCAGCACGCTGCGCGAAAGTTCTGGCGACGATCGCAACGACACCACTTCGGCGTGGGGTAGATGGCGGTAGGGCTGAAACTCTACGCCATCCTTGCCATCAATCAGATAAAGGCGCAGTTCGTCGGGGCTATAGCGGGTGGTCAACCCGGCGATCGCTGATGGTGCTAACATTCGATCGCCTGGCGCCGTCATAGCCCTAATGATGCCGCAGCACAGGGGCGCTCCTTTGCGGCACCAAAAACCAGATCCTGCTGTTTTGTCGCTGCCGTGGATGCGCCGATCCGTGTTTCGATTGATCTGCTGGTACCAGCCTGCGCCACCAGCGGTCGGTGTTGCTCTTTCATTCCGTGCCAATGATCATTCGTTCTGGCGGTTTACTGGTCTGGATGGCGCCGGAAGAGCAGATCTGGCTCCGCGCAGCACTGGTGAACAGCCCTGCACCAGATCACTTCGTTGTCCAGCCGGATCAGGTGCTGGAGCCAAAGGCAGCCATACTGACGTCACGAGGCAGTTCATAGTTGGCGTTGTAATGGATAAAGAGATAGATGCCAGCCACACCGCCGGTGTTGCTAATCGCCTGTAGCGCTTCAATGGCACGTCGATCATAGTTAGGACTTACGCAGGGCGGATAGAGATAGACGGGAGACGCAATTGGGCACGCATATAGTCGTCCAAGAGACCCTGCTTGATTTGATACACAGTTTTCTGAGTTTGCAGAGCAATTTGATTCAAGCGCACCCAAACGAGCATGGCACAAGCAATGTGATTGCGTTGAGCGCGTTGGGAACGACATTGAGACGATTCCAACCCCAGGTACGTTCTGCTTGGCTTCCTCTGATGCAAAACTGCTCATCTTCCAGCGGATGGCACATCGGTCTTGAGTAGCATCGGCTGAGTCTTGAGAGAGGTCGTTGGGTGATGATGATAGCCCGTAAAGTGCTGGGTAGACAGCACAATCCGGAACAGTTTCAACTGGTGGCCGTTGGGGAACTGCTTTGAGATAACCAGGTTTGCCTGTTTGCATTTCATCCTGAGACCAGGTCAACGCATCCACGCGCTGATAGGCTTCGTCAAGATCACGACCTGACGATTGCTTTTGAGCGGACAATAGTAAATCTTGCCAGCTTTCTCAATCGCTTTCATCACCTTTCATATCGCATACCAACTATCTCAACAATACCGTACGGAAAGGCAGTTTTTCGACATACAGAATCGCCTGCCACATCTCCAACAGATGGTCGAGTTTGCTACGTCCATCTCGCTCAGGGTCAAAGATGCGGTAGTCGATAACCCAGAATTGAGCCGTATCGATCGACACAGGTCAAGCCCGATGCTCCTTGATGACTTGTTTCCCGCATTGCCACCCACTGGCGACGGACCACTTCAATCGCAAAGGCGTGGCTCTTATCTAAACCGTATCACCGCAACAAGATGTAGCCATTTTTCTGACACTTCCGACCTGACCATTTCCCGCAGTTCGCGGCTTAGCTTGGCCGCGTTCGCATCAATCGATTGATTCGGTCGTGACTAAAGTGTTCACTTTGCTCAGCAAAGTACGTCTGTGTGTAATTTACTTGGCTCACTAACAGAAATTGACAGTAATCCCAGTGCGTTAGTTTGTTCATTCGCCTATTATCCCTAATTCTCACACTTTTGCGTAAGTCCTAATAGTTTTTGGGGAAGTCGGCGGCAAAGACAAACTGATAGGGTTCGTTGAGGCGAATGGCGTGGGAGACCTTCTCGAACGACGTGGTCTGTACGTCGAGGTAAGTTTCGATCACGCGTTGAATGTCCACTATCACGCCTTCAAGATCCCGACGTACATCACCGCTGTTCTCACGCACCTGGGCCAGGTAGCGGCGCATGGGGAAAGCACGCCCCGCCCCCGCTGGATCCACTAACGTGTAGCGGGCCTGGTGGGGTAGCAGCAAGGCTGTGCGTATGACCAACGATTGCAACAATTGTAACCCCTGGTCGCTGGTTTGGTTGTTGGTCTGAATGATCACCGTGCGGTTCTGGCCGATGAAGGGAATAAATCCTGGGGCGAGGGTATGGTTGCCGTTGCGCTGTTCAGCCAAATCACCAATGCGCAGGTAGGGCGGTTCAAGCGCCGCGGCTGCCTGCCATCTCTCCCATCGTTCCATCTCATGCCAGCCTGCCACCCAGGCTGGCGGTTGTTCTTCCCGTACGTCCTGCGCCGTGGCTAGGCTGTCTCGCAACAAAGGCTGGTAATGCTCATCAAGCTGGCTAGCCTGCTGCTCCGCATGGCGCAACAACGAGGCTGCACGGTTCTGACTCTGTTGCAGTTTTATCTGTAGTTCCGCAATCTCTGCCTGAATACCAGGAATTTTTTCTTTGCCAAACATGCCCCTCTCCTTTGTCGTGTTGTCAACGGAAGCTCAAGGTCAGAATATCACGTTGCGCTTGTCGAAAGGTCTCATTATGCTCTCATCCTTCTATCAGGACTCTCTCTTTCTTGATTTTGATGTTGACTTGTTCTGAGACTCTCAGTACACTTTCAGACACCAGTGAACAATTGCTCACTACCGTTCATCCACCACCTCGCGGAGCGAAGCCCATGCACCCTCCTCAAGACCTGGCAATCATCGTGCGGACGAAATTGGAGCGACGAGATTGGCGATTGGCCGATGAAACTGCCTTCTTTGCCCCTGGCGAAACCTTTGTGGACAAGGTGTGGGCGCGAGTGCAGGATTGGCAACGGGAAGAGCAGCGGCGGATGGATGCGGAAACAATTCGGCAGGCCACTACACACGAATATTGTTACCTGCTCCATGCCGCGCCGCAGCACGCAGAACGCATCCAAAACCGCGCACAGGAGGAGCTGATCGCCTACGGCTGGCATGTAGCACGAACACGCTGTGGTCGGCGCGATTGGGCAGAGGAAGTCATACTAAAATCAGTGGACAACGTCTGGCGGCGACGTGACCGCCTCCGCGATCCGGGGTCATTTCTTGCTCTGTTTACCAGAGATTTAGGCTGGGAGATCGGGCGCATGTTGAAGAAAGACCGGCGTATTGCTGGTCACGAGATCACAGAGAGTGATCTGCCCCGGCTCAATGATGACGAGGACGAGAAAAACGGTGCGAGCTTTCTAGAAATGCTGGTAAATCAGGGAGAGATGTTTCGACCAGTCCGGGCGCAGGTTGAGCGCTGCGTTAGCCAGACCTTGCTGATCGAGAGCCTGCACCGCTGTCTGAAGGATTGGAAAAAGTCATTCACCATCATCGCAGAGTTCTGCATTGAACTCAATCCGAACGAGATTGCCTGGCTGCTTTCTGCTGCACTGCCTGGAAAATCGATCAAGACCAGCCACGTCTTCACTTACAAATCTCGCGCGCTGGAAAAGCTACGGAAAGAGGTCTGCCGGGATGCAATTCACGAGTTGATTTCCTGTGTGCAGCACTAACGTAGAACGGAGTGCCACTCCGCACTACAAGGAGCCTATGCCATGTCCGATTCCGCAGATCCACTGGAACAATTACGCCAGGTATTGAATTCGACCGATACACCGCTAGCCAACGACAGCGTGCGACGCTTGCGGCGATTGGCCCATGCCCTGCTCAGCACAGGATTTGACGAAGAAGCGCATCAGCGTTGCCAGGAAAGGCTACCCGAACTGGCGGTGGCAGCCCAACGTGGCGCTCGTGTGGCCGCGCTTTTCCCAGAGGAAGTGGCGCACCTGGATGTGTGCGAGACCTGCGCTGGGGACTATGCCGATCTACTCGATGATCTGGCGGAGATGGAAGCGGGGGTGGGACAACCTTTTGCCGAGCCGCCGCCTGCGCCCCGTCCGTCATGGCGGGCGCGGCTGGGACAATGGCTGAGCGATCTAGTGCGTCCGTTGGTGGAGCGGCTGGATCTAGACGACGCCGAGGGGGTGGAATGGGCGCTGCAAGATTACTGGGAGCTACTGCCCCGCATTTCAGATCCGACGGATCTGCATCTTGACACAAGCGGCGCAATGGCGTTTGGCGGCCAGGGCAACCAAACGCTGCTGCTGCTGATTACGAGCGGGTTTGCCACGCAGTTCCTGTTGAGTCAGTATAGTCAATCTCAGTTGCGCTCCCTATGGCAAAGTGGCGATCTCTTTACCCTGGCCGAACATACCGCTACCCGTGTGGCGCATGAAGTTGCTTTGGATTCTGAATTGCAAAAGGTTTTTATAAACGGCTATGTGGCCCATGTTAAGCGTGACCCGGAAGCGTTTATGCAGCTTGCCACCCGTCCCGATCAGCCGTAGTGAAGAGTGCCACTCTACAATATGGTGGAGTAGCGTGCCATGTCCTCTGAACCGACACCACAACCAGGGTTTCGCCTCAATCTATTTGCACTGCCTAACCAGACGACGTTGCTGTTCGGCGTGATCCTGGTAGTGTTGGGGCTGCCAATTGTACGCAGTGCCTGTCCATTTCTGCCCTGGCCTTTCCTGCCCCTCCTCATTTTCTGCCTCACCCTGTGGGACTTTTTGCAGCGTCCAGATCGGTTGCGCAGCCAGTATGACCTGCCGGAGATATCGCTTGCTGACGAGAACAATTTGACTGAACGAGTAGTGGCGGTGGGCACAGCAGTGGGAATGAGACATCTGCCACTGCCATTGATCTCCCGAAGTGCTTTACCCAACCCTCACGCCTTTGGCACCTGGCGGCAGCGTTATCTGGCCTTGCCGCCGTCTATGTTGGCGGCTGACGCGGATCCTCGTCAGCGAGAAATGATAAGTGTGGTGCTGCAACATGAATTGGCACACTTTGCCAATGGAGATGTCTGGCTCACCTGTTTTGCCCGCAGCTTCTTGAAGATGTCCATCATTTCGCTCTTTGCTATCTGGTTTGGCCTGATCTGGACACCCTTCCTCTATACTGAACTGCTCGCCGCCTTCCCAGATTGGACGCAGTTAATCCCGACCCTGCTGTTGGAACAGGTGCCCAGTGATGTTGTGATGTTTCTGCAATCGCCTCGGGCCTGGTCCCCCGCCGAGGTGATCGTCTACATAGGGATGGTGGGCGCAGCTACCTGGCCGCTGATCCTCGGCGCAGTGATCCTGTTTGTGGTGACATGGAATCAGCTTTTGCAGGTACGTGAAGTCTACTGCGATGCGCGGGTGGCAAGTTGGCGTGGCGAAAGACGACAACTCCTCCGGGCATTTTCTTACCAATTCTTTATATCTGAACAACCGAAATCATCTACAGGACTTACACGCCTGTGGCAGTCTGCTTTAGTGCGATTGAAGAAAGCCCTGCATCTGCCCGAACCGTTTCTTTCAGGACCGGTCCGCCAGCGCGCAGTGAATCGCCCTGAAACGGTGCTGGGGACAAGCAGGCAGGTGGGCATGAGAGCTGGCTTCGCCGTGCTCTTGCTACACTTGCTGCTCACGTCCACCTTTGCGCCTGGTCTACGTGGCATTGGCAGTGAGATTGTGACGGGCTTTGGCTTTACAGTGCTGGCAGTGGGACTGACGCCGCTGGTGGTGGTGGCGTTGCCATCATGGCGGGTGGTGCTGCGCGTCCTGGCCCCAGCGGCGGGGATCTACATGGTGATCTTCAACGGCGCGGCACTGCTGTTGGGGGTGGGGCTGGCGGCGATTGCGTTGACCCAGACTCCGGGACAGATGGATCTCTGGCTCAACGCTACGTTTTACGCTATAGTCATGATGTCCCCAGGCGAAAATGTTAACGTTGATCTCCTGTTTTCCCAGTATATGGGGCAGATCATCCCCGGATCGTTGTTTTTGATGGTAGTGGGGCTGCCGCTCTTACTCGTCCTCTTTCTGCTGGTGGACGTTTTTTTCAAGCGTCAGATGCTCACATGGTATACACTCCCCTTGCTAAGGCAGAGACCGCAGGTCCTGTTCTGGGGTATTAGCCTGGGGTTGGCGCTGTTGCTCTGGTTTGGGGCTGTGCCGCTGCTCAACGTGTTGGCTTTTCCGTGGATCTTCGCAGCGGATCCGTGGCTTTGGGTACAGATTGGCGTGGCCTGGGGTGTGGCTTTGGCCGTTCTAACCGCTGGCCTCTGGCTGCACAAACGCTACGCCCGGCGTTGTCCCACCTGTGACGAAACCGTTCCCGATCCCTTTGCCCCTGGCCGTGCCTGCCCCCACTGTGGAAAGCCGCTCACTCCCTGGCTTCAGGCGGCGTACTGACCGTCGAAAGCACAGCACCACGCGCTTCTCTTAGCAGCAGCACGATCAGTCCCAGCGGCAGGGCTATCCCTCCCAGGCACAATCCCCACATGGGATACCACATTCCCGCAAGCCACGTAATTGCTCCCACCAAATCTCCCTCAGACCCCGCAAGTTCCAATGGATTGCCCAGACGGTTGAGCAACAGCGTAAATACCAGCGGAAAGAGCGCATAGCCTGCCAGCGCCACGTAGGGAGCAGTCTGCCACCGCCACAAAAAGATACCCAGAGCCACCGGAGAGATTACACAGGCCAGCAACATGATCCAGAGCGATAGGGCTGCCCAGGTGGGAGGCAGGGTGGGAGAAAGCAGAAAAACAGGTTGCCACAGCAATCCCAATAAGATCAATAGTCCAGGCCAGGAGCCAAACTGGCTCGGCCAGACAAGCGGGAGCAGCAGGGCGATCAACAGCGTGATTGTCATGCCTGTCGTTCCCACAATCCCTATAATCACACCGGCAGACAACAGAAGGACAATGAGCAGTATCCCAAGACGGAGTGGTATGTGGTATTGTGTTCTTTTTTGCATAACCTTGTTGACCTATAGCTGAAGTGTTTAAAAAAACCCAGATAGGGTCAGAATAGGATGGCTTCCCAAATCGTGCAACTCTGGTTATAGCACCATCCACTTTTCGGTAATCTGTACGCCAGTGTTACATCATACATGAACGAGCATCCTCACAATGCCTCCTTCTTCGCCCCTGCTCGTTGGCGGCTGATCGAGAGACTCCATGCACCATTCCTTGCAAACTATCATCAAACAATTGATCGCTGGCGGCACAGGGACAGTACTACCGCCCGGTTCTGCTGGTTGGTAGAAGTGATTCTAGCAAGACAGCTATCATCAATCGAAATGTCACGGACGTTTGATACTACAGTGATCAGCTATAACCTAATTAGCTACTCCTATATTGGTTGACGAGAGATGGGGTGAGCAGATTCAAATTTAAGTACCTATCCCGGTGACTGTGAACAACGCCATCTCAACGGCCCCGGCATAGAAGGCGATCCCGGCGGGCAGGGAGGCGCTCTTTCCTTTCCACAGACGCATGCCTACAAATCCCAGCGCCAGCATCAACCCTCCCATCCCCAGCGCAGGCGGGCTGACGGCGGCGATGAGTGTTGCCATTTTGCCGTCGGCAGCGCCCATGCCGCCCATCTGCCAGGCGAACCAGCATCCGGCGAAGACCGCCAGGGTGAACATGAGCCGGTCCCCATCGCCCAGCCAGAGCGCCAGTGGCCAGGCGGCGAAGAAGGCCGGGACGGTCAACACATTAGCCACACGGCGATGGCGATAGTCCTGGATGGCGCAGGGTAGCAGCCAGAGGACGAGCATGAGGGGGAGCAGCGGTGTGAGCGTCTGCGATGTGAACATAGATGACCTCGATGTGTGCAGCGAAGCGGCGAGATGACCACTGACCGCAGCGGTCAGTGGTCATCCTCTCACCCTCTCAAAGCAGGTCCAGCACCGGCATCATCAGCGGCGTCAGAATCAAGAACAGAAAGGGCAGGAAGAAGAAGAGCACCGTAGGCACGGCCAGGCGGCTGTCCAGTTTCTCGGCTTCGCGCAGCGCCCGCTCCTTGTATTCGAGTACGAGCATGCGCGCTAGCGACTCCATGAGATCGGGACCGGCGGCTCCCTTGCGCGCAGCCAGGTCCACCTGGGAGGCGAAGGCGCGCAGGCTGGGCAGCCCGTAGCCGTCCACCACCTCCAATAACACGCCCGGCAGATTGCCACGCCCAAAGAGGGGACGACCCACGGCGCGTCCTTGCGCCACAGCCCCCGCTACCAGCGCCGCCAGGGGACCGCCCCACTCGGCAGCGCGTTCCAGCGCCTTGTCGGGCGGGTTGCCCGCCGCCATCTCCGCTGCCATCAGCGCAGTGAGTTCGGGTAGTGCCCGCTCCACCTGTCGGCGTACTTTGTTGGCCCGGCTGCGCAGACGCACGAACGGATACACAGCACCCACGAGAGCAAGGCTGCCGGCGATGGGAATTCCGCTGAGAACAGGAATCAGCGCACCAGCCGTGCTAAGCAAAATGGCAAGCCCCAGCGTGGCGGCATGGGATGGTGACTGTCCCATCAGATCCAACCAGCGCCGGTTCTGTTCAATGTTGCCCAGGGAGCGCAGCGCCGGCAGGCGTCGTAACAGCCAGGCGCCCAGACGTTCTACAGAGTCTGTCTCTTGCTTCGCCCCTACATACTCCGACAGTGCTTGCGCTGGCGCCGGACCCAGATTCACCGTCAGGCGCGAAGCCAGCGAGGCAACCAACAGCGCAGCGGACAGGGCCGCAAGGAGGATGAGGATGTGCTGTACGGGCAGAGCAGACAGTAGAGTATTCAGTTCAGGTAGGTTCATTCTGGTTCTCCATTTTCAAACGATAGGATAATGCGGTAGAGTCGTCGTCTTATCCTTCCAGCGCGTCATCGATCATGCCGTTCAGAAACAGATACCCATATGCCATTGCTGCCAGACTGACTGCCGTGACCAGTTGCGCGACTGGATGGGCAAAGCCTGCCCGCTGCACCGGCGAGGAGAGCATGAGCAGCAAAATCACGCCCATAATGGCAAGCATGGTGTGCACGGCGCTACGGGCGCTCTCGGCCTTGCTGCCGGAGACGGCCCTGGCCTCTAAGATGGCGGAGAGTTCCTCGGCGGTGGTGGCGAATGCCTTGGTGAAGCCACTGCCGCCGGTCTCGAAAAAGCGCCCTAACTCGAAGACCACCAGCGCCAGCGAAGGCGAAAGGGCAGCCGCTTCGGCGCGTGTGTCCTCAATATGCCGTTGGCCACCTGTGCGGATGCCTGCCACCAATCGTTCCATCCACGCCCGCAGCGGCGATTGGTCGGCCAGGGTGTTGGTCACCTCCTCCAGCGCCAGCAGTGGCGATCCCGTCACCAGCAGCGTGGAGGCCAGACGGCTAACGAAGGTGGGCAGTTCGCTCTCCAGTCTCACCCGAAATCTGCGCCAGCGCCCCTCCAGCCATGCGTGGGTCAGCATCCCCACCAACGCCCCCGCTCCAGCAGCAGGGACCACCGGAATCCCTAACAGCAGAAGCAGCAGAGCAGGCATAACAGCAGCCGTGACCTTGATCGCCGTGAGCAGCCCTGGCCTAGGCGGCAGCCCCAGCGATGCCAGGATCACCCGCTCCCGGTCCACCGACGGTTGCTCAAGGGCGGATTCCGGCCCCAGAACATCCAGATACTCTGTCAACGCCCGCGCCGGTGCGGGGCCTAGATTGAGACGCAGGTGACGGATAGCGAGATAGATGGCAAATGCAGCGGTCCCGGCGGCAGAGAGGATGAGAATCTGTTGTTCCACAGTGACTCCTTTCAATCGTGAGCAGGTGAAGGGGTGAGGGGGTGAACGGGTGAGATTGGCGTATCACAATCTCCCTTCACCGTTTCATCGTCGTTTCCGTTGCGGCTCTTTCATGCCGTTCTCGCCCGGCGTCCACAAACTCTGGAAGATGACGTTGCCGCCGCTCATCTCAGCCACCTCCCACACCCCCAGCGCCCGACGCCCGTTTTCCTGCCAGCCGACTTGCACGACGAGGTCGATAGCCTGGGCAAAGAGTCCCTTGGCGGCTTCGAAACGCACGCCGGCATCAGCAAAGAGGATCACGCCCAGGCGAAAGACAGCCTCCTCCGGTCCCTCGGCGTGGAAGGTGGTGAGACCGGCGTGGTCACTCATCAGCGCTCGGAAGAGTGAAAGGGCGGCGGTGCCGGTACGCACTTCGCCTACGATCACGTGGGTGGGGGCCAGGCGCATGGCGTCGTCTACGCCATCCGAGACGGTGTAGGAAGGCACGTCCGAGCCGGGCGGGGCGGGCCGCGCCTCCAGCGTGGTGACGTTGGGATGGGGCAGCCAGATCTCCTCCGGGTCCTCCACCTTGACGATGCGGCTCTGTCGCGGGATGCCGTGACAGAGGGCGCTGAGCAGTGTGGTCTTGCCCGTGGCGGTGCCGCCTACGACCATCACGCGTAGCCGCCTGCCGATGGCCGTCAGCAGCCCCTCCATCACTGCCTGGGGCAGGACGTTCCACACCACGATCTGGTCAGGCGGCACCGGTTCCGGTTCGTAGAGGCGCAGGGCCAGCGACGGGTAGCCGTCCCCGGCACAGATGCCGGGGTGGAGCACCTTGACGCGGGCGCCGCCGAAGCCGAGGGTCTTGTCACGCGGCAGCTTGGCGTCAACGCTGGGCGTGGCTTCGGTACAGGCGCGTCCCTGCGGACTGAGCAGGGCTTCCACCGCCCGCCACACCTCTTCGGGCGCGGGATGCAGATCCAGAGGATCAAAGTGCATCTGTCCCTTGCGCCGTCCCCACACGCTGCCGTCGCCGTTGACGAGCAGGTCGGTGTAGGCGAAGCTGGCGGGTGGCAGCAGCGCGTCGAGGAAGCCTAGACCGCCCACCTTCGCCAGCACCTGGGCGTGCAACGCCTGTAACTGGTTACCGTCGGGCAGCGGGTAGCCCAGCCGCCGCAACACCGAGCGCAGCCGTCGTTCCGCCTCCCCGCTCAACGCCTGCCGGTTGCGCAATGTCGCCGGCGGCAAGCCGGAAAGGTCGCGGGTAGTCTGGTCGATGACGATGGCGAGTTGTTCGCCCGTCAGTTGGGTGCGAAATTGTGTCCAGGACATGATTGATACTCCTTTCGATTGTCAGGCTTTCGTATGCTCAGAATCCTCCCCTGTCCGGCATCCTGAACACAGCAGTTCTCAATTTGGGGAGATTGAGAAGTGCTGAGTGTAGAGGGATGGGCTGACGGGGGTGAGGGGGAGCGAGAGTGGGTGCGACGCGGAGTGGTGCAAGGAGGATAAAATCGTTGCCAGGGGCAGTGAGCAGAGCCTGCTGGTCGTAGTTTGTCAGCATGAAGGTGGCTTTGAGCGCGCTGACACGGGCAAGCACAGAGGTGGCAGTTAGTGGGGTTCAGTTGGGTTGTGGGAGTGGTGAGGGGCAAGCACTTTGGTCAAGGCGAGCGGTCGGGAGTTCGAGACCGTGGAACATGAAGGCGAGCAGGGCAGACCAGACTCGAAGTAGAGTAAAAGAGGCGGGCCTGCTGTGCGGATGTCAAAGAAGGTTTCTGCGTGCGCCCGCGTGTGTGTGGCGAATCTGTAGGTATGTGCATCGGTCAGGGTCAGTGCGGTGTGAAGGAGAAAAGCCAGAGGTTGAGGCTGAGCAACAGGGAGGCTAAGTGCTGCTGACCATACGAAATTGTGTTCGAGATGATACCCATGATGCTTGGAGGGTGTTGTGATTCTCGTTCGGTCTTCCAACGGGCAGGCCTGACGCCACGATGTAGTGCCACACTTTGGTCGGTGAGGGCGATGATCGGTGATGAAGGTAAGCCAGGGTACACCTGTGCTTGCGTATCTTCACCGCACGATGATGAGTTCACACCACCACGGGGATGCATCGGGCACTGTTGCGCAGGAGTACATCATTGACAAAGCGGTAGGTCCAGCGCTCCCGCTGCCTGCCGTTCCAGTGCGTGGCGACGATTTCACGGATGAGCTTGAGCCTGGTCAACTCGGGCGACTTGCTCGTAGAGAAATGGGTGCGATTCGGGCCGACAGACCATGATGAAGTGACAGATGCTCACGCAACCAGGCACAAGCAGGTTGGTGACTGTGCAAATCATCGGTCATCACCGTGAGGCTGCCGTGGGCAGTAAGCGGCGTGCGCGCTGGTCGAGCCAGCGGTGCATGGGCGGCGAGCCTGGCTATCTGCGCGCGCTGTTTGTCGGGCCGCCATCTTGGGGCGTGATGAACTCAGGTTCCAGGCTAATCACATAGTCGTCCAGTGCCACCAGCACCGGTGCAATCACGCTATGGGTATAGAGCGTCTTGTCCCCGTTGAGCCGGCGTACAGTGGTCGCAATGGATGGCATGGGAACTGAAATACTGCACCCATCCAGCGCACAGAGCCATTGCTGCGCAAACCCATGATGGTCGGCCAGCAGCCCTTGCGCTTCCAGGTCGGCAACCACCCAGTACAATCCGCCCATTACGCTTACATGCCAGGGTCAAGCAATTGCGGATCCCGTTGTCGCTCGGAATCGCAATTGACCCCAAAGAGACTTCGGCGTTATCCCGTCCCTGGCGCACTCCCGCATTTCGCTGATGTCAAAAACGACGGCGATTGGGTGAAAAACACGCCAAAGGCACCAGGCAGGCACGCTCACCGTACAGTTGGTGATTGCCCTTGCGCATCGTCAGGAAATTGCTCCCATACCTCGCAACCTCGTCATAACCGCTTGAACATGGCGCACCTCCCACCTCTGATCCTAGTTCAAGGCTGTGGTGTACGTGTTCTCGCAACCTCGTCAACTGCCCCGCCTTTTTCAAATTGAGAACTGCTGTCCTGAACAAACGTGGATTGAACAAGGCTTCTCTGCCGATGTATAATAGGGCTAGATCATTCGACTCTAAGGAGGTAAAGAAGATGGCGACGCCGACAGTGACATTTGAGACAACAGTTCCTGAAGATGTCTACCTTTCTCTGCAGGCCCAGGGGCTGCATCGGGAAGTTCTGGCTGAACAGTCCTTGCATCTATTAGCGATGCGGTTCTACCAGGATCATGTGCTTTCTCTGGGCAAAGCAGCGAAGCTGGCGGGAATGAGCCTCTGGGAGTTCACGGCGTTCCTCTCGCGCAACAATGTACCTGTGATCGATCTCGACGCTGATGAACTGGCGGCTGAGTTCGGAGCGGTCGACGAACTTGCTGCGCAACTGGACGTAGACGCCGGCGTATGATGATTGTCTCCAATAGCAGCCCCTTGATCGCGTTGAGCCGAATTGGGCAGATTGAGCTTCTCCCCATGCTATTTGGGACGATTCTCATTCCATCTGCAGTCTACCAGGAAGTCGTCACACAAGGCATCGGGCAATCTGGCTCCAAAACACTACAACAAGCATCCTGGTTAACCGTGGAAGCAGTCGCCGATCCAGGACGAGTGCAGTATCTGCTCACAACGCTAGATCGGGGCGAAGCCGAAGCACTCGTTCTAGCCCAGGAGCAGCAGGCAAAGCGACTACTGCTGGATGAGATCAAAGCCAGAGTCCTTGCCAGACAACTTGGCATCCCCGTAATCGGTACGGCCGGATTATTGGTTCTGGCCAAACAACGTGGACATACTGACGCCGTGAAGCCGCTTCTGGACGCACTACTTGCCAATGAGTTTCGCCTGAGCAGCCGAGTCTATCAAACGGCGCTTGCTCAAGCTGGCGAATGATCCACGCATTGACCATCTCTCTTCCTCAAAGTCCGCTACACCCGTACGCGAATCGGCCCTAACGAATAGACTTTGCTCGGCTGCCCCACCTGGCCCTGCCGCTGCACGCTGGATTGGGCGGGGGCGGCGAAGAGCAGGTCACCCAGACTGCGTGCGGCCTGACGCAGCGTATCCGAGTGGTAGTAGGCGGGACGGCGCAGGTTGAGGCTTTCTTCGACTGTCGGATCGTCGCGCACCACGGCGGCCAGGGGTGGGAACGTCTTCAAGAGCTTGCAGCCGTTCTGCACCACCTCTTCGGGTGAGAAGGTGGCGGCGCGCACGCGGTTGAGTACCAGGTGAATGGCGCTGGCGGGCAGGCTGTGGCGACCACGCAACGTCTCCGTGGCCAGGCGCACCGCTTCTACCGTTGAGAGGATGCCGGACAACGTGGCCAGCCCCACCAGCACCAGCGCATTGGACGCGGCCAGGGCAGCCGCCGCCAGTTCGGGCGATGAGACATCGAGGACGACTACGGCGTAGCCCGCGTAGGCCGCTGTGCCCGCCAGACGGGAAAGGCTGGCCTCACCTTCCAGGGCATCGGGCAGATAGGCGTTCAATTCCAGGGGCGAGGGAAAACCCGCCAGCAGATCAAGCGCGTCGTACGACTGCACAGCCCCCTTCAATCCGTCGAGGGTGGGCCGACTGCGCCAGTTTTGCAGGTTCGGCTCAGGATGCAGTCCCAGGCTCAGGGGCAGGGGATCGGGTGCGCCCAGCCCCACCAGCAGCGTGGGCAGACGCCGGGATGCAGCCTCCAACGCCAGGGCGGCGGAGACCGTGGGCTTGCCCACGCCGCCTTGCAGGTTCCAGACTGCGATCGAGCGCCAGCCGCTGGTGGTCACGGGACGGGCAGCGAGGACAGGCATGGCGCTCCTGCCACCGCCGATTGGTGACTGCTGCCGCTGCATCTGTTCGTAGACGATTCCCGTCAGCGCCGGGAAATCCTTCTCGCCCAGGACCACTTTCGCCACACAGGGCAGCCGCTCGATATCGGCCACGGCGATATGGTCCACGCCCACGGGCAGCAGCACGATACAGCAACCGGGGAATGAATTGAGCGCGGCGATGATCTCGTCCGGTCCGTCGTAGAGCAGCCCATCCAGCACCAGCGCCTGCGGGTTCATGGAGAGCTTGACCGCCACGTCTTGCGGCGAGGTTGCCATCGCCTGCACGTGGAAGCGCCCGTCGCCGCTGAAGACGTTGTAGAGCGCCTGCGCCTTTCCGGTTGGAGCGGCGATGAGCACAGGCAGCAGAGAAGAGGCAGGGGCCGAACCCTTTGGTATTGCATTCCAGGGCATGGTGATCTCCTTGTTTGGTGGGATAACTGATCAGCGACCACAGACGACTGTGGCTCCTGTGCAGGCGGTCGTCCGTCGTCTGTCGTCGGTGGTCTATCGCTGTACAAACGGATTGTTGCTGTCAGAGTCCGGTTCCATCCTCGCCAGATCCAACCCCGGACTCGTGTACGGCAGGGCATCGTCCGGCGTCAGCACCAGCGTAAACGAAGCATCGGCGGCGTTAAGGGCGGCCAGCAACTCTACCGGCACCGCCCACATCACATCCGGCGGCTCGCCTTCTGCCTCGCCCTCGCGCGCTGCTTCGCTCTGCTCCTCCGCCAACGCACGCCGCAGGATCGTCTCTGCATCTTCGTAGACCACCGGCTCAGGCAGCGTACCCGCCGCCAACACGATCACGCCCTCGCGCACCGGTTCCTGTGCGGGCGGTGGGGGCGCATAGGTCCCATCCCCGCCGCTTGCGTAGACGACCGTCTGTGGCGAGCGCGCCTGGAAGCTGGGCGGCACGTAGAGTACGCGCAGGTTTTCCAACGTACTCTTGGCGTAGACCTTGTTGGTCATGTCGTCGCGCAGCGTGGCCACCACGCCCACTGTCATCCCCGGACGCAGCAGCCCCGCCAGTCCCGTGTCCGCACGCACGCGCACGGCGATGCCGCGCTCATCGGGCGCCAGGATCACCGCCGGTCCCAGGTGACGGGGCGTGACCGGCTCGCCGCTGTAACGCACCACCGAGAGGCTCTCGCCCACCAGCAGTGCCACATCCCCCACAGCGTCGGCGGGCGCCTGGTCAGCGGGTAGGGTCACGGTCTTGAGGTCCGACGGCGCCAGGATCGCGCCTGCGCCGAGGTCGCGTCCGGCCACGACGATGATGGCGGTCGGCTCTTCCTGTGGCCAGAGTGCAAGGGCAAGCAGCACAAACGTGGCGAGGGCCAGAACGATGGGAAGAATAGGACTTCGGTTCATGGTTCGACTCCTTGACAAGCATGGCTAGAGGCTGACGATGACCGTGCACGGCTGCGGATAATTGCCGTCCTTCTTCACCACGGTCAGGCGAAGCTGATACTGTCCAGACGGCACAGTCGTAGTGTTGAACTCCATCAGCCGTCCATTTGTCACTGGTGATTCACTGCGGTAGAGGACGGTCCAACCGCTGCCATCGGGCGATAGCTCCATCTTCCAGTACCAGAAACTATCAACGCCGGCGCTGCCGTCGATGAGCCACCAGACGCCATCGCGGGTGATGGAGGCAATACGGGCCGTGGCGGTGGGACAGGTGAGTACATCAAAAGAGACAGGGCCGTTCCCAAGGCCACGACGCCCCTCTCCGTTGCCAAGCTGCACATGGGGTACAGCCGGCAAGGCGGGTAGGGACGGCGTGGCGAAGGTGATGCTATTCCACCAGCCCGGTTCCGGCGTGACGGTTGCCGTGGGCGTGGGCCGAGGCGCGGGTGCCGCCAACGCGGGCGGTCCCGGAACCTGCATGCTTGTGATCGCCAGCGCTGCCAGCAGCACCACGACCAGGAGCACCAGAAAGGTCGTGTCTGAACGCAGGGGCGACATCATGGCTCTTGTCCCTCCGCCTTCTCCATGAGCAGGGGCAACAGATCCATCTCTCCTGAACACGCTGCCCCACTCTCCTCAGGTGTATGTGCAAAAGCAGGTTGGGTAACGGTGACAGACAGAGCAGTGAGCGAGGTATCAATGCCGTCGAGCAAGCCGATAATCTCGTCGAGCCGGATCAGGAGCTGCTCTGGCCAGGGAAGCTCGGGCTGGCAGAGGGGCGGATGCTGGGTTACAGGTTGGGGCATGGCGAACTCCTCGCGTATGACTGGGGGCCAATCACAAAAAGGGACTTCCGCCACAATGCGGAAATCCCTTTCGCTGCCAAGAATAGCACGGGTGTTCGGGCTTGTCAATGCTGAAATTGAGATTAAAGTTGGCGTCGTCGCGGATATCGATCAGCGGCGCCAGCGACAGCCCCAAAGGTTAGCTTGCTCAGCGGCTAGGCGCTGTCTGTCGCCTACACAGCCTGGCTGTCGTGCTGCTGGAATGGAAAAGGGCTTTGATCTAGGCCAGACTGTGACGGTAGTACATGCGCCAAATTCCTTGTCGGAGCCGTGGGGCTGTGTCATAATGACATCAGTGAATCGTGAGCCTTTGGAGGCGACAATGACGTTGGATGATCTGTTACAGGATATCTATGCGCTGGAAGAAGAGATGCGCGTCTACGAACGCAAGTACGGTGTGCTCTCGGAGACCTTCTATGAATCGTACAATGAGGGCGAGGAACCAGCCCATGAGGCATGGGTGCGGGATTGGACCGCTTGGGCCAGCGCTTACCGCCTCTGGCTGCGCCGCCGTCAGCAGTACAAGTCAGCGATTCAACGGCTGCGGGCGGAAAGCAGCAGCGTGGCTGATGTGATCGAGAGAACTGCGCGCCATGACCCCATTCCAGTCTCTCCGTGACTACGAGATCTTCGTCTATACTCTGCCCCAGCAGTTCCCCAGTATCGAGCGCTCGACGCTGACCGTGGCCAGGCGGGGCCGGCTCTACGCCGAACTCAGCGGCGAGTTGACCTTTGCCGGTGGCTTGCGTCTGTCCATCTACGAGCGATTGTCGTGGGACACTGGCCCGCTGCTCATTGAGGGCTACAGCTATGAAGCCTGGCGGGGCAGCGACAAGCTATACTGGTACGACTCGCAACCCCACCCCCACGACCCAACACTGGCCAGTACGGATCCGCACCATAAGCACGTACCACCGGACATCAAACACAACCGCATCCCTGCGCCCAGTCTCACATTCTCCGCACCCAACCTGCCCTTCCTGATTCGTGAAGCGGAATTGCTGCCAGACGACTGAATTTGCTCAGGGCTATGAGATGTCTAGCGTTTCAGGCACTTCCAACCTATTTTACCCGAAACCACTGTCTGCGCCATCACCCTTGCTCCAACACCTGACGTAACCCGTTCAGGAAGGGAATGGCGCCAAAGCGCCCCTGCATATACTCTTTCTCGTAGCTAGCGTCGTTGCGCACCTTGAATTCGGCCAGCGAATAGAGGTGCGACGCGCCCTGGCGATCTTTCTCCACAAACCAGATCTGATCCCGACGCAACAGTCGGTTGTCCAGCAGGTTGGTGTCCTGAGTAGCAAAGATCAACTGGGTGTGGTGCGGATTCGTCTCCGGATCGTTGAAGAGCTTGACGATCTCCCGCGTCAACAAGGGATGCAGGCGAGCGTCGAGTTCGTCGACTACAAGAACTTCTCCGTTTCTCAAAGTCTCCACAAGAGGACCAGACATGGCAAAGAGTTTTTTGGTTCCTTCAGATTCATGCTCATCCAGATCGAAAATCTCTGTTCCGGTCTGCCCCAGTTCATCTACCCGGCGATGAATGGTTCGTACTGCAACCCGTTCTCCTGTAGCAACCAAATCCAAGAAAGGCTCCAGGATTGTATGCATCTCCGCTGACGCATGAGCCGGCAACAACGGTGAGCTGGGCGGAACCTTCTCCACCAGCAGGTCTTCAATTCCGAGATCGAAACGTTGCATCAGAGCCGCGATTTCTTCTGCCAGGTGACCATCCAACAGTTGTTGTTGTGTGAAGAGTCGCATGCCCATATCGGATAATCCGGTCGCAATGCCAACCGAACGGAACCATTCTAGGACCGTTTGGGCAACCTCTCCGTTGAACTGGGCAACCACAGACAGGAAAAGCGCATTGGGCCGCGTTCTGTCGATTAAGTCTCGGCCCTCAGCACGGAACCGTTCCCCAAGCGAGATGTCATCTCCTTCTCGTTCGAACAGCTTTGCTTCTCGGCTGGTTGGCACCACGTAGAGCCACTCCGCTTCCACCTTTTCTCTGGTCACTTCAAACCCATACCGATAGCGTTTGCCGTCTGCAATGAAAACAACCTCAAAGAAAGAGGGTTCACCAACCGTTTGCGGATCGAGTCGGAACGGCTCTGCTTCAATTCCGCCCGTTCGTTCTGTGTTCTTGGGGGAATTGATCACGAACTGGCGCATGAAGTGAAAGGCAGCAATGAGATTGCTCTTGCCGCTGGCATTGGCGCCGTAGATGGCTGCGCTGGTTAACAGGTTCACGTCGCCCGGCGCCGTAAACAGATTCTTCTCATCCAATTCAGGATACTTTGCCTTGAGCGCACTGGCGACCATACTGAGAGTGACTTGATTGCGAAACGAGCGATAGTTGGCGACGCTGAATTCGACAAGCATCGTTCCGCCTTTCCTGGCTAAACAAATCAAATTTGCGAAGATTTCACATGTAGCCTCATTTTATCCTCAAATGGGCAAATGTCAATAGCCATCGCATTCTTGCTCAATTTGCTGATCACATTGACCGTTTTGCCTCTCGGTAGGACAGATCTATTGATGATCTGAATTCCTGCTTGGGCTATCGCCGCTTCTTCCATTTTGGCGGCAGGTCTTCGGCTGCGCCTGCCACTGTTTCCACCGCTTGCAACCACTCCGGCGGAATCTGCAAGTTCCAGGAGAAGCGAGGCGTGCGCGAAGGTGACCGCTCCGCCATACCCTCAACGAGACGCAGGTCTTTCTGTTGGTATTGCGCCACAGCGTAGGTAAGAAAAATGCCTACGATCTGAGACGTAGAGGTGTCTTCCTTGCGCGCGATCTCCGTCACCGCATCCTGGAGTTCCGGTGCCAGATCGTAGGTGGCTTTCTTGCGGGCGCGATCCCGCTTTTGCTTCTGGGTCAACGCCGCTCGGTTCTCCACCGAGTCGTGCAGCAGTTCTGAAATCTTCGGGTCCATGCGCAGCCCCGAATGGCGTTGGGGGGTTCGTTTTTCGGTCATGATCTCTGTGTGTTCCTGTGTCTATGTGGATTGAATTGGCTGCAATGCCAGATTCTCCATGAAACGCTGACAGACTGCTTCCATGCCTAGCGCCGCTTCGCTTGCCGCGTCACGTTCCCAGATGGTGGTGCCGTAGGTGCAGGCTTCGGAGACGCGGATCGAGAGCGGCACGGCAGGCCAGACGGCGGGACCAAAGTGCGCCACCAGGTCGGTGAGGTGGTCGCCGTGATCTACGGTGCGCGCCCGCACCATGTTGGGCACCACGCCCAGCAGCCGGGGTCCACGCCCGAAAGTCTGGCGCAGTTCGTGGATAGTCTCTGCCATGAAGCCCACACCGTTGAGGCTGAGCCGCTCCACCTGGGTGGGCACGAGCAGGTAGTCGGCGGCAAAGAGCAGTTCTCGAAATCCCGCGGCCTTGCTCGGCGGCATGTCGAGCAGCAGCACGTCCGGTGCAAAGCACGATACCACCGCTTGCAACGCATCGGCAATGGCGTCGAACGGTTTGCGCAGGGCGACAAGCGTGATGAGAGCGTCCCCGCTCTCGTCGTTGCCCGGCAGCAGCCCCACACCCCACTTGGCCTGGTGCAGCACCTGCGCCGGGCGTTCCCGCGCAATCAACAGCCGCCAGAGCGCGCTTTCGCTCACGCCGTCGTCACAGAGCCAGGCGCTGGCATTGCCCTGGGGATCGGCGTCGGCTACGATCACCCGTTGTCCGCGGCCAGCGAGATAGGCGGCAAGGTGGATGGTGAGCGTCGTCTTGCCCACACCGCCCTTCTGGTTGGCAATCGCGACGATGGTCATGGGGTTGCTCCTTCGGAGCGGCAGGCAGGGGCGCCCGCAAGCGGGCCTGGCAGGCAGCAGGTGGCAATGAGTAACCGTATCTGACTGCATTTAGCCGAAAATTGCTTCGCTGGTGAGTTCATCCTGTGTTCCTTTCGTGAGAGTGCATTCCATGCTGCAATTCTCCTGTGTTTACGATTCGAGATCCAACTGCCCTTGGACCGTGGAACTGCTCACGTCGGCTGCTTGCCGTCTCGGGTACCCTCTGGGTGCTTCTGTCTGCCGTTGCTTGATACCATGACTGTCGCCTCGGTCCCTGGCCAGTGAGATGTTTCATCCTCTGCTGCCTGCTGCCTGCCTGCCGCCCGCCCCCTGCTGCTCTACCAGTCGGTAGTCGGCGACGTGAGCCACGGAGATGATGGTGCAGGTACCAAGCAGACGACTGACCACGCGCTCGCCCCACTGGTGCGCCATCCGGGCAGGATGGAAGTTGCTGGTGACGACGGTGGCGTGCTGCTGGCTGTAGCGCTCGTTGACGAGATAGGCCAAGCGGTCGATGGCCCAGGCAGAAGGCTTTTCCATCCCCAAATCGTCGAGCAGCAACAGGTCGGCGTCACAGACGGTCGCCATCAGATCCGCTTCGCTGCGACCACTGGGACTGTCGAAGCTGGAGCGAATGGCAAGCAGCAGTTCTCCAAAGGTGGTGGCGTAGGCGCTGTAACCGTGGGCGAGCGCGAGCAGCCCCAATCCCACGCCGATGTGGGTCTTGCCGCTGCCCACACCACCCATGAGCAGAAGCCCCCGCCCGTGTTGGATGTGCTCAGGCAGGTGGTTGACGTACGCCTGCAGCGCCGCCGCCGCTTCGTCGCCCAACCAACCCCAGTCCAGGGTAGCCAGGCTCTTGCTGCGGTAGCGCTGCCAATCGTGGATGCCACCGCTGGCATAGTAGACACGCTCCACGATCCCGTCGCAGAAGCGACAGTAGTCGTCGAGGCTGGTACGGTCAGCGCAGAGGGGACATTCGCCCCAGAGGGGGATCCCCGCCAAGCACTCCTGCCGACTCAACTGCCAGAGAAAGGGTCTTGTGGCCATCGTTGCCTCCTAATGGGTGGATTGCGTCCCCTGTGCCTTGCGCAAGTGCGGCGGCGTGTAGCCGGGTACGGCGTACTTGCGGTAGAGTTCATCGGGAATGGTGGGATCATCCCAGCCGAAGTCATTGGGATCGTTGTCCCGCTGTGAAGCCTTCTTTGTCTTCGGGGATGGTGGTTTGCGTCCGCTACGCACGCCGCGTCGGATGTAAGCGGCGGGGTTGTGGATCGTCTCGTCGCTCCGCTGCACGTAGTCGTACCAGGCTTGGGTCAATTCCGGTTGGACCAGGCACTCCTCGATGCCCTCGTAGTTCAGCCCTGTGGTTGCATGGTGGCCAACGTAACGGCCAGTGTATCGTAGCCAGCAGGGACCGTCACCAGCGAGAGTACCTTGTGGGAGAGCGGTTTGACGTCTGTGCCCTCAGTACTGATTGATTGATCTTCTCTCCCTGTGTAGGAGGAAAGGAAGGAGAGAGGATCAGTACCAGTCAGTACTGACGCGCGCCCACGCGCACGTGAGGAACCACCGTCTGGGTGTGCGCTGGCTCCCCGCCCAGTGGCCGGGGCATCCCCGGTCGGCGACTTTCCACCAGAGGTAGGAGCGCTCTGTGCAGTCGATTTCTGGGTGTGCGCCTGTGCCTCACTCATGGGCTGCTGGGGATGATCCTGGGTGGGCTGTGGCTGCCCAGCCATAGGATCTGGGTGTACTCGCTCCACGCACCCAGGCGTCTGGGTGTGGACCGGCTGCCCAGCCAGGGGAGCAGGCGTCACAGTATGGGTGCGTGCTTGCTCCCCACCCTTGGGCTGAGTGTGTTCCTGTCCCCCGCCCACGGGCCGGGTTGTGGCACTTTGAGTGTGTACCTCATGCCCACCCAAACCATCTGGGTGGAGCGCAGACGCGCGCTCAGAAGCCTGGCGGTACGCTGGCTGCCCGTCCCCGCTCGGTGGGTGTGCCTCGTGGGAACGGTCAGGAGCCTCAATGTGCCCCTGCCGCACGGTGACGGGGTCTGGATGGGTTCCCTCGACACGCCCAGCGGACTGAAGGGGGGCGGACTTCCCTGCCGCACGGCCTGGGTGTGGCGCACCGGCTCGGTCAGGCGGTTGCTTTGCCTGTGTATCCATCAGTATGGTGTTCACGTCTTGGGCCGGCGCTGGGACATGGCTCTGGGTGTAACGCTGCATCCCGCCCAGCAAGAGGCGTCCGTTGGTTTCCAGCACCGGGTAGGTGCGCCAGAGCGTCTGACCCGCCCGTTCGCGCCGTACCAGTCCCGCCTGGGTCAGCCGATAGATGCGCCCGCGCACAGTTTCAGCCGTAGGACGCCGGTGCGCCGGATGCAGCTTTGCCATCTGCTCGTAGGTGTGTTCAGTGAAGGGTTTCTCTGCCCCCGGATGTTCCTGCCATGCCCACTGGCAGAGTAGCACGTAGGTACGGAAGTCGCCGTCTGCGATAGCGGCGTCCAGGGCCTCTCCCAGGCCAAAGGCTGGGACAGGATTCTCAGCTTGCGCGAAACTGGTCTTGCCAACAAGGGTCGTCATCGTGTACTATCTCCTATGAAATGTGAGGAAGAGGTTGTCGCCAAGACCTTGGCCGGGACCAGGCGATACCGCTTCCTTTCTTTTTGGGGTAAAAGCTACTGACTGCTGCCTTCTCGCAGCTAGCGTTCCTTCGTTCGTCTACAACCTCTACTCGTCAATCATCTGGTTTCCTCCTTCACGTTAAGTCATTGGCTCTCAAGCGGCCTAACCGTTAGCAGCCAAAGGCATGAAGCGCTCACTCCAGAATTCGCATGCCGCCGTTCCGACGCTGCGTCTCATCCTCTTCCCACGACTCCCACCCTTCGTCCGTCCACTGCCCATCAGTGTCGTATGTTAGCGCCAGCGCCCGTTGCTGATTTGGGACAATGGGATGGGGATGCTTCTGCTGCGTGCGCATAGCGTCGCGGTCCAGTTGGACAAAGGAACGTTCGGTGCGGGCGATCTCGCCCAGCGTGCGCAGCCGTCCGATCTCGCCCGCGTCATCGCGCTCTTGCAGATGTACGGCGCCACGGATGACGAGCACGTAGATGCCCCCTACAATCACGACCATGATCAGGAGCAGGGGAATGCCCAGGCTGATGCCCAGGAAAAAAGCAGAGGCCTCCGCTCCGAAGCGTCTGTCGATGTAGACCAGCAGCCCCACCAGCAGCAGCATTGCCACCAACGCCACCATTGCCCATAGTCCACAACCGTTGTTGTCGGTCAGCACTCGCCGTATGAATTTCCTCCTTGTTTGGTAGAGATACTCCGCTCACTTACAACCCTGCAAGTGCAACGCAACCAGCGATTTCAGCCCGCTTGCACCTGGTTTGGGGCGAGACTTACGCTTGCATTGCACTTGCATTACTCGCGTTGCTGCCCGCCCACATCCTCAATGACCTGCCGAATGGTCTCCCAGGCCAGCATCTGGCCCGTCTCATCCTGGTATGTGCGCTGCACGGCTCGTTGGCTGGGCAGTCGTTCGTGATCTGCCAGATACGCTTCCACTGCCTTTCGCAACCAATGTGGATAGCCACCGTTCGATTGAGACTGAGCAATGGCGGCAGTCGATTGCGGGGTTGGTTGGCGCTGCGGCAATCGCCACGTCGTCGCAGTGCCCTGCCATCCGTCGCGTACGCTCGCTGACAGCCTCGGCAGATCCGGCTGGGGCAGGTGGTAACTCTGCACTCGCTGTATTTCTCCGCCCTGTACGAGCAAAAAGGCGCCTAGACCGGGCAGACGCTCAGCGTCGGTGCCGGGCAGTCCCGCCGCTACCTTGGCATCGTCGCCGCTGGCCACTTTACCGACGAGGCGCACGGGGAAGTTGGCCTTCACTAGAGACCCGATGACGCTCACCAGCGGCTTCTGCGTAGCAGCGATCATATGGATACCTAACCCCCGCCCCACCTGTAGAATGCGTTTGACGCTGGCCTCCACTTCGCTCCCCGCCACATCCATCAACTCCGCCAGCTCATCAATAGCCACAACGAGGCGAGGAAAGCCATTGGACGTTGGCTGTTGGCCGTTGGCTACCTGCCATCTGCTACCTGCCACCTGCTTCCGTTTCTCCAGTTCGGCTACCACGCTACGTAGCGCATCCACCGCCTCCACCGGGTCCGTGATCAGCGGCGTGGCCAGGTGGGGCAGGACACTGAAGCCTTGCAGGTCCACGCCCTTGGGATCGAGCAGAACCAGCGCCAGATCCCGCGGGCTGTTGAGGTGGGCGAGGCTGAGGATGAGACCGGCGAGCAGATTAGTCTTGCCGCTGCCCGTGGTACCCGCCAGCAGCAGGTGTGGGGCGTTGGGGCCGATCAGGTCAAGCAGAATCATCTGGCTCTGCCCGTAGGCATGCCCCTCCCCTATCACCGCCAGCAGCCGTCCCTCCTCGAAATGTTCAGGCGGTAGACGCTCCAATACTCCTTGTAGGCGCAGCACCTGCGGGTCGGGTCTGGGCACCTCCAGGCGCAGGGGCAGCCGATCAAAGCGCACCTGCACAGGACGGCGGCGCAGATGGGTCAACGCCTCGTCCAGTTCGTCCGCCAGCCCCGTCACCTTGTTCACGGGTACGCCCGTTCCGCGTTGCAGGCGGAAGAGGCGCAGGGTCGCCGTTTGGTAGGAGGCCGGGGGCGGCAACACGCGGCACTGGACCTTATGCTGGTGAAAGAGGCGGTTGATGATCTGCGCTTCTTGCGGCATGGCAATCATCGCTTGCTCCCTGCCCCACCACGCTCCATCTCCTCCAGTGCCAGCGGCGGTTGTGGTGGGGGCGGCGCCGGCGTCTGGCGCAGGGCGATCATCTGCCGCTGCGGATCGAAGCGATGACGGCGGGCAGGGCGCCAGTCGGGATGGTCCCCCGGTAACAGGAGCAGACACTTCCCGCCACGGGGACTGCGCCGGCAGATGCCCTCCGCCAGCAGATCGTTCGTAGGACAGGTACAAATCCTTACACCGTCCAGCCACTCCAGGGTGGCCTGGCACCACTTACGCCCGTCGGCGAGGGGTAGATCCAGCACGGGGATGGGACGTGCGTTGTTCAGTCCTTTCACCTGCCCCGGCATCAACAGGTCGATTACGGGAAAACTCTGGTCCTGATGAGTCCTTGTGTTCATGGCAATACCTCCGGATGTAGGAGTGGTCAGCCCCCAGAATTCGCCAGTCCTTTCTTTGTCACGGCTCTGGTTCGCTACGAATCTGAGGCAGTCCCCTCACGACTGATGGCTCTTCTTTGCGGCCCCGGCGGTATTCTCTGCAGCGGAATTGGCTTTGTGTGCCCTTCCCGCTATCATGATCTACCGGCGTGCCGCTGGTATGGTCAGCGGTGCGCTGGCCTGGCCGGTGTTCCCGCACCGGTCAGGCGATCTGTGAAAACTCATTGTTCTGCGATGGCAGCCTGAGGAGCATCCTCAGGCTGTTGTCATTCCATGGACACCTCCCTAATTGTCGAAGAGGTCATCGGGCAGCGTGGGCAACTTGACGGCGGTGTGTCCCAGGGCGTGCGCCCGCGCCAGTTCCGCCTGCCGCTCTAGTTCCGCTGCCATGATGATGAGGGCAGCCTGGGCGCAGGTGCGGGGCGGAGCGGAGGGACAGTCATCGCAGGCGCCGCTGATCTCCAACCCTGACAGGTCAAGGGCGATGCGGTAAGCTACCGATTCGATGTCGCGCAGGATGATGCGCGTCAGTTCGAAGGGCTGGTCGTCTGCCTCCACTTCCTGCAACGCCGTGCGTGCGCGCTGGGCAATGCAGCGCAACTCATTCTGTGCTTCTCCGAGAATGCCTGTGTACTTCCTGGGCAAGGGATAGGCTGCGGGCATAGGTATATCTCCTTTCTGACTGCGGATAGTCCGAAACACTTCCTTTTGGATGACTTTTCTGCGCCTTTCGATCCGACGCCGAACTTTCGTGCTATGGTAAATCTCGTCGTGAGAGACGAGCCGGCTCCTCAATATCGACTTCCTCAATCATCGGATGAGACAACCACTGCGAGAGAGGGAGTTCGTATGCTACTGACCCCTCAAGAACGAAAAGTGGAAGATATTCTGATCTTCCCCAATTTGGATCGCTGGATCGAGACTTACTTACAGGATTGCATGATCACACTGCGGAAAGAGGAAACCCTCCGTCATTACAACAATGCGCTGAAACGATTTGCGCTCTGGTACACAACGCGCTTACCCGACGGGCAGATCACCCGTACATCCGCCAAAGACTTCGCCTACTGGCTCTCACGGGTGAAGCAGAAGTATGACGACCATCCAGGACGACCGACTGAATCTCACGGACTCTCGCCAGTCACCGTGCGGCGAACCGTAGGCGTGATTCGTACTTTCTTGACCTGGCTCTTCGAGGAGGGATGTCTGCCGCGGGATGTCTCCTGTTGGTTCCCGTTACCGCGTGTCTCCGCTGTGCGCACCAAAACCATCTCGACCGAAACGCTCCAGGCGCTGCTCAACGCCGCGACGGAGAGTGAACTGTCGGTGCGGGACGTGGCGATGATCTCGTTGCTGGCTGATACGGGCTTGCGCCGGGCCGAACTGGCGCAACTGCAAGTGGACCAGGTGCAGTTGCTGACCACAGACGGGCGGGGATGCCTGCTCGATGTGCTCGGCAAGGGCGACCGCCTGCGGATGATTCCCTTTTCCGCGACGGTCGGGCAGATCTTGCGTCACTATTTGGCGTACAGAGAGGCGCTCGTCCAGCACATGCCGGGAGCGAAGGCGCTCTTTGTGCAGCAGAATGGACAACCACTACAGCCGGGAAGCGTCTACCAGGTTCTGCGTCGGGTTGCGATTCGGGCCGGCGTGGAAGAGGAGATCTGGAATACCCATTCCCTGCGCCACAGCTTCGCCACCCACTTCTGGCGCGTGCAGCGCGACACCAAGAGCCTCTCTGTGATGCTGGGGCATAGCAGCCAGAAGATCACCGAGGACATCTACGTGCATCCGGTCTCACAAGACCTGATAGAGGCGCATACTTCACCGGTTGCCGTTGGCGCCGTTCAGCCAGCCGTTGGGCTGGATATACGCCAGCCGCCGCGAAAGGAGGAGTTGCAGCAGGCGATTCAGGCGAACCCCAATTGGCGGGCGCTTGCTGAGCGATACCACATGTCCGACTCCGGCGTCCGTAAGCTGGCCAAGCGCTACGGAATTCTGGAGGAGTACTACCTGGCTCGACGGCGTAGGTAGGTTAAGCACAGAAGACCAATTTGTCGTTCAGAGGCTTTGAGGGTGTCTTCAACGGGACAGCATTTGACCACCGAAGGCAAAAACTGCGAATTCCACCCCGATAAGAAATCTAAATCCTTTTAAGCCGCGGGTTCTGGGTTCGAGTCCCAGGGAGTTCATTCGAAGGTAGCAGCGAATGAGATATAGCGCCGTCCAATCGTCGGTTCACTTTTTCGATGTTATCAAAGTATAGACATCATTGCCTCTATAGCCTTCATAGTTGACTGCATATCGCGGTCAATATTTGTAAAGGCACTTTGTGAAAGCCACCCAGGGGGTTGCCAGACCATGAGGGTGGCTTTCGCTATTGGTACGACTTTGTATCAGGCAGAATGCGAAGGTTCCGGAGATTTAGACTCTAGCAGGTCGTTCATGGTGAGTGGACCGAGACGCTGGCTCAGGAAAATGAGCAACTGATTCAAGGTACGGGTGTCCACCCGCCTAGGTGGCTGTTCCACCAACAGGTAAACTGGGGGCTCTGACTGATGCTGCCGCTGGGGTACAGTGTTGGCGCATGTGTACGATTTCCCCTTCGAGGATGCGCAAAGCCTCGTCTCCCTTATAGGCGCGCCGGATCTCGATTGTCCGTCCGCTGGATTCCAGGTAGCGGGTGATCAGCTGGCAAAATCCCCGGTCACCATTGACGACAAGAACTGACCTGAACTGGTGGGCAGGGTGATCTTCCAGGCGGGCGATCTCCTGGAGCAATTGTTCTGCTGTCAACGGTTTGGAGAGACACCCATATTGAACAAAAAGCGAGTACTTTCTGACCTGGAAAATGAGCAATGGCAGAGGATACTTTGTCAGTGTTCCACAGTTGATCCACTATTCATATTTTCCAGGAGGCAAAGATGTCCAGGCAGATTTGTTTTCTCACTGTATTGGCAGTGGCTGTGCTTCTCCTCAGCGGCTGTCAGATGGCGGCGCCTGCGATGGTGACGGACGCAAGCCGTGAAGTGCCCGTCACCGTTGAAGTAACCAAAGAAGTTGAAGTTGTTGTCACGGCTACACCCGAACCCATGATGGCCTACGATCCTAGAGAAATCTTCGTTTTGGCCGCTGGCGGGCAGGACACTTCGTCCGTACAGGCATTCTTGCCCGCAACCATCCACATCCGGGCGGGGGATACCGTCACATGGAAGCTGGCTGGCGACGATGCCCACACCGTCACGCTCTTCAGTCATGAAAGCCCGCCGGAATTTGTTCTCCCTGTCGATATGGCAGATCCGACCAAAGGAGCAATGGTCAATCCGCTTGTCGCCTTTCCTTCCCGCATACCCGGCGGCCCAGTAGAGAGCTACGATGGTCACATTTTCGTCAATTCGGGGCAGCTCTCCCACGAACCGGCTGGCCCGGACGCGCCCCCGAACAATACTTTTTCCGTGAACTTTCCTACGCCGGGGATCTATAAGGTTCACTGCTATTTCCACCCCTGGCACACGGCAACTGTGGTTGTCCATGAGAACACCGATGCAGACGTTCCGGATCAGGCCGCCATCGACGCCCAGGCCGAGGCGGAACTGGCCTCTTATCTGGCCCAGATCGATATGGCGCGAGAGCAGCACAACTTGCCTGTGAATATGCCTGCTGCCGATGGCAGCACCCTCTGGTTTGTCCAGGCTGGCGCAGTCAATGCCCTCACTGGCGACTTTCACGCCCAGGTCTACGAATTTCTGCCCAGAGATTTGACAATCAAAGCAGGAGATACGGTGGTCTGGGTCTCGGCGGAGTTCCATTCGGTGGTACTGGACGACGCGCCGCCGGCGCCGGAGCCAATCCTGCCCCAGATGCAGGAGAATGGCCCGCCGCTGCTGGTTCTGAACCCGGAAGTCTTCGCGCCAATGCGTCCATCGCCAGTCTATGATCCAGCTCAATACTTCAACTCGGCAGATATTGGTCCGATTGCAGCCAATGGCGCGGCCTGGGCTCTCACCTTCATGGAACCGGGCGTCTACACTTACCTCTGCGGCCTCCATCACCAGATGGGGATGGAAGGAACCATTGTGGTAGAGCCTATGGAATAAATTGAGCGATTGGGAGATTGAGAGATTGGTCTACCTCAATCTCCCAATCTCCCAATCTCTAAAGTTCTGTTGAGAAGAGGATCATGTATGGAGCGCAAGGATTACATGCCATATCTGAACGGTGCAGGGCTGATCATGCTGACGGTTGCCGTTATTTTCTATCTCTTCCAAACAGTTGGCAGATCAGACGCAGCCTTTACTTCAATCGTCCACACATCCAATCACCAATCAGATGCGCATTCCCATCATGACCATTCCCATGACCACAGCGGTCGCCCCACTGGCCACACAGGGGACGAGGGGCTGATCCTCGCCCCCGCAAGGCATGTAGAGCGCGATTCCCCTGCTGTCCGCTGTCCTGCAGAAGCGCCGGTGCGCCTTTTTGAAATGGCGGCGCTGGAGGTGGAGATCACCCTCAACCGCTATCTGGATTATGACCCCCAAGGACGAATGTATGCCCTGGCGACAGATCTAGAGCAGGTGCGATCCGAGGAAGCCCAGAACCGGGCCGCGCGCAAAGGGGATGGGGCGACTGCGGTCTCGATTGGTTTGCAGGGGGACGCTATCCAGCCTTTGATCCTGCGCGCCCATCCTGGCGATTGCCTGCAAATATCTCTACGCAATGACCTGACCAGCCAAGCGGCCAGCTTTCATCTCCACGGCGCTACGCTAGTATTAACTGCTACTGGCGAGGCTGCCACCGCCGCCAATGTGGATGCTCTGGCAGCGCCGAGCCAACGCATCGGCTACGAATGGTTTATCCCGCCCGATGAGCCAGAAGCCACCCATTATTTCCACAGCCACGGTCCCCAAGAACGGGATCTAACCAGCCACGGACTCTTCGGCGCGCTGATTGTAGAGCCAGCAGGCAGCCGTTTTTTGAATCCTCGCAGCGGCGCCGAACAGGTCACCGGCTGGGACGCGGTGATTCAGACGCCATCGGGTGACAGCTTTCGCGAATTTGCAATTATCTACCACGAAATCGGCGACGAACGCTATCGTCATCTGAACGCCTACGGCAAGTTGGTGGATCAGGTAGATCCTTATACCCGCGCCTACCGGCCGGGAGATAGAGCCATCAACTATCGCAGCGAACCCTTTCTGAACCGGATGGCCCTACAGCAACGGTTGATGGGCAGCTTTGATGAATCCCTGGCCTATAGCTCCTATAGCTTCGGCGACCCGGCCACACCTATCGCCCGCAGCTACCTGGGCGATCCGACCAAAGAGCGGGTCATCCACGGCGGCTCGGAGGTTTTCCACGTTCACCATGTCCACGGCGGGTCTGTGCGCTGGCCCCGGCAGCCAGGCGTGATGGCGCAGTCGCCCGCCGGTCTCGAAAAGCAACCACCCTTGACGCTGCCCTCTGAACGGCTGGATTCCCAATCGGTCGGCCCGGCAGAGACGTTCGACGTTGCCCACGAATGTGTCAGCGGCGGCTGCCAACAGGGCGCAGGGGACTATCTTGTCCACTGCCACGTGGCCCACCATTACCTGGCCGGCATGTGGATGATCTGGCGGGTCTACAACACACTGCAAAATGGCCCGGCGTCGACCGATAGTCTGCCTCTCCTCATCGAATTGCCCGACAGACAGGGGACGACGCTGGCGGCGGTCACTTCACAGGTCCTATTGGTAGCCTCGGCATTGGAGATGCGGCCGGAGGGTGACATTGCCCAAATTACCGATTCTCCACCCATCCAATTTCTTGTCTCCCAACTTCCGCCTGCCGGCGTCCCCGGTCCCTATGATGCCACTGTCCTGGATTGGGCGCAGGAAGGGGATCTGCTCCTCAACGAGCCAGAGAGCGATCGGGGCTGGCCGGGCTACGCTTCGTCTACGCCAGGGGAGAGACCGCCGATTCTGTTTGACCCACAGACAGGAAAGCTGGCGTATCCATTATTGCGCCCCCATCTTGGCAAGCGACCGCCTTTTGCGCCGAATCGCGGCCCGGCGCCCTTCCTTGAGCCAACGGCAAACGGGGAGGATCTATCTCCGCCTGGCGCGCATGGAGAGGCCAGCCTCTGCCCGGAGAATAGCCGCCGCCAACCCTATCAGATTCGGGCCGTGCCTGCCACCATTATCCTCAACGAGCGGGCCAGGGATGGCGCGCCGCTCACCGACCCTGCCGGGGAATTGTTTGTGCTGGCCGAGGAAGCGGCGGCAGTGCAGGCAGATCCCGCCCGCCGCGTTCCGCTGGCAATCCGGGCCAATGCCCAGGAGGACTGCATCGATCTGCTCCTGGCCAGCCGCCTGCCCGACAACCGCGCCAATCACTTCCTCAGCAAAATCAGCCTGCATATTCACTTTGTCCAATTTGATATACAGGCCAGCGATGGGGTGAATGCGGGCTTCAACTACGAGCAGACGGTGCGTCCCTATACTGTGGAAGGAGAGCGGTTGCGCGCAGACGCGCGCGCTGGGGCCACTGGGGTGGTCGTCACATCCACACTTCGCTTTCAGCCTGGCGCGCTGGTCGCCGTTGGGTTGGACCGGGCAGACGGGCCGGAGGTGCGCCGCATCGCCGCCATCGACGGCGAACGGCTGATCTTTGACCGTCCGTTGGCGCAGGCCCACGCCGCCGGGGAATATGTCAGCGTCGAGTTTGTACGCTATCGTTGGTATCCTGACGCGCAGACCGGCACCGCATACTTTCACGATCACGTCAATGCGCTGCGCTCCTGGCCCCACGGACTCTTCGGCGCGCTGATTGTAGAGCCGCCTGGTTCAACCTATCACCATCCCCAAAGCGGCGAACCGCTGCGCAGCGGCCCCCTGGCGGACATTCGCACAGATGCAGCGCTCTCCGCAGATATTCAGGGCAGCTTCCGAGAGATGGTACTTTTTGTGCAGGATGATCATCCGCGCACTAGGACGGCGAACGACAGCGGCGGCAGTTTCAATCTACGAGTGGAACCTCTGGCTCCTCGCAGCGCTGATCCGGCCCATCTCTTCAGCAGCCAAGTTTTCGACGAACCGGCTACACCAATCTTGCAGGCCAATTTGGGGGATCCACTGGTGATCCGCGGACTGGCGGCAGGCACAAATGATGTCCACACACTTCACGTGGAAGGTCATTGGTGGCGGATTGAGCCGTTTGATCCAGAGGCTGCCTGGACAAATACGGCCCATTTGGGGATCTCCGAACGGGCCGATCTCTATATCCCCGCTGCAGGTGGACCGCAGCAGCAGCCAGGCGATTATCTCTACCGCAACGGGCGTACGGCTAAAGTGAATGCAGGTAGTTGGGGGGTGGTGCGGGTCTGGCCGTTGGGGACGGAAGCGGAGAGCGGGCTGCGCCCTCTGCCAGGGAGAGAAGCGCCCCTGCCGCCGCCTCTCTGTCCGGCGGATGCGCCTGTGCGCGCCTTTGATCTGGCTGCACTGGACTTTCCCCTGCCCATGCTGGGGGGAAAGATGGGGAAACTCTTTGTCTTGCAGGCGCAGAAGCAGGCGCTGCTGGCAGGCGCGCTGCCGCCGGAGCCACTGGTTCTGCGCGTCAACCAGGGCGATTGTATAACCGTGACGCTCACAAACGAAACCGACGCAGGGCCAGTCTCCTTCTATGCGGATTTGCCCGCGCTGGCGGGGACGGGACTGAATGTGGGGCGCAACCCAACGGAACAGACGATCCTGCCCGGCGCAAGCGGCGTCTATACCTACTACGCACATCCATCTCTGGGTGAGCGAGCGGCGCTGGCGCGGGATGGCGGCGATCCACTGGCGAATGTGCGGTTGGGGTTGTACGGCGCCCTGATTGTAGGGCCAGCGGGCGCAAGCTATTGGGACACGGCCAGCGGCGAGGCTATCTCTGCGGGCTGGCGTGCGGATGTTCTCCTGCCCGATGGTTCGACGTATCGGGATTTCGCCCTCTTTTGGCAAGATGAAGATAGGATCATCGGCACCCATCTGATGCCCTACACCCAACAGGTGGCGGGCGTCGTCGGATTGAACTACCAGAATGGTGGAAAGTGGACGGCAGAGGCTTTGCCGGAGACGCCGTTATTGGATGCCTACGCTGGCGATCCCTTGCGGCTTCATGTGCTGGTCCCCTACAGCGAGCAGGCCCATGTCTTCAGCCTGGAAGGCCATCGCTGGCCCTTGCAGCCAGAACGGGCGGGCAGCCATCTGCTGGACAGCGTGCAGGTAGGCGCATTGGAGGTGGTGACGATCCAACCTCTGGGCGGCGCAGGCGGCGAGGCAGCTCTGCCCGGCGACTATCTCTACGGAGATCACCGGTTGCCCTACCGGGAAGCCGGGCTGTGGGGAGTGCTGCGCGTCTATCCGGCGAGGGTAACTGATCAGCCTCATTCTGGGAATTGACCAAAAGTTGTTCCGAATTTCCCGAATCAGCCTGGTCGATTCCCGGAATGAAGCGTCAGCTTACATAGTTACGTCAATTCGTAAGTTTCACCAGTTGATTGCAGTGAGCGCCTGCGCCATAGCATCCAGGGCGACTCCCTTCAGAAAGGGGATACAGAGCCCGCGCAGGGTATTCAACTGTCCACGCCACGCAGGATCTACCTCCACCGCGCCTTGATACGCGCCACACAGCGCGCCCACCAACGCTGGCAAAGAATCTGCTGCTTTGGGAATGGTCAGCGCCAGAGGCGCTGCCATCTGCAAATCGCCGCCACACGCTTCCGCAATGGCAAACGCCGCCGGGATCGTCTCCGGTGCGGCGTTGCCATAGGAGTAGACGGTGTTGATCAACCTCTATCTCATATCCGGCGTCACGAGCAGGAGTACGTAGGTGCGATCGGTGCGCGCACTGCGCGCTACAGCATTCGGTTCATAGCCGTCAAGCAATCTTTCTTGAATGTGTACTTCTATCTTTCGGGCATGAGCAGATCTGCTCATTTCGGGATCGTTTCACCGTTCGTGGCGGTTTTGGATCAATTTTGTCACGGTTATGGGGTATTGTTAAATCAGCTAGTTTTGGCGGGACAGGGTGCATTTCGGATACTCGCATCCCAGATTCGTTGCCAATACACTGGTATCGGGATGGCCTACGAACCTCTAAATTAACCATCGGTTCAACCAGACGGAGGAGTCACCCATGAATAGACACATTGTGATCCTTGCGCATTTGGCACAGAGTAAGCCGGTTTTCAATGTCTGGGCGAGCATTTGCTTGCTGTTGCTAATGATGGCGCTGGCTGGCTGTAGCGGCGTCATCAGCATCGTCGCCGGTCTGGGCGCTGGCGCCCAGGCGGAGTTGTTAACGCAGACAATGCCCACCACCGGTTTACCTACGATCCCCGTTGTTTTGCCGGAGGACGACGGCGAAGACGTTGACGCCCTCATCGAGCAGGCCGGCGCCCTGGCTGACGAAGGTGAGACTGCTGCCGCCCTTGCCCTTGCCGATAAAGCCGCATCCCTGGCTCCCACCAACGCCAAGGTACATTGGATGCGCGGTCTTCTTCTCTATCGCCTTAACGATCGAGAGGGAGCATTGGCCGCCTACGAGTTGGCGGTGCAGTCGGGCATGGATTGGCCGTACGGATATCTGACCCTCTCCAACCTCCATGAAGAGATGGGGAATACGGCTGATGAACTCGCGGCCTTAAACAAGACCATTGATCTCGCACTCGCCCAGGCAGACGGCTCCGCCGATCCGGTCCTGATGTTGGCTTTCCAATATCGGTCTGAACTGCGGGCAAAGAGCGGCGATCTGCCTGGCGCTATTGCAGATCTGGAGACGTCCCTCTCCATCGCGCCCTGGGAATACGGCAACTTCAAAGCGTTGAATAACCTGCGCCATCGGCTGGCGGCGCGTCAGGCTGCTTTCGCCGAAGATCCAAGGGTGCTGCTTGCGGACCTCAATGACCGGCTGGCGGCGGAACCTGACGATGTCCAGGCGTTGCTCGATCGCGGCTTCCTCACCCTGCAACTCGCCTTCATCGACAACGACGCCGCTAATCTGAATGCAGCCTATCAAGACTTCACGGCGGCCTTGACCTTCGATCCAGAACGAGCGGAAGCCTACCACGGACGGGCGCTGGCAACATGGATGGCCAGCGCAGCCGTCACCGATGTGAGCGGGACGGATATCGACGGCATTGAGGGCGCCGCCCAGGAAGCGGCGCTGGCCGATCTGGAGACGGCGCTTTCGCTGTCGCCAGATATGGTTGCGGCCCGCCACGATCGCGGCGTGATGCGGCTGCGCGCCTGGTTTGACGAGGTCGGGATGATGGACGTTCCCCCTGAGCGCCTGGACGAAGCCCTGGCCGCTGCTGTCTCCGATCTGAACTTTGTAGTGCAACAGTCGCCAGACTGGGCAGTGGCGCGTCTCAATCGGGGGATGGTCAATCTCGTTCACTTCATGTGGCTCATTGAGAGAGACAGCATTAGCGCCGAGGAGGGAGATGAAGGGATCCGCTTGCTCAAGGAAACTGTCGCCGATGCCACCTGGCTAATCGACCAGGACGCATCCTCCATTTGGGCTTATTACATGCGGTTGATGGCGATCTTCTATCTAGATGCGGTAACGCGGGATACGGATCCCAACCTGGTGGCATATATGATGACAGACTACCAACGTATCTTGGAGCTTGGGTTCTATCTTAGCGATGACCCCTTACTCCAGCTTGCCGACCAGGCGCGCCTGAGCCTACAGATCGCCCCAGCCCCACCGATTTCATCCGGCGCACTGGAATTTGGCAACGCGGACATCTATACCAACGCCGATTACGGTCTGCGCCTGAAAGCGTGGGGTCCCGTTACAACTGCCACTGCCAATGGAACCCTCTGGTTGCATATGGCTGACGATTTCGACGTACTCGATGTATTGGTCATGAAGCCGACGTTAGGTGATCGAAGCGTCGAGATGTGGTTGGCGGATACACTGCTGAGCCTGATACCGCCTGAGAAACTTGCGGAACAGCCGCCGCTACAGACCCAATATGGCCCGGCTACGCTCTTCATCTACCACGGCGGGATCGAAGCTGTTCTGGCCATCCTGCCAGTTGGCGACTATGTGGTTTCCTTCGAGTATTCACCAGGACCGGCTACCACCTCGCTCAGTTTTGAGACCAGACCGCCGGATCTCGTGCTGGCTGAGTTCATCTACGGGCTTACGGTCGATGGGGTGATGGGCGATCAACCGCTCGACCCCAGATTGGGGCCTGTCATAGCAGAGAGTATCCGCTCTCAAGGTTGGGATGCCATGATGCGCGGCGACTACGAGGAAGCGGTGCGGCTCTTGCGCCTGGCGCTTGATTACAACCCCGACGACGCCGTCGCCCTCAACAACCTGGCCTGGACGCTTGCTTATGATCTGCAAACCGAACTGGACGCAGCCCTGGGTTATGCCCTGCGCGCCGTCGAATTGGTCCCCGATCCCTCCTATTACGACACGCTGGGCATGGTCTACTACCGGCTACAGCAGTACGACGAGGCTCTGGCGGCGTATACAGAGGCGTTGACCCTGGATCCGGATCTGGCTGCCAGTCTGCGGGGACGGGCCGATGTCTACTTCGAGTTGGGCGAGATCGAGAAAGCGATCCAGGACCTGGAACACTATCTCGACGTAGAGCCGTCCTCCGAGGATGCTGACGACATCCGCATCCGAATTGAAGCGCTGCGCACTCAGTAGGCCATGTCGCCTTGGGAATGGCAATGGAATAACTTGAGAGTTCCGGCGATTGGGTAGGGGTTTGGGTGGACGGCTCACAAAAATTGTCTGTGTAAGCCGTTGCTCGTCTGCCGTCCACCCAAACCCTTACGAATCATCTAGCCAGGTCACGGGCCCGCCTGGAGCATGGGACCAGTAGTTACCGGTTATTTGAGTAATCTTTTACGCCTTGTTGTGCTAGACTACTCCTATCCTATCTCTACAATCCATTCCTTACAGGTGAACCATGTCAACTCTGCAACCTGCGCGCAAACTATCTACATGGACCAAAGCCATCTATGGCCTGGGCGATTGGGGAGCCTCTTCGGCGACGACGGCGCGTAGCCTCTTCTGGCTCTTCTTCATCGTCAGCGTCGTCGGCGTGGATGTGGGGCTGGCTGGCATAGCCTTTATCATCGGGCGGATCTGGGACGGCATCAACGATCCCCTGGTGGGGACGCTCAGCGACCGCTTCCGCAGCCGCTGGGGACGGCGTCGCCCGTTTATGCTGTTGGGCGCGGTTCCCTTTGGGGTGGGCTTTTTCTTAATGTTCAACCGTCCTCCCTTTGAGAGCGACTGGGCAATCGCGCTCTACTATGGGGTTGTCTTCATCTTTTACGATACGGCGTACACCATCGTCAATGCGCCCTATGCCGCGCTCACCGCGGAGCTGACCGAGGATTATGATGAGCGTAGCAGCCTGGCTGGCTGGCGGATGGCAAATTCGATCTTTGCCGCATTGTTGACGGCCGGCCTCTTCAAGCTATTGGCGGAAAATGTCTTTGCTGGTTGGTTCAGCGGAGCGGACGCTATCCGCGATGGCTACGCGGTCGCCGGCGCGCTTTGGGGATTGGTCATCACGGTGACACCCATGCTGGTGGTGGCCTTTGTGCGCGAACCCAAACGCATCCTTGCCGCAGAGACCGAACGCATCAACTTTGTGCAGATTACCCGCGATGTCTTCGCCAATCGCCCCTTTCGGATTGGGGCCATTATCTATCTGCTGGCTTTCACGGCAGTGGATATTATCACCGCGGTCTTCGTCTGGTTTTTGGTCTATTACATGCAGCTCCACCCGCCGCTGGACAGTCTGGTGTTGGCAATTGTATTGGGGGTGGCGTTCCTCTCGATGCCCCTGACCGTGTGGCTGATGAAGCTTTACGGCAAAGGGCGCGCCTATGTCGGCATGATGCTCTTCTGGTCTGCGGTGATGATTGGGATCAGTTTGCTGCCGCCGGGCAATGTGCCGTTGGTAATGGCAGCAGCAGCCCTGGCCGGGCTGGGCTATGGCGCAGCCAGCGCCGTTCCCTGGGCCATAGTTTCGGATGTAATCGAAGACGATGAATGGCGCACCGGCAAACGGCGCGAAGGGGTCTACGCAGGATATCTGATGGCCCTGCGCAAGCTGGCTACCGCCTTTGCCGTCGGGATCGTCGTGCCCCAGGTTTTGGCTGCTGCTAGTTTTCAGGCTGGCGCGGCCATCACCCAACCAGAAAGCGCCATCCTTGCCCTGCGCGTCTTCATGGGCATTGTCCCCACGTTCTTGCTGCTCCTCTCCATGGTTGCGGCGATGCGATACCCTATCACCCGCGAAAGCCACACCGTCCTTCGCCAGAAACTTGAGGACCGTCGGCTGCGCATGGCCGAGGCCGGCAAGTAGGAATCAGGGGCTTGCCGTTGTCGTATGAGACAAAAGAAGACAACACGCGCCCCCAATATCCTCTGCCCCTCGCCCCTACTTTTATCTTGTCCACACAGACCCGTGTGGGCTCAGCCCGCTGCCGTTGGAACATCTACACCACGCGCGTCTATTAGCGCCTGGATTCTATCCATTGTCTTGTTCTCCTTTGCATGGAACTCCTGCGCTTCGGCAAAGAGTTCGCGGGCAGTCGCGGTCTCGCCTTGCGTGTGACACAACCCCAACGGCGCCCGATCAAAACTTTTGCCTTTTGCCTTCTTCTCATGCGCACCCTCATACCGCTTGCTCCATCGCGTCCCTGTCGCGCTGCTGGCGCGAGTCTGTATTCCCCTACCCTTCACAGCCGGCGGGGTCAGGGGCGTCGAGTTTGGGCTTGCACTGCGGACCCGGCGGCCGGGTATCTGGCGACGATTGATCCGGGCTGCCGGGTTTTTCGGGTTTGGGCGGCAGGCTGAAGTCAGGATAGATGGGCGCTTCCACGCTCAGGTCGAAGCTCTTGAACCAATCCTGCGGATTTTTCTCACGGATGTCGCTGATGCTGGGCGTGTTGGGCTTGGGCTTGAAGCTAAACGGTCCCAGCGATAGCCCACCGCCCCCGCCGCTGCTCTTGCTGCCGCCGCTGGCTTGCTGTCGCTCCTTTTGCATGTCAGCAAAGGAGGGCAGCGGCTTGATGGGCGGCTCCGGTTTGGTCGGCTTGGGATCGAGGAAGATCGGCCCCTTGTCGTAGCCGGGCAGCGGCATGGGCGGGAAGAGACAGATACCGCCGCCTGCCGGGTCATCGTCCATGCCGTCGGCGTCGCGGCGGTTGACCGGATCGTTTGAGGCATAGACATAGAGATTGGTCGATTCCGCCGCAAAGAGGATTGGGTCGCGCGTGGTCCATCGCCCTACGAACGCGTCGTAATCGCGCACGCCAAAGCGGACAAGCCCGGTGTGGCGGTCATAGAGGCCACCGGCGAAACCAAAGGGGATCGGCGCGAACCCGGGCGCCAGCGTCTCGGCGGTGACATTGCCGTAGGCGTCGTAATCTATCCGCTGCACAATCGCGCCATTCTCCGTGTTGACGATCAGTCGCGGGCTGCCCAAATGGTTGCCGAGAATGCGATAGGTCACTCCGCCGCGTACCAGGGAATCGGGCAGGTTAGGGCGGCTGCCGTAGACAAAACGGCTGACGAGAGCGTTGTTGCCGTCCAACTCAGCAACGAGCCGTCCCCGCTCATCATAGAGCCACCCTGCTGTGAGGACGCCATTCACGCGCTTGCCCACACGGCGTCCCATGCCATCAAGGAGATAGTTGATCTGCGTGTTATCGGGCAGCGTCACCCCCAGCAGATAGCCCAGTGCGTCATAGGTATAGGTCGTCGTCTGCCCCGCCGCTGTCTTCGTCTTTCGTTCCCCGCCCGGCGCATAGGTGAAGGTCGTTCCACCTGCGGCCAGCAACTGATCCTGCCCGTTGTAGCTGGCGCTGCCGCTCAGCCGGTTGCCATTGGCGTCATAGCTGAAATTGTGGATGGATGTCCCATTCTTCGCGACCCCGATCAATCGACCGGCAGCATCATAGCTGTACGCATAAAGCGCGGCGACGCCGTCGATAGTCTCGTTCTCGGCGGTGATGCGCCCCAACTTGTCGCGCGTGTACGTTGCGGTGTAGATCGGCGTTCCCCCGGCGCGGGCGGTATAGGATCCCAGCCCGCCGAAGCCGGTGTAGCTCCACTCGTCGCGGACGACGCCCAGCGTGGTGCTGATCACCAATCCGTGCTGTGGATGACGGCCCAGAGCCAGCGCGCCCGCCTTGATCAGCAGGCTGTCCGCGTCGTATTCAAACGTGATGGAATCGCCGTTGACGCTGCGTGTGGCCGTGCGCAACATAGGATCGAAGGTACGGCTGACGCTGCCATTGACCGCGCCGCTCCAGCTTTCGCTCTTGGGCAGCAGACCATCATAGCCGAAGGTGAGCGTTATCCCTGCCGAGGAGACAAGAGATGCAACATCGCCGCTGGCGGCGTGGTTGACGTCAACGCTGCCCTGCGGCTGCGTCAACTTGATCGGGCGTCCGCTGCCGTCGTAGAGGAAGGCGACCCCCTGCCCATCGGCCAGGGTGACGCCGGCCAGCCGGCCCAAGTTGTCATAAAGATAGCTGGTCGGCGCGGCGGCGACGCCATTGGCCGGGGCTGGCGGCGTGTACTGCTGCATCTGCCCATCCGCGCCCCAGCCGAAGGTATGGGCGGCGCGGCCCGGCGGCGTCAGGCTGGTGAGGTTACCCGCAGCGTCGTAGCCGTAGCCGATGATCTGCCCATCTGGCCGCGTCTGCGCGGTGACGCGCCCGGCGGCGTTGTAGCTGAAGCTGGTCACACGTTCCAGCGGATCGGTGACGCCCGTCAGGTAGCCCGCCGCTGGACCCGTTGCCGCATAGGTCAACGTCGTGGCGCGCGCCGACGTACCGCTGCCCATGATCATCGACGCCAGCCGTCCACGGCTATCATAGCTGAAGGTAATGGGTTCCAGCCCGACCAATTCACTGCGAGTCAGCCGCCCCTGGCTATCGAGGGTGGAGAGGGTCGTGCGCCCTGCCGGGGTGGTGGTGGTGAAGCGCCGCTCCTGTGCATCATAGGTGAGGGTCGTCGTCTGTCCGTTAAGGGTTAGGGTCTCGGTGAGGCTGCGTAGGCTTAACACATCGTTGGGTGTATTGAGTGATGCTGCCCGTGTGCGCGTCGTAACCTGGACGCGCCCCTCGGTTGTGGTGATGGTCTGACTTTGGACAAAGGGAGCCGTCATCCGCCAGCGCGGATCGGGAGCCAGGGCTGTGGCGACCCGTGTGCCGTCGGCATAGGTCGTGGTGCTCGATCCATTTGTCCCTTGCTCAACGATTGTCTGCGCGCCGCCAGGGAAGATCGTCGTCTGTCGCCGCGCGCCGGTCGGTAATCTTTGTGAGACATAGAGCGTGGTCTGCCCGCTGCTAACCACAGTGATGGTATAGGCTGTGGCACTCTCGGCGCGGGCGAGGGTGGTGACACTCCCCACGGCGTCCTCGTCGCGGATCAGCCGCCCATCCGCGCTGTACGTATAGTGGTGGACTCCGCCGCGGGGGTCAGTGAGCGAGGTCAACAGACCGTCGGCAGCGGTGACAAGTTGAACAGTCTGCCCCGCTGGGTTAATAATCTGGCTCAGGTAGCCGTTGACATCCGTCGCCAACGTTGTGCGCTGACCGTAAGGGCCAACAATCGCCGTGGGGTTGCCATCCCCATTGCGTTCCACCGTGGTAATATTGCCATCCCCATCGGTGACGGTGAGCAGACGTCCCCCGCTGTCATAGCCGAACTCATAGCGCACCGCGCCGGTCAGGCTGTCCACTGTACGCAGGTGACGTCCCGCGCCGCTGAAAAGATAGAGTTCTCGCCCGTCCGCCGAGGGGATCATCGCCTGGGCCAGCCCGATCCCAGGCAATGTGGGCGCAACGCGCCGAACCCGGTTGTTCTCAGGATCACCAATGTAGAGGCTGCCATCCGGCCCTAGCGCAAGGCCGAAGAGCCGCCCAAAAGATGCAGCAGTGGCAGCGCCCCCATCACCGCTATTGGCATAGACACCGTTGCCCGCCACCGTGCGGATGATGCCATCGGCCACCACCCGCACACGATATTCCCAGACACTTGTAAGATAGATCGTTTCATCCGACCCCACGGTCAACGCCGTCGCTGTCATCGCCACCTCGCGCGCTGGGCTGCCATCCTTGATGTCGCAGCAGGGACCGCCGCCTGCCACCCGCGTCAAGATTCCATCCGGGCCGATTCGCAGGATGCGCCAGTAGTCGGAGATAAAGATTACGCCATCAGCAGTCACGTCCACATCCCAGGGAGACCTTAACTGCGCGGCGCTGGCCGGACCGTCCTCGCCACTCTCGCCAAAGACGCCTGTGCCGGCGATGGTCGTGATGATGCCGTCCGGGCCAATGCGGCGGACGCGTAGGTTTTGCAGGCTTGTAACGTAGATTGAGCCGTCCGGCCCCACCGCCAACCCACGCGGATGGCTGATCTGCGCCTGGGTGGCCGGTCCGCCGTCGCCACAGGGTTGGGTGGAGTTGGCGCAGGTAGCACCAGTCCCCGCCACCGTGGTGATAATGCCATCTGGCCCCACGCGACGGATGCGATGTCCCTGATTTTCCGCAATGTAGAGGCTGCCATCCGGGCCAATGTCCATCCCGGCTGGGTCGTAAAGAACTGCGCGGATGGCTGGCCCACCGTCGCCAATCCCCGACGGTACGAAGGCCCCACCCGCCACAGTGGTGATGATCCCGGTTGGGCTGATCTGGCGGACACGCCCAAAACCGCTGATATAGACTGACCCATCCGGCCCGGCCATCACCATGTTTAGACCCGAGACTGAGGTTTCGGTAGCTGGCACGCCATCTACAAAAAACGGAGCGCCGCCTGCAAAAGTATCGATGGTAGCAGCATTCTGATTGGTGCGCCGTCCGCCGTCGCCCAAATAGAGGACGCGCCCCATGGGATCGTAGACATGGTGGACGTCGAGGCTCCACCCGGCCAGGCTGTGCGGCCCGCCGTCCATATTGGCGAGCCGTGTATACCACTCAGCCCAGAGCGTCACCTCCTGGCGGGTGCGGCTGCCGGTAATGGGGACGCCGGAGGGCACGCCAAAGCTGGGCGATACGCTCGGCTGCTGATAGACGCCGTCATAGGTGTTGCCCACGCGTACCGTCACCGGCTGCCAGCCAACCACAGATCGACCGTAGGCATCCAGGCCATCCCACACGAAGGTGGTGTCGAGATTGGGCGCAGGCGTGAACGATTGCTGGAAGAGCCGCCCGGCAATCTGAATTTCCATGTCGATGCGCTTGGGCGGCGGCGTGGTCAGCGTTGGCCCGCTGAGGCGAATTTGCAGGGAACGCGTCTCGGCGCGGCCCGGTACACGGTCGCTGCTATAGTGGAGCGAATGGCCCGTCCCTGCGATGGGGACACGCTCACCCAAGACCTGTCGGTGACAACTGATGATGGAGCCGGTCTGCGGGCAATCGTCGTCGGGACCGTCCCCACCGCCAGGCCCACCGCCACCGCCAGGGCCACCACCGCCCGGTCCCCCACCGCCGCCGCCACCGCTGGGATCCGGGCCAGGCGGCGGTCCGCCGCCGGGGGGAGGACCAAAGGGCCAGTTACAATCCCAGGCCGAGAAGTGGGTCATGGGCACGCGCCAGAGGCTGGTCCCCACCGTGTAGAGGGTCGCCAGTTGTTGGCGTTCGGCGTCGGTGAAGCCCAATGCGGCCAGGGCCTCACCGTCCGCGGGCTGACCGCTGCCGTCCACATCGATTTGCGCCAATCCACCGCTGACGCCGAGGATCTGAATAATGCGGCCATCCTCAGAGGGAACCCAGAGGCCGCGGCTACGGTCGTAGTAGCCCACGGGCACAGCGCCGCCCACGGGAAAGTCGAGGAAGTTGTCGATGTAGCTATAGATGGGACGGTCAAACTGAATATCGAGCGCGCCGACCGCCAGCGCTTCGTCCACGCTGAACTCGGCGGCGTAGGTATAGCCACTGCTGGGGGGCAGGTCGCCGGGCATGGCCTCGGGTCCACGCTCGCCAACGGTGTATTCGGTGGCGCGCACGTTGAGCGTGGTCAAGGTCTGTGTCACCCCGCCGGGCAGCAGAATCTCGGCCTGCACCCCCTGCGGAAAGAGCAGGGTGGCCTGACGGCTGCCGTCCGTATCCGAGATGACGCTGCTCTGCGCTACCTGCATGGGCGCGGACGAGGATAGATCGATGGTTGTCACCTGCGCGTCGAGCGGCGTGAGAACCACATCGGGCAGCCAGGCGTAATCCTGCCAGGGCGCGGTGATCTGGCGCTGGGCGGGCAGATAGCCCTCTTTGTCGTATTGAACGACAAGCAGACCGCCGCCATTGACGACCATATCAAACATTCCATCGGCGCGGCTGAGTGTCTGCCCGTACGCTGGCTGGTTGAGGATGGTGACGCGCACCTCGCTCAGGGCATCCCCATCTCGGTCGAGGACGCGGCCACGCAGCACCGCAGTGCGCTGAAACTCGATTGTCCCCGGTTCCACGCCGGTCTGGATGGGATCGTCGCCGCTGTAGAGGAAAGCCGAAGCTGTATGTAAATCGGTGACAATACCCGGTTCCACCGTCGGTGCGACTTCCACGGGATCGGGCGGTATGGGGTCGCGGGTAGGCGTGGCCGTGGCTGTCGGCGTCGCAGTTGATGTCGCTGTGGGCGTAGCTGTGGCTGTCGATGTGGCCGTGGCAGTAGATGTGGACATGGCCGTGGCTGTCGCTGTCGCAGTTGATGTTGCCGTAGGTATGGCCGGTGATCCACTGCCACCAGTTACGAACGGCAGAAAGAGATGATTCCCTGCGGCGTCGGGGAGTGCTTGTTGCGCCACGGCGAGTCGTGTGGACGCAGCTAAGGCTGGGACCAACACAGTCAGCACCAGCAGAACAAACAAGAGGCGGATGACGGACATCTTCATGGTTTCTTTTTCCATAGGGGATCCACAACGGTTGGGGATGCCTTGTACCGATACCCGTGCTGCACCTTCCAGAACGAGACAGTCCCGAATCCTGGCGGAGGCCAATCTTCGATTTTCCGAGAAAGGCGGCGATGCCTCATTGAACCAGAGTGTCGTCTATAACGCAACCCCCACTTTCATGCGTTTCAGCCAGTCTACATCATGCACTGATCAATGAGCTGTTGTAGGACGGAATAATATTCCGTCCAGCCAGGCGGAATAACACTCCGCTCACATGCTGACAATCCCCTTACAATGTGCTAGAATCAGGCTGTCCCATCGGCTCCACCGCTGTAAACCGCACATCGATATTCATTCGCGCATCATCAAGTTCTTCCCAAGGAGGAATGCCATGATCAGTTCCGCTCGCCCGAAATCGAGAATGATTGGGAGCAGTCTATTGCTGCTCGCCATCCTGTTGGCGCTCTTGGCGGCGAATCGCCTCTTCGCCACAGGACAAGGAAGCAAGATCAGCCAGACCAGCAAAAACGCCTGTATAGAGATGGTCGCCGCGCCGCAGGAGACGCCGCCTCTTGACAAGACTTATCTTCCTCTTGTGCAGAGTTGCCCCGGTATACCAGCGACGGCGACGCCCACCCCCAATCCGTGGACGGACCCCGCTGCTGCTATCGAGGTCTTTTCCCCAGTGGAAGGGGGGGTCTACAACAGTCCCATTGAGGTAATTGGCTACTCGCGAACTTTTGAGGCGAGTGTGATGATGCGTCTGCTCGACAGCCAGGGTACGCTGATTGCCGAGCGCTACGCGATGGGCGGTTCTGTGGATGGCTACGATTTCTTCCATACCCATTTGCGCTTTTTTGTGAGCGAAGTGCAGACCGGCACCCTCCAAATCTTTGAAGAAGACGCGGAGAACGGCGGCGCTGCATACACAGTCACCATCCCCCTTACATTAGGCACACGCCAACGTCACATCGACGTTGACTGGCCCAAGCCGGGAGACGCACAGATCTGTACGCCAATGATCGGTGGCTACAGCGAGACCTTCGAGGCCAACGTGGTGGTCACGCTCAGCGACCGCAATGGTACGTCAGTCGCAGCGCCGACACCAACTGAGGGCGGGAATCTTGGTTTCTATCGACCCTTCAGCGCCAGCGTACCGTATACGGTCACCGTACCCACGACGCTGCTGATCGGCGCGCACGAAACCAGCCCAATGGATGGCAGCGACGTCGATTATACGCGCATCCCCATTTCGCTCTATCCGTGTCCGTAGGGAGCGCCTGGGCATAGGTCCCGCATGGCCCGATCAGAATAGCTGAAGCGGAGGAGGCACACCCACATTGAACCAGGGTACGGGCGCTGCTTGCTGCGCCTGGTGTGCAGAGGGCGCAGCAAGCAGCGCCCGTACCCCTCAATTTATGCTTGATGCAACACTTCTACAACCCGGCGTAAATCGCTACACAGATAGGATTACTCCCGCCGGGTCCGTGACCCGGTGGAGTAGTGAGCAGCGACCGCCGGTCACGGACCGGCGCAAAGCAGGAACTTCTGAAATCTGGTAGTTCCATGACAGTTGACAGACTATCAAAGTTATGTTAAAATATTCGATATTAAGTAATTCAATATCAAACTAACTTGGGAGAAGTGTTATGCAACTCAATGGTATCCATCATGTGACAGCAGTCACGGCCCAGATCGGCAGGAATGTCGATTTCTACACCCGACTCTTAGGGCTGCGGCTGGTGAAGAAATCGGTCAACCAGGACGACACCTCCGCCTATCATCTCTTTTATGCGGACAAGCTCGGCAGCCCTGGCACCGATATGACCTTCTTTGACTGGCCGCGGGCCGGCGTAGATCGACGCGGCACGGATAGTATTGTCGCCACCGCGTTCCGCGTCAATGGTCGAGCGGCGCTGGACTATTGGATCGAACGGTTGGACGCGCATAATGTCCGCCATCACGGATTGGAGCAACTCGCCGGGCGCGACATCCTGCGCTTTGAGGATTTTGAAGGGCAGCGATTGATGCTTGTGGACGATGAGGGCGCCCCCTACGAAGGCGAACTCTGGGATGGCAGTGAAGTGCCAGTAGACTTTGCCCTGCGCGGCTTTTACGCAGCCATGTTGTCGATCCCCACGGTGGAGTATATCGAGCCAATCCTGACCCAACTGCTGAACTTCCACGAGGTCGGGCGCCACGCCCACCCTGACGGCGCAGAGGTGATCGTCTATGATATGGCTGGGGGGGGACCAGGGCGCGAGTTGTGGGTGGTCGAGGAGCCGGATCTGTCCCAAGCCTTCTCCGGCGCAGGGAGCGTGCATCATGTTGCTTTCCGTGTGGCGAACGAGGCGGAACAGAGCTATTGGCGTCAGCGAATTGCGGCGTCCCGGCTGCCAGTGTCGAAGATCATCGACCGCTATTACTTCCAGTCGATCTACTTCCGTATCTCCAATGGCATCCTCTTTGAGATCGCCACTGATGGTCCTGGCTTTACCGCCGATGAGGATCTGGAGACGCTGGGCGAACGATTGGCGCTACCGCCCTTCCTCGAACCGCGTCGCGCCCAGATCGAAGCCGGGTTGAAACCAATCCGCGTGACGGCGTAAAGATTGAACGCAGAATAATAGACATTATCGACAATAGACCCGCCAGGTTGCAGAAAACCTGGCGGGTCTATTGTCGATAATGTCTAATCTGTAGGGGCGGGTCTCTGTGCCCGCCTCTACGACAGATTTTCCTTTACTCGCTTACCCGCTCTGCAATCAGCGGGTTGACACAAGCCACGTCATCGTCGATGGACTTTGCCAACGAATGGAGGATCTCCAGCGATTCGTCGACTTCGTCGCAGATAACGATGAGGCGGTCGCCCGGCCTTACCTGCCGCCACGCCATGTGGATGCCTTCCTGTTGACCCATTGCCGTTGAACAAGAGACATCGGGGGGAAGCTGCTGGCACACCAGATCCACCACTTCGTTGCGCTCGCGCCCACGTCGATCCACAGAATCGTAGATGACATAGGCATCGACATAGGCCAGTGTGGCGCGGGTACTCTCTATCAGATCCTCATCGCGGCGATCCCCCGGCAGGGTAAAGGACATGACCGTGCGCCGTTCGGGCAGGGCCGCAATCGCCTCACCCAATGCACGCAACGCCGCCGGGTTGTGTCCATAATCGAGGATGACCTCAACCCCGTTGAAGTTGAAGGTGTTGAAGCGACCGGGGACCGCCTGGGGGGTGGTCTCGAAGGTCGTGAGCGCGCGGGCGATCATGGCCGGGCTAAGCCCTGCGCCCCAGGCAGCGGCTGTCGCCGTCAGCGCGTTCATCACCTGAAAGGGGATGCGACCGCCTAGCGTAAAGGGGATGCGCGACATCTCCACCAGATCTACGCGCTGATCATTGCCGGTAGCCAGGACGATCATCTCGTTTTCCACAAAGACGCCTCTGCCGCCGCCGGCCAGGTGCGCGCTCATCACATGATTGCTGCTCTTGCGGCAGAAGTAGATCACCTCGGCGTGGGTCTCTGCCGCCATCTCCGCCACCAGTGGATCTTCGGCGTTGAGTACCGCCGCGCCATCCCGCCCCACGGCTTCGATCACCACCTGCTTGACCCGCGCCAGATCGTCAAGGGTGTCAATACCGCTCATGCCCAGATGATCCGAGGTTACATTGGTGACCACGCCAACTTTGCATTCATCAAAGGCCAGCCCCTCGCGCAAGATGCCGCCGCGGGCTGTTTCGAGTACGGCCACTTCCACATGCGGATGGAGCAGGATCGCCTGCGCGCTCTTCGGCCCGGAGCAATCGCCCTTCATGATCAATTCTTTGTCGATGTACGTGCCGTCGGTGCAGGTCATGCCCACCACCCAATGCGCGGTGTCGTATATATGGCTCACCAGCCGCGTCACCGTGGTTTTGCCGTTGGTGCCGGTGATGGCGATAATGGGGATGCGTGAGGGCGCATTGCTGGGGTAGAGCATCTCGACAATGGGGACGCCCACATCGCGCGGCGTCCCTGCGCTGGGGTAAAGGTGCATCCTCAGCCCTGGCGCGGCGTTCACCTCCACAATCGCTCCATCCTGTTCGGCGAGAGGACGGCTGATATCCTCGCAGAGCATGTCGATGCCGGCAATATCGAGCGAGAGGATCTGCGCCGCCAGTTTAGCCAGCCGCGCATTGCTGGGGTGAACCTCGTCGGTGACATCCGTGGCCGTGCCGCCAGTGGATAGATTGCAGTTGTTGCGTAATTTCACCGTCTGCCCTGCTGCGGGGATGGTATCGAGGCTGACGCACTGTTGATCCAGCGTCAGCTCCACAGCTTCGTTGATCTCAACGCGGGTAAGGGTGCTGCTGTGGCCGGGGCGACGGCGCGGGTCCTGGTTGAGCAGATCCACCAATTCGGCCACCGTATGTTCGCCATCCCCTACCACCTGGGCGGGGTCGCGGCGAGCCGCCGCCACGAATTCCTCACCCACGACCAGCAGGCGATAATCCCGCCCCTGGATCATGCGCTCGACCAGCACATCCCTATCGAACTGCCGAGCAATTTTGAAGGCTTCGGTAACATCTTCTTTATTTGTCAGGTTGATACTGACTCCCTTGCCCTGATTGCCGTCGGCAGGTTTAATCACCACGGGCAGCCCTACCTCTTGGGCCACCTGCCATGCCTCTTTGGCCGTTCGCACCTGCCGCCCATCGGGGACGGGCACACCCACGCGGCGCAGCATGTGATTGGTGAGCACCTTATCCTGGCAGATGTCTACGCCGATGGCGCTGGTATAGGATGTCTCCGAAGCCAGGATACGTTTTTGGTGGACGCCGTAGCCCAACTGCACCAGGCTATCTTCAGGCGTTACCCTCAAAACGGGGATGCGCCGTCGCCGCGCCGCGTTGACTATGGCCGCTGTACTCGGTCCTAGCCGGTAGCGGTCGGCGATGGTCATCAATTGATCCAATTCGGCGTCAATGTCGAAAGGTTCATCATGCATCGCCGCCAGCGTCAGCCGCAACGCTGTCTCAAAGGCGGCGCTGGCGGGTTCTTCCTCTTTATATTCGATGATGACGCGATAGACGCCCCGCTCCCCGGTGCCGCGTGCGCGGCCAAAGCTGACGTTAAACTGCATCATCGTTTGAAGTTCCAACGTGATGTGTTCGCAGATGTGAGCCAAATAAGTGCCGCGCCGCAGCCGTTCAATGAATCCGCCGGGACGTCCGACACTGCATTCATGTTTTTGTAGACCGGGGAGCCAGCTTGTCAGCCTTTCCACAAAGCCGGGGAAGCTGCTGCTGGGTTGCTCTTCGTAAGGCCCAATGTCCAGCGTGATCTGCAAGGACGGCATATACGCGTATAAATTCGGACCACGTAAGACGCGCAATTCACGGACTGTTACGCCATGCGTTTGCATATGGTTATTCCTTACACCCTGTGGTGTCTTAAATTCGTTGTGTACAATAAGTGATTGACAACCCGAATTGTGAAGATTATTGTCAACCTGCGATGAAGGAAGCTTACCATCGGGTTACGGTTTCGTGTAGGGGGGAGTACCCTATTCGGGTCTAGGGGAAGTCCCGTACAGGAGAGAAGGCAAAAGGCGGATAGAAAGGCAAAGGGCAAAAGTGGTTGCAAGCGGCAGGTTTGCAGGTGGCAATCCTATGCACTACGCACTAAGTTTCACGCATCATCCCATCATCACCCCGCAATGGTGGTATACTTGAGCGATATTTGACGGGCTCTTTTTTGAACGGGGATAGGCTATGGGTATTTCGGCATTGGCGGGGGATAGGACGCGCCGGGGGGCCTTGATGCCCATCGGCGGCGCAGAAGATAAGATGAAGGCGCGCCGGATTTTGCACTCCTTCCTGGCCTTAGCCGGGGGAACGGATGCGCAGATCGCGGTGATCCCAGCGGCATCCATGCAGGCAGGGCGGGTAGGAGATCTCTATCACGCCCTTTTTTGTGATTTGGGCGCAGCTACGGTGGAGATCATCCATGTGGATTCACGCCAGGATGCCCACGATTTGGGGCGGGTAGCGGCGTTGGAGCAGATGAGCGCCATCTTCTTGTCTGGCGGCAACCAATTGCGCCTGGCTACCCTCCTGGGCGGAACACCCATTGGGCGGGCGATTCAGCGGCACAATCGCGCCGGCGCTGTCGTCGCAGGGACGAGCGCCGGCGCGTCGATCCTATCGGAGCATATGATCGCTTTTGGCCGCGCCGGCGAATCTCCTGCCCAGCGTATGGTGCAGTTGACGCCTGGGCTGGGGCTGACCAACCATATTGTCATCGATCAGCACTTTCAGCAGCGGGGCCGCACAGGCCGGCTCATGACCGCGGTGGCCTACAATCCTTCGCTTATTGGCCTGGGCATCGACGAGGATACCGCCGCCATCATCGACGATCAATACATGGTCCAGATCGTCGGGCGCGGCTCGGTGATTGTCGTTGACGGCAGCGAGCTTTCCTACACCAATCTTGATCAGGCCCAGCGCCATGCTCCCGTCGCCATCACCGACCTGCGTCTCCATATCCTCACCGAGGGGCTGGGCTATGATCTGCTCAACCGGCGTCCGCTGTTGCCGAATGGAAGATGATGAGGTGGTGGGAGTGATCTCGAATTTCTAACACGAAAACAGCAGAGGGAAACATCCCTCTGCTGTCCGGATCTTGGCACGAGTCAGGAAATATAGATTAGCCGAGAAGATTATTGATGCGATTCAGCAGGTTGTTGATGCCAGCCAACGGGCCGCCATCCAGCAAACCAACGAGGGCGCAGAGCAGATTACCTAACAGGCGTCCAGGGCCTTGTACAGCGGTGATATCTAAAACAATCTGCGAGAGATCAACCTCAAGTCCCAGAAGATCAAGAAAGATCGGTCCGAGATCGAGGAAGAGAATTTGGCACTGTCCACCTTGACCATTATTCCCTTGGCCTAAGAAGTCGGCAGTAACCTCAAAAACCTGGTTGACAATCTCAGTGACTTCGCCGAAGGCGTCAGTCGCCGTCCCCGTCAGGTTACCAGTGGCTGTAAGCACACCATCAACCAAAGCAAGATTAGTGACGGATAGGACACCTTCAAAGGTTCCGCCTTCTTCGAGTACACCGGTTACATCAATGTTCTGCAGCAAGCCTCCTCTCGCCGGTTGAGCATGAGCGGTGCTGGTAGCGGCGGGGGCAACTGCGAATGAGAGTAAAAGCGCAAGGGTAAGCCCAAGCATAATCAATGTGCGTTTCATTATTTAACTCCTTGATTTTCGATTCGTATTACAAAAATTTGCTCGGATGCAGATACAATCCTTGCCAAGATCCGAGGATTTTAATCCTAGTGCATTCTGGGCGATGCGCAATATACCTCGGTACTAACGACAGATAGGCGTTCATGCATACGCAAAATGAGGCCATTTTGGTTCGTTTACACCTGAAAATAAGTAGAGATCTATAGTGGCTCCCACAAAAAGAAGAAGGGGCTACATAGCTATTCGTCTATAGGATAGACATTTAGATATGGAGCCCCCTGCAGAAACTCTTGGTAGAATGGATTCTTAATCCCCAATCTCCAGCGGAATCTCAAACTGGCGCGCCAACCCTTGCAGCCGTTCGACCAACGGCAGTGGATAGGGGATGCCGTGCGCCAGCCGTTCAGCCTCGATCTCGTGTTCGATCTCGCCGGCCACGTAGATGCGATCGTGCCCTTTGGCCTTTTTTGAATCTTTGAGGGCGCGCAGCATGTCATCCATGCTGGCCTTGAATTCATCCACCGGGCGGAAGGCGTCAATGCGTATGGCGGCGAAGAAGTGGGTGGAACTGGTATCGCGATATGCATCGTCGGAAGGCTGGCGCGCGATCAGGTTGCCGTAGATCCCCCCAGAGAGTACGCCGCAGAGGATGTCCACCACAACGCCGAGACCGTAGCCCTTGTGGCTGCCCGTGATTTGCGTCCCGCCCAGGGGGAGCAGCAGCTTTGAGGAGACGATGCCGCCGGCGTCGCTTGTGGTTTCCCCGCTGGCGTCCAATCCCCAGCCCAGCGGCACACTTTCCCCTTTGATGTAGGCCAGTTCCACTTTGTTGAAAGCCACCACCGCCGTGGACATGTCCAACTCAAAGGGCGGCTCCTTACCCGCAGGGACGACGACGCTGATCGGGTTGGTGGAGAACATGGCCTCCGCCCCAAATGTGGGGACAACGGCGATACCCGCATTGTTGGTCAAGGCAATGCCGATCATGTCGTGGGGTAGCGCCATCAGGCTGTAGAAACTTGCCATGCCGAAGTGATGGCTACGGCGGACAGTAACCATCCCCGTTCCCGATGTTTTGGCTTTGGCAATCGCCAGTTCCATAGCGTGGGTGCCCACCACCATCCCCAGCCCGCCGTCGCCGTCCAATACAGCGGTGACCGGCAACTCGGCCACGGCGCGGATCTGCGGGTGTGGGTTCATGTAGCCTTTCGTGAGACCCTCGGTGTACATGATCAGATTTTTGATGCCGTGGCTCATCACCCCGCGCTGATCGGCGCGGACGAGGACCTGCGCCGCCCTCTCTGCATCCTCGGCGGGGAGACTCAATCGTTCAAAGAGCGCCGCCGTAAAATTACGCACGACCTCAGCCTTCAGCCGGATCTCTCCTGGCATGGGGTGTCTCCTATTGGGTATTGGGTATTGGATATTGGATATTGGGTATTGCGTGATCCGTGATCCGTAAAGAAGTGTCACCTGCCACTTGCAACCTGCAAACCTGCAACCTGCAACCGCGTCTGTCCTCTCACCACACCGTGGCGTCCTGCAACTGACGCAGTTTGAGGACGAACGAATCGGGCAGCTCGACTTGATCATAGGTGATGGCTTCGCCCTGCGCCACATCCACCTTCAGCCTGGCCCCGTCGGAAAGGCCCAACGGCAACAGCCGTTGATCGCGCGCAACCGTGGCCTTTTCGCAGACGCCGGAGATGGTGTAGCCGCCGCTGCCGTCCAGCGTTTCGCCCGTTTTGAGCGCACGTTTGGCAATGGAAATCACCTCGGCGGTGGGTGTGGGTTGGGGCGCGGCGGTGGGCTGGCCGAAGAAGACCGCCTGCATAATCGACATGGGCGCTTCGATGGAGACGAGATGGTAGGGTCGCCAGAGCAGGTAGTTGCGGTCATTGCCGCCGTGTTGCAGATGGTAGATGTCCTTGAGATCCTCGGCAATGTGGGGATGATCCGTGCGGATAACGACGAAGACGCCCATGTTCAAGCCGTTGGGCAGCAGCGTTTTGCCATCCTCGGCCACGCTGTTGGCAAGTTCCACCACGCCGTGCTGGGTCAGCACGCCGCCTTCGTCCTCGTGGCTGAGGACGCGGGCGATCTCCTCAATATTGACCGACGGTTCGTGCATTCCCCGCACGTCGGGGACCAGCCCGGCGGCATTGGCGAGGGCCGTCATCTCCAACTGGGCTTTGGAGCCATCGCGGAATGAGTTGTACATCTTGAGGTTGATGGTGCGCCGCTCGATCATCTCCTGGCTGAAGCCGTAGCGTTGGGGAACGGTGTCGGGCGTCGCCGTGGGGTCGTCGGCGTAGAGGACGGTGCCGCGCCCCGCGGCTACAATTTCAAAGCCCAGGCTGCGCGCCCAGTCTACCATGAGCATGGTAGACCCCGGCTGATCGCCATCCACCAGCGTGTAGACCATCCCGGCGGCGTCGGCGGTGCGGCGCAACAGCGCGCCTACGGTGACATCCGCCTCGACATTGACCATGACCACATGTTTGCGGCGTAGCAGCGCGTGATAGGCCATGCGCGCCCCCACTTCGGGGACGCCGGTGGCCTCCACCACCACATCCACGAGATCGGCGTTGATCAGCGCCAGGCCGTCCTCGGTGATGGCGGGCTTGCCGCTGCGGATGGCGTCGTCGATCTCGCCGCTCCGTTTCACCCGGCGAATGGCGTCGGCGGGGGTTCCGCTCGTGGCATACGCTTGTTGGGCATGATCGAGGTTAAGATCGGCGACGGCGACGGCGTCCATGCCTGGCATACGCGAAAGCTGAGCAACGACACCGGCCCCGAACTTGCCGGAACCGATGACGCCGACGCGGATGGGGTTTCCCGACGCCGCGCGCCGGGCTAACAATGTCTGATACATCAAAGATCTCCTTGGGGAAGAAGTGGATGATGGCGGACTGCTATCCCCAAGAATAACGCGGATTGGTTACTTTTCCCAACTTGCTGTGACCAGCGCGATGACGATCCCCAGGAGAGCGAACAAAAGAAGACCCGCCAGATTTTTGAAAATCTGGCGGGTCTTCTTTCGATCAACGCATCGACTCGGCTATCTCCATCATACCGCCGAGGACCTCTTGGGCGGTGGCTTGATGATTGGTCACCGAGCTGGTCCACTGGCCCCAGACGGTCGAATCGATCTCGTCGCCGTTCTGGCCCAGATGGCGCAGCCGATCTTGATCTTCCTCGGTGAGGATCTGCCCCGGCAGCGGCGCGAGGTGGCGCACATCGCCAGCGCTGACGCCGATGGCCTTACCCACACGCGTCCCGTAATCGTCGTGGACGAGGAGCAGGTGCCAGATCATGCGTTCCTGCACATCGCGCTCGCACTGGCCCAGTAGATCACCCATATTTTTGACTAGATCATCGCGCTCCCAATCCATCATCGTGCAGTAGCGGGCGCGCGCCTGCACATAGTCGTTGCGCCGTTCGAGGACGCTGCGCGTCAGCTTGCCGCGGATCTCCGGGGCGTTGTCCTGGGGCGGGCGGGGCGCTTCGTGCAGCCCGTTGTGGATCGACGGCTCGTAGTTAACGTGGGGATTCTGCCCCGGCGCCAGGTCCACGCCGTAGGACATCTGCCCGCCGCGCTGATTTGTCGCCACATCCGCATGTTTGGGCTGATTCACCGGTAATTGCAGATAGTTCGGCCCGACGCGGTAACGCTGTGTGTCCGAATAAGAGAAAGTACGCCCGACCAGCATCTTGTCGTCCGAAAAATCGAGACCGTCCACAAGGACGCCAGTGCCCATGGCGATCTGCTCATTCTCGTTGTGGTGATCCTCGACGTTGCGGTTGAGCGTCATCACCCCTACATGGCGTAGCGGGAACTGATCTTCAGGCCAGATCTTGGTGTCATCCAGCGGATCCCAATCCAGTTCCAGGTGATCGTGATCCTCCATGATCTGCACGTACATGTCCCATTGCGGATATTCACCCCGCTCAATGGCCTCGTAGAGATCCTTCGAGGCGGAGCCCAGATCCTTGCCCTGGACCTTCTCGGCTTCCTCTTGGGTCAGGCTGGCGACGCCGCAGCGCGGATGGAAATGGTATTTCACCAGCACCGTATCCCCCTGCGCGTTGACCATCTTATAGGTGTTGACGCCGAAGCCTTCCATATGCCGGTAGCTCGCCGGGATGCCGCGCGGGCTGAAAAGATGGGTGAGCATGTGCATCGATTCGGGCGTCTGGCTCATAAAATCGAAGATGCGGTTCGGCTCCTGGCGGAAGGTGACCGGATCGGGTTTGAGCGAGTGGATCACATCGGGGAACTTGATGGCGTCGCGGATGAAGAAGACAGGCAGGTTGTTGCCCACCAGATCCCAATTGCCGTCCTCGGTATAGAACTTGACGGCGAAACCGCGCGGATCGCGCGCCACCTCCGAAGAATCGCGCCCGCCGATCACCGTGGAAAAACGGATCGCCAGCGGCGTCTTCTTGCCCTTCTCCTGGAAGAGTTTGGCGCGGGTGTATTGGGAGGCAGGTTCATCGCCGATCCTCCCCGTCGCCTCGAACTCGCCATAACAGACAAAGCCGCGGGCATGCACCACCCGTTCGGGGATGCGCTCGCGGTCAAAGTGGCTGATCTTTTCGAGAAAATGATAATTTTCCAGCGTCGCTGGGCCGCGGCTGCCCACTGTCCGCTGGGATTGGTTATTGGTAACCGGATGGCCTTGCCGCGTGGTCAACGTCTGCCCAGAATTCTGCGTCCCGCCTTGCTTCTTCTCCATTGCATAACTCCTTTGCTGATCTATGTGAGGGTCGATGATTGGTAAGGGTTTGGGTGGACGGCAGACGAACTTACGCAGGCGATATTTGTGAGCCGTCCATGCAAACCCTTACCCAGGCGACCAACTCATTTCGAACACACCCGTTCTAAACAGCCTTATACCATAAACCTTTATGCTACCCTCGTCTATGTATCTTGATACAGGGAAGGGGTAGGGCAGGGGCATATTTCTGCTCAAAATGCTGGTTCGATGGTATAATTCTCTGCCTTCAAGTCATGAATGATACGATACTGTGAGTTCTTGCGCGCTAACACCTCCATCCGGGGTGCATTCACGCTGGGGGCGAAAGCGCCGGGGATTTCACAAAAGACATGACGGCGAAAGAGAAGATGCAGCCTCAGTGCGGCGATAGGTCTCCGGCACTTGGCCTGCCCCTAAATTGAACTCCTCCATCCCTTCAGGAGAAACCGATGTGGCAATTATTAGTTGACTGGTTCGGATCGCGATTTTGGATGCCTCATGGCCATTGTTTCCTGTGGATCCCTTCCCTGTTATGGACGCTGGTGATCTCGAACATCCTGATTGCGATTGCCTATTATTCTATCCCCGTTGCGTTGCTTGTTTTTGTACGCAGACGGCAGGATCTTGTGCATAAATGGGTCTTTGTTCTCTTTGCGCTCTTTATTTTTGGCTGCGGTACCACCCACATCGTCAAGGTGATCACGATCTGGTATCCCGTTTACTGGCTGCAAGGGATCGTCGATGGTCTGACGGCGACAGTCTCGGTAGTGACGGCGATAGCGCTGTGGCCCTTGATCCCCCATTTGCTCGCCATCCCTAGCCGCTTTCAACTAGAGCAATCCAATCAATCGTTGCAAGCCGAGATCCTCGAACGCCAATCGATTGAGATGCTCCTCAATGAAGAGCGGGCCGCGCTCGAGCAGCGAGTCATTGAGCGTACCGCCGAACTCGAACGGATCAACCGGCAACTTCAGCAGGAGATCGCCGAGCATCAACGCGCCGAAGAGGCGCTCAGGCAGAGCGAAGATCACTTCCGTCATCTGGCAGATGCAATGCCCCAACTGGTGTGGACGGCCGAATCCACCGGCAAGGTTGACTACTATAACCAGCGCTGGCGCGAATTCAAGGGGCTGACGCCCACCGAGGACGGATGGGAGTGGCAGCCAATCCTGCACCCGGACGATCAACAGCCCACTGTGGACGCCTGGAACCGAGCGCTCGCCACCGGCGAGACCTATGAGATCGAGCATCGCATCCACCGCGCGGATGGCGAGGTCCGCTGGTATCTGAGCCGGGCGCTGCCTGTACGCAGTGACGAAGGCCAGATCAACTGCTGGTATGGCACCGCTACCGACATCCACTACCAGAAACAGGGCGAAGCCGAACGCGAGCGATTGCTGGCCGAACTGACAGAACTCACCGAAAAGTTAGAAACCCGTGTCCGGGAACGGACTCAGCAAGTGCGTGATCTAGCCATAAAGTTATCCCTGGCGGAACAGCAAGAGCGTAAACGGGTCTCGCAGATCATCCACGATCATGTGCAGCAGATGCTCTATGCCATCCAATGGCGCATTCACCTGATCAGCCTGGACCTCTCCGCCGAACAGCAGGCGCGGCTGGGTGGACAAATTGAAGATATGGGCAGTTTGATCAACCAGGCCATTCAGTCTGCCCGCACCCTGACGGTAGAACTCAGCCCACCCGTTCTGCGCAACGAAGGGTTGCCCGAGGCGATCCTGTGGCTGGGGGCGCAGATGAAGGAAATGCACGAACTCACTGTGTCTGTCCAGTTTGAGGGCGACTGCCGGGTGGGGAATCAGGGCTTGCGCGTGATGATCTTTCAGATCATCCGTGAACTGCTCTTCAACGTCGTCAAACACGCTGGCGTCGATCAGGCGTATGTCACGCTGCAACGGGTGGATGACCACCTCATTGCCACAGTCCGCGACAGAGGAAAGGGCTTCGAGCCCCACCAGATCACGCCCCATCCCAACAACCTCTATACCGGTTGGGGCATCCAGAGCATCAAGGAACAACTGGCTCTCTTTGACGGCAGCGTTCACATCGAAGCCGCGCCCAACGCCGGCGCCCAGATTACCCTGTACATCCCGTTGATGAAAGAAGAGGCGGATGAGGATGGGCATGAGATAACAAGGTGAAAAGGCGAAGTGAGAAGAGTGAAGTTTGAAGGAAACATGTCGGATTCATTTCACCTTTCACTCTTCACTCTTCACCCTTCACATTCCGCATTTGCTTTGACGGAAAGGGGCAATTTCGGTAAAATAGAGCCAATTCCACTCTGCCCCCTTAGCTCAGTGGATAGAGCAACGGTCTTCAAGCAGGAGCCTTTACGGGGAAACAGAAACCCGTAAAGTGGAGGGTGCTATATCGGTGAAACCTTTCTCAAATGCTCTGAGTTGGTAACACCGAGGAAACCTGTGTCTTCTTTTTGAGATGAGTTCAGAAATGCGCCATCATCATACAAAGACAAAAGGAGACATAGGTGTCTTAAAGGCTCAGGTAGACAGTCAATGAATCTGAGGGTAGAGACACCGAAGAATGGTCAGTTGCGAGGTATTCATCTTGCAGCGGATCATCGCAGGGTTCCGTAGAGACCATACGCATCCCACCTGAAATGGTGAAGATATGGTCCAGACCACAAACAGCCTGACTGGCAGTGAAAACTGTAGTGGTATGCTAAACCGTGGGTCGTAGGTTCGATCCCTACAGGGGGTGCTCTGCCCCTTTCGCAACTACCAGGTATCGTGGTTGCGAAAGGGGCGAGTTAATTGGTGAGGGTAACATGGCGTTGGATGCTGCGTTCTCCATTGCGGTTGACAGCAACCAGGCGGAAGGTAGTCTCTGTGAGAATCGTGAAGCGTTGCTCATGAGGAGAGGCGACGCCGCGCCGTTCGCCGTTGATCTCCAGGTAGACGGCGGTGGCATTGCTGGTACTCCAGCGCAGCGAGATCTCTGTGCCTGGGGCCACTGTGCTTCCCCGCGGCGCGTCAAAGAAGTAGATCATAGGCAGATCGTCGATCTGCTGAAAGGATGGATCGAGCAACGCGGCCGTCAGCGGAAAGCGCGCCAGTGTGCGATCTTGGGGACAGGGCGTGAGATCGATGTCGAAGCCGAATTGCTGTTGCCACTCGACGTTCGACAGGCTGCGGATACTCTGCGCACACCCCAACAGCAGCAGATCGTCGAGAGGAAGCGGCCAAGCCATGATCTGTCCATCGTCCCCCACGCTGAAGATGAGCCGTTCGTCCTCGGCCAGGAAGAAGTCCTTGACCCAACGCTCGCCATGCGCTTGAATATGGACGGATACACGCCGTTCCAGATCCCATACCTGGATTTCACCCGTTTCTGTGGCGCTGAACAGGACGCCCTCGCCGCTGAAGTGAAGCGCTCGCACATTGGCCCCCGCGCCGACCGAAAAACTGCGTCCATCTGCTCTCCAAAGATAGATTGCCGCTTCAGCGCTGCCAGCCGCGATCATGCCGTCGATGGGACTGACCGCCAACGATGTAAGTGAGACGCGCACACGCTGCTGCTTGGCAATCTCGCCCGTTCGCCAATTCCACGCGAGGACGCGCCCATCTGCGCCCGCTGAGTAGAGGAGATCACCCGCTGGCGAAAGCGCCAACGCCGTGACATCGTTCTCATGTCCTTCCCCTGACCGACCCAGCGAGCGGACATGCGCGCCCGTTTGTACATCCCAAATGGCGATGTGCGGTTCGCCGCCGATGGTCGCCATGAGGTGGGCGTTTGTGCTATCGGCCCCCAGGCCAACCGGCAGCGGGACAATCGCCGAGATGGGGTCATTGTGCGCTGACCAATACGCCAGCGTGTCGCCGCTTTCCGCATCGACCCTGTAGAGCGTCCCCTTGGCGCTGCCGATGATCAAGTCTCCGCCAGGGGAAATGGCGATGGACGTCAGCGCGTCTGGCAGGGATGCATCCTCTGGCAGGGTGATCGTCAGTGAATCCAGTTGCCCGGTGCGCCAATGCCAGCGTTCGATCTCGTTTCCTACGCCGACCGTGAGTACCTCATCGCCCCAACGCGCCATCGCCGAAGCGGGGAAGTTGCGCAGCGGCGCGAGCGCAACGTTGCCGCCCAACCAGACCTGCCAGAAGGTCAATGCGCCGTCAGTGCTGGCAGTGGCGAGACGAGTGCCATCTCGATTGAAGAAGAGAGCCGAAATGCTGCCGGCGGGCAGTTTGACGAAAGGCTTTTCCACGCGGGCGAAGATGTCGTACAGCGTAATCGTGCCGTCGCTGCTACTGAGGACAAGGTGTCTACCATCAGGGCTGAAGCTGGCCGTTGTGCCTGGCCGCCCGCCCACCTGAATTGGCTCAGCATCGAGATCGTTCATATCCCAGATGCGCACAAGACCGGTTCCGCTGCCCACGGCCAACAGTCGCCCATTTGGATTGAACTGAACGGGCGGCTGGAAGGAGATGCCGTCGCTCGACTGGGGCAAGCGCCGGGCGACAAATCCCTGACCGTCAACCCACTGCCAGAGAAGAAGACGTTCGCTGCTCAACGAGGCAATGAACCTTCGATCCGGGCTGTGGACCGCCCCAATCACAGCGCTTTCGTGGCCGTTGTCCGTCGCTAAGGTGGCCGACTGTCTGGCGGCAATGTTCCACAAGTGGACCTGGGTATCGCCGCCGCCCGCCAGGATGTTATCGCCGCCCTGCGTAAAATCGAGAGAGCGCAGGGTGACGCCGGCTCGAAACGGACTCCCCTCCACCGCCTGGCCGCTTTCTATCTCCCAAAGCCAGACTTCGCTGCCGGTACGTGCGGCTACCCACTCGCCATTCGGATGAAGCCCAATCGAGCGCACATCATCGTCGTGGCGCAAGGTGTGGATCAAGGCCCGGTCCGAGAGACGCCAGATGCGGACCGTTCGATCACGGCTGCTTGTGATCAGATATTGATCGTCTAGAGAAAAAATAGCGCCCGTGATGACGCCAGTGTAGACATCGGTTGAAAGCAGAAGCTGACCATTGTCCACGCGCCAGACTTTGGCGCTGTTATCGTCGCTTGCCGTGGCAACCAGCGTGTTATCCTGGCTGAAGGAGCCGCCCGAAATACGTTGGCTGTGCGCCTTGATGATACGCACGCCGCGCCAACTGTCCACGGCTGCGCGAAGGACATTGTGCAGTTCCACCGTCGGCGTCAATTCATAGCCGGCAGCCACGGCAAACAGCAACGCTTGCTCTGATTTGCCCCCGCTCAACAGGTTCTGCGCCACGGCGGCCACCTGTTGCGATTGTGCGATCCGCAGTTGTGTTTCAGCCTGCTGTTGAGCAGCAAAGGCGCGATCGCGCTCCATCGCTGCGTTCTCTGCATTGTTACTCGACTCGATCCCCAGCCAGATGGCAGCCGCCGCCGCCAGGACGGCTAACATACTGAGCGCTGTTGCCCACAGCGCCCGTTTGCGCTGCTCGGCGGCCAACCTTTCGGCGGCGGCGATGCGCTCCTGTTGCCGTCGCGCTTCTTCGGCACGTTCGGCCTCGCCCAGGGCGACGCTGGCCTCTAAAAAGGATCGTTCCAGTTCGTTGAGTGTATCCTCTTCTTTCTGTCGCCACTCAACCGCCTGAGCCAACCGTAGACCACGATAGAGCGCGCCTGGGTCCTTCTCCAGCCGCAACCAATCCTGGGCAGCTTCGGTCAGCTCGCGATGGACGCGCAGCGCATCCCGGTTCTCGGTAAGCCAGCGCCGCAATTGAGGCCACTCACGAATGAGCGCCTCGTGGGCAACCTCCACCTGGTTTTTGTCGGTGGTCAGCAGCCGGGCATCCACCAGGCGGCGCACCACCTCTTCGACCTCGGCTGTCTGGGCAGCGTGGACGATCAACTCGGTGGGGGATACGCGCCGGCGCGTATCCTGCACGCCTTCGCCCAGTTCGGTGAGGCGCAGGAAGATGTTGCGGGCGATCTGCCGCTCTTCGTCACTCAGTTGGGCGAAGGTCTGATCGGCAGTCTTGGCAATCGCCCCCTGGATGCGACCCGCTGCCTGGTAACCGGCCAGGGTCAGGGTGCGTCCACTACGCCGTTTCCACGTTTCCAACAAAGCGTGGGAAAGCAGCGGCAGCGCGCCCGGCTCATTCTCAATGTCCTCCAGCATCAGGTCCACCAAACCGGGTTCAAAGAGCCAGTTGTCCTGGGCCGCGGGCGCTTCGATGGCGTTGCGCAACTCGGCCTGAGACATGGGACCGATGTAGCGCTGGTAGCGCTCCAATGCCGTGCGCAACGCCTCGAATTCAGCGCACTGGGCGTAGAAATCTGCACGCAGGGTCAGGATGAGCCGTGCAGGATTGGACGCAGCGCTGGCATCGTCTGCGGTGGCGCGGTCGCCGCTCAGCCCCACGGTACAGAGGACGTTGGCAATGAAGACGCGTTGCTCGTTCTGATCCCGGCAGAGCGCAAAGACCTCTTCAAACTGATCCACCACCATGAGGACATGGCCGCTTTGTGTCTGATCGATTAGCTCTTGGAGATGTTGGCGCAGGCCATCGCTTTGGGCTTTCATGCGGGCGAGGAGCGCAGCCGCCTGCGCATCTGAGGTTGTGACCGTCGTTGCCAGAGATTCCAGCGGATGGACGCCGGGGGTGAAGATAAAGAGCGGCCATTCGGTGCTGCCCAGAGGACGGCGCACCCCATTGGGCAAGGTCTTTCCTCTGTGTAGGGCCGCCACAACCCCTGCCCGCACCAGAGACGACTTGCCGCTGCCGCTGGCGCCAATCACCGCCAAAAAGGCCAGATCGCGCAAATGATCGACAAATTCAGCGGTCAATTCCTCGCGTCCAAAAAAGCGGTCGGTATCGGCTACATCAAAAAAGCGCAGTCCCTGGAAGGGTGGATCGCCGGGGGCTGGCGGCGCATTGTCGGCCGCCTCATAGATGATCTTGTCGCCGGCGATCTTGTCCCCGTGGACCTCGTCGCCGTAGATGATCTTGTCGCGCATGGCGAGATCCCCAGCTACGTCTACGTTGCCGGGGATGGGTATTCCCTGTGGCTGAGCGTTCTGTTCTGATTTGAGTTCGCTGTCCATAGGACTGCTTCCCCTGGATACCACGCGCTCGCCCGCTGTTTGTCGAGCGCTACTGTCTGCGCAGACGCTCCAGCGCGTACTTCGTTACAGGGCCAACCAGACCGCTGAGGATGGGCGATCCAAAGGCAGAGACGAGAGCGGCGACGCCACCCGGTACGAGATCAACAAGTTTGTCGATCAGACGGGCCATGCGTCCATCGTCGGCCTTTTCGCCCCTGGCCGCTTCTGCTTTCAACGCCTGGACTGTCTGTACAGCCTCGCGTCGTGATTCCGGCGGGCCGCTTTGCACTGCCTCTAACAAGGGGAGGAAGAGCCGATCCAGATCTTCAGCGGAGATCCCACTGTTGGTGACGCTACCGCTGCCGATGTTAAAGCCAGGGCTGCCGCTGATATTGCCCACGTTGATCTTGTCGCCAGAGACCTTGTCCCCGCGCACGTCGTCCCCATAGGTGATTTTGTCCCGACCGACGAGGTCGCCTTTAACATTGACATTGCCGCGGATGTAAGCGCCGCCGCCAGTGTTGACCTGTTCGCTCCGGCTCGCTGCGGTCGACGTTTCCAGCGGATCGGGGGCGATTTCGCCCTTGCTCAACCCCTTGCCGCCCAGTAGCAGCGCTACCGGGAAATTGCCGCTCACCTGAAAGTCCGGCGTCTGTTCGGCGTTGACCTGTTGGCGGGCGCTTGAGGGAACGGTGCGGGTGACGTAGCTCATCAGATCGGAGACGAGTACCTCTCTGGCGCCGCCTTCGGGCTGGGCATGGCCGGTGAGCGCTTCGATGAGGTGATAGGTGAAGATGCTCATGCTGCCATCTCGACGGATGTATGATTTCTGCGTCCCCTGCGAGGAGGTGAGGACAGCCCGACCTGCTCCCTGGGCCAGTGTGGAAAGATCCTTCGCTCTTGGGTCGGCTGTTCTCTGCTCGCCAACCATCAGAACCTGAGGAGGGACGGCGGCTTCTTGGTAGTGATCTGCCACAAAGTCCAGATCCTTGACATCCATGCCGGCGGCGTGACAGCAATCTAGAATGACGAGCAGCCGTTGAGGTCGCAGATCCGCAATCGCAACTGCGAAATCCGTAGCCCGCAGTGCGCGGGAACGGTATCGCCCTTCTTCCATGTCGTAGGGGATAAGGTAGTGGGTGGGCGGGTCAGTGCTGGCGTCGCGCCAGCCGTGGCCCGAATAGTAAATGACAACCGTAGTATCGCCGCTGCCATCCGCCTGAATCTGATGGTAGAGCCAGTCCAGCCCATCTTCAATGCCGGCCTTCGTTGCCGCCGCGCCCGTGATGATCTTGACGTTCTCCGCCGGGTATGCGCAGCGCTGAGGATGGACCAGCACCGTCTCAAGCGCACTGATGTCCCTGGCTACATCGGGCAGGGCTAATCGAGGTATCGCATTCTCGCTGACACCGATGAGCAGCGCATAACCGACTTCAAATTTCTCCGTCATTGTCGGTACCATCCTGGGAGTGCCGAGGACCTTATTGCTCGTCTGCCGTCCACCCAAACCCTTACGAATCATCAACCCATTCTGAATACACCCATATCATATCATGCTGCCATCCGGTCTGCAATCGAAATTGTCAGAGCCGGGGTTTTTGCAAGATCTACTTATTGAGAGATGGGCGCTGTCGAGGCACTGAATCAGGGCTGTGGAAACAACGGTCAGCGGATCAACGCTGAAGCATCGGCAGGTAGAGCGTTGCACGTTCTCCGGCAAACGGCAAGGGGATGCTTACATTCGAACTGCCGCCGTTGAGCGCGACATCGCTCCACTGGATCTCTGGCGCGGCGTAGGCTGGCGGGAGGGCAAAGCCAAGCCGATAGTGGCCGCTGGGGATATGGATGAAGATGTAGACCCCTTCCGCATTGGTCGTGGTCGTCCATTCTTCCAGGCGCGTTCGACGTTCCTGGCTCACCAAATAGACGGTGGCATCGGCGATGCCGGGTTCATCCCCATCCTGGATGCCATCATCGTCGTGGTCCTCAAAGAGCGTTCCTTGCAGGGTGTAAACCAGAGGAGGGGTCGCTGTTGGCGTCGGCGTGTGTGACGGCGTCGGCGTAATCGTCGGCGTGTGGGACGGCGTTGGCGTGACCGTCGGCGTATGGGACGGCGTTGGCGTGACCGTCGGCGTATGGGACGGCGTTGGCGTGACCGTCGGCGTATGGGACGGCGTTGGCGTGACCGTCGGCGTATGGGATGGCGTCTGCGTGACCGTCGGCGTGTGGGACGGCGTTGGCGTGACCGTCGGCGTGTGGGACGGCG
>JAHBVG010000022.1 GCA_019637695.1 Caldilineaceae bacterium | reverse complement strand
GGGGTTCGGGTCGGCGTGATCGTCGGCGTATGGGATGGCGTCGGCGTGACCGTCGGCGTGTGGGACGGCGTCGGTGTGACCGTCGGCGTATGGGACGGCGTCGGCGTGACCGTCGGCGTGTGCGATGGCGTTGGCGTGACCGTCGGTGTATGGGATGGCGTCGGCGTAATCGTCGGCGTGTGTGATGGCGTCTGCGTCACCGTCGGTGTATGGGATGGCGTTGGCGTGACCGTCGGCGTGCGTGATGGTGTCGGGGTGATGGTCGGCGTGTGGGACGGCGTTGGCGTGACCGTCGGTGTGTGGGATGGCGTCGGCGTCATCGTCGGTGTATGGGATGGCGTCTGCGTGACCGTCGGCGTATGGGACGGCGTCGGCGTGACCGTCGGCGTGTGCGATGGCGTCTGCGTGACCGTCGGTGTATGGGATGGCGTCGGCGTCATCGTCGGTGTGTGGGATGGCGTTGGCGTGACCGTCGGCGTATGGGATGGTGTCTGTGTCACCGTCGGCGTGTGGGACGGCGTATGGGACGGCGTCGGTGTATGGGATGGCGTCGGCGTGACCGTCGGCGTGTGGGACGGCGTTGGCGTGACCGTCGGCGTGCGTGATGGTGTCGGGGTGATGGTCGGCGTGTGGGAAGGCGTCGGCGTGAACGTAAATGTGAATGTAGGAGTAGAACCGCTGCTGGCCGCCAGATCCACCCGCGTCGGGGACCAGTGATTGCGCCAGGCAAACAAGGGAGTAGAGGTAGCCAGCGCGCCATTGACGTGGAAGGCAACGACTTCATCTGGGCGCATACCGGGCGTTGTCACGCCGCCCAGCGACTCTTCACCATAGATGTACATGAGCGGGTATTGGCCAGCAGTCTCCACGGTGATACACCCGACGGTATCGCCGCGCGGATTGCGGGCTTCCACCACTGTGCCCACAGGGGCGGCGTTGCTGTCCAGGAGAACAGTGCCATAGACGAAGGTGAAATATTGCGTTGGCGCCACCGCAGGGCAGACTTGTGCGGCGCGGACGATCCCCGTAGCTGGCGCTGACCATACCCAGGCAAGCACAGCCAAGACCATTGAGGCAACAGAGATCAGCGCGCCACGGTTGTACAACTTCATTGTCTGCTCCTGGTTTGGGGAGGGAACCTTCCAGGAAGGAAAAAGACCTTCCTGGAAGGTTTTTGTCACCGCGTGGTAATGGGCAGGTAGAGCTTCGCTGGCTCTGCGGCAATGATGTCGAGATCCACTCGCCGCGTGGACTTGTCATCACGCCAGATCAACGGTTCACTCAATTCAACCGCCGTGCCATTGAACCGCAGCGTCATCGCTTCCGCGTCGAGGAAGCCGGGCAGACCACCCGCTGCGCTGTCCGCGCCGAAGACGCTGAGGAAACCATACTGCCCCAGCTTGGTCACCGTGAAGCAACCGGCGACTTCGCCCCGCGGCGTCAGGATCTCCACACGGTCGCCTACGGCGGCATCAGCGCCGTTGATGGCGATCCGCCCGTAGATGGTCGTGAAGTAAGGCGTCGGCTCCACCCCGCCACAGTGGACGCTGCCTGTGCCTGTCATCTCCTCTGCGGCGGCGGGCGTATCGGCAAGGGCCGCGCCCGTGCTGGGATAGACCAGCGTGGCCGCGTCGCTCAGGTGGATCAGATAGCCGTGGCCGGGCATCATCTCCAGCAAGTTGTTGAAATCAGGCTCAGCCGGGTCATAGATCTGCCCTTGCCCGTCGGCAACCTGCACCAACTGGGCGCTGATGCTACTCAGCGCTGTGGCAATGGGCAACTTGACCGACGGCAGATAGCCCACCCAATTCAAGCCTCTTTCCAGTGGGATGGGGGTGTCAGCGGAAAGCGGAACCCCTTCGATTACCATGTTGACGCTGGCGCCGCCGTTGATCTTGGTGTAGTACGCCTTGCCCGGCGCAATTTCCTTCAGCGATTGGAAGCTTGCCGGTACTGTGCAATCGTAGATGCCGCGTGGACCCAGCACCTGACAATACTTCTCGGCGATAGATTGGAAGACGATACTGAGCAAGGGGACCGGCGGCGTCATGCGCGTGGAGAGCAGATTCCAATTGGGCCGCAGCAGCAAGTATTGTGATATTGTGATGCCTGCTTCCAAATTGATGCGCGTGCGGGTTTTGTTGTCCTGCCAGGTGAGAAGCGGCGTGGGCACGGCGATGACGCCGTTGACGCGGAAGATCACCGGTTCGCCCGCCTTCATGCCGGGGATCAGCGAGCCCCCGCTGGCGTCCTCCCCGAAGACGGACATAAACCCGTACTGCCCGGTGTTGTTCACCACATAACAGCCGACGACATCGCCGCGCGGATTCTGCGCGGTGACCACTGTCCCCGGCGCAGCAGGTTGCCCGGCCACGCTGACATTGCCGAAGGCCACCGTCCACGATGGCGTCGCCGCCACCTGGCAGGTGGATGCGCGCGCCTGGGTCATCTCCTCCAGTGCAATCTCGTTGATCATGGCGCCCGTCGTCGCCCCGTCCGAGCGGCGCACGGCAATGGTGATCGTGCCGTCGGCGTAGCTCTCTTTGGGCAGGTCCACGCGCTGGCTGTTACGCTGTCCGGCGATCAGGGTGAAATCGCCACTCAGTGGGATCACATCGTCCACCCAGATCTGCTGCACACGGTTGTTGCCGCCCCCCAGGAAGAAGTTGAAATGGACCTGATAGCTCTTGTTGGGATCGAGGGCGTCGAAGCGGTAGCGCATCTCGTTGCCCGATTGGTTCTCGCGCAGACTCTGGAAGGGCAGCGTTCCCCACGGGATCTGCCGCACCCCGTCCAGCCAGCCATAGGGACGGCGACCGCTGGGATATTGGACATCCCTGGCCCCGCCGGCGTCGGCGTAGCGGTAATCCACATCCACCAGCGCGATCTGGTTGACCAGCGCGCCGCCCGATCCGTCCACACTGACGGTGACACTGATGGTGCGGTCGGCGTAGAGCGCGGGGTCCAGGAGCAGGGAGAGATTCTGCACCTCGCCGCTGCCCAGGTCAATCGGCCCGGCGATCTCCATGCCGTCCACCCACACCCGCTGTTGGCGGCCCGCATTCTGCCCGCATTCGTACAGCACCAGGTCCAGGTGATAGAAATGGCCCGGCAACAGATGGTCGAAGCGGTAGGTGACCCGCCCTGACGGGTCCCGGCGGTAGCTCTGGTAGGGCGCGTCGCCGCAATTGCCCGCCTCGTCGGGCAGGCCTGTGTCCACTGCGCCCTGGCCGTTGAACGGACTGTAGGCGGCGTCGCCCGCGCCGCCGCTGTCCACAGCCAGGGGTGAGGCAAAGCCCACGTAGACATCCAGCCAACGGTCGTTGTTGCCCTCGTTGAATTCGTTGACCTGCCCATCCCGATCCACCCGCAGGAAGAGGCGGTGCAGCCCAGGCGTTGTGGGCGTCCAGGGCACGGCGATGGCGCGGCTGGCCCCGCCGTTGAGGGTCGAGACACTCTGCACCCGAATCTGCGTCCCGCCCCCGTCTGGATTGTCCCGGTAGAGGGCCAGCCGGTGCGCACCGGTGGCTGTCTGGCCGTGGTTTTTGAGGTTGACCGTCAGCGTCACCGTTTCCCCGGCTGTGGGTTCGGGGTTGGAGAGGGTGACGTTTGTAAAGGCCAGATCGGGCCGGGTGAGGATGGTGATGGGCGTAGCCGTACTGTTGTTGGTTTTGGTGTTTTCTGCGATGCGATTGTAGGGATCGACCACCGCCGTCACCGTGATCGGGCCAGTGAAGCCCAGGGTGTTCCACTGGAAGGGCGCGGCCACTGTGCCTGCCTGTGGGACGTTGGGCACGAAGACGCTGCCGATGTATTGAGGGGCGAGGGGCGAGGGGCGAGTTGCGTAATACGACACCGTGAGGGGGCCGCTGTCCGCCGCGCCGCTGTTGGCGACGGTGGCGTTGAGCGGCACGACCGCGCCTTCGGTGGGAGAGCCGGACAGGGTGAACGCTGACGCCAGTTCGACCGCCTGGTTGCGCGTCACCGCCATGTTGGTGAGCAGCACCTGCCCCGGCTTGGAGAGGTAGACCTTGACCGGCACATCGACCTGCCCGGCGCCGTTGACATAGGGCGCAAACGCCGCTGCCAGGTCCGGGCTGGAGAAGGGCGCAGCGTTGGTGACGCTGCGGGTCTCCTCCCAATCCCAGACGCCGTCGGCACCGACATCGAGCTTGAAGGTGACGTCGCCGCTGCCTACGCCGCTGATCAGGGCGTCAAGCGATGCGGCTGTCCAGATGCCAGCGGGGACGCCGAGGGTCGTCGCCATCTCACCTGCGGAAGCAAGTGTCAGGCGGCGGGCGTATTGCATCCGGTAGATATTGCCACCGGTCACGTTTTCGGGCAGGTTGAGGCGTGCAGTTGTGTATGGCGCAGATTCTATCTGCTCGGCGACGTAGCAGTCAATCCTCTGTGTAGTTGCTGCAGGATTTGTACCGCCGATTAGCGAATCACAATACTGAACGTATATGCGGCCAGCTCCGCCATTTCCTCCTGCACCCACCCGATCGTGAGTTGCTTCACCATAACCGCCCCGTGCGCCCACTTGGTTACTTAGGGACACATTTCGACCACTGATCAGTATCGAACCACCTGCTCCACCACCACCTGCTCGATTGCCACCATTCAATCCGTCAGTCAGAATAGAACCAACCATCTGAATGGTATCACCAAAGACGAGGATAGCCCCTCCACCCACCCCTCCATTCCCTGCCTGATCCAATCCATCCCACGGACCACCACCTACACCGCCTCCACCGCCCAATGTGAAAGACGAAAGATTAGACGTCCCAATCGTTGTTCCACCGACCGCTCCCTGATTTTGTGCGTTCCCCCCAGATGTACCGTTTCCACCACCACCACCGCCGCCATAATCAAACGCACGATCACCGCTTTCCTGACGTCCACCACCACCACCATTACCATTCGCACTTGCTGAGGACCCATTAGGGCCAGCGGGAAATCCTTCTCCTTGACCGTTGCGACCTCCACGGCCTGCCTTATAAGTCCCACCACGAAACCCTTTGCCACTCACATTAATAGTGCCACTACTTTGAACAGTTATCGCACCATTTGCTCGGAAAATGAGAATACCACCTAAAACGCCATCCCAGGCAGGTGCAGTCAATACACCTCCATTTTGTACAGTCACGTTTGTATAGTGTGGAATACGAATGATCTGAGTGTGTGAGTTTCCCCCCTGCGCATATCCGTTTGCAAGTGGTCTTTGAAGATTCAAAACCGTTGCCGGCTGATTGGCGATGGTATTGACCTCCCAAGCCCCAGCCCCAGTACCTTGTGTCTGGTGAATCAGAATTTCATCGCCCTGCTGGAATCCTGGGTTCCAACCAACTGCCAACGAAGTAGCCCCAGCGCTCACGCTGACATGTAACGGAGCGTAGATGTTGACGATAGTTGGATTGGTTGTTACATTCAACGGGCCGTCTCGCCCTGTACCAAACATCGCGGCAGACGCCGCCCCTGCGCTGAAGTCGGTGGCGTACTTGCCCACGCCGTAGAGCGTCGCCCCATCCTGCGAGTAGACCTTGACCGGATGCAGGCTTTGCGGCTCCGGTCCTAGCGGATGCTCGAAGGTGATCCACTCGCCCTGCGCCCGGTTGCCCGGCACCCACACTTCAACATCCAGTGGGCGGTCGGTGACTGTACGGGCGTAGGCGTCGCCGCTGGCGGCCTGGATTTCGCCGCTCACCTGCACGGTGTAGAGCGGGTGCGCCGGGTCGCTGGTGCGCAGCGTCACCGTGCCGCTGTAGGGGCCGGTGGGCAGGGTGCGCGTGTCCAGGGTCAGTTGATAGGTCGCCACATCGCCGATGCCTAGCGGCTTACTGCCCGTCTGCGAGACGCTTAGCCCCGGCGCGCCGTGGACGTAGCCTAACAGATCCATGTCGCCCACGCTGGCCAGGGAGACGGTGCGCTGCAGCACCTCGCCCTGGGTCACCGAGCCAAAGTCCCAGGCAGCGGCGTCGCTGGCCGCGGCAGGCTTGGGATCAGCCGCAAAGCTGTTGAGCGGGCGCGCCGCGCTGTCAATGATGTTGTTCTCGCTGTCGGTCCAGAAGGCGATGAGCAGGTTGTCGCCGTTCGGGTTGTAGTCGGCGGAGAACTCGGTGACAGACCAGTTAGCGGCAAAGGTTGTGGGCCCAGCGGGGATATCGAGGGTGTAGGATTTCTCCAATACCAGCTTGCCATCGGAGACGAAGTTCAGGTGCAGGTGGCCGTCCCGGATCGTTGCCGGGTGCGGGTTGTTGACCACCAGGTTGGTGGTGTTGGCGCCGTTGGCGACGAAGGGCGCAGTGGCGACGATCTTCAGTTCGATGCGTTCGAGCATGGCATTGACATGCGGCGCCAGGCTTGCGCCCAGGGCTGGCAGTTGCACCGGCGTCACAAAGCGGTGGCTACCCTGTGGGTCGCTGTAGCTGACCACGATCACCGGCGGCGTGAAGGGTTCGCTGTTGATCGTGTAGGTGAAGGTGTCGCGCGAGGTGAGCGCCTGCACGGTGAAGCGTGCGCCAGCGTCAATGGTGCCGGTGTTGAAGCCGACCTGCACGCCGTGGGCTACATCCACTGGCAGGGGCGCGTGGTAGCTGCCGCCCAGTTGCAGCACACCGCTGGATCCCGCGCCGTCGTTCCATGCCACGGCGGTGCTGCCCGTGCCCACCACGCCCGGCGTCTGCGCCGTGAAGGTAAAGGTGCGGTCGGTCGCGCCGCTGTACTCGCCGGCGGCGTAAGGGCGGGCTCGGCTGGCGCCCCAGTTGCTCAGGTCGGGCGCTTTGACCATGCTGCCCACCGTCACCTTGTTGCCCGGACGCACCTTGCCGTTGCCGCCCACCGTGTTGTTGCCGATGGTGGTCGTGGCGTCGGGCGAGTACATCACGGCGTCGATGCCGTAGGCGTCGAAGGTGCCGGTGTTTTCCAGCGCCAGCTTGACCGTGGCAACGTTGCCGCTGCGCTCGACCACGTAGCCAGCCATTACTTTGGGCTGCGGATGAATCTCGGGGCGCAGATGACCGTCCGCACAGCGTGGCCGATCGACGTGACCGGCTGGCAGGGCGCAGTAGTAGCGGAACTCGGCGCGGTCGTTGTAACCGTCGCGGTCGCTGTCGCGGTTGAAGCGGAAGAGGATGCCGGAGCCGGCCTTTGCAGGCAACTGATGCAGCGGCGTGTCGCCCTCGTCCGCCTGGGTGAGATAGACATTCCACCAGGCGATGTCGGAGAGATAGTACTCGTGCCAGGTCGGCGCGTTAACGCCGTTGAACTCGGGCGTCCACAGGCTGTTGAGATTGCCGTCGGCGTCCTCAGCGTGGGGGAAATAGCGGGTGAGTACATCCTGCACACTCTCCGTTCCCCAAGTAGGGATGACATACTGGTCAACTGTCTCGTCGCCGTCTTCCACGCCGTCTTCGATATAGACCGTGACGCCGCCGTTGATGGCGTCGGTGTAGAAAAGCTCGTCGGCGCCGAAGCTGAAGCTCTCCACCTTGACCGTGAGCCGCTCGCCCAGATCAATGCGCTTCATCTGCTCCAGGCTGAGCGGGATGGCATTGGAGGCAAAGGTGCGCGTGCTGACCACCCCCGGCGGCGTGTTCGGCCCCACCGGGAAGAGGTTGTCCAGTTTGCCATTGGCGAACTGCTCCCATGCCTTGTAGGAGATGGTAGGCAGCTTGTCGTCGCCGATGTAGATGTTGAAGATCAGGTTGGAGAGTTCCCGGGCGTACTCTGTGCCGGCGTTGCGCACCGAGTAGCGGAAGGTCAGGTCCGCGGCGTGGCTGGAGTCCACTGCCCAGGCCGTGCTCCAGTTCTGGCCCGTGGTGAAGGCTTCGCCCTGGCTGATGGTGTGTTCTTCGTAGACCTCGTGGGTAGTCGTCTGCGCGCCGCCCCACGATTTGCCGCTGGTACGGGTTTCGGTGAGACGGGGTTGGGAGATGGCATAGGCAACGTCCTGAAGACCGCGAGATAATAGAGCGCCTTGTTGGTTGATGGCATACTGGACACCGTCAAGAGACTGCTGTACTCCCTGAAAATCGATGTTGTTTACAACCTGTGCCGAAGCCTGCGCAGATGCAGATGACGATACATTATTTATTAGGACTTACGCAGGGCGGATAGAGATAGACGGGAGACGCAATTGGGCACGCATATAGTCGTCCAAGAGACCCTGCTTGATTTGATAAACAGTTTTCTGAGTTTGCAGAGCAATTTGATTCAAGCGCACCCAAACGAGCATGGCACAAGCAATGTGATTGCGTTGAGCGCGTTGGGAACGACATTGAGACGATTCCAACCCTGTGACTTGCTTGGCTTCCCGATGAAACTGCTCAATCTTCCAGCGGATGGCACATCGGTCTTGAGTAGCATCGGCTGAGTCTTGAGAGAGGTCGTTGGTGACGACATAGTCCGTGCGCTGGGTAGACAGCACAATCCGGAACAGTTTCAACTGGTGGCCGTTGGGGAACTGCTTGAGATGAACCAGTTTGCCCGTTTGCATTTCATCCTGAGACCAGGTCAACGCATCCACGCGCTGATAGGCTTCGTCGGGCGACTGATTGACCTGACGATTGCTTTTGAGCGGACAATAGTAAATCTTGCCAGCTTTCTCAATCGCTTTCATCACCTTCATGGTCGCATACCAACTATCCATCAATACCGTACGGAAAGGCAGTTTTTCTACATACAGAATCGTCTGCCACATCTCCAACAGATGGTCGAGTTTGCTACGTCCATCTCGCTCAGGGTCAAAGATGCGGTAGTCGATAACCCAGAATTGAGCCGTATCGGGATTCACATAGACACAGGTCACAAGCCCGATGCCCTTGATGACTTGTTTCGCATTGCCACTCCACTGGCGACGGACCACTTCAATCGCAAAGGCGTGGCTCTTATCTAAAACCGTATCATCAAACAAGATGTAGCCATTTTCTGACAACACCACTTCCGACCTGACCATTTCCCGCAGTTCTCGCGGGCTTAGCTTGGCCGTTCGCATCAATCGATTGATTCGGTCGTGACTAAAGTGTTCACTTTGCTCAGCAAAGTACGTCTGTGTGTAATTTACTTGGCTCACTAACAGAAATTGACAGTAATCCCAGTGCGTTAGTTTGTTCATTCGCCTATTATCCCTAATTCTCACACTTTTGCGTAAGTCCTATTTATATTTACGTTGTTGTTGTAGTTGTTGACGTTCAAATCTCTCTGAATGTCATCTTGTTTCCACTCTTGTATACCATCTCGGATCATCGTGATACCGCCGACAGCTCCTGCAGCACAGGTTGCAATATATCCTACAGTAGTGGCTATACCAAGACCACAGCCTGCACCGATAGCCAGTACACCTCCTAGTACATATGTCGCACCCCAGAACTTGCTTCCGTCTGAAGCAAGTGTGTGAGTTTCAGCCATGCCAAGACGTGCTGCTAATGGTGTTTCAATTGACTCTGACACCTCTTCCCACTCATTCCACGTCACCGTGTTGGCGATACTCGTACTCTGCCCGCGCGTGACGGCTGTCTCGTAGGAATTGGTCTGCTCAACCATTTCCCCCTGCGAGGTCGTGATCGTCGTCACCCGTTCCACCGTCCACGAATTGGCTTCCACCGTGACTTCGGGCACGGGGAAGGCCGCCACAAAGGGGCTGTCTCCCGGCGGCAGCACCCAGTTGGGCATGGTGGCTTTGATAAAGTTCCAATATTCGACCGCCGGGTAGCTGCCATAGCCGCAGTTGGTCGGCGCGCCTGGGCAGTAGGTGACGCCGAAGAGTTCCTGGCCGTCATCGAACTTGTCGTTGTCGGTGCTTTCGTAGGGTACGCGCGTGCCCACCATGAAGACTTCGGCGTAGTCCGGGATGGTGTCAAAATCGCCGTCGTTGCAGACCTTCACGCCTGTGCCGTCGCGATTGTTGAAATTGGGCCAGGCGTTGGGCGGGCCAAAGGGCGGGCCGTAGCCCCAGCGCACGTTGCGGGGAATGGTCACGTCGAGCAGAGCAGCCACTTCTTGCCCGTCGGTGTAGCCCTGGGCATCGCCGTCGCTGTTGGGGTTCAGCGGGTCCGTACACCACCAACTCTCCTCGGTATTCGTCAACCCATCGCCGTCATCGTCCAAACTGGGCAAGGACGAAAGCGCGGATCGCTGCTCCACCGTCAACGATTGAGCAGCAGCGCGCAGGGTCATCAACGCTGCGCTGGTGGAACGGGGCTGCGCGCTCATGGCTTCCAGCGGCGAGCCGATCTCGGCGCGCACCGTCTGCGCCTGTTCGCCCAACGAGCGCAGGCTGCGCGCCAGCCAGGGTTTCTCCTCAGCGCCGGCGGTCACCAGCGCGCCGAACTCCTCGCTGTTGCGCGGCTCGTAGCGCAGCCGCGCCAGGTCGGCTAATTGTTCATAGTCCACCAGGACGGTGGCGCCAATCTCGTGCCGCGACAGGATGGCAACGCCCAGATCGTCGAGGCGCGCCCACTGGGTGGGGGATGTCACCGTGATCTCCGTGCGGAAGAGGACATCGCTGACCGCGACTGTGGGGCGCGTGATTCCACTGCCGATCAGGGGCAGCCAGACGTTGCTCCCCTCCTGGGCGTGGAGAATCGGGGTGAGCGGCGAAAGGATGAGCGCGACGGCAAGCACAAACGCAACGATGGGGTGAAAGGAGCGCCGAGTCTTCATGGGATACCTCTGGACAGCCTGAATGAGATTGGACGATGGTCCGGCGAGGCCGTGTGGGGACTCCGCCAGACAGCGATGGATCAACGGGCAGAGAGATAGTCAGACAAAGCAAGCTGATGTCTGAAAGTCAGGCAAGACTGGCTGAGCGATGGAGGCGGCGATGTAAGGGGAGAGCCAGTGGCGTGATTCTTTTCGATAACTTAGCTTACAGTGTACACGATGGGTGTGGGAAAATCAACAATCAGATCATTGGAGGGTGCATTTCAGTTTTAGGGCGAAAGCCGCCCAGCCCTAAAGTGACCGGCTACTTTATACGAGCGACGCCCCCTCCAGGGGGCTTTCGGAGGGACAAACCGCTCTCTCTTCAGCCGGATAAATCCGGCGTAGCCCAGTAGCTCCGGGTCTTTAGTCTTTAGCCCGGTGCGGCTTTATGCGAGCCATGCCCCCTTCAGGGGGCTTTCGGAGGGACAAACCGCTCTCTCTTTAGCCGGATTTATCCGGCGTAGCCCAGTAGCTCCGGGTCTTTAGCCCGGAGCGGCTTTATGCTCTCTCTTTAGCCGGATTTATCCGGCGTAGCCCAGTAGCTCCGGGTCTTTAGCCCGGTGCGGCTCAGCGACTGGAGAATGTTTCAGGTTGGGGGCGACATCCAAAATGACAAATGCCACTGAATAGGATAGAGTACCGGTTGATGAAACAATTCCTCTCACTTTTCTCGCACGCACCCTACCAAAACGAGGTCGCCATGAGTACAATCGAACGGGTCGAGATCCACGCCTTCCGCTTTCCCGTGGAAAACTTGAGTCTGGGCAGCCATCAGGCCAGCGGGGTCGCCAATTTGATCTACAAAGCGGGCGCGTCGCTCACCGCCGAACGTTTCGCCGTGCGCATCCTGTGTGACGACGGCGCGCAGGGCGAGTATGTCACTCATTGGGTGGGGACGCCCTCCACGCTGGGGCAGATGTTGATGCTGGCCCCGCACCTGCTTGGGCGGGACGCTGAAACGCGCGAGCAGATCTACGACGATCTCAAGCGCGAGGTGCGCGCCTACGATCACATGGGCCACGGTCCGCTCGACATTGCCCTTTGGGATCTGGCGGGGAAGAAGTACAACACGTCGGTGGCGCGGCTGCTGGGCGCTTTCCGACGGCGGCTGCCCACCTACGCCAGCACCTATCACGCCCAGCTTGAGCCAGGTGGGCTGCACAGCCCCGAAGCCTTCGCCGATTATGCGCTGGCGTGCAAAGAGGCCGGTTTTGCCGGGTTCAAGATCCACGGCTGGCACGAGGGCGACGCCCGCAAAGAGGCGCGCAATGTGCTGGGCGTGCGCGCCGCCGTGGGCGATGGCTGGCCGCTGATGCTCGACCCGGCCTGCCAGTTGCGCACCTATTTGGATGCGCTCTATGTGGGCCGCGCCTGCGATGAGGCGGGCTACTTTTGGTACGAAGATCCCTACCGGGATGGGGGCGTCTCGGCCATCGGCCATGCGCGGCTGCGCCAACAGTTGAAGACGCCGCTCCTCGTCAGCGAGCATGTGCGCGGATTGGAGCAGAAGGCCGCCTTTTTGATCGCCGGCGGCTGCGACATGGTCCACGCTGATCCGGAGTACGATATGGGTATTACCGGCGCCATGAAGATTGCGCACGTCTGCGAGGCGTTGGGGTTGGATGTTCAGCTCCACGCCTGTGGACCGGCGCACCGGGCGGTGATGGCGGCGCTGCGCAACACCCATTTCTACGAGATGGCGCTGGTGGGGCCGGGGATGCCCAACATGACGCCGCCGGTCTATCTCAACGGTTACTCGGATCAGCCGGAGGATCTGGGCGCGGACGGCTGTGTGCCTGTCCCCGACGGGCCGGGGCTGGGCGTCGTCTATGATTGGGCCTTCATCGAGGCCAACCGCAGCGCCCTCCACGTTTTTCAATAGCCAGGACTGCATTTCTGGGATCGGCCTAAATCAGCACCTCAATCAAAGAAGGACCATCGGCGGCGAGGGCGCGCTGGAATTGCTCCACGAAGGCGTCGGCGTCTTCGGCCCGCGCCGCAGGGACGCCCATGCCCTGGGCCAGTTTCACCCAATCCGGCGCAGGATCGTTCAGGTGCAGCATCTGCGCGGCGCGGCTGCCAGGCGAGGGCGCTTGCACGTTGCGCAGTTCCCCTTGGAGGATGGCGTAAGCATGGTTGGCAAAGAGCACGGTGATCACGTGCAGCCCCTCGCGCGCTTGGGTCCACAGGGATTGGAGCGTGTACATGGCCGAGCCGTCCGCCTGCATGGAGAGGACCTTGCGATCCGGGCAGGCAACCGCCGCGCCCGTGGCAACCGGCATCCCTTGCCCAATGGATCCGCCGGTGACATGGAGCCAATCGTGGGGCGGCGCGCCAGCGGTCCACGCGTCAGCGTTGCGTCCCGAGGTGATCGCCTCGTCGGAGATGATGGCGTCCTCCGGCATGAGCGCGCCCACCGCAGTCCAGATCTTCTCGATGGTCAGATCCCCCGTGGGTAGGGGTGGACGATCCAACGGGTAACGGTTGGGGAAGTCGGCCATGGCGTCAACTTCGTCCGCCAGATCGGCCAGCGCCGCCAGGATATCCTCGCCGGGCGCGGCCAATGTGTGGATCTGGCAGTCGGGCGGCGCTACCAAACTCGGTTTGCCGGGATAGGCGAAGAAGGCCACCGGCTGCTGCGTGCCCACGAGGATCAGATGGCGAGTGCCGGCAAGGAGCCGCACCGCCTGATCCACCGGGTAGGGGATGCGCTCGATCTTAGGTCGTCCAGCGCCCCGTTCAATGCGCGCCACGGCCCGATCCCCCATGACTCGCGCGCCGGTAGTCTGACCAATGCGACAGGCAAAGGTCACCGCTTTCTCTCTGGCCGCCTGCCCGCCCACGAGGATCACCGCTGGCTCTCCCCTGCGCAGGATGCGCGCGATCTCACAGATCCGTTCGGCGTCGACACGCGGCGCGGCGGTTAGCGGCGGCGCGGCGGCCATGCGTTCCGCCGCGCCCCAGGCTGTATCCGCGGGGAGGATCAGCGTGGCGATCTGTCCTGGCGGCGTCTGGGATTGGGCAATGGCTTCGGCTGCGTCGGCGGCGAGCGTGGTTGAACTCTGGGCCGTGCGTACCCATCCCGAAAAGGTCCACGCCAGCGCTTCAATGTCCGAGGTGAGCGGCGCGTTGTATTGGCGATGGTAAGTGGCGTGTTCCCCCACAATGTTGACCATTGGCGTTTCGGCGCGACGGGCGTTGTGCAGGTTGGCGATGCCGTTGGCAAGCCCTGGTCCCAGGTGGAGCAGGGTGGCGGCGGGCGTCCCCCTCATGCGGGCGTAGCCATCGGCGGCGCCGGTGACAACCCCTTCAAAGAGCGCGAGGACCGAACGCATCTGCGGCGTGCTGTCCAGCGCGGAGACAAAGTGCATCTCCGAGGTGCCGGGGTTCATAAAACAGAGATCGACGCCGCCATCAACCAGCGTGCGGATCAGCGATTGTGCGCCGTTCATGGTGCAACCTTTCCATCAATAATGTATGCTGGCCCAATCTATGGGATGATTATACCGAAATCCAGACTATTGGCATCTTTTCACAGTACACTCACCGGGAAATTGAACTATGGTAAAAGTAGACCGCCCGCAGGCGGAGTTGAAATTTGGCGAGTTCGTCGCCCTGATGGCAATGATCACCTCGCTGGCAGCCCTGGCTACGGACGCTATGTTGCCGGCGCTGGCCGAAATCGGCGCGGAATTAGGCGTGGTCCGCGCCAATGACAACCAGTTGATCATCTCGTTGCTCTTTTTGGGGCTGGCGGGTGGACAGATCCTCTATGGGCCGGTCTCAGACAGTGTTGGCCGCAAACCGACGATCTATGTGGGTTATGGGATCTTCTTCGTCGGCTGTCTGCTTTCGGTCTTTGCGGTGAGCTTCCCAATGATGCTGGCGGGGCGACTGTTCCAGGGCATCGGCATTGCTGGCCCACGCAGCGTGACTATGGCGCTGATCCGCGATAAGTACGCCGGTCGATCTATGGCGCGCGTCATGTCCTTTGTGATGGTGGTCTTTATTTTGGTGCCGATCATCGCGCCGACCTTCGGACAGGCGATCCTATTGGTGGCGGATTGGCGCGCTATCTTCGTCTCGTTTCTGGCGCTGGGCGTTGCCACGGCGCTCTGGTTTGCCCTGCGCCAGCCCGAAACGTTGCCGGTCGAACGCCGCGTCCCCTTCTCGTTACTACGGATCGGGCGGGCCATTCGCGAAGTTCTCTTCAATCGCCGGGCGCTGGGCTATACGGTTACGGCGGGGTTGATCAGCGGCGGCTTTCTAGGCTACCTGAGTTCATCCCAACAGATCTTTCAGATCCAATATGGATTAGGCGCGCGCTTTCCCCTCATCTTTGCCACGCTGGCCGTGGCGTTGGGCTGCGCGTCCTTCCTCAACGGACGGCTGGTGATGCGTTATGGCATGGTTGCGCTCTCAAAATGGTCCTCGCGCACGTTAGCCGTGATCTCGATCCTCTTCCTCCTCTTCGCGTGGACACAGGCCGGTCATCCACCTTTGTGGACGCTCATCGGCTATATGATGCCCGCACTCTTCTGTGTGGGCGTCCTCTTTGGCAACCTCAACGCCCTGGCCATGGAACCGCTGGGCCACATTGCCGGCGTGGGCGCGGCTGTGGTCGGATCGCTCTCGCTGCTGATCGCCGTCTTTTTCAGTTCGTTGATCGGCCAGAGCTACGACGGAACGGTGTTGCCCCTGATCGCCGGTTTCGCCATTCTCAGCACGGCGGGGGTGCTGTTGATGGCCTGGGTGCAGCGGAGGGCGCAAGAGTAGACCCTTTCCCCATTGCAGGCTGATGTCAGCGACTTGTAATGTTAGCGTCCATTGAGCAAGGAAAATCTGTGCTACGCTTAAGTCTACCCTGCTATAGGATCAGAAGTAACTACTAAACCCTGCTCTAGCCAGCTCATAGACCTGGCGGCGGGTCACGGACCCACCTGGAGCATGGGGCTTAGAAGTAACGATCAGGAACGCAATGGGCGCATAGTGTCGACTTCGTTCGGGCGGCTTCTGCCATTTCAACCCGGTTCGGGAACCATCCCCACCAATTGTGTTTGTATGCAGGCTACTACGGGATCCCCTGCGATGGTTTTCTCTCCTGTCGATGAAGGTGTCTGCGATCTGACGGTTATTGTGCCGGCCTATAATGAGGCAGCAACTATTGCCGATACCATCCGCAGCTTACAAATGCAGACCATCCCCCCCAGAGCCATTTTGGTGGTAGACGATTGCTCGCAGGATGAGACCGGCGCGATTGCCCGCGATTTGGGTGTCACTGTCCTGCGTCCTCCTTCGAATACGGGGTCCAAGGCCGGGGCGCAGAATTTCGCGTTGGCGCAGGTCCAGACTGAATACACCATGGCGATTGACGCCGATACCATGCTTGCCTCCAATGGCATTGAACGGCTGATGGGCGCGTTTAGTGATGTTGGGGTGGCGGCGGCCTGTGGATTTGTATTGCCCCGCTATGTCCGCTCGCTCTGGGAACGAGGACGTTACATCGAGTATATGTTTGCCTTCAATTTCTACAAACAGATTCAGGACTATTATCAAAAGCCGATGATCGCATCCGGCTGTTTCTCGGCCTACCGGACTGAGGTCCTCAAGGCCCACGGTGGCTGGCAGACTCGCACCCTGGCCGAAGACATGGATCTGACCTGGAGTTTCTACACTGCGGGGCAGAAAGTCCGCTTTATACCAGAGGCGCTGGCCTATCCGATTGAGCCATATGATTTCACCTTTATGCGAAAACAACTCAGGCGGTGGTCGCATGGGTTTGCCCAGAACCTGCGCCTGCATTGGGACGATATTCTCTCGGTTCCTTTTTTGCGTTCCATGGTCGGCATCGCCTTGTGGGATGCCATTATCGCATCGATTGCCTATCTTTTTTTGCTACCTTTGCTCTCGATCCTGGTCAGCCCGCTCTTTTTGCTTGTCTATCTGATCGATCTACCTGCCGTACTCATCCCAGTTTTAAGCGGCGCAATGCAACGGCGAGAGATAGGGCGCGCCGTGGGCAGTCTGCCCGCCTTCCTGATCTTGCGCATGGTAAACGGGATCTTTTTACTGGAAGCATTTTGGTCTGAATTTGTGCGCAACCAGCGCTTTACTGTCTACGAAAAAGGACATTGACATGAACGTTGGTCTACCCGGCACCGGGCTTGGGGGGCTGTTCTATCTGCTGGCCGCGCTGATCATGCCTTTTGTCGAAATCGTGCAGACGGTACGCGGACGTTCGAGTCGCACCCGCTGGTGGCTTGTGGCGAGACAATGGATCTTCGTTAGCTTGATTCTGCTAGTATTTACAGGCGAATTCTGGTTGTTGGAGCAGATTTTGACTGTATCCCAACGCCTGTCTCCTGGAATGTTTACCCAGGGCCAGCAGATTTTTGGTACGGGCGAACTCTCTCCAATCGTGATAGCCCTTATTCCCTTTGTCACGTTGGCGTTGCTTATGCTCGCGATTGAAGTCTTTGCCCTTTTCCGGCGCTGGAGAAAGCATAGATACGCCTCTGCGCAGGGGCAACGTGAACGGCAAAGACAAACGTAGGGCCGGAAGGCTTGCCCGCTCGGAGGCGGACTCGACCGCCGCATACCGTAGGGGCACGGGTGGAGGCGGGATCAAACATCAGGTTCATAGCGAGCCTGCTTCCCGCCCCCACCCGTGCCCCTACCCGTCCTGTATAGTTACCGACAATCCGCCCTATACCATCAAGTACGGCGTTGGCAACGGCGACGACAAGTGCGCCGATCCCCCCGTGATCTTTGTTTCTACAGCAAAATGCAGTTGCCACCTCCTCTGCCCGATGATAAGATCAATTATGCTCTCCTGTGTTGTACATAGTCCCACTCCTGGTCCAATCTATGATGAAATTTCTCCTCAAACCGCCGCCGGTTATCTTTGTGATTGAAATCTTGCTTGTACTCGCCCTGCTCTCGCTGGCCTGGTCCTTGCCGGCGCGCATACATGGCGCCGAGGACGATTTGCGTCGGTCAGCGGCGCTGGCATCCGCCGGGTTAGCCCCTGCCGAGGATCTGCCCGATCTACAGTGTGATGAGTTGATCGTCAACGGCAGTTTCGAGGGTACAGATGGCTGGGATCTTTCGCCAGAACAGGCAGGATATTCCACTGAGCGCGCCTTTCACGGTGAGCGCAGTTTGGTCCTGGGTTTTGACGCCGACGCCAATCGCACGGGGGAGGGCGCAGCCGTCCAGGCTCTGGATCTGCCCAGCGACGCCGATTCGATACTGCTTCATGCGCAGATCTGGCCGGTCGGCGGCAGCGAAGCGGATCTCCACTCTCTGCGGATCGACGCTGAGGCCGAGACGCTGATCATCTTCAACGAAAACATGGACGCCGCAGAGTGGCAGCCGCTCAGCTATAACTTGACGTCGTTGGGCGGGCAGCGAGTCGAGATCCGCTTTGGCGTCCTCAACAGCGGGGAAGGGGAGCGCGCCCTCCTTTGGGTCGATGAAGTCCGCGTGGAAGCCTGCCGTGCGCTCAGCCCGACCCTCCTGCTCCACCTGCCCGCAATCTACAACGATCCCCCCGAACCCACGCCGACAGAGACACCCACGGAGACCCCGACCGAGACGCCAACAGCAACCGAGACGCCAACGCCAACGGCGACCGAGACACCGACGCCAACCCCATCGGCCACAGCGCCAACCTGTGTCAACCTGCTGCCCAACGGTGGCTTCGAGACCGATACAGATTGGATCAGACCGATTACCAGCGCCCGCGCTGCTTACAGCACCGAGCAGGTCTACGCCGGGGCGCGCAGTATGCGTGTAGGCCTGCCCGACAGCGTCGCCAACATCTATGCCTACAGCACCGCCTACCAATGGCTGCAACTGCCTACGAACTCCGGAAAGCTGACCCTGCGCGCCCAGGTCTGGCGTAGCGGCGCGCGGAGTTCGGGCGATCTCCATTATTTCTGGGTCAGCACCGATGGCGGCGCTGTCACCTATCGCGTCTTTCAAACCCTTGTCGATGCCGACGCATGGCAGGCCATCGAATACGATCTCACCCCGCTGGCGGGGAAGCGTGTGCGCATCCTCGTTGGTACGTACAACAATGGTTTCAGCGGTCAGGCCGTGATGTACGTAGACGAGGTCCGTGTTGAACAGTGCTACGGAAATTTCCCGACGCCGACGCCAACACGGGTAGGGACGCCCACCCCGACGCCCACACCGGATTATGCGCCGCCGGCGACCATGAGCAGCCCCGATTTTGGGGCCAACGCCTTCCTCTGGTGGCGAGCCGAAGTGGCGGATCGCGATCTGCAACTGATGAAGGATGGCGGCTTCCGCTGGGTGCGTCAGAGCTTCGCCTGGGAAGATATTGAGATCATCTCCGGCCTCTTCGATTGGGAGTATGCCGATCGGGTGGTGCGGCAGACCAACACAAAGGGGCTGAACATTGTCGCGCGCCTTGGCACCGATCCTGCGTTGAGCAATTTCTGGGCAGGCAAACCACCGCAAAGTCTCGATAAGTTTGTTACCTTTGCGGGCGCGCTGGCCCGACGTTACAACTGCACCTCGCAGGCGGTGGGTTGTATTCAAGCCTACCAGATCTGGAATGAACCCAATCTGGCGCGGGAATGGGGCGGCAACCGACCCAACCCCACCCAATATGTGGGGATGCTGAAAAAAGCCTATACCGCCATCAAAGCCGCCAACCCGAACGCCATTGTCATCAGCGCAGGGATGGCCCCCACCGGCACCGATAACGCCATCGCCATGCCCGACGAAAAGTATTACCGCGAAATGTACAAAGCAATGGGCGGCAAGAGCCAGGGATACTTTGATCTATTAGGGGTACATGCGCCTGGGTTCGCCGCGCCGCCGGAGATCTCCCCCGAGCAGGTGGCCGCCACGCCTGCGTATGGAGGGCATCGTTTCTTCTCCTTCCGCCACGTTGAGGATATCCGCGCGATTATGGTCGCCAACAACGACAGCAAAACCCGCATCGCCATCCTCGAATTTGGGTGGACAAGCGACGCGTACAACCCAGATTATCAATGGTTTGGCGCGGGCGCAGGCATCACCGAAGAGGTCAAAGCCGATTATCTGGTGCGCGCCTATCGCTATGCCGCCGAACACTGGCAACCGTGGATCGGGGTGATGAGCCTGCTCACCATGCCCAATTTAGATTGGATGGATGGAGAACCCAGAGACGAGGAGCAATATTGGTGGGCGATCATGGAGCCAAGCGACATCAACGATCTGCACTTTCGACCGGCCTACGTGTCGCTTTGTCTATACCTGAACGAACTACGGGGAGAATCCTGCATCTATGCGCCGGAGTAAAGAGTAATGAGTAAGTCGATGATATTGGTTCCTCTATTGGCGCCAAGTCGTTTACCTACTCATTACTCATTACTCTTTACTTCTTACGCTCACCCGATCCGTGCGCGTTTGCTTTCCTTGCGCGCGATCGGTTCGAGCGATTGCTTCTCGTTGATGGCGGGGAATCTGCCATTGGCCGAATAATAGGGGAATTCAGGACCGGCGACCGGCGCAGCCCAGCGCACAGCATTGGCGAGGACCCGGCGCACGTTGGCGTCAAAGTAGATCGGGTAGGTCTCGTGGCCGGGGCGGAAGTAGAAGATCTTGCCGTTGCCCCGGCTGAAACAGCAGCCACTGCGGAAGACATTCCCCCCCTCGAACCAACTGACAAAGACCAGTTGTTCCGGCTGTGGAATGTCGAAGAACTCGCCGTACATCTCCACTTCGGGCAATTCGAAATAAGGGTCAAGCCCCTGGGCGATGGGATGACCCGGCGCTACCACCCAAAGTCGTTCCCGTTCATCCGCCTCGCGCCAACGCAGCATACAGGTTGTGCCCATCAATTTTTGGAAGATCTTCGAGGCGTGCCCAGAGTGGAGTACGATCAGCCCCATCCCCTGTAGGACGCGAGCTTGCACACGGGCGACGATCTCATCGCTCACCTGACCATGCGCTTTGTGACCCCACCAGGTCAGCACATCGGTCTCGGCCAGCACTTCCTCGGTCAGGCCATGTTCCGCTTCATCCAACGTGGCGGTGCGCACATGCTCGAAGCCATGCTCGCGCAAGCCCTCGGCAATCGCGCCGTGGATGCCATTGGGGTAGAGACCGCCGATGAACTCATTTTCCTTCTCATGACGAAATTCATTCCATACTGTAACACGAAGGTTGCTCATGGTTTATGCTCCTATTGATCACTAATGGATAGCGAGGAGATTCAGAGATTAGGCGATTGAGCGATTGTCCGCTCCTAATCTCTTAATCTCTCAATCTCTTAATCTCTCGTTTAGTCTGCCGCCATCGCCAGGACCGGTCGCATTACCTGGACGGGCTGTCCGTTCTGGGCAGCGGAATCGCGGATGGCGTCCCACAGGCGCGCCATGCGCAGGCCGATCTCCGGCGGGCAGGGATTCTCGATTTCGCCCTTACGCACCAGGGTGAACTGCTGCCACTGGCCCAAAGACGCCGGCACGCGCACAGGCGTCAATCGCTTCTGTCCGCTGCGCTGAATCAACAGCCGTTCGCCCCAAATGCCAGTCTGCAAAATGCCGTCGCTGCAGAAGATACGTACGTCCGACGCGCAGGATGGGATCGCCTCGCCGCAACCGCTCATGGTGACCATCGCCCCAGAGCGCAACCGGCCAATCACTGCGGCCAGGATATCCACCGGTGTGCCGCGGTTGTCGAGCCAGGCCGCCACTTCCACAAAGTCCTCACCGGCCAAATCCGAGATGGTGTTAAGCATGTGCGCGCCCGTATCAAAAAGGAAGCCGCCGCCGGCAATTTCGGGAATCTGCCGCCAGGTATTGGTGGTTCCTTGCTTCCAACTCTGCCAGGCCACGCCATGAATGTTAAGGATCGGGCCGATCTCGCCGGAGCGGAGCAGCCGCGCGGCTGTGCGAATGCGCGGCGACAAGCTGCCGTTGAACGCCACCACCATCAGGCGGCCGGTGCGGTTGCGGACATCGATGAGATCCAGCGCTTCCTCGGCGTTCATCACCATTGGTTTTTCCAACAACACGTCGAGACCTGCTTCCATACACGCCCGCGCCTGGCTATGATGCAGCACATGGGGCGTAATGATAAAAGCGGCATCCAGTTCATCCCCATAGCGGGTCAACATGCGCTCCAGATCCGGTTCATTTTCAGGCGCTTTGACGCCGGCTTCTTCAAAGACCGCGCAGAAGCGAGCATAGGCTTCAGGGGATGGCTCGCAGACCATCCGCACATGGGTTGTCTCCTGCTGTTGCAGGATCTGTCGCAGATGGTGACGGGCCATACCGCCGCAGCCAATAAAGGCCATTTGAAGGGGAGAGTCTGGTTGTGCTTGTGCGCTACCATTGACTTTGTTCATTGATTGCTCCTGTACATGCGGCGACGCAGCGCCAGTTGATTGAAAGGGGTGTGTTCAAAATGAGTTGGCTGTCTGGGTAGGGGTTTGGGTGGACGGCTCACAAATATCATCTGCGCACGCCATTGCTCGTCTACCGTCCACCCAAACCCTTACGAATCATCAACCCATTCTGAATACACCCGATTGAAAAGGTAAAAGATCGAATTAGACACTCGACTTATTGCATGGGACTTGAGGAAAATAATCACAATCAGTGTGCCAGAGGACGGGGAAGTTGTCCAACGGAGAGGGGAGGGCGCGGGCGTGAAAATGCGGAATGGTGTACGAATTGCGAATTACACACTACGCACTACGCTTGATCAACCTTTCCCCAATCTGCGCATAGATCGACCGATCGGCGGCGTCGTAACCGTTCATCATCAAGGGGGTGCGCAACTGTTCAGCCTGGAGATAGGGTTCGGGTTTGGCTGGGACATTGGCAAGGCAGGGGTAACCCGTGCGTTCTTCGATCAACGCCGGCGTCAAGAAAGGCTGGGCCATCGCATGATGATCGACAAGGATCGTGTTGATTTGGGCATCCAGATTGAGGTAGCGCAGGTACGCCGCGATATTCTCTGCCGCATGGAGCGAGGCCGGATCGTTGCTGAGTACAAGGGTCAGGCTATCCAACAGATTCGCCACACACTCAATAATATCAGGATCGGTGGGCAGATCGATGAGGACAACCTGAGCGCAATGTCCCGCCTGTTCAGTGATAGCCGTAAGATGTTCTGGGGCAAACGTGATCCCAATGGGCACAGTGGGAGAACCGGCCAGCAGTTTCAGCCCGGATGGATGGGCCAGCAGACAGCGTTGCACCACCGTATCGTCAATGGTCTCAGGCGCGATGGTCGCCAGATTCGCCGTGGAATAAGTTAAGGGCAGCAGATTGAGCTGATAGATCAGCGTGCCGAAGGCCAGATGGAGATCGACCAGCAGCGTCTGCATCCCTGTTTGCTGTAGATGAGCGCCCAGGTTCACGAGGATGGTACTGGTGCCAGCGCCGCCGCGTACACCCAGGAAGGCGTGCGTAGCGGCGCGGCGCCGTCGAGTCCGTCGCCGCGAGCGGTTCATCACCGCTTCAATGCGCATGAGCAACTCGGCTGGGTCGGCGGGTTTCACCACATAATCGTCAGCGCCCAATCGCAGACCTTCCACGCGGTCTTCGACCTGGCTTTTGGCCGAAACATAGATAACAGGGATGTCCGCTGCATTGGGTGTGGCGCGCAGACGCCGCAGCGTCTCGTAGCCATCCATATGCGGCATCATAATATCCAAAAGGATAATGTCAGGTTGCTGCGCAATCGCCGCCTTGATCCCACTTTCACCATCGGCTGCTTCAATGATTTCGTGCCCGTGGCGCTTTAATAACACGCTCATCAAGCGGCGGATCGTGGCTTCATCGTCGATAATTAGGATTTTGTAAACCATGCGGCGTCTCTCACCCGGTGGATAAAAGCATTATACCAAGCGTCGATTTCCGTAGACTTTTTGCTTCTGAAACTGCTCCAACGTCTCTACGTAGTTGAGCAAGCGTGTGCCGATCTTCTCGAAGATGATGTTATCTGCGCCCGTTCCCGCTTTGAGCAGGACAGGAGATTGATCGTATTCGGCCCGCATGTAGATGTCCGGCTTAAAGGGGATCGTGCCCAACACCAGGCAGCCCAGCCGTTCGGCGATGGTGCCTGCATCCACCAATTGATATTCTGATGCGGCGCGGTGGACTAAAATTGCGCTGAGCCGATCGTGTAATCCCAAATTGCCCAAGTACTTCGCTATCTCTTCGCCTACGCGCAAGCTAGAGGGTTCACTCCCCAACACGAGGATCAAACCACTGATCTGTTCTGAAATCGCCCCCAAAAGGTCCGGGTCTTTGGGCAGATCCAAAAAGACGTAACGGGCGCTGTACGCGCACTGTTCTACCACAGTGCGCAGTAAATCCGCCGAATAGGAGGCCCATGTTGGCACATTCGGCGGGCTGGCGATCAGTCGTACGCCGCTGCTGTGTTCTAAAATCACTTGCTGTACTTGGTGCAGGTCCAGATCCGCGGGCGCGATCACGGTGAGGTTCGCAATCGAGCAACGGTTCGCATCAAGACCAAAATGGGCGGCGAGATTGCCAAAGGCCAGATTCATATCAACGAGCAAAGGGGAGCGCCCCGCCTGTTGAAAGTGGACGGCCAGATTGGCAAGGGTGGTTGTCTTGCCAACGCCCCCTTTGGCGCCAAGCAGACCGAAGACATATCCCTTGCTGCGCCGCGCTTCTCGCCGTGAACGCAGGATCACAGAATCAATGCGGGCAAGCAGTTCCGCAGGCTCGGCGGGTTTGGTCACATAGTCATCAGCGCCCAGGCGCAACCCTTCAACCCGATCTGAGACCTCACCTTTGGCCGAAAGGAAGATCACGGGGATATCCTCTGTCTCACGATTGGCGCGCAGGCGGCGCAGCGTCTCGAAGCCATCCACGCCGGGCATGATCACATCCAATAGAATAATATCAGGTTGGTGTTCGATGGCCAGGGCAAGGCAATCTTCCCCAGTTGACGCCTCGATCACCTCATGATTGTGACGCTTTAACAGGACAGCCATCAAGCGTCGCATGGTAGGCTCATCGTCTGCCACGAGAATTTTGTAGACCATAACGTACCTCTTACAATCAGATCTGGATGTCTTTCTCATTTCTGAGGTAACCACTTACCTCTGCTCTCGCCAGGTCACGGACCCGCCTTGAGCATGGGATGCAGTTGTTACTTTTTGAGCGAAGACAATGACATTACTTTACTCAAGGGTTTAGCCCATTACAATAGGATCGTTCGTCGGTCTTTGGTTATCTTTTTTCGATACAGTCATAGTCTAACACGCAGGCAGAGGGCAATGAATCCGCTAAAACTCATACTAGCGTCGGCAAGTCCACGGCGACGACGCTTTTTACAGGAATTAGATCTTCCGCATCGGGCGCTTGTGGCTGATATTGATGAGGATCCAAAAGCCCACGAGGAAGCCACTGATCTGGCAGCGCGCCTGGCGTTGGGCAAAGCCACGGCCATTGCCGATAGGTTGCCCCCCGAGGATCATCCCGCGTTGATCATTGGGGCAGATACGGTGGTCGCTTTGAATGGCGCCGTTCTGGGCAAACCCATGGATGAAGACGAGGCGATTGAGATGCTGCGCCGCCTGCGCCGTGAAACGCATCAGGTTCACAGCGCATTGGCGCTGTTGTTCGTGGCCGAGGATGGCGCGCGCCGCCAGCAGATCCGCATGAACACCACCGACGTCGACATGCGCGGTTACAGCAACGAAGAAATCGTCCAATATGTGGCAAGCGGCGATCCGCTGGATAAGGCGGGGGCTTACGCAATCCAGCATCGAGAATTTGATCCGGTGGCATCCTTACGCGGATGCGCCGCGGGCGTCATGGGGTTGCCCGTAGCCGATCTGTGCGAAATGTTGGCCCAATTCGGCGTGGATGTGAACGTTCCGCTCGCGCCCGTCTGCCAGCGGCTGACCGGTCTGCCCTGTTGTCAGGAAGGTTGATTGGGTATTGGGTATTGGATATTAGATATTGGGTACACGGGCTGAAATATCCAATACCCAATACCCAATTTCCACCCTCTTCTGCCAGGTTGACAGTCCGCAACCCCATTGATACACTCCTCCTGTACAGGTTTGACTATGTAAGGGTGGCTAAACCACTAGAGGAGCGACGTTTGCCCCGCTACATTCCTGACTACGACGATTACGACGAAGAATACGCCGACGACTATTTTGAGAGTCATTTACGCAGTAAGCCAAAGCCGAAGAAGCAGGCCGAAAACCTGGTTTCAGGGGTAGTGATCCGCTCCCTCGGCCACCATTACGAAGTGGAGACCGACGATGGGGTGCGCCTCTGCCGTGTGCGCGGACGGCTGCTGCAAGAGCGTGGCAAAGAAACGTTGGTGGCTGTGGGCGACCGTGTCCTCGTCGCGCCCGAAGGGAAGAAGAAAGGGCTGATCGATGAGGTCGCCGAACGCGACTCTGTCCTCAGCCGGCGGCGACCGGGTACGAGTCAGTCCGTCGAGGATGTGATCCTGGCCAACCCGGATCAAGTGCTGATCGTTTTTTCCATCACCCAGCCCGAACCCCATCTGCGCATGTTGGATCGCTTCCTCGTCATCGCCGAGGCCAACGAACTTCCCGCCATGATCTGCGTCAACAAAGTGGATCTCACAGGGATCGAGGTGGCGCAGGTGACCTTTGGTCTCTACGCCGCGTTGGGCTATCCGCTGATCTATGCCAGCGCCGAAACCGGACAGGGGATCGATGATCTCCGTCATCTGCTCGAAGATAACCTCACCGTCGTCACTGGTCCCAGCGGTGTGGGCAAGAGTACGTTGATTAACGCCATCCACCCGGATCTCAATTTGCGGGTGGGCGATCTGCGCGACTTTGAGGGCAAAGGACGCCACACCACGCGCAGCGCCCAACTCTTCCGCCTGCCCTTCGGTAAAGACACTTACATTGCCGACACGCCTGGCATCCGCGAGTTGGGGCTTTATGAGATCGATCCGGCCAGCCTCGGCTTCTTTTTTGTGGACATTGAGCCTTTCGTCAACGATTGCCGCTTCCCCAACTGCACCCATACCCACGAACCGGGCTGCGCCGTCCAGGCTGCCGTGGCCGAAGGCAAGATCGCCGCGGAACGTTACGAAAGCTACCTGCGCATCCTTGAGGGCGAGGATCTTCAAGAAGAGGAATGGTAGAGAAGGCAAAAGGCAAAAAACAAAAGGCAAAAGTGGTGGCAGGTTGCAGGTTTGCAGGTGGCAGGCGACAATCGGTCACGAATCACGTATCACGTCTCGCGCAACACATCTCTGGAAAACATCTCCTATGTCTCGACTCGTGCAAGGACTCAACCCACAGCAACGCGCAGCGGTGGAAGCGACCGAAGGGCCGGTGTTGGTGTTGGCCGGCCCCGGTTCGGGGAAGACGCGTGTGCTGACCCGGCGCATTGCCTATCTCATTGACGAGAAGGGGGTAGCGCCGTGGAACATCCTGGCGGTGACCTTTACCAACAAGGCCGCGCGCGAGATGGAAGAACGCGTGGTCGATCTCATCGGCGATAACTTTCCGCAGCCGCTGCCCGGTCAACGGCAACGGCTGGGTGGGCTGTCGATTGGCACGTTCCACAGTATCTGCGCCCGCATTCTGCGCATTGAACACGAGGCCATCGGTTATGAACGCAACTGGCTGGTCTATGACACAGCGGATCAGCTCTCATTGATCCGCAGCGTGTTGCAAGAGATGAACCTGGACGAGAAGCGCTACAGCCCCCAGGCCATCCGCGCCAGCATCAGCAATTACAAAAACGAGTTGACCATCCCCGAAAAGGTGAAGACACAGACCTACTTTGAAGAGGTTGCCAGCCGCGTCTACCATCGTTATCAAGAGGCGTTGCAGGTCAACAACGCCATGGATTTCGACGATCTGCTCATGAATGTGGTGCTGCTCTTCCGCCGCGACCGCGAGATCCTCGCCAAGTATCAACGCAAGTGGCGCTACATCCTTGTGGACGAGTTTCAGGATAGCAACACCGCGCAATACGAATTGGTTAAACTACTGGCTGGCGCGCCGGAGGGAAGCCGCAATGTCTTCGGCGTAGGCGACGATGATCAATCGATTTATAGGTTCAGAGGCGCAGATTATCGCAACGTCCTCCAATTTCGCCAGGACTACCCCGATACGCGCGTCATCCTTTTGGAGCAGAATTATCGTAGCACACAGCACATTCTCGATGTAGCCAACGCCGTGATCGCGCAGAACATTAACCGAACGCCCAAAGCGCTGCACACCGACAACGGATCGGGGTTGAAGGTCCATCTTTACGAGGCGTACAACGAGGTGGAAGAGGCCAGCTACATCCTCGACGAGATTGAACGGTTGATGGCGGGCGGCGGTTTGCGGTTGAGCGACTTCGCCATTATGTACCGCACCAATGCCCAGAGCCGCGCCCTGGAAGAAGGCTTTGTCCTCCGCCATATCCGCTATCGGCTGGTGGGCGGCACCCGTTTCTACGAACGCAAAGAGATCAAGGACGCCCTGGCCTACTTGCGCCTCGCCCACAACCCGGCGGACGGCATCTCCATGGATCGCATTATCAACGAGCCGCCGCGGGGGATCGGCCCCAAAACCTACGCCATCCTCAAGGAGTGGGCCGCCTCGCTGGGGATCAGCGAATTCGACGCCCTGCGCATCCTCCATCACGGGCCAGAGGCGGTGGCGCGTCCATTGCCCGCCAACGCCCTGCGCGCCGGTGGATTGGATACGCGCGCCCGCAACGCCCTGATCCACTTTGCCGAGATGCTGGAAAGCTGGGTGCGCATGGCGCGCGAGCAGCATTACGAAAGCGTGGCCGAACTCCTCGACCACATTTTGCAGGATGCCGGCTACATCGACCGGCTGCGCGATGGCACCGAGGAGGGCGAGGATCGCTTCACAAACCTGCAAGAGTTGCGCGGCGTCGCCAATCAATACGTCCCCGGCATGTCGACTTTGGAACCGGGCCAGGACCCGCTTTCGCTCTTTTTGCAGGAGGTGAGCCTGGTCAGCGCCCAGGATGATCTGACCGAAAACGGCGGCGAAGCAGTGACGTTGATGACGCTCCACGCCGCTAAGGGGCTGGAGTTCCCCGTTGTCTTCATCGTCGGGCTAGAGGAAGGGATCCTGCCCCATGCCCGCAGTTTGGAAAGCGAAGATCCCGAAGACATGGCCGAGGAGCGGCGGCTCTGCTACGTGGGCATCACCCGCGCCAAACGGCGGCTCTACCTTGTCCACGTCTTCCGGCGCAGTTTGTGGGGCAGCACTGAGACGCAGCAGCCCAGTCGCTTTTTGGCCGACATCCCGCCCGATCTACTGCAAGGCATGGTCAACCGACAGATCCGCCGCGAGCAAAGCTATCAACGCGCCACCTTGTGGGATTCGGGAAATCTAGGCGATGGGGGGAATGCTGCACGCAGCCGTCCTGAGCCAAAGCAGACCTATTGGTCGCCCGGCGGTGCATCCTCGACGGGGAGCAAACCGGCAATTCAGCGACCAAGCGCCACACCCAGGCCCAGCGTCGAACCCCAATACAAACGCCGCCAAAGCGTGGAACATCCTAAATTCGGCGTGGGAACCGTTATCGACAGCACCATCATCGGCCGCGAGGAAGAGGTCGCCGTCGCCTTTCCCGGCGTGGGGATCAAAAAGTTCCTGGCGTCCATGGCGAATTTGAAGAAACTCTAGTAGCGACTGTAAGCGTCATCTGCATTTTCATTAAGGAGGCTGAGTTGAAGAATCCTGAGTCGATAATTAGAGATTTTCAAGATTATTTATCTCGTTTTTTTGGGATGATGCAATCAAGCTTTTTCCCAGCCTGCCAGAGGATTTGAGACTGCGATATCGAGATAAACTGTTCAATGCTATCAAGGATTGGGATAAACTGGGACGTTATGTAGATACCCCTAGTTATGCCAACTGCCTGAATATCCTGTTGCCTTATTTGACAGAATCTCAAGTGTTTTTTTGTGGGAAAGGGCGGTTGGTGAAAAATTATCATCGGACAGTGAGCGGGAGTGGTTCGGTGAGATTACTCTGGCAAATATAGCGCCATACCTTCCTCTGCAAGAACGCTTCAAGCGCATCAACTCGCTTCGATTAGATGGTTTTAGATTCCAACAAGCAGCATCGGTGTTGGCTTTAGAAAAATCGCTAGTAGGAACAGGAGAGGATCGATTCAACCTTCAAAAATTGGCCTGGTCTTTAGGCAAATCCTATTGGGAGTCGCCTGCACATTCTTCATCAGAGGATGGTGCAGCCCTGAAATGGTCCGGTACTCCAGATGAAAAGAGAAAATGGTTAGATGATTTGGTCAGCAAATTTGATCCGAATGTAGTATGGTCAATATGGCAGGAAGCCTTTGAAGATGCTCAAACTGATGAAGAATTTGATGGCCATTCTAAAAGGAAATTTTTCGGCCAAGTGACTGTCTTAGCCAGATTTATCACGCCAGACAAAACATTGCCAGCCTGCCAATCTTGTTGGAATCTCATTGAAGTACACGAATCTCTTGTGCTGTTTAATCTGGGACAACTATCTTTTGTTATATCAAGGTTGATCTCTGTGCATGCCTCTGATGAACAGAATTCAATTTGGCAAGCTATCTTTCATGATTTGCTTTCCTCATCAATAGGTTCCTCATCAGCAGGCTGGAATTGGGAGCTTTTCCTGGCAGGCTTCTTGATTCGCGATGTTCCAGACGACAATACTGCAATAAATTTGTATCGGAAGTTCTTTGAGACAGTGGAACGTAGATAGGGTCTGAAATAATGAGCAATGAAGTGATTTTCTTAGTCGAAGATTCTGCTGAAGGTGGCTACGAAGCGAAAGCCATCGGTTATTCAATTTACACAGAGGCCGATACATTGGACGAACTGCGTGAAATGATTCGCGACGCTGTCAGTTGTCACTTTGAGGATGAAGAGCGACCTCAAATCATCCGTCTGCATTTTGTTCGAGAGGAAGTGATGGCTGCATGAGAATCCCGCGCGATGTAAGCGGCGAAGATCTAATCAAACGCTTGGGTGAACTTGGGTATGTTGCTACGCGTCAGTCAGGCAGCCATGTCCGTTTGACCAACCATTCCCTAGACTTTGAGCATCATGTTACTGTGCCGCTGCATAGTGCGCTACGAGTAGGCACGCTGAACAGTATACTAAACGATATTGCCACTCATTTGGCGATGGACAAATCAGATCTCATGAGAACCCTCTTCGAATGACAGAATCCAGCCAGCATCACTCTCCACCGTGGGGAACGACCACCAAGGCCATTGTGGCCGTGGTGGCTTTGTTGTTGACCGCGATTTTGATCTGGCGTTTCCGCGATCTGCTGACGCCGTTGATCATCGCTGCGCTGCTGGCCTATATCCTCAACCCGCTGATCTCGTTCATCGATGCGCGTACCCGCCTCACCCGCGCCCAAACCGTGTTGACGGTCTATCTGATCCTGGCGTTGATCGTGTTGAGCGGCTCGGCGGCGATTGGTTTCGTGGCTGTGGATCAAGTACTCGTCCTCTCGGATGCAATCCCGCGCTGGACGGCGCAGGCGATTGCGTTGCTGCCCGAACTGCCCGGCTTCATCCCCGCCCGCTGGGAATTTTGGGGCTTTGAGATCGATCTCATGCCATTGCAAGCCCAGGTACAGGCCCAATTCGACGCCTTCCTCAATCGCGATCAGATCGACTGGCGCGCCATCGCCACACAGGTCTTCAACATCGTCGAACCGGTCTTCAGCCGCGGTGGGTCATTGGCGGCGACGGTGGTGCAGGCGACGGTGAGCGTGCTGGGCTTGATGTTCCTCGTTTTTGTGATCTCGATCTACATGGCAAGCGACGCGCCCCGTTTCAGTCAGGCCATCAGCAATGTGGCGCATCAACCCGGCTATCGCCAGGACGCCGACCGTCTCAAGGCCGACATCAGCCGGGTCTGGGCCGCTTATCTGCGCGGACAGGTGGTGCTGGCGCTGGTCATCTTTGTGGTGGTCAGCGTCTCGTTGGGCATTTTAGGCGTCAACAACGCGCTGGGGCTAGGGTTGCTCTCCGGCATTATGGAATTCCTGCCCGTGATCGGACCGCTCATTGGCACGGGCGCGGCGATTTTGGTCGCGCTCTTCCAACAGAACATCCCGTGGGGGCTGGCTGGCTGGCAATTCGCGCTGATCGTCACCGCAGTCATGTTCTTGATCCAGCAGTTGGAGAACAACATCCTGGTACCGCGCATTGTGGGCGACGCGCTGGATCTGCACCCGCTGCTGGTAATGGTCAGCGTGATCATGGGCGCGTCGCTGGCTGGACTGCTGGGCGCGGTCCTGGCGGCGCCGGTGGTGGCATCGGTGAAGATCCTCGGCGGCTACGCCTGGCGCAAGCTGCTCGATCTGCCGCCCTTCCCCGATGAGCCAAAACCCGCGCCACCCGTGGCGGACATCTCATCCGTATCGCCGCGCCTGCGCGCCGCCTGGCAATGGACAGCGGATCGGGTCGGTCGGCTGCTGCCCGATTACCCGAATCGGCGCGCTCTTTCCGTCACTCAGGAGAAGAATCCCATGAACGAGCAGATCTATCCGCTCCAATTTGCGCCGGTCTTCAAAGATTATCCCTGGGGCGGACGCAATTTGGAGAGAATCCTGGGGCGATCGATCCCCGATGGCATTGTGGCCGAAAGCTGGGAGATCTCGGCCCATCCCAACGGACAGACGCGGGTGATCGATGGTTCGCTGGCCGGATTGACGCTGGCCGAAGTGCAGGAGAGATTGGGCGAAGATCTGCTGGGCAGCCGCAACCGCCCCGCCCTGGAGCTAAAGAAATTCCCGCTGCTCATTAAACTGCTCGACGCCAACCAATGGCTCTCGGTGCAGGTCCACCCCGACGATGCGTATGGATTGGCCCACGAGGGTGAGTACGGAAAGACCGAAATGTGGGTGGTGATCCACGCCGAGCCAGGCGCGGAGTTGATCTACGGGCTGAAAGCGGGCGCGGATCGCGACTCCTTTGTGTCGGGGGTGGAAGCTGGGAACAGCGAGCGTCTGCTCCACCGCGTGCCGGTGCGTGCGGGCGACGTGGTCTTTGTCCCTGCCGGCGCGATCCACTCCTTGGGGCCGGGGATCATGGTGGCCGAGATTCAACAAAACAGCGACACCACCTATCGCATCTACGATTGGGGACGGCTGGGCAACGACGGCAACCCTCGTCCGCTGCACGTTGCCCAGGCGCTGGATGTGATCGACTGGGGGCAGATCGAGCCGGGGACGGTGACGCCGCGCCTGCTCTCCGACGGCAGCCGCGGTCTGCGCCACGAAGTGATCGGCGAGTCGCCCTACTTCCGCACGGAGCGGTTGGCGATGAACACTGGCAGCAGCTATGCCGACCGCTGCGCCGGGGAAAGTTTCCAGATCTGGGCGGTGCTGTCAGGGCAGGCGACGCTGACCTGGACTGGTGGACCGCGCCACCTTTCTGCGATCAGTTGGGTTCTCCTCCCTGCGGCGCTGGGTGAATTCCAGATCCATGCCGATGTAGACTCAGTTCTGTTGCGCGTGATCACACCCGAACCATCTGAGATTGGAAGAACTCCCACGATACAACCGGCATTAATGGATTAAAATTGTTCCACATTGAACAATTTAATGTCGAACTGAAACCCAGGAGAAATCTGATGACGCCGACGATCACATTGGATAAGAGCGCAGTGACCGAGTATCCTCTCCATGAGTTGATCCGCAACCGCTGGAGTCCGCGCGCCTTTTCGAGTCGTGCGGTGGCTGCCGAGAAGTTGGGCAGCCTTTTTGAAGCGGCGCGCTGGGCGGCATCCTCGCGCAACGAGCAGCCGTGGCGGTTTATCGTCGTCACCCGCGAGGATGAAGAGGCGTTTAATCGCGCCTTCAGTTGTCTTATGGAAGGCAACCAGAAGTGGAATCACACTGTGCCTGTTCTCCTCTTTGGGATCGCAAAGCGCAATTGGAGCCACAATAGCAATCCCAACGCCTACGCCTGGTACGACTTAGGCCAGGCCGTGGCGACGCTGGCGCTTCAGGCGGTGGCCGAAGGATTGGCCGTCCACCAGATGGGTGGCTTTCACAAGGATCGGGTGCGCGAACTCTTCGCCATCCCCGAAGATTACGAGCCGGTGGTGGCCGTCGCCGTTGGCTACCGAGGCGAAGTCGAAGATCTACCCGAAGATCAGCGTCAACGGGAAGTAGCGCCGCGCAACCGCAAGCCCCTGTCCGAATTGGTCTTTGAGGGCGACTGGGGAGAACCCTCCTCTCTTGCATCAAGGTAAGTACATGGGGATGAGCTTGGGAGATTAAGAGATTACAAGGTGTCGATCCTGCTTCTGGCAATTCCTTAATCGCGCCGATTGCTGCAATCGGAAATCTCCCAATCTCTTCTCCGTGGACAATCTCTGGCATCCTGGAATTCCTGCCGATCCGCGTCCCCCAAATGGAGCCTGCCGTGTACGAACTTGTGATCGCTAACGGTCTTGTCATCACCCCAGGCGGCGTCATTGTAGCGGATCTCGCCATCAACGGTGAAGAGATCGTCGCGATTGGCTTCGGGCTGAACGGGGAACGGGTGATCGACGCAGCGGGTTGCTATGTGATCCCCGGTGGGGTGGATCCCCATGTGCATCTGCAAATGGCGCTGGCGGGCATGATCAGTACAGATACCTTCACCACCGGCGCGATTGCCGCAGCTTGCGGCGGCACCACAACGATCATCGACTTTGCCGATCCTCAGCCGGAGCAACCAATGCTCGATGCCCTGAGCGCGCGCCGCTCCGAAGCGGATGGGCAGGTTGCTATTGATTACGCGCTGCACATGACCGTTCCCACCTGGCATGGCGCGGACGCAGGACGGCTGCACGAGATCCCAGCGGTGATTGCCGCTGGCTGCCCCACCTTTAAACTTTACCAGGCCTACAACCGCATGGAATTGGATGATGTCGCCCTATACCGGGTGATGTGTGCCGTGGGGGACGCCGGCGGACGCGTGGTGCTGCACAGTGAGACCGGTCCCCTGCTGGAGGTACTGCGCGCCGAGGCCGTGGCTGCCGGCCATACGGCGGCGATCTGGCATGAGCGCACCCGCCCGGCCCGGCTGGAGGCAACGGCCATCCACCGCGCCGCCGAGATCGCCTATCTGGCCGGGTGCCCGCTCTATATTTTCCACGTAGGCTGCGCCGAGGCTGTGGCCGAGATCGTCGCCGCCCGCCTGCGCGGCGTAGACATTGTGGGCGAAGGCTGTCCCCAATATCTGCTCTTCACGGCGGAAAAGCACTTGAAAAGCGCTGACGGCAATCTCTATATCTGCGCGCCGCCGCTGCGCTCCCACGAGGATCAGGATGTCGTCTGGGCCGCGCTGGCTGACGACGATCTGCAGGTTGTAAGCACCGATCATTGCCCGTGGACGCGCGCCGAGAAGCTGGGCGCGTCCTCTTTTACGAGTGTGCCCGGCGGCATCCCCAGCATCGAAGCGCGGCTCTCGTTGATCCACCATTTTGGCGTCGTCGAAGAGCGCATGGATCTATCGCGCTGGGTGGAGATCTGCTGCACCAATCCGGCGCGGCTGATGGGGTTGGATCGCAAAGGCGCGCTGCTCCCCGGCTACGACGCCGATGTTGTCATCTTCGATCCTGAGCGGGAGAAAACCATCACTGTCGACGCCTTGCACGAGGCCGCCGATTGGACACCCTACGCCGGGATCAGCGTGGCTGGCTGGCCGCGCGCCGTCCTTTTGCGCGGGCAGCTCATCGTCGAGGATGAGCATTATGTGGGGCAGCCGGGGCAGGGATATTTTGTGGCGCGGGAGGTGTAGCTACCAAATGGTCTGAACATGTTGAGATGCTGAAAGTTTAGCATCCGGTGTGAGAATCGGTACGCCAAGAAAGGATGTTGTACCAGCAATGATTCGATCACGAAGTTCTGGTACATCGTGGATGAGCGAAGCTGCAATTACTATTTGATCGTCTATTGACACCAATACATATATAATGGCATGAACAGGCGACGTCAACGGATTTCTTGGATGTACTCAAGTGACGCAAGAACCGCAGATTCTTGATTCTGATACGCTCTCTTTTGGATTGGCGTTCCTTGCCGAACGCGACGCAGATCTGGCCGCGGTGCTGGCGCGCTTCGGTCCGCCGCCGCTGTGGGCGCGTGAACCCGGGTTCCCCACCCTTTTGCGCATCATTTTAGAGCAGCAGGTCTCGCTGGCCTCGGCGCGGGCCACATTTGAACGTCTCTCTGCGCTGGCGACGCCGCTGACCCCGGCTTCATTCCTCGCCGTGGATGACGCGACGCTACGTGCAGTGGGCTTCAGCCGCCAGAAAAGCCGTTACGGGCGTGAACTGGCGCAGGCGCTTCTGGCAGGACGGCTAGATCTGGAAGGGTTGGCCGAGTTGCCCGACGAGGATGTACGCGCCGCGCTGATCGCCATCCCCGGCATTGGGCCGTGGAGCGCCGAGATCTATCTGCTCATGGCGCTCCACCGCGCGGATGCCTGGCCGGTCAGCGATCTCGGCGTCATCGTTGGCTTGCAGCAGGTGAAGGGGCTGCCCCGTCGTCCCACCCGCGAGGAGGCAAATCAATTGGCCGAACCCTGGCGGCCCTGGCGCAGCGTCGCCACCCGGCTGCTCTGGTACAATTACCTGGGCGGAGGAACGAGTAATACGTAATGCGTAATTCGTAATTTGGAGAGATCGCCTCTATCAATTACGGATTACGCATTATCCTCTATCGCACAAGTTTCACTTCGGAGAGGGGTCCATCAATGAGACGATTGTTGATCACAGGCGTCAGCGGCTTTTTGGGCTGGAATATTGCGCGCTTGGCCCGCCACGAATGGGATGTCATGGGGACCTATTTCAGCGTCAAACGGCAGATTGCCCAGACAGCCTTCACCGCCATCGACACAGGACGCATCGATCTCACCGACTTTCGCGAGATGCGCGAGATGATGGCGATGGTCAAGCCTCACGCCGTGATCCACACGGCGGCGCTCACCGATCCCAATTATTGCGAAACGCACGCGGACGAATCCTTTCGCATTAACGTGGAAGCGGCGCGCAACCTGGCCGGCCTCTGTGGGGATCGGGAGATCCCCTTTGTCTTCACCTCAACGGATCTGGTCTTTGATGGGACCCAAGCCCCCTATCGCGAGGACGATCCCATCACGCCGATCAGCGTCTATGGCGAACACAAAGCCCAGGCCGAAATGGAAATCTTAGAGCGGTACGCGCTGGCCGCCGTCTGCCGCATGCCGTTGATGTTCGGTCGGCGCAGCCCCAGTCACGTCAGCTTTCTGCAGTGGATGGTGGACAAGATGGAACGCGGCGACCGGTTGCCCCTCTTCAAAGATGAGTATCGCACCCCCGTGGACGCCGAAAGCGCCGCCCGCGGATTGTTGATGATCGCCCGCAGCGCTCTGCCCGAAACACAGGAAGAAGAGGAGCGCCCACCCATCAGCGGGCGGCTGCATTTGGGCGGCCCCGAACGGATCTCGCGCTATGAGTTTGGTCTGCTTGTGCAGGAGATCGGTCAATTCCCCAACGCCCGCATCGATCCCGTGAACCTGGGCGACATCACCCTGGCCGCCGCGCGCCCGCCCGACGTCTCGTTGGACAGCAGCCGGGCGCGCAAACTTGGCTACGATCCGCTGCCGTTGCGCGCCGCCCTTGCCCAAATCCTCAATATTACCCTGCCTCAGCCACCTGCGACTGATGAAGAGGATTCGTAAGGGTTTGGATAGACGGCAGACGAGCAATGGCTTATGCAGACGATATTTGTGAGCCGTCCACCCAAACCCCTACCCAGACGACCAACTCATCAGCAGTCGAAATAACTTTACCGGTTTTGTTCCAGCGAAAATTCAACGACTCCCTGCGCTTTGAGGTATACTATAGACGCAATTGGTTGCATCTCCCCATCCATACCTACAGCAAGGAGGCTCCGCAATGAATTTCCGCTCTTTTGGACGCACTGGCATGAAGGTCAGCCCGCTCTGCCTGGGCTGTATGATGTTCGGCGGCAAGACCACGCCGGACGATTCCTACGCCATCATCGACCGCGCCCTCGACGCCGGCATCAACTTTTTGGATACGGCGAACGTCTACAGCCGCGGTCGCAGCGAGGAAGTGACCGGCGAGGCGCTCAAACGCAATGGCAAACGGGACAAGATCGTACTCGCCACGAAGGTCCACGGGCGCATGGACGACGACCATCCCAATATGGCGGGCAATAGCCGCCGCCACATCCTCCAGCAGTGCGACGCCAGCCTGCGCCGCTTGCAGACCGACTACATTGACATCTATCAGATCCACCGTCCGCAGTCGGACATGGCTATCGATGAAACCCTGCGCGCACTGGACGATCTCGTGCGCGCCGGCAAGATCCGTTACATCGGTACCAGCACCTACGCCGCCTGGCAGGTGGCCGAGTCGATCTGGGTCGCCAAAGAGTTGGGGCTGAACCGCTTCGTCTCTGAGCAGCCGCCCTATCATATCCTCGACCGGCGCATCGAGCGCGAGCTGATCCCCATGGCGCAGACCTATGGGATCGGCCTCATCCCGTGGAGTCCGCTGGCTGGGGGACTGCTGACGGGCAAGTACAGCCGCAATACAACGCCGCCTGCGGATAGCCGTTTCGCCAATGTTGAGACCAATCCTCATTTACAACGTCGTATGGTCGAGGCGATCTTTGATGTGATCGAAGGGTTGACGCCGCTGGCCGACGCCAAGGGGATCACGCTCTCCCAATTCGCCCTGGCGTGGACCATGCACCAGCCGGGGATCACCAGCCCCATCATCGGCCCGCGCACAATGGAGCAATTGGAAGACAACCTGGGCGCGTTCGACGTTGCCATCACCGACGAGGATCGCAAGGCGGTGGATGCACTCGTGCCGCCGGGCCGTATGGTCAGTCCCTTCTACGAGGCCGATTTCGGCCCAAATCAGTTTGGATTGTTAGGATGATAGGGGATTAGTGATAGGTGACTGGGGACTGGGTTACTGCCTCGAAGTGATCTCCCAAGTACACTCTTCCCAGTCACTTATCACCATTCACCATTCCCTTTTATTTTATGGACCAACAATCACTTCGGCATCTTTTAACCCAACTCTCCCGTGGGGAGACGAGCGTGGACGCGGCGCTGATGGCGCTGCGTTCGCTGCCCTTTGAGGCTGTGGGCGATTTCGCCACCCTCGATCATCATCGCAGTCTGCGCGGCGGCTTCCCCGAGGTGATCTACTGCGAGAGCAAGACGCCGGCGCAGGTGGCGGCGATTGCGGCGCGGCTGGCCGAGCGCAGTCCGCGCGTGCTGGGGACGCGCGCCACAGCCGACCATTTCGCGGCAGCTTCGCAACAACTCCCTGATCTGCGGTACAATGAGAGTGCGCGCTGCCTCTGGCTGGATCGTGAACCGGATGCGCCCCGCCACGATGGCGTCGTCGTCATCTGCGCGGGAACGAGCGACTTGCCTGTGCTGGAAGAAGCAGCGCTCACCCTGGAGCTGATGGGACATCGTCCACAGCGCATTTGCGATGTGGGGGTGGCTGGTCTGCATCGACTGCTGCCCCACGTTCCCACGCTGCAAAACGCCAACGTGATCGTGGCTGTAGCCGGTATGGAAGCTGCGCTGGCCAGCGTCGTCGGCGGGCTGACCGACGCCCCGGTGATCGCCGTCCCTACTTCCGTGGGCTATGGGGCCAGCTTCGGCGGTGTAGCGGCGCTCCTTTCCATGCTCAACAGTTGCGCCTCCGGCGTCGCTGTGATGAACATCGACAATGGTTTCGGCGCAGGGCACATGGCCGCGCTGATCAACAATCGGATTGTGAAGAAGTGATTGGGGATAGGTAACTGGTGATTAGTGATTGGGAACGGAGGGAATCTCTGTCCCAGTCACCAGTCACCTATCCCCAATCACCAACTCAGGAAAGATTCATGACAGAACCTATCTCTCAAGAAGTCCTCGATAAATTGGAAGATCTGCGTGCCATTCTGCGCGGATTTGGATCGGTGTTGGTGGCCTACTCCGGCGGGGTGGACAGCGCGCTGGTGATGGCGGTGGCCTATGAGCAGTTGGGCGAGAACGCGCTGGCCTGTATTGGCGTCTCACCCTCGTACCCGACGCGCGAGATGCGCGACGCCGTGAAATTGGCCGAGATGCTGGGCGTGCCCTACCGCCTTGTCAACACCGAGGAATATCTCGACGCCAACTATGCCGCCAACCCCAACAATCGCTGCTATTTCTGCAAATCGGAACTGCACAACCGGCTGAAGTCAATCCTCGTGGCTGAGGATTGGGGCATGGTGGCGGACGGAACCAACATCAGCGATCTGGGCGACGTGCGACCAGGGATCATGGCGGCGCGCGAGCGCGGCGTGCGATCCCCGCTGGTGGAGGCCAATATCACCAAGGCCGACGTGCGCGCCATCTCGCGTCACCTGGGCCTGCCCGTGTGGGACAAACCGGCCATGGCCTGCCTCTCGTCGCGCGTCCCCCACGGAACGCCGATCACGCCCGAACTCTTGCGCCAGATCGAAGCCGCCGAGGATACGCTGGTGGATCTCGGCTTCCGCCAGTTCCGCGTGCGCCACCACGGCGAGATCGCCCGCATCGAACTGCCCGCCGAGGAGTTCCCACGGGCCATCGCCCATCACACCCAAATTGTAGACGGCGTCAAAGCCAGCGGCTATCGCTTTGTCACCCTCGATCTCGCCGGTTTCCGCAGCGGATCGCTGAACGGGACGGCGAATGGGGCGCTCATCTCTGTGGCGGAATTGGTGGGGTAAAGCGTAATGCGTAATTCGTAAAGAAGTCACCTGCAAACTTGCAAACCTGCAACCTGCAAACCTGCAAACCTGAAAGATCTAGATGCCAACTCTTGCCTATCTCGACACCCCATCCGGCATTTCCGGCGATATCTTCCTTGGCTGTCTGGTCGATGCCGGCTGGCCTGTGGAACGGCTGCGCGCCGTGGTGGAGTCACTGTATATGCCCGCGGAGAGCTGGGACGTGCGCGCAGAGGAGGTCATGTGCGGACCGCTGCGGGCGACATTGCTGCACGTAAACGTGGCCGAGGGCGACGCCCACCGTCATCTCAGCGACGTGCGCGCCATCATCGAAGCTGGGAATCTGCCCACCCTGGTTAAAAAGCGGGCCATCGCCGTCTTCACCCGGCTGGCCGAGGCCGAGGCGAAGGTCCACGGCAGCAGTGTGGATGAAGTCCACTTCCATGAGGTGGGTGCGCTCGACGCCATTGTGGACATTGTCGGCGTCTGTGCTGGACTATACGAATTGAAAATTGGACAACTCCACGCGTCCCCACTGCCGTTGGGGCATGGATGGGCCAACACCATGCACGGCAAGATTCCCCTGCCCGCGCCGGCCACGCTGGAACTGCTCGCCGCTGCCAACGCGCCCACCCGCCCGGCCCCCGGTCCCGGCGAGTTGGTGACGCCCACAGGCGCGGCGCTGCTGGCCGAATTGGCGCTCTTCAGCCAGCCGACCATGCGTTTGGAACGGATCGGGCTGGGCGCGGGCCAAAAGCAATTTGAATGGCCCAATGTCGCCCGTCTCTGGCTGGGCGAACCGCTGGACGCCGCCCGTACGCCTCTCACAATTGGCGCGGACCAGCCGGTGGAAGCCGTGGAGGTGGTAGCGCTGGAGACGAACATCGACAACATGGCCCCTGAGCTATACGGCGCAGTGAGTGACCGGCTCTTTGCCGCCGGCGCGCTCGACGTGTGGACAACGCCCATCGGCATGAAGAAAAACCGACCGGCGATCCTGCTCAGCGTTCTCGCGCCGACGGATCTTGAGGATGCACTCGCCACGCTGCTGCTGCGCGAGACGACGACGCTGGGTGTACGCGTCCAGACCCTGCGCCGACACGTCGCCCGCCGCGCCATCCGCACCGTGCGGACCGTCTACGGCGAGGCGCGGGTCAAGCTCAAATGGGTGGGGGCCGAAGTAGTGGGTGCGTCCCCGGAATATGAAGATTGCCGCCGCCTGGCCGACGCCGCCGACGTTCCCATCCGTCTCGTCTACGACGCCGTCCACGCAGCGGGGAATCGAGAGTTTGTGCAAGCAGGGGAAGAAGTGAGGGAGGGAAGAAGTGAGGGAGAGAGGGTGCTGCCCAATCCCTAGTTCCTGATCCCCAGTCCCCAGTCCCCAATCACCAATCACCAATCACATTTCACTTGAAAGGAAGCACACATGCCTGCTATCGAAAAACGACAGTTTGGCCGCACCGGCCACATGAGTACCTTTACCCTCTTTGGCGCGGCGGCCTTTAGCCGGGTGACCCAGGCCGAAGCCGACCGTACAATGGAATTGTTGATGGAGTACGGCGTCAACCACATCGACACCGCGGCCAGCTACGGCGAATCTGAGGATCGGCTCGGCCCGTGGATGGAGAAGTACCGGGATCAGTTCTTCCTGGCGACGAAGACCGGGGAACGCACCTACGAGAAGGCGCGCGCCGAGATCCACCGCTCGCTGGAGCGGATGCGCGTGGACAACGTCGATCTGATCCAACTGCACAACCTGGGCCATCCCGACGATTGGGACATTGCCTTCGGCGAAAACGGCGCGCTGGAAGCCGCCATCGAAGCCCGCGAGAAGGGATTGGTGCGCTTCATCGGCGTCACCGGGCATGGGCTGAACATCCCATCCTTCCATTATCGCAGTTTGCAGCAGTTCGATTTCGATTCGATCCTGCTGCCGTGGAATTATGTGATGAAGCAGAACAGCAAATACGCCGAGGAGTTCGACAGGCTGGTAGTACTGGCGCGCAAGCGCGGCATCGCCATCCAGACCATCAAGTCGATCACCGCGGGGCCGTGGGGCAGCGGGGAACGCACCAGCGCCACCTGGTATCAGCCGTTGGAAGCCCAGGCCGACATCGACCGCGCCGTGCATTGGATCATGAACCACGAGGAGCAGTACTTCCTCAACACCGTGGGCGACATCCACATGCTGCCCAAAGTTCTCGACGCCGCCAGCCGTTTCAGCGGCAAAGGTCCCAGCGAAGAGGAGATGAAGAAGATGTTGAAAGAGGAGAAGATGTCGTCGTTGTTCGCATGAGATTCTGATTAAAGACAGCGGGATTGGGCGATTGAGCGATTGAGCGATTTCGGATTCTATACACGATCTGAAATCCCCAATCGCTCAATCGCCAATCTCTAATCCCCCCGCTCCCACCCCAATACCACCTCCACCGTATTCAGCAATGCATGTCCCCCGCCGGAGATCATTTCTACGGTGAGATCGGGCAGTAAATCAGACAGCCGGGCCGCGATGCGATGATTGTCGCGCAGCGCATCTTCGTCGCCGCCGACGAGCAGGACGGGCATGGTCAACCGGCGCAGTTCATCATCGCTGAAGAGAGGGAGCGTGCCCGTGCGCGCGTTGAAGTTCTTCATCATCGTCAGTGTGATTTCCTCGACGCCGTCGGGGATCGGCTGCCTGGCGTACAGGATGCGGACGGCGCGACGAATGCCCCAATTGCCCAGCATCATCAGTGGGATCAGACGCAGCACAAACGACAACTTATCGGGAACAACACCGCCTGGCGCGAGCAGAGCCAGCCTGTCTACTCTATGCGGGTGGACCGTAGCAAAACGCAGCGCCGTCCATGCCCCTTGCGATAGCCCGATCAGGGTCGCTTTTTCCACAGCCAATGCCGAGAAGATATCTTCGAGCCACTCAGCGAAGGCCATTCCCTGCCAGTCAGGACGGTTCGGCGCGCTCCTGCCGGGTTCGCCAGGCAGATCTACAGCGTAGATGCGATGGCGTGCGCTGTAGGCGGATACGTCTGCCGCCCACATAGCCGAATTGATGCCGGCGCCGTGCAGCAAGAAAAGTGGCGGCGCAGACGGGTCGCCGCTGATGATGACAAAGGTTTCCCCATGGCGCGTGGGAACGGTGCGCGTTTCATAGGCAACGGGCCAATGCGCCAGCGCCGTATCGTATAGCGCCATAATGGCCTCTTCGCCTGCCGGTGATTTGTAAATGGCTTTGGTGGTCATGTCTCGTCCTCTTCGCTTTTGGTTTGGGTATGTAGCTCCCCTTGTAATGATCGGATCCAGACCAGTTCGTTTTCATAAAGCGCAAGCCAGTGCGTTGCCATCTGATGCCAGATGAAGGATTCGCGCGCTGAACGATCCGGCGCCGATGTGCCGCGGTGGACCTGCTCGCGCAGCATGAGTACCTCCATGCGCAACTGCTCTGCATAGGCAGCCAACAGCGCATCCATTTCCTCGGCGTTGAGATCGTGCGTCCACGCCAGCTGTACCAGAAAGGGGATCTTCCACTCGGGCAGGTCGGGCTGTGACATCGCCCATGCCTTGAGTTCGGCGCGCCCGGCGTCGGTGATCGTGTAGATCTTGCGCGACGGGCTGTCATCCTGGTGTTCGATCTCGCGGGTGACGAGTCCTTCATTGTGCAGTTCCACAAGCGTGCGGTAGATCTGATTGTTGTTGCCGGACCAGTGGTGGGTGTACGACGCACCGATCTGCTTCTTCAGATCATATCCACTATGTGGTTGCCAACTTAGGAATCCTAACATTGCATGTTTCAGTGACATAGGTTTTCCTTTCTATTTTTCACTCAGAGCAACATGTGTTATTAATAACATATGTTATTTCAAACCGCAACTTCTAGTGGCCGAATAGACATCTTCTGTTTTGGGAGCGTTGACATCCTTTGGTCTACTCTGGGCGATGGCGCGGATGTACAGATCGATGGTACAATCCACCCTATCCCAAACCCATTGCACCGCAGATCATCGTTCAGTTTTGTGAAGACGTACCGCTTACCCTCAACCCACCCAGGAGAATCTCATGATCGAAACTCACATGGCAGCAGGTGTGGCTGCACAGCCCGCTGTCGCTGATGCAGACACAGCCGCCGCCCAGCTCCGCATTGTCGATTGCGATGTCCACCACCAGTTTGATGCACCGTCCACACTCTTCCCGTATCTCCCTCGCCACTACGTCGAGTACATCAAGGATTTCGGCTCGATGATGCCGGGGCTGGGCTACACCAACGTGCCCGGCAATGGCGCCCGCCACGATCTGTGGGTGGATCAGGAGATCAACCCGGCCACTGTACCGGAGGTCTGCATTCAGAAACATCTGGATGTCTACAATATCGACATGGCCGTCCTCACCGGTGGGCCGTACGCGGCAGCGGTGCATCCCGATGCGGACTACGCCACAGCTTACTGCCGCGCCTTCAACGATTGGACGCTGGAACACTGGGTGTCCAAAGATGAGCGCTTCCGCGCGTCGATCCACATTGCGCCGACGGATCCACAGCAGGCGGTTGCCGAGATCGAACGACTGGCGCCCCACAAGAAGTTCGTTCAGGTGTTGATACCGGCCGGGGCGCGCTTGCCCTTTGGCAATCGTTTCTACCATCCCATTTATGAAGCCTGCGAACGCCATGGACTGCCCGTCTGCGTTCACTTTGGCGGTGAAGGCGCCGGGATCGCCGCGCCGCCGACGGCCGCAGGCTACCCGTCCTATTATTTAGAAATGCGGATGGCGCGGCCACAGATCGCCATGGCCCATGTCGTCAGCCTGATCTGTGAGGGGGTCTTCGAGAAATATCCTGACTTCCGTTTCCTCTTCATCGAACACGATGTCTTCTGGGTGCCGGGGCTGCTCTGGCACATGGACGGAGATTGGAAAGGGCTGCGCGATTACACACCCTGGGTGAAGAGGCTGCCCAGCGAGTATGTGCGTAGCAACATCCGCTTCGGCTCTCAGCCTCTCCCCGACACGCCGACCAAAGCCGATCTGGCTAAATTCCTGGAGTGGCTGCACGCCGACGAAGTGCTGGTCTTCGCCAGCGATTACCCGCATTGGGATTGGGATGAGCCGAGTACCTTCTTGCAGGGCTTCGACACAGGCTTGCGCCAGCGGGTTATGGTGGACAATGCATGTCAACTCTACGGCGCCAGACTATGAAGGAGAAACCTTCGATGGAAAACTTGCTCAGTTCTGCCAACCCGGCGGACCCATCGACAGCATCCTCACGACGGATGGTCGCGCTGGCGGCGGAGATCAATCCAGGCGAACGGCGCGTTGTACAGGTCGACGGACGCGAGATTGGTATCTTTAATCTGGAGGGTACATTCTACGCCCTGCTCAACTACTGTCCTCACCGCGGGGGACCGCTTTGCCACGGTCGGGTACGCCCGCTGGTGACAGCCCAGAGTATAGGAGATCTAACACACGAACGCGAAGGGGAGATCCTCAAATGTCCCTGGCACCAGTGGGAATTCGACATCAAGACCGGTCGTGCGCTGTACGATCCCCGTCTGCGTGTCAAAGCCTACCGGGTGGCGCAGGAAGGGGATGAAGTGGTCATCTATGTGTAGTTCGGTGCATACAATTACTATACGAATAAACGATGGGTGAGGGATAGAGTTAACGAAAATCGCGAAGATCGGCCTCTAACCTGGCCAACATCTCCTCGACCGACAAGGCCTGTATTTCCGTATGTAATTGAGCGATAGCCGCAGCGTCTGCTTCTACTTCGAGGGCGGGTAACCACTGCTCGATCTTCTCTTTATGTTCGGCCAATCCTGTCGGGTGCGCCAGCACCCAATGGAAGAATTTGAAGGCATTCTCGTACCGATGGCAGGCTCGATAGAGCAGCCCAGCTTCGTATAAAATCATCGGTTTGATGTAATGAATCTGCTCGCTCATTGCCGTCTGTGACGCCCAGATGAGTTCTGAGGATGCCAACTCATACCGTCCTTGCGCAATGTGAACTTCGACCAGCGATGTCATGGCATGAAGCATATGATGTATGGTGCGCAATTGATCGAAGATCGCAATTCCTTGCTGAAACATCGATTCGGCTTCGGACAGATCACCCTGTTCATAGGCCAGACTGCCCAGGTTGCAGAAGAGGATCGCCTCGGCGCTACGGTCGCCAGCGCGTTGACAGAGCGGCAGCGCGTCCAGATAGTGCGCCCGCGCCTGCACTGGATCGCCGCTCAAGTAGAAGACGTTACCCAGGTTGGTCAACGAGGAACGCAGTCCCCGTTCATCGCCGATACGACGGCCCAGGGCCACGCTTTCCTCAAGATAGCCCCGCGCGCGCGCCAGATCGCCGGTGGTGTTGGCGAGCGCACCCAGCGCGCTGAGGGCGTCAGCCACGCCCCATGATTTATCCGCCGCCCGATAATTGCGCAGCGCTTCGTTAAAGATAGCGTCTGCCTCTGCCAATTCCCCCGCCAGCACGTGGAAGTTGCCCAGATTGAGCAGCGTAAACCCCAATTCGGCGTGATCGTCCACAGCCTGCGCAATCGCCCGCGCTCGCGCCAGCAGATCGCCCGCCTGCGCCGTCTCCCCACCCCACAGGCAGAACGCGCCCCAGCGCGCCAGCACCCGTCCCCACAACCGCCGTACAGGATCATCCTCGGCGGCAGGTTCGGCCACCGGCGCAAGAACAGCGGCGGTCTGCTCCATCCAACTGATCCCCTCGGTGTAGCGCCCTTGGTCCGAGTAGAAGAGACGGAAGGTGATCAACCCTTGCGCCAGCAGATCCCACTGTCCACGGCTCAACGACCACTGCCAATAGGTGCGCAGATTGTCGTGATCGCGCGCCATCTCTACAAAGATGGCCGTACATTGGGGTGTGTAGATGTGCGCTTCCTGGCGATGCAACCAACGGGCGAAGTAGGCGGCGTGGCGATCCGCCAGTTCGGCGTGACGATCTGCTTCTAACTGCTGGGCGGCGTATTGACGCAGGAGCTGATGCAACTCGAAGCGGCCTTCTTCCTGGCGGCGCAGCAAGGACCGCGCCACCAACGCCGCCAGCAAGGGTGTCTTCACAGCGACGATCTCTTGCGCTGCCTCTCGGCTAAACGAGGATGGGAAAACCGAAAGCGCAGCAAAAGCGCTTTGTTCCGCTGCCGGGAGCAGACGCCAGGCGTAATCAAAGACGGCGCGCAGGCTGCGCTGGCGCGGCGGCATGTCGCGCCGTGAGCTGCTGAGGAAGTCGAGATTGGCTGCGATTTCGGCGGCGATCTCGGCGCAGGAAAGCACATGCGTCCACGCCGCCGCCAGGACGATGCCCAGCGGCAACCCGTCCACCAGACGACAGATGCGGCTGATGTGGCGGCGATTGTCATCGGCCATGTTGAAATCGGCGTGGGCGCGCTGCGCTTCGGCAACAAAGAGATGTTCGGCCCCGCCGTCAGGCCAATCTCCATCCGGCGCAGTGGAGAGCGGCAGGCTCTCCACGCCCACCACCCACTCCCCGTCCAGATTGAGCCGCTCTTGCGAGGTGACAAGGAATTTGAGATCCGGCGCTTGCCGCAGCGCGTCGTCGATCCAGCCCAGTTGATCGACGAGATGTTCGGCGGCGTCAAGGACCACGAGCATTTCACGCGGGTGCAAGTGATCGATCACCTGCGGTAACAGGGCGCGCCCACCGCTGAGAGGTAGACGTAGGGCATCGACAAGGGCCAGCAGCGCGCCGTCAGCCTGGGCGGCGTCCACGGCGGTGAGGGATGTAAAGCAGACGCCGTTGAGAAAGCGCGGCTGGATCGCAGCCGCGATCTCCAGCGCCAGCCGCGTCTTGCCCATGCCGCCGGGGCCAGTCAAGGTGACGAGTCGACAGCCAGGATCGGCCAACCGGCGCAGCACCCGCGCCAGCTCATGGCTGCGCCCGACCAGCGGCGTGACGGGCGTGGGCAGCGCAGGACGGTCCTCGCGCAGGGCGTCGCGGATGCGGGTTGCCAGCGCGCGCAACTCGGCGGACGGCTCCACGTCGAGTTCAGTTTTGAGCAGACGGCGGCAGGCTTCGTACTGTTGAATCGCAGCGGCGCGCTGTCCGCTGCGGGCCAGGGCCAGCATCAACTGTTGATGCGCTTCCTCGCGCCAGTTGTCCAGCGTGAGCAACTGACCGGCGCTTTCGATGGCAGCGGCATAGTCGCCGCGGTGGAGGTGGTGGTTGGTCAGGGTGTGGAGCGCCTGCAATGCCAGTTCGCGCAAATGGGTTCGTTGCAAGAGGACCCATTCCTCGAAGTCGGGGGCGTCGCGCACGCTGAAGCCGGCCAGAAAATCGCCCTGGTAGAGCGCCGCCGCCCGCTGCAAGTGGGCAACGGCATCGACGTCGGTGGCGGCAGATTGCAGCGCGGCGAGGAAATCCACACAGTCGACGCGCAGCGGCGCGACAGGGTTCACCTCCACGCTATCTCGGGTGACAAGCAGAAAGGGATCGATATGCTTGCGCAGATTGGAGAGCGCCTGGCGCAAATTGTTCTTGGCGTCGGCGTCGGACATTTCACCCCAAAAGAGCGCGGCCAGGGCGTCGCGCTGGTGCGGACGTCTGGTGACGGCTAGATAGGCCAGCAGCGCACGCACCTTGTTGGACATGAAATCGGTCAAAGGCGTCTGCGCATGGAGAATCTGCAACCCGCCGAGCAACCGAATTTCTAAGTCGACCGTCATAGCGCCCCCCAGCAAACGATCTCCAAATGATGTTGTGGTTGGATGTTCACAGCATATCACAAATTGTCGATGGAAACGAGGAGAAATATGGAGAAGAGCCCACGCGCTGCACGGCGCTCCCATAGCTTTGTGTTGAACCTCTGGCAAGAAGGCGGCGCGCTGCCCAATGCGCCGCCGGTCTGGCGCTTCAGCCTGACGGTTCCCCACAGTGGGGAACGGATCGGCTTCCGCTCGGTCGAAGAGCTAACGCGCTATTTACAAAGATGGACCCACCAACAACCGGCATCCTCTACCCATACTTCCGAAGGAGACAACTATGTGGAACCCTAGAAACCTGATGCGGATCTTCACCCTGATCGTGCTGATCGCGCTCTTCTCGGCAGGGGCGCTCAAAAACAGCGCGCCATCGTTCGCCCAGGAACCATCACCGCGGCCACACATGCGCACCAGCGGAGCCGTGGGCGTCCCGGCCTCATTTCAGCTCCCTGAGGGGCGCATCGCTGCCGCCAGCGCGTCTGCAACCCAGAGCGTTGACGACTGGACGCCCGATGTCACCGAGGATTTCGAGGGCGGGCTGACCAATTGGGATCGTTTCGATCAAAGCAACGACGGCTTTGAACGTTCCTGGGGATTGGACGATTCCAACGCCAGCAGCGGCAGCCAGTCGGTATGGGTGGCGGCGGGCGGCGCTAACGGCGTCGATCCGGCCTCTTTTTACTATCCTAACAATCTGGATTCGTGGCTGATCTACAAGAATACCATCGATCTGAGCAGCGCCCAGGCCGCCGATGTGGAGTTTATGATGTTGATGGACACCGAAGCCCAGTATGACTGGATCTTCGTGGGCGCATCCACCGATGGACAGAACTTCCGCGGTGAGTATTGGACGGGCAATTCGGGCGGCTGGCAGTGGTACAGCATGGATCTGGCCCAATACATCGGTCAACCACAGGTCACCATCGCCTGGTATTTCCATAGCGACGAGGACAACAACGCCGATTACGAAGGCGTCTGGCTCGATGACGTGACAGTATGGACCTATGTAGATAGCGGCCCGGCGCAGGTGAACGATGCTGTGGTCAACGGCGATTTCGAGGCCGGCAACCTTTCCGGCTGGACAGTGCCGCAGGGATCGACCGTCATCGCCACCCAGGCGACAAACCCCAATACGGGCGCTTACGTCGCCTACTTTGGCGGCCTTAACAACGCCGATGAGATCTTCTACCAGACGCTTCAGATCCCGGCCAACGCGGCCAGCGGACGCATCCGCTTCTTCGCCAACCAGTTCGGCAAGGAATTCGAGCAGGGAGCGGACCAGTTCTGCGCCGGTCTCTACAGCAACAACATGGCGGATCTGGTCCTCGATCTCGGTTGTTTGGATGGGGCGACGTCGTTCAGCCAGGAGTTCGATCCCAAGGGCTGGTGGCAGGTGGATTACCCAATCACCGGCGCAGAATGGGATGCCATCAAGGGGCAAGTGCTGAACCTGGCTTTCGAGATGGTCACCAACGCCACCTACGAGACCTCGATCCTCATCGACGATGTGGTCTTCGAGACGGCCAGCGGCGGCGCGCCGGGCGACGGCAACGATAGCCGTGCAACAGCCACCCCGGCTACGCTGGGACAGACCATGACCGGTCTTTCCATCAACCCGGCGCTGGATCAAGACTTCTACAGCTTCAACGCTGCGGCGGGCAATACCATTGTGGTCGATGTGGACGCCGCAGGCAGCGGATCGGCGCTTGACTCTTTTGCAGAAGTGCAAAACGCCAGCGGCGAGGTCCTCTGCGCCAACGATGACGACGGCACGTCGCGCGATTCCTATATCTCGTGTGTCGCCCCCGCCACAGGAACCTACTACGCCGTGATCCGCTCGTACGACGGCACCGGCGACCGTAGCTATACCTACAGCCTGAAGATCACCGTGGCGGCCGGCGCCGTGTCTACGCCCACTGCTCCCCCCGTGCCCGCCGCAACGCCGCCGCCGCCCGCTACCAATCCCAAACGAGCGTGGACAGCGATGATCTACATGGCAGGCGACAATGATCTGTGCAATTCCTTCCCCGTCCTCGTTGATCGTATGGAAAAGGAACTGCACAACCGCATCGGCGCCAACGGCTTCCTCAATGTGCTGGTACTCTACGATCGCCACCCCAATTTCTGTAACGGCGTAAGCGAGACCATCCGCCTGCACATCCAGCCTGACGCCAACTACCAGGACAACGTCAACCGCTGGAATATGGGCGAAGTGAACATGGGCGACCCGCGCACGCTGGTCAACTTTGTGACCTGGGCGATGCAGAACTATCCGGCGGATCGTTACTACCTGGCGCTGGACAACCACGGCGGCGGCATTGACGGCGTCGCCTGGGACGATACCAGCGATCACGACCCCATCACGGCGGATGAACTCTACGCCGCCATGAAGGAGATCACCAAGAACGGCCAGAACAAAATCGATATCTTCGCCTATGAAGCCTGTCTGATGGGGCTCTACGAGAACGCCTACGATATCGCCGCCTTCACCAAGTACATCTTCTTCTTCTCCACGATTGCGTGGACGAACACGGCTTCGTATCCATCCTACCTGGGACATCCTAACTTCGGCGCCAACACTGACGGGCGCGGCCTGGGCGAGATCATGTTCGATGTCACCTTTGAGGCTGTCAACAACCCGATGGTTCTCTCGTTGATCGATTCCAGCAAGATGGCGGCGCTCTTCAATGCTGTCAACGCCTGGGGCGACGCCTTGCAGACCCATCTCGGCGGCTCGGCCATCGCCGAAGCGCGCAACGAAGCCCAGAAGATCGACGCCGACGGCAACAACAAGCTCAACAACACCGATTACTATGTCGATCTGTGGTCCCTGGCCGATGTGATGGCCACCCGCGGTTTTGCCGTCGCCCAGTCGAACGCGGTGAAGGCGGCGGTGCAAGCGGCGGTACTCAAGGTCAACTATCGCCCGGCGACGCCCAATTTGCAGTTGAACTACGCCAACGCCCACGGGTTGACCATCTACTGGCCGCAATGGGAATTTGGCTCGTACAACAAATATGCAGGCCACCAGATCTACACCTCCACACGCGAGGGGCGCTGGGACGACTTCCTGGCGGCCTTCATGGGCGGCGGCAGCAAGCGACCCGGCCTGCCCTCCAGCTACGGCGCCATCCCCAAGCAGTCGGCGTCGTTCCAGATCTACCTGCCCATGACGGTGAGGTAAGCATTCGGGTACGTTCATGATGAGAGTTGAGGCCGAGTAGGCACGCCCTCGCGCCGTCCCGGTCGCACGGAATGACATGCGTGATGGAGTATCAACTGAAACAGCGCAGCCAGGGATCTCCTGGCTGCGCTGTTCTGTGATCTCTTATCTATCTTAATTGTAGGTAGAGTTCCTGCATTTATCGCTTTGCCTGAATAGGTTAAGTGAGATGTAAAAAGGGTATAACGATTCAGGTCACGTAGGGGCACGGGTCGGGGCGGAACCAGAGATCCATTGACTGGCGAACTTGCTTTCCGCCCTAACCCATGCCCTTACGGATCAGCTTAGGGGATAGGTGTGTAGACTTCTATGAAGTTCACGTATCAAAAAGCATTCTTCTGGTTCAGCGTCTTTGTGGTACTCAGCCTGGTTCCGTTAGTCTTTGCCGTACTCGGTCCGATTCCGCGACCGCGCACATTTTGGATCGAATTTGGCGTCGGTTTGGGATTTGTCGGCATGGGGGTGATGGCGCTCCAGTTCATCTCCACAGGACGGCTGCGCTGGATCGCGCCTTCGTTTGGATCGGATTTTGTGCTTCAGTTCCACCGGCAGGCTGGGGTAATTGGCGTATTGCTCGTCCTCGCCCATCCGATCACGCTCATCCTCTCCAATCCCGTCTATTTGGAATATTTCGATCCGCGCGTCAATTTCTTGCGCGCGCTGGCGCTTAGCGTAGTGACCGTGGCGCTGATCTTATTGATCATCACCAGCATCTGGCGCGAGGAGGTGGGACTGCGCTATGAATGGTGGCGGGTTTCGCATGGCGTGCTTTCGCTGGCGGTAGTCTTCATTGGCATGGTGCATGGCATTCAGGTAGGCCATTATTTGGGACCCTTTTGGAAACAGGGGTTGTGGGCAGGCGTTCTGCTGGGCGCGATCTATCTTGTTGTCCATACACGGGTGGTGCGTCCCTGGCTGATGCGCCGCCGCCCTTATCGCATTGTCGAGATCAACGAGGAGAAGGGCGATTCCTATACGATGACGCTAGAGCCGGTTGGCCATGATGGGATGAAATTTCGAGGCGGACAGTTCGCATGGATCACCGTGGGCGATTCGCCGTACTCATTGCAGCAGCATCCATTCTCGTTCTCGTCAAGCGATCGGCAAAAGCAGATCTGTTTCACCGCCAAAGCGTTGGGCGACTTTACCTCCACCTGGGAGGATATGAAACCAGGCGCCTGCGCCTATCTTGAAGGTCCATTTGGCGCATTCACATTGGAACCCTATACCAAAGGCGCCTTTTTCATCATCGGCGGCATTGGCATTACCCCGGTCATGAGTATTCTACGTAGCATGTACGACAATCGTGATCTGCGGCCTGCCATCCTGCTCTATGGTAACAACGATGAACACGAGATCACCTTCGACGAAGAGCTAGAGGAATTGTCCCACTTCCTCGATCTGAAAATCGTCCACGTGATTCAGGAACCGGGTGAAAGCTGGGAAGGTCACAATGGCTACATTGATGAGGATCTGATCAAACGATATCTGCCCGAAAATAAACATGAATACGAATATTTTATCTGTGGACCCAAGCCGTTGATGGATTCAGCCGAGTCGGCGTTACGGGCGCAGGGGATCTCGTGGCTCAGGATCTTCTCGGAGCGCTTCCAGATAGTTTAGGGATGATAACGTATCAATGATTGAGAGAGGAGTAGCAATAGAGATGTTACATCGGGATATTCTGCGCATGGTGAATGTGACGGGCGTGATTCTGGTCATTGCCACCGTCGTTTTCGCCCTATTGCGTATAAGCTAACTCTCTTTTGATCCAATTTCGTTTTGGTTTTATCAGGGCAATCGGTCAACCATATTGTGAAGCACCGACGCCCAGTCTATGTTTTTATCCAGCCTGTCGCCGAGGCGGACGATAACCACATTCTTGCGTGGGGCGACGTAGATGATCTGATCGTATTTGCCGTGCGAATGGAAGTCATAGGTTCCGTCTGGGTTGTTGACGCCCCACCAATGATATTTGTAGTACCCACCATGATCGAGTACGTCTTTCATGGTCTCCCATCTGCGCGGGTCGGGGCGCAGAGGCTGTGTTGATTCAGCAACCCAGGCTTCCGGTAGGATCTCAACACCGTTCCAGCGTCCGTTGTGGAGAAAGATCAAACCGAAGCGGGCGTAGTCAATGGCGCGGGCGTTGACGCCGCTTTCCATCTTCTCGAAGCCGCTGGTTTCGCTGTCCATGCTCCACGAGGCGGGGAACTCTGCGCCCATTGGCTTCCAAAACCTTTCCTGCAAGTACTCAGCCACATGCATCCCAGTCGCACGTTCGATGATCAGACCTTCGAGCAACATATGGTAATTGTTGTAGCGGAATGCTTCACCAATCGGCGTATCGCTGGCTTCAACACTCAGCGCGACCTTCCGCAAATCGGGCGGATAATAGGTGAGGGCGTCATCGCTAAAGGGAGCCATGTAGAACGGGATCTCATGGCTGTGCAAATAGCGGATGCCTGAATTCATCAGCAATAGATCGCGGATGGTCAACCGATCGAGGCCGCGTCCCCTAATCTCTGGGACGTATTCAATCACCGCGTCGTTCACGGACCCGATACTACCATCTGCAATGGCGGCTCCGATCAACGCCGACGAAAAAGACTTTGCCGTGGAGAAAGATGTGTGGACATCCTGACGCGAAGACTCGAGATAGGTTTCGTAGATGAGTCTATCGTCTTGAATGATGAGAAAGGCGCGTGTGCCTGTGCGCTTGAGCAGATCATCCAGCACTTCTTTGCGCAGCTTGCCTTGATAGAGGTATTCCACTTCGGATGGAACACCTTCACCACCGCGTTGGATGATGGAATATGTCTCGCCGTTGTCAATGATGCGCTCCGGGAAGATACGCGTATCGGCTATGTCCGACTCACCATAGCGCAGGATACGCCATGCATAGGTCGGCGAATTGAAGAGACTCATGGCAATGAATAGCACAGCAAAGAGTATAGCAATGACGCTAAATAGGATAAAGACACCTTTTCCTAATTTTCCAATCATTGGATCTTCCTTTTCTGCGTTTCGTGGCCGAGGATCTAAACGCCTGTTTTCAAACACTTTACGCCTGCTGTCGCTGTCTGTCTTCTATATGAGGATGTATCTTATTCTACGACGAGCGATCAGACTCTCCTGGTCATGTGGATAGGCAAGATGGGTTCGCTATTAGACATTATCGGTAGTAGCGATTCTCTGGAGACCTGCCAGGTTTTCTGCAACCTGGCAGGTCTTATTGCCGATAATGTCTATTGACTTGCCACCTGCCACTCGCAACCTGCACTTTTTACTCTCCCCCATTCATCGGTTATGATTCCATCTTCATGGTTCATCATTTCGGCGGAGGATGCTTTATGTCTGTGAAGTTGTGGGGAGGACGGTTTAGCGGCAAGACAGATCCGCTGATGGAGGCGTTCAACGCGTCGCTGCCTTTCGACAAACGGCTCTGGCGCGTGGATATTCTGGGCAGTCAGGCCTACGCCAAAGCGCTGGCGCGGACGGGTCTTCTCACAAGCGCCGAAGCGGAGGCGATCATCGCCGGTCTGGAGGCGGTGGCAGGGGAATGGGCCGAGGGTCGTTTTACCACAACCGCAGGCGATGAGGACATCCACACCGCTAACGAGCGGCGGCTCACCGAGTTGATCGGCGAAGTAGCGGGCAAACTGCACACAGGACGCAGCCGCAATGATCAGATTGCCACCGATATGCGTCTCTGGCTGCGCAAGGAGATCGCCCTCCTGCGCCGATATCTGCATGGGTTGATCGGCGTTGCCGTGGAGCGCGCCGCAGCCGAGATCGATCTATTGATGCCAGGCTACACCCATCTACAACCGGCGCAGCCGGTGCGCTGGAGCCATTGGCTGCTCGCCCATGTCTGGTCGTGGCAGCGCGACGCCGAACGATTGGATGAGTTACAGCGCCGCGTCAACCAGCTTCCTCTGGGATCGGGCGCGCTGGCTGGGAACCCGTTCGCCATCGACCGCGCCTTCCTGGCGCAGGAACTGGACTTTGCCGGCGTCACCGCCAACAGCATGGATAGTGTCAGCGATCGCGATTTTGTAGCCGAATTCCTCTTTTGGGCGACGCTGACCATGATCCACCTCAGCCGTCTGGCCGAGGACCTGATCATCTACAGCAGCCGCGAGTTCGGCTTTGTCTCGCTGGCCGACGCCTACAGTACCGGCAGCAGTCTGATGCCGCAAAAGAAAAACCCCGATTCGATGGAACTCCTGCGCGGCAAATCTGGCCGGGTCTTCGGCGACCTGAGCGGGCTGTTGATGACGATGAAGGGCCTGCCCACAACCTACAACAAAGATCTACAAGAGGACAAAGAACCCCTCTTTGACGCTGTTGATACGCTGGCTGGCTCGTTGCAGATCGCGGCAGGGGTTCTTTCCACATTGACGGTCAACGCCGGGCGAATGGCGCAATCGTTGGTTCCAGAGATGCTATCCACTGATTTGGCCGAATACCTCGTGCGCAAGGGCGTCCCCTTCCGCGAGACACATCACATCGCGGGCGCGGCGGTGCGGATGGCCGAGGATCTACACATTTCCTTGACCGCGCTTTCCGTGGATCAACTGCGCACGTTGCATCCTGCCTTTGCCGCCGATGTGATAGAGGTCTGGGATTATCAGCGTAGCGTGGATCAACGGGATGCCGAAGGGGGAAGCAGCCGGCGCGCCGTTTCCGTTCAGATCGAGGCTTTACAGGCGTGGCTTGCAGCCGGCGCCGATGGCGCTTCCATAGGGGCGTAGCCTGAGAGTGCGTCCCAAATTTTTGTCGAACCATCCCTGTACTTCCCAAAATTTTGGGACGCACCCGTAGCCTGAGATTAAATTGACAAAGCCTCTAAAGATTGTTAGGATAGCCCATGTTATACTGCCCAGGCAGAATCGCCAGCTATCACCTCTGGCTAGTGACTCTTGGTATAGCGAACAATTGGACGAGATTCTCCTCGCTCGTCACAATGAGAGAGCGGAGTTCCCCTGAATTCTTGTTCTTCAAAATCTATAGTTGATCCGTCAATATGACCAATCCTGCTTTCCCCAATGTGGGATGTACACGAACGATTTGTCCGGTTGCACCCTTTCCTTTTGCATAAATCCGGGTCTCAATCCTGAGTCCTTTAAATTCTAGACTGGCTCTTATTTTGTGGTACATGCCGAAATTTACTGGTTCCTCATCGTTCAGTTTTCAGAGGAGTAGGCCGCAATGGCTAAATTACTAGAAGTCAGAAATCTGAAAACCCAATTCTTTACCCAGGACGGGGTTGTCCATGCGGTAAATGGGATCTCCTATGAAGTTGCTCAAGGAGAGACCGTTGCCATTGTGGGTGAATCGGGTAGTGGCAAAAGCGTGGGCGTGATGTCGCTTATCCGCCTGATTCCAGAACCGCCAGGCAAGATTGTGGACGGTGAGGTCTGGTTCGATGGGCAGGATCTGCTCAAGTTGAAAGAAGAGGAACTGCGTCGGATCCGTGGCAACCGCATCGCCATGATCTTTCAGGACCCCATGACCTCGCTCAACCCTGTCCTCACGATTGGTCGTCAGATTACCGAGTCCATTGAACTCCACATGCGCTTCAACCGCGACGATGCGCGCAGGCGCGCTGTAGAACTGCTGGAATTGGTGGGCATCCCTGGGGCAAGCTCCCGACTGGACGATTACCCCCATCAATTTTCGGGCGGCATGCGCCAGCGTGTGATGATTGCCATGGGGCTGAGTTGCAACCCACAGCTACTCATCGCCGACGAGCCAACCACGGCGCTGGATGTGACGATCCAGGCCCAAATTGTGGACCTTGTTGAGCGGTTGAAGGAAGAGTTGGGCATGGCTATCATCTGGATCACCCATGATCTGGGTGTGGTGGCCGGGATGGCCGACCGGGTGCTGGTGATGTACTCTGGCTTCATCGTCGAAGAAGCCGCTGTCGATGCGCTCTACGCACAGCCTCGCCACCCTTACACCCTCGGCCTGCTGCGTTCGATTCCCCGGCTGGATCTGGGACGCCAAAAACGCCTGATCCCCATTGAAGGTCTACCGCCAGATTTGCTTGATCCGCCATCCCACTGCCCATTTGCCCCGCGCTGCCCTTTCAGCGTCGAGAAGTGCTGGGCAGAGAACCCGCCGCTGATGGAAGTGGGGGCAGGGCATCGATCCGCCTGTTGGGTGGACATCTCTGAGGTGAAGATCTACGATTCCAGAACAGATGCAGAGGCAGTCGCATGAACAACCGAGAAAGCAACCAGTCGCCCGTCGTCACCGTCCCTGCGGGCGGAAATAGTCAGGATATACTCCTCAGTGTACGCAACTTAAAGATGCACTTCCCCATTACCCGCGGCATTATTATTCAGCGGCAGGTGGGCAGCATCAAAGCGGTCGATGGCATCACTTTCGACCTGATCCGCGGCGAGACATTAGGTTTGGTGGGCGAATCAGGCTGTGGCAAGTCCACAACGGGCCGGGCCATCCTACAACTCTATGATCCAACCGATGGCGCCGTGATCTTCGAGGGCCAGGATCTGACGAAGATGAGGAGCGGCGACCTGCGCCGGATGCGCCGCCGGATGCAGATGATCTTTCAAGATCCCTATGCGTCGCTCAACCCGCGTATGACAGTGGGCAGCATCGTCGGCGAGCCCCTAGAGGTTCACAACATTGGCAGCAACCGCAAGGAACGCCAGGAGCGTGTGCAGGAATTGTTGAAGATCGTGGGCCTTAACCCCTACTTCATCAACCGCTACCCGCACGAATTCTCGGGCGGCCAGCGCCAGCGCATTGGCGTCGCCCGCGCCCTGGCCGTCAATCCATCTTTCATCGTCTGCGATGAGCCGATCTCGGCGCTCGATGTGTCGATCCAGGCGCAGGTGATCAACCTGTTGGAAGATCTACAAGGCGACTTGGGGTTGACCTATCTTTTCATCGCCCATGATCTTTCGGTGGTCCGTCACATCTCCGACCGCATCGCCGTGATGTACCTGGGCAAAATTGTAGAATTGGCGGATCGCGATGATCTCTACGAGAATCCACTGCACCCATACACGCAGGCGCTGCTCTCCGCCGTGCCCATCCCTGACCCGGAAATTGAGAAGGAGCGGCAGCGCATCATCCTTGAAGGGGATGTGCCCAGCCCGGCCAATCCGCCCAAGGGCTGCAACTTTAACACGCGCTGCCCCCGCGTCATGGACATCTGCCGCCAATACGAGCCAGCCTTCACCAATATCGGCAACGGCCACTTTGCAGCCTGTTTCCTGCATGAAGCCGTAAAGCCGGTGGATGAAGCCACCGGTCAGGTTGTGAACGTTTAGGGATTGGGGATTAGTGACTGGCGACTGGGGATTAGGAAGAGTTGACTATCCTGTAAATCAGAAAGGGCTTCGCCGCAATGGCGAAGCCCTTTTTGTCCGGTTTTACGATTTTCTGTATTGATCAGGAAGATGATGAAACGTAGTGCAGTTTGTAACCGCACGTCTACAGGTGAACCTGCGGTTGCAGTCCGACCGCAGCGGTCGGCCCGCACCTACAGATTCCACCATGTCGTTGATCATACGATTTCTTCAATAGATGCAGCGGCGCAGCAAGCAGCGGCGCAGCAGGCAGCGCCCCTACCAGTCCCCGATCCCCAATCACTTTGTATTCTTCATCATCGGATCGAACGCGTCGCGCAGGCCATCGCCGATGAGGTAAAGCGCCAGCACAGTGAAGGTGATGAGCAGGCCGGGGGCGACGATTAAGTGCAGGGCGATATAATCGCCTGTCCCAGGATCGCGCAAAAAGAGCAGATTATTGGCGCGGTTGAGCATACTGCCCCAGGTGGCCGTGGGCGGTTGTACCCCCAACCCCAGGAAACTAAGCGCTGATTCCACCAAAATTAGGACGCCAATATCGATGGCGGCGTTCACGATAATAATCGGCAGGCTGTTGGGGATAATATGCTGGGCCATAATGCGCAAATTGTTTACGCCAATCGATCGCGCCGCCAGCACAAAATCCAGCTCGCGCACCTTGAAGACATTGCCGCGGATCAGGCGCGCCGTGCCAAACCAGCCGAGCAATCCTAAGAAAAGCGTCAACGTCAGCGGATCTGGCCGGAAGATGGCGGTGACGATGATCAGCAAATAGATGCCGGGGATCGACACCAGCGTGTTGATCAACCACATAATCCCATCATCGACAACGCCGCCAAAGAATCCAGCAATGGCGCCGATGCTCACGCCCAAAAGCAGCGTAATCGCCGCCGCCGTCAGCGCGATGCCCAGGCTAACGCGCCCGCCGTAGAGCAAGCGCGCCATTTGATCACGCCCCAGTTGATCCGTCCCCAGCCAGTGGGTAACGCCATTGGATCGGCTCAACATTGCCGGCGCTGTCGTCGTATCCGTACCCAACATCCATTGGATGTAAGGACCAATATAGGGTTGGGCAAAGGCATTGGCGGGGTTGGTCGTGTTCGGGCCAACGCCGACGAGCAGATCGGTCAAAACGGGCGCAAATAGGGAAAGCGTCCCCAAAACAAAGAGAAAGGCGAGCGCGGCAATCGTCACCCTATCCCGGCGCAGACTCTGAATCGCCATGCTCCAAAACGTGCGGGGCTTGCGCTGTAATTGTATCTCCGCCGCTCGCGCCGCGCTCATCTCGCGGTGAACGACCCGGGCGTTTTGAACAGACATGTCTACAGGCCTCCTCTGAATTAAGCCAACCGCACACGCGGGTCTACAATCCCATAGAAAATATCTGACAGCAGATTGCCCAAAATTGTGAGTACCGCGAAGAACATCACTGTCCCCAGCACAGTCGGGTAATCGCGTTGGATGGCCGCGCTAAAGGCCAAACGCCCCATCCCCGGCCACGAAAAGATTGTCTCGGTGATCACAGCGCCGGTGAGTACGCCGGTGACAGCCGGGCCAAGCAGCGTCATCAACGGGACCATGGCATTGCGCATGGCGTGGATGAACCAGACGCTGTTGGCGTGCAAGCCCTTGGCTTTGGCCGTGCGGATATAATCAGTGCGGATCACTTCCAAAGTTTCGGTGCGCATAAAGCGGCTCATGCCGGCGATGTTGCCGAAGGCCAGAATGATAGTGGGCAGGATCAAGTGGCGGATGCGATCCAGCAGATCGAATTCGCCAGTGAGCGTCACGGTCTGCCGACCAGCGGTGGGCAGCCACCCCAAATAGACGCCAAAAAAGAAGATGCACATGAGGCCAAGCCAGAAGATCGGCACGGCGTTGCCCACCACAGCGAGGATGCGCACTGTGTTGTCAAAGATCGATCCTTGATAGACAGCGCTGAGTACCCCCAGGGGCACGCCGACCAAAAGCGCCAAGACCAGCGCTGCGATCCCCAGTTCGAAGGTGGCGGGCATCCGTTCCACAATGCGACTCCAGACCGGCTGCCGTGTCTCAATGCTTGTGCCCAGGTTGCCGCGGATCACGCCGCCGCCGCTATCGCACACGGTTGTGTTGAAGGCGTCGACATACCAGCAGCGGTTGACGGTCGCCGAGAATTCTTCGCGCACATCCCCCGTGCGGATGGCGAGCCCCGTAAACCAGCGCACATATTGCACAGGGAGCGGTTGATCCAACCCAAGCTGGCGACGCATGATCTCTCGCGTCTCTTGCGTAATGTTCGGATCAAAGGTGCGGATCGCAACCGGATCCCCAGGCGTTGAACTCACCAGAATAAAGGCGATCACACTCACGCCTAATAAGGTAGGGATGGCCTGAAGCAGGCGACGAATCACATACCGGGTCACAATGGCCTATCCTCTCTAAAGAGAACCACACAGCGTTATTTACACACAAGGGGAGTGCAGAGAAATCCTGCTCCCCTGCACTCCCCTTCACTATCATGCACAACAAGAGTATTGTCGGTTCACCTGTGCCAGTTAGGAATTACGGCACGCGCGACCACTGTTCCATGTTGTGGTAGAAACTCCACGGGCCGGGGTTGATCCCCTGCCAGTCGTTGGTGTAAGCATAGTTGCTTACCCGCCCACGCACGAAGATGTAAGGCAGTTCGTCGTGGATGATCTCTTGGATTTCATAGTAATAAGCAGCGCGCTCTTGCGGATCACAGCCAGGAACACTGACACCCTGGGCCAGCAGCTCTTCGACGCGGTCGTTGCTAAAGCTGACAAAGTTGAACCCACTGCCGGGGACATCGTATTGGCGGCTCCAGAAGGCATCATCGTTAGGATCGGCGCCCAGGCCAGTCCAGCCGATGATCACCATATCGAAAGTCTGGTTGTCCATCTCGGTCAACATGCTGCCAAACTCAATGGCCGAGAAGTTAATGTCGAAGCCAATCTGGCCCAGCAGATCATCGACCAGCACACCCAGGTCTTCGCGGGTGGTGTTGCCAGCATTCGTGAGCAGATTGAGCGATAACCGGACGCCATCGCGCTCGCGAACGCCGTCGCCGTTTTCATCGACCCAACCAGCTTCTTCCAATAGTTGCACGGCTCGCTCGCGATCAAAGGGATATGGCTCAAGATCGTTGTTGTAGGCCCATTCGATGGCGGGCAACACATTGGCGGCAATGCGGTAGCCCTGTCCCAAATAGACCTGGTTGATGATCGAATCGTAGTCCAGGGCATAGGCAATGGCCTGACGGACATTCTTATCGCCTAGAATTGGGTGCGGTTCCTGCTCAATGGGGTTGCCATCTGCATCCACCCCAGGCTGGGGATTGGCCGGATTGGCTAAATTGAGCGCAATGTAGTCGTAGCCGTCATCTTCCCAGAAGTAGATCGTTGAATTAGGATCGAACTGGGCTGCGGCGATCTGTTCTGGCTGCAAGTTGAGGGCGTTGGCAGCGCCCGTTTGGAGTTGGGCCAGACGGCTGCCCGGATCCGGGATCTCGCGGTAGATCCAGCCTTCCATATTGGGCGCCCCCTTGAAGTAATCAGGGTTGCGCACAGTGGTTACACTCTCATCACGTACCCAGTTTTGGAAGATCATAGGGCCAGCCGACACCGAAGGCGCTTCGTTCTCTGGACTCGTCATAATGTCGCTGAAATCCTCAGCATAGAGATGGCTGGGGAGCATGGATTGGCCGAGATTGCCCAATGAATCGCACTTGATGTAGCTGTAGGTAACAACCACTGTCTGTGGATCGGGCGCCTCAATGCTAGCAATGTTGTCCATGAAGTATTTGCGGGGAGATTCCACCAAATCGCTGGCGATGGCGTCAAAGGTGAACTTAAAGTCCGCCGAATCGACTGGTTCGCCATCAGTCCAGAAGACATCGTCGCGCAGCGTGAACGTCCAAACCAGGCCATCGTCCGAAACTTCCCAACTTTCAGCGACTTCTGTGGGGATAAATTCACCTGTGAATGGGTCTTGACCGATCAAAGATGGATAAATCTTGGTGAAAACATCGGAACTATTGGTACCCGAAGCGATAATCGGGTTGAGAATCGATGGGTCGTCGCTAGTTGCCTCAACAAAGACGCCACCCTGGACAACTTCACCTGTAGGCGCTGTAACGGCCGGCGCTTCTCCTGGTGGGACGCCTGGTTGAGCAGCAGGCGGCACGTCAGGAGAAGTTGGTTCTGGCTGTGGACAGGCGGCCAGCATTAAAGATGCTATCAACAGCACAGCCAGGAAGAGATACCGCTTGTGAAACATGTTTACCTCCATGAGTGAGTGAGTGGGGGAGAGTCCCATGAAAAGAATACCATTCCGTTGACCATTATCTTAATCTTCTGTCAATTGTTCGTAATGTAAGCCTGAATCAATTGTCAGTATACTTTCATTCATATAAGTTTTCGGTTTACTTGTTCAATATAAATAGAACATTTACTAAACATGCTTAAAACAACTTGGGAACAGGGATGCCTTCCAGATTGGGGACGCTCAGGACGGGTCCGTGACCCGGCCGCCGCCGGTCATGACCGGCGAGGAGCATTCTCACCCCAAATTTGAGACGCATCCGTTGGAGGCCACCCATCTTATAGAGAAGCCATTTGAACATCGTACAATTCGGTACGGGCGCTGGCGGACGCAGCGTCCGCTTGCTGCGTCCGCCAGCGCCCGTACCGAATTGTACGAACTTTATGCGTGTTCTCTATTATCCAAATCAGTACTCTCTAGCAGACTTTTGCGATGTGGAAAAATATGAGGCAGAATAATAGTAGCGCGCAGACAAATATAGGTACTCTATATTACATTCTGCGCGTCAAATCGTTTTAACCCCTCATTTGTGCGTCTCTAAGGAGGAAGCACATGAACCAAAAGCGTAGTTTATGGATTGTAGGCGTGTTGATGACAGTTTCGCTGCTGCTGACTGCCTGTCCAGCCGCGCCAGTTAGCACTGGCGATGTAGCTGGCCCAGCCCCGGTAGCCGTAGAGCAGGACAAAGTACTCAATGTGAACCTGGGTACTTTTCCTGACATGTTGGATCCGCAAAAAAGTTCGTTTGTGAATGAGATCGCCAACCTGCAGATGGTGTACGAAGGATTGACCCGCCAGGACGCCGAGTTGGACACTGTCCCTGCTGCGGCTGAATCTTGGGAATACAACGACGACGCCACTCAGGTAACCTTCACGCTGCGTGATGGGCTAACCTACAGCGATGGCTCCCCGCTCAACGCCGAACGCTTCGCCTATTCCATCCGCCGAAACATCAACCCGGTGACCGCTGGCGAGTATGCCTCGATCACCGATGAGATCTTGGGCGCACCGGAATGGCGCGGTTGCGGCGAGGATGCCGCGGCCTGTGAAGCTGCCGAAGCCCAGGTAATGGAGAGCGTCATGGCGTCCCATGCCGACGGCGCAGCCTGTGCGGGCTACGACGATGCCGCATGTAACACGCTGACTTTGACCCTATCGCGGCCGGCGCCTTACTTCCATGTCGTCATGTCGCTTTGGGTCACCTTCCCCGCCAAGGAAGAGTTGATCACGGCTGCTGGTGAAAACTGGTGGACCGACGGTGACAATCACATTGGCAATGGACCCTTTGTTCTCGACACTTTAGAAATGGGAACACGCGCCTTTTACACGCCGAACCCGAACTATTGGGGTGAAGTGCCCAATGTCAGTGTGGACTTTGCCTTCATCACCGATACTGCCGTCGCTTTTGAAGCTTACAAGAACGACGAGTTCGACATTATCACTCTGGCCGCCGAAGACTATGAAGTCGTGATGGCCGATCCCGTGTTGAGCCAGGAGGCCAACATCTACCCCGGCTCCTGCACCTTTGCTGTCATGTTCCACCAACTCAAGGAACCCTTCACTGATCAGAAGGTTCGTGAGGCCTTTGCCTATGCCCTTGATCGTGAAAGCTGGGTGAGGGACGTATTGCGCGGTCTGGGCAGCCCGACGCTGACATGGATTCCGCAGGGTTTCCCTGGCTATGACGCCGAAGAGAACCGCTGGGGCTTCGATCCAGAAGCCGCCAAGCAGGCGATTGCTGAATCCAGCTATGGCAGCGTCGAGAATCTGCCGGAAATCAAGGTAACTTTCAGCGATACGCCGCGCAATCGCGTTCGCTGGGAGTGGGCAGTGGCCAAGTGGAAGGAGGTCCTCGGCGTTGATATTGCTCTCGATCCGGTTGAATCGACCACCTTTACGAACTTGACCAAAGATATCAGCACCGCTCCGCAGATGTTCCTCCTTGGTTGGTGCGCCGACTATCCAGATCCTCAGAACTGGTTGAGCGTCTACTGGAAGACAGGCGCCTTTGGCGAACGCATTGGCTACTCCAATCCTGAACTGGATGCTTTGCTGGTAGAGGCAGACACTGAATTGGATACCGAGGCTCGCGCCGAACTCTACGCCGAGGCGCAGCGTATGCTCACCGATGGTGTGCCGGTAGCCTTCATGTGGAACAATGTGAACGCCTACATGGTGAAGCCGTGGGTCACGGGCGTCGTCAAGACCCCGCAGGATGCTGGCTGGCCTGGCAATGTTACCCCGTGGACGGTTGACATCCAGAAGTAAAAGTTTTGTAGCATGAATGAGGAGAGCGCTCTGTTGCCCAACCAGCAGGCGCTCTCCTCAACCAAAATTCAGCCTGTGCTGTAGCGAGGATCTTTTTTCGATCACTTATGACAACTTATCTGCTCCGTCGCTTTTTGTGGATGATTCCCGTGCTGCTGCTGGTGGCGTTAATTACCTTTACATTGATGCACCAGGCCCCTGGCGGACCGTGGGATCGGGATCTGAGCCGCCGTCAGGTGGATCCAACAACCCAGGCCATGCTCAACAAATCTTTTGGGTTGGATAAGCCGCTCTTTTTTAATTTTTCCGGCGGCAATCCCCTTGATAGCCAATTTTTTAACTACGTATGGGGCGCGGTGCAAGGGGATCTAGGCCCTTCTTATCGCCAGCGCGGACGCATGGTTCAGGAGGTTCTCTTTGAACCGCCTAAGGGAAAACCTTTTTGGGACAGCCGGTTTGGATACTCTCTGCGACTAGGTTTATTGGCGTTGACGCTGGCAGCGCTTTTGGGCATCCCCTTCGGTGTTATGGCCGCGCTCAACCGCAATACGATCATCGATTATATGGCCCTCTTTACCTCGACCATAGGCATCTCCGTGCCCAGCTTTGTCCTGGCGATTTTCTTGATCATTCTGCTTGCCGGAAAGTTGAATATTCTCAAAATCATCCAGCGAGATTGGAGCAGCCCGGGCGCGTGGCTTGTGCCCGCGGTGGTGCTTGGTTTTGGCACCTTCGCCTACATCACCCGCCTGACTCGCTCCTCGCTGCTTGAGGTGATGAGCCAGGACTATGTCCGCACAGCCAAATCCAAAGGGCTGGGTGGACGCACGATCATCATGCGCCACATGCTGCGCAACGCTATGATCCCCGTGCTGACGATTATGGGGCCAGCGCTGGCAGGTCTGGTCACCGGTTCGTTTATTATCGAGACCATGTTTGGCTTCCCCGGCAGCGGACGCGAGTATGTGATCGCCATCTCCAACCGCGACTATTCCATGATCATGGGGACGACGCTGATCTATGCGTTGTTGATTGTTCTGGCCAATCTCACAGTCGATATTATGTATGGATTTCTTGATCCGCGTATTAAGGTGAAATGAGGTAGTTTCATGGCCGTTACAGCAACAACCAACCCTAAGGATGCGGTCACAGATCCATCTACAGATCTGAGTGATCTTCTCAAACGCCCGTCTCGCTCGCTCTGGCGCGATGCCTGGGCGCGGTTATTACGCAACCGGGCCGCGGTCTTAGGCGCGATGGTGATCCTATTCTTTGTCTTTGTCGCTGTTTTTGCGCCTGTCCTTGCCCCCCACAATCCCTTGCAGCTAAATAGCGGACAAGGCTTTCTGCCGCCCATGTGGGTCGAACGTTCAGCAACGGGCAAAGCGGGTGTGGCGGAGTTCCCGCTGGGCACAGATAATCTTGGCCGCGACGTGCTAAGCCGCGTGATCTACGGCGCGCGCGTCTCTATGGTCGTTGGTTTTATCCCCACAGCGATCATCATCCTCGTCGGCGTCACCATAGGACTCACCGCCGGCTACCGGGGTGGAAAAGTCGATAACCTGCTCATGCGGATTACGGACATTGTCTACGCCTTCCCTGATCTGCTCTTCTTTATCATCGTCATGACCGCCCTGCGCAACACACCGATAGGGCAGTTCCTCAACGGCCTATTTCTACTTTTCGTCGCCCTGGCCCTGGTGAACTGGGTGGGTGTGGCGCGTCTCGTGCGCGGGGAAGTCCTCGCCCTTAAGGAAAAGGATTTTGTATTGGCCTCCAAATCGGTGGGGGCAAGCCACGGACGCATTATGGTCCGCCATATCCTGCCCAATGCCCTGGGGCCGATCATCGTGGCCATGGCCTTTCTGATCCCAGGGGCCATCATCACCGAGGCGGTGCTTGGCTATTTGGGTCTAGGATTGCGCCCATCGACAAATCCCCAAGATATCTTCATCACCAGTTGGGGGGCGATGCTGCTCGAAGGGCAGACGGCCATCAACAACCAGCCCTGGCTGCTGCTCACACCGGCGATCTGCGTAGCGTTGGTCGTACTCTCGTTCAACTTCTTTGGGGATGGTTTGCGCGATGCGCTCGATCCGCGGTTGAGATCGGTAGTGCGTAGACGATTGTCGCCTGCAAACTCGGTAATTCACGATTCCATGTCTTTCTGGGCCGGTCACGGACCGGCCTTTCCTGGTCACGGACCCGGCGAGAGCGTAAATCGTGAACTACTGAAACTTGAAACTTGCAACCTGCAATCTGCCGCTTTTCCGCAAACCCGACGCCCTTTGTTACAATTCGTGGACGGTGTTGAGACTACTCAACACCGTCTGTTTTTTCAATGCCTTGAGGCGCAAAGAAGCATGATAGAAACGAGAAGTTCTCCAGAGGAAGCCACTCTCCCCCCGATCAGACGCACGCTGCCGCAGGTGTATCGACTGGTTGTGGTTGTGATCATCGTCATGGGGCTGGCGGCGATTGGCGGGGGATTGCGGCTCTATCGCCTAAGCGAGTTGCCCCCCGGTCTGTTCTACGATGAGGGCGCCAATGGCCTGGATGCGCTGGCCGTGCTGGAAGGCCACCACGCTGTCTTCTTTCCTCGAAATCAGGGCCGTGAAGGGTTGATCATCTACTCGATTGCGGCGCTCATTCCCTTCTTGGGCAAGACGATTCTGGCTGTCCGGCTGCCGGCGGCCCTGGCCAGCATAGGGACGATCCTGGCTGTTTTCTTTTTAGGGTTGGTCCTCTTTGGCAACCGTGCCGAGGACGGGGACAGATCATCCATAAGCTGGCGCAGCTTGTTGATCGCTGGCGCGGCCGCCGGGTTTCTCGCCGTTTCCTTAGGACAAACGATCATCGGCCGGATCAGCTTTCGCGCCAACTTCATGCCCTTTCTGTTGGCGTTGGCGTTGGCGTTGCTCTGGTCTGGTCTGCAACAACGCAGTCGAGGACGCATTGTCCTGGCGGCTATCTGCACAGGGTTGCTCCCCTATACGTATATTACTGCACGGTTCGTCCCCTTGCTTTTGCTGATCTTCGCCGCCAGCTTGCTCTGGCCGCAGCGGATTTCGGGGCAGACGATTCGCCGTTCTCTCGCCCTGCTTCTGCTCTACGGCGTGATCACCACCCTCGTCGCCGCGCCTATCCTCACGCATTTTGCGCGCCATCCAGAGGATTTCACCTCGCGCAGCAGTAACCTGTGGATCTTCAACCCGGAGGTCAATCACGGCTCCCTGCGTAACGCGTTTTTGTACAACCTCGTCGATCATCTTGCCGCCTTTGGTTTTAAGGGAGATCCCAATTGGCGGCATAATTACGCCAATCGTCCCTGGCTCAACCCGGCGCAGGCGCTGCTCTTCTGGATCGGTGTGGGCGCTGCTTTATGGCGATGGCGACAGCCTGCCTACCGTCTCTTGTTGCTCTGGATCGCAATTTTGCTGCTACCTTCCTTGTTGGCGTTGGATGCCCCGCCCAACACCCTGCGCATGATCGGCATTGTTCCCGCAGTCTATTTGACAGCCGGCGCAGGACTCTGGCAACTGGTGAGTTGGAGTACGGCGCGGCTGCCGGCGCGCCGGCACAATCTGGTCTATGGAATGGCTGCGCTGCTGGTTGTTGGTCTGATCGCTGGGCAAGGGGTGATCACCGCCCGCTCTTATTTCCAGGATTGGGCGTCGAATCCAGAGGTCTACCAGACTCACCGCGCCGAGTGGACCGCGTTGGTGAAAGAGATCAACGCTGAACCGACAGGTACGCCGCTGACTTACCTCATTCCGCTTGGCAATCAATATGGCGCCGATTGGCGGGAGAACAGTTTTGACTTCCTCTATCAAGGAACGATCCCTGCCCACCTTTTGCGGACCGCCTCACCCGATCTAGCTCAGGAGGTGCAAACAGCGCTGATTGCAGATAACATCACCGCAGCGCGCAGTGTCAACTGGCTCAATGGCGTGCATTGGAGCGGTGACGCTACGGAACGGCTTCGTTTTTTATTGGAGAAATATGGAACGCAAAAGACCTGGGTCGAACAGATCAACTATGAGACCTATCATTTTGAGGATCTTTTGCTGGACCGTCCCTGGCGATTCTACGACGCAATTGAACCTCTAGCAGTTCATTATGACGGAGGGCTCACCCTGCGCGGAATTGCGCTGGGTCATCACGGCGGTGAGCAATTTACGACAAGTGAACCCATCCCGCTTGATGAGGACCCACGGCTCTGGCTTGTCCTCCACTGGCAGGCAGATGCGCATCCTGTGGCCGATTACGCTATCTCTCTGCGCATACACAACGAAACCGGCGACTTGATCCACCAAATTGATAAAGCGATCTGGAACTTCGATCATAACGCTACAGGATCGTGGCAACCTGGGGAAAGATCCGAAAGCCTTGTCATATTGCATCTACCTTCAGATCTCGCGGCTGGCGAATATACGTTGCATCTCATCACCTATGACACGCAAACGCTGATCCCCACGGTGCAGATAGAACAATGGGAAGCCGATCTGCTGCTGGCCAATCTGCGGGTGGAGCGCTGAGTTGAGGAAGCGTACCGCCAATGCCATCTCTGATTCAGGCCGTCCACTTGCACAGATGAGCAGCAAACGCGCAACCATGCGGCAACCGCATCTCCCTGGCCTCACCCTAGCCCTCTTGCTGGGGATCATCTATCTCCTCAGCTATTCGGGACTCTTTCATTCGGTGGATGAGCAATCGCTGCTGGCGATGACCGAAACCGCGCTGACCGGCGAGGGCTGGCACGTCAACCAGATGGAATGGGAGCAGGCGTGGAATCCTCCGCAGAGCGCGCCCGGCCCCGACGGCAATCTCTACGTCTACAAGCGCGGCTTCCTGCTTTCGATCCTGGCCCTGCCCTTTTTCGCCCTGGGCAAAGGATGGCCGGGCGCCGGCGCTGTGGGGATGGCGTTGCTGATCGGGCCGCTGATCTCGGCGGCGACAGCCTATCTACTCTACCGACTCCTGCGCAGAACCGATCTCTCCCCACGCGGCGCAGCGCTGGGCGTCCTCGCCTGGGGATTGGGAACGCTGGCCTTGCCCTATGCGCGGATGCTTTTCACCGAGCCAATGGCCGCCTTCTCCATCGTCCTCGCCTTGGACGCGCTGGTGGCCTGGCGGCAAGAGCGACGGCTCCGTTGGCTCCCACTGGCGGGGATCGGGTTGGGGCTGCTCTTTATCAACAAACTGGCTAACGTGATTGTGGTCCCCTTCTTTGGGTTCTACTTCATCGCCGTCCTCTGGCAGGATCGACACAGCGCGCACGCCCTGCGTACCTTCATTCACAGCGGATTGGCCTTTGCACTTCCCATTGTCGGCGGATTTTTATTGTTGATCGCCTACAACATTGCCAGTTTCGGCGTTCCCCTGGCTGCGCCCTTCTCTGGGGTAGAAGGTTTCACCACGCCGATTCTCAGCGGGCTAAACGGGTTACTCTTCAGCCCTGGCAAAGGGCTGCTCTGGTATGTCCCCCTGGCCTGGCTCGTGATCCCAGGGTTCATCGTCGGCTGGCGAACGGGGATCCATCGCGCTGAACGGCTGCTGGCCTTGGGGATCTTCCTGGCGCTGCTCTTGCTCTACGCTGCCTGGTTCGACTGGGCCGGTGGACGCTCGTGGGGGCCGCGCTTTCTCGTCCCTGCCCTGCCCCTGTTGATCGTTCTGATCGCGCCGCTGCTGGCATGGGATCAGCCCAGGATCGCTCGGATCGGCGTGGCGGCGCTGTTGATCCTCTCGGTGTTGGCCCAACTGCCTGGCGTCTTGACCAACGTCTCGGTCGAGGAAGGTCGCCAACTCGCCGCGGGGATCTCCCTCGATCAACTCTATTGGGATTGGCGGCATTCCCCGTTATGGGTCTCGTGGTCGGCCATCAGCGGCGGACGGCTGGAACCGCTGATCCTGCAACCCTTCTTCTGGCAGCGGGGGCCGTGGCTGGTCCTGGCATCGGCGGCATTGGCGATCAGCCTCACCCTTCTGGGGATGCGCAGTCGGCGAAGGCTTTGGTTGCCAGCAATTTTGAGCGCCGCTTTGAGCGCCGCGATCCTGGCGTTGAGTTTGCCCATCGCCGCCAATGGCGATCCGCGCTGGCACGAGACCAGCAGCGAACCGGCGGAAAACGAAGCCATCTGGTCTCTTCTGGCGGCTACGGCGCAGCCCGACGACATCCTCGTCCTCGATCTGCTGCCCTATTTCGACATCCTGGGCCGCACGTCCATTTGGATGGATCAAGCGCCGGCGCCGCCGTCCTATATTGGCTGGAGCCGCAAAGATGAACTCGACGCCGCCGATCAAGAGCGACTGGCGCGCTGGCTTTCGCCCTACGCCCGTGTCTGGCTCTCGCTGCAAGGGACGCCGCCGGGCTCCGATGAATCGACGACCGAGCGCTGGTTAGATCGTTGGGGCTATCGCGGCAGTGAACGCTGGTTCGGCGGCCAGCGGCTTGTCGAATATGGCGTCCCCGTCGAGGATGATCCCCTTTGGCGCGCCGGGCCGGTGCGTTCGCCGTCGATCACCCTGGCGGAGGTCGCCGTACGCCAGGGTCGAGGATCATCCATCCGCCTTGTGGATCTGCGCTGGAATTCGATCTCGTCGCCCGATCTGCGCTTTTCGCTGCAACTATTGGACGCAGAGGGAAGGCTCGTGAAGCAGATTGACCGCACACCCGCCGGCGCGCGCCGTGGGAACGATCTGCTGGATCGGGTGGCGATGACGCTGCCTCCGGGTGAATTCACCTTGATTCTGAAACTCTACGACGCGATCAGCGGCTCGACCATCCCCTGGCATGGGGAGGATGGTCATGTCGATTGGTTGATTTTGGAGGCGCATGCGCGTTAGCTACACTTATTTGGGGTTACTGGCCGGATTGATAACGCTGGGAATCTTGCTGATCACGGTTGGATCAATCGGCGTCGCCTGGGATGAACCCATCTACAACGAAGCGACTGAGCGGGCGGCCCGCTGGTTCGGGCTGCTCCTGCGCGGGGATGTCACTGCCGCGTTCGATCCCTACACCTTTGGCATCAGTTGGGGATTGGTCAACGAACACCCACCGCTCATGCGGCTGGTCAACGGCATGGGCTGGGCCATCACCCAACCCTGGTTGGACGCGCCGTTGATCCACCGCTTTGGCTCATTGATCCTTGCTGCGCTGACCGTGGGCGTCGTCACGGGCATGACAGCCTATTGGCGCGGTCCACGCGCTGCGATCTTTGCCGGGGCGGCGCTGCTCGCCATGCCGCGGCTCTTCTTCCACATGCAGTTGAGCGTCCTCGACTTTCCGCTCGCCGCCGTTTGGATTGTGGGCACGCTGATCTTCTACGGCGAGATGCGCAAGATCCGCCTGCACATGCCCACCCCGGCGTGGCGACCCTCCCCGGCAAGCGCCTTTGTGGTGGGGAGTTGGATCGGCCTGGGGCTGCTCACCAAGATCAACGCCGTACTGTTGTTGCCCTTTTGGGGGATCTGGCTGCTCTGTTATCGGCGCACCCTGCGCCATCTCCTCACCTTCGCGCTGGCGCTGCCGATTGGGTTGATCGTCCTCATCGCCGGCTGGCCGTGGATCTGGAAAGATCCCGTCAACGGTCTGTGGAACTGGGTGCAGTTTTTCCGCGTCCACTTTGAGATCCGCCAATGGTTCGCCGGTCAACTCTACGTGGACACGCCCTGGACTCTGCCTTTTGTACTCGTGTTGATCACGACGCCGCTGTTGATCCTGGTGATGGCTGTTTTGGGCGCAACGCGCGGACCTAAAATCCGCGCCAGACGAATTTTGATCGAGGACGAGTGGACCGGCTTGCACCTGCTGGGGATGATCGTCGTCTTGGGCTACTATGCCCTGCCCTTCACCCCCATCCACGATCAGGATCGGCTGCTGTTGGCCGCTTTTGTCCACCTGGCGATCCTGGCCGGGGATGGGTTCGAGCGGTTCGCCTATTGGATCTTCACTCGCTCAGCGCGCCAGTTCCCGCGATCCACCCAGATCAGCATCCAGATTGGGCTGGGGCTGCTGTTACTCTTGCCGGGGATCGTGCAGAGCATCCGTCTGCACCCTTATCAACTGGCCTATTACAACGAGGCGGTGGGCGGCGTGAGCGGGGCGCGGCGGCTTGATCTGGAGACGATCTACTTTGCCACCACCTATCGCCACTTCTTGCCAGCGCTCAACCAATTGCCGCCGGGCGCATTAATCTGGGTTATGCCCAATTCGTGGGATGTCCTTTATTATTATCAAAAAGAGGGGATGCTGCGCCAGGATCTGGTGATCTTACGACCACCGGGGTGGGGATCGTTCTACGATGATCAAGGCGTTCCCTGGCAGGGTGGCAATCTGGACAACGCTGATTACGCCCTGATCGAGCGTCGCCAGACCACCTTCAACAGGGTGATCCCTGAGTACGCTCCTCAACTGGCGTGGGCAGAGTACCCCGAAATATCGCGCCTGACCCGGAACGGCGTGATGCTGGCGACGTTGCACAGCCGGCCTTAGTCGATCAATCAACGAGGCGATGAAGCAATGAATTTTGTAGATGGCTCTACAAACTCAACACATAGGGTACAGAAACCGTTGACTGCGCAAGTCAGCCGGCTTTGGGGATTGTTGGCGGTTGCCCTGTTGGTGGGGCTGCTGAGCGCGTGGATCGTCCTCGCCGATCACTTTCCCCCCCTGCGCGGACCGGCGCCCTGGCCGCCTTCCTGGCGCTGGCTGCACCTACCCATTGGGTTCGACGCGCCGCTGCGGCTGGGCGTCCATGCGCTGATCCTATTCGGCTATGGCGTCCTCCTCTTTTGGCTGACTCGCCCCAGCGCGCCCGCGCGCACACGCGTGACGCTGCTGACGGCTGCGATCTTCGTCGTACTCTGGCAGTTGATCCAAAGCTGGGTGCGCGAGCCGAATTTGCTCGACACACTTATCTTCCGCACCTACGCGCCGCCGCTCAACGGCTACTTTCTGGCCCCGGCGCAGGTGGAAAGTATTGGCGACACGCTGCGCAACTACGCCGCCGCCATGCCGGACTTCTTCGGCGACAAACCGCAGACTCACCCGCCCGGCCTTTTTCTCTACTATGCCTTCTTTCAGGAGATCTTCGCCCGGTTGCCTGCAATCACAGGTTGGTTCGCCCCGATTGCGCGCGGATGGGCCATCCCTGGGCAAGATTGGCCGCAGTTGGCCGATCATCTCATTACCTCGGCCTTTGTCACCACCGTGATCCAAACCGCCTTGATCGGGTTGACGCCGCCCGCGCTCTACGCCTTCCTGCGCCAACTGCGCAGCCCCGACGACGAACGCAGCCGGACCATCGCTTTGTGGGCTGCCCTGCTCACGCCGTTGATCCCCGCGCTGACGCTCTTCTTTCTGCAATGGGATACGCTTTTCCCCGCCCTGGGCTTTGCAGCCTGGTTCTTCGCCCTGCGCGGACAAAACCGATTGGCTCAGGTGGAGAGCGAAGGATGGGGCCAATGGCTGGATTGGCTGTGGGCGGGGCTGATCCTCAGCCTGCTCACCTGGCTGAGTTTCGGCACACTCGTCTTCGGCTTGATGATCGGGCTGCATGTGCTATGGCGCGAGGGCGTCGCCTTCCTTGAAAATCGCAATCGCTTCGATCCACTGTTGATGCTGCCCATTGTCGGCGGCTTAACCCTGATGGGCGCGGGTGTGGTCGTCCCCTGGCTGACGGCCTACGCGATCTGGGGCATGAACTTCTTCGAGTTGATGCGCGCCGGCCTGGCCGCCCACTACGAGATCGTCACCGCGCACCGCGATTACGCCACCTGGGTTTGGATGAACATCGTCGATTTTGTCCTCTGGCCAGGACCCGCGCTCATCCTTTTGGGGATGGCGGGCAGCGGCTGGCTGCTGGTGGGTGGATGGCGGCTGCGTCCCTGGCGCGATTGGGCGGGGATGGCGCTGATCGTCTGGTTTGTCTTTTTGCTCTTAGACTTGAGCGGAACCACCCGCGGCGAAATCGGGCGGCTCTGGATCTTCCTCATGCCCTTCCCCCTCCTCTTCGCCCTCATCCTCCCCTGGACGCGCGGCCAGCGGCTCATCCTCATCGCGCTCCTCATCGGCTGGGGCTGGGTGATCACCTATACAATTCCGCCGTTTCTCTGTTGTTGAGAGAAGAGGGGACTGGGGATCGGGGACTGGGAACTGGGGCAGAAGTGAAGTGGAGCAAATTGCGAATTGCGAATTGCGAATTGCGAATTGCGAATTGCGAATTGCGAATTGCGAATTGCGAAGATGATTGTCACCTGCAACCTGCAAACTTGCAAACCTGCCTCCTGCTACCACTTTTGCCTTTTGGCTTTTGCCTTTTCTGCTCTGCGCCAACTGCTCTCTGCTACCTGCTACTTGCTATCTGCTCCCCGCTCTGCCAGAAAGCACTGAATGCTCGCGGTGATGCCGTCAGCGACGCGGGCCGCGCCGGTGGTCAACAGCGATTGATCCCCGCCCAGAAAGCCCATTTCGAGGATGGCGGCGGGCGTGCTCGGATGAATGCGGCGGAAGGCGTGATAGGAAGTCATGTTGTGGGTGATGGTATTGGGATGGGGTCGGAGACCAGTGGCGGCGGGGTAATGGAGATCGATACAGGCCAGCAATCTTGCATCTTCGGCAGGGACTGTGCTATTGGTGCGATGGGCTGCCTTATACCCGCTCAGATCGACGCAGCTATCCGCATGAAGGCTCAGCAGCAGGGGCGCAGTCAGATTTTCAAGCCGATCATCATACTCGGTCAGGATCAACAGATCCACGCCAGAGAGCCGCAGACGCTGCGCCACCAGATCGGCCACGCGGGCGTTGATCTCGGCTTCGGTGAGCAGCGTCGCGCCGCTGGCGTCGGTGCAGACAGCTCCCGAATCATAACCGGCGTGGCCGCTGATCAGCGCGACTTGAGGGGCCTGGGGCAAAAAGCGCGCCGGATCGACAAAAGCGCGCAGATCCTTGGGGATGAAGCCCAACGCCTGCCCAACCAGCAGCCCAATCGCCAGGATCAGCAACAGGCTGGTCAGGGCAAAAAGACGTTGAATCCGCTTGATCAGATGGTGGCGCATAGCTCGGAATGGACAAATCGTAGCGGCAAGCATCCTCATAAACTCGCCCGGCAGAGGCAAATGACGACTTATGCTTGCATTGTACCCCAAGCAGAAATGGGGTCAACTCCCATGCAGCGTTCTATGAGTCCGCCCTGTGCGCGCGTTATGCAAATTAGAAGGTAATTATGCCCTGTGTTAGAATGATCATGGTCTTTCATTACCGTAAATTGTGACTAACTACGAGCGTAGCGCCGGCTCGTCAATCTTTCTATAAGGCTCATGAATAACTCGGATATCCAAGAATTTTCATCGTTCAATCAGTCTGGCTATGGCAGCCGGACCAATCAAAGTACTCCAAGCAATGGCGGAGGAAGCGCTTCCTCTTCTCTACAGACCATCGGCGCCATCCTGCGCGAACGGCGCGAATCAGCGCAAGTCTCCCTGGCCGAGGTCGAAAAAGCTACCCGGATTCGACAAAAGTATCTCGCTGCACTGGAAGCCGATGAGTGGCATCTCCTGCCCGGAGAAGTGGTTGGTCGTGGTTTCCTACGCAACTATGCGAATTTTCTGAGACTGAATACCAACGAAGTGATGGATCGACGCCGGGCCATGACCGATGGCGATCTGGCGCGCGTCCTCTCAAATACCAGCGCCGGCGCATCGTTGCCAGCAGTGCGCGAGATCGACTATCGCCCTAAAGATGTGGATCTTGAAGAAACGCCCATGTCTGAACGGCTTTCTGAATACATGTCCACTGGCCGCGACTGGTTCGCCCCCATTGTTTCGCTGATTGCCATTGTCCTTGTCGCCTTTCTCATCTTCTGGGCCGTCCGTGAAATTGGCGATGAAGCAGGGCGGGTCTTGGCCAGCTTGCAAGAACGGGCTGCTGTGTTGATGAATCAGAATCAATCGGGTCGCGCCATCACCAGCGAATCCGGGGAGCAGACCGGCGCACGGCTGGCTGTGAACAACACCCCGGCAGCGGATGCCAACCCGGCCTCGTCGACAGGGAGCAACAACGCCGAGAACGTCAGCGGCAGCGGCGACCAAGGAGGATCAGTTGCATCCCCTGTGGGTGGAACCGGCGGCGCAGACAACGCGGCAGTGGTGATTGTCCCTACGGCGACGGATACGCCAACGCCCACCAATACGCCCGAGCCGCCAACGCCTGAACCGACGCCCACAGAGACGCCGGAACCGCCGACGCCCGAACCGTTGCCCACCAACACACCGGAACCGCCGACGCCCGAACCGTTGCCCACCAACACACCGGAACCGCCACCGGCTCCGGTTGTTGTTGCGGCCAGTTGCCCCGATGCACGATCCGTGATTTCGTCGCCGGGTGTCGATCAAGTCGTCAGTGGCGTCGTCCCCATTATAGGCAGCGCCACACACGAGGCTTTCAATTTCTATAAATTGGAATTTGCGCCCGGCGCCAATGCACAGGGTGGATACGGCTACTTTGACGGGACATCGATTCCCATTCAGGGCGGCGTTTTGGGGAATTTGAACACTACAGGCCTGGCCAACGGCGCATATACCATTCAACTGGTGGTTGTGGATCAGAGCGCCAACTATCCCCCGCCCTGCCGCGTGACGATTAATGTGCAGAATTAGCAGGTGGCAGGTAGCAGGTAGCAGATAGCGCAGAAGAGGCAGCGCTACTATGGTCCTATGAAACGAAAAGGTTCGGACTTCTAACGGAGTCCGAACCTTTTTAGATCTCGCTTGTAAGCCTGCTACCTTCTGCTCTGCGCTACCTGCTACCTGCTCTGCGCTACCTGCCACCTGCTACTTGCTTCTGCTACTTCTTCGTCTCGGGGAAGCCGGCGGCGCGCCAGGCGTTCATGCCGCCGCCCAGTTGTTGAACATTGTAGCCATGTTGGCGCAGTAGCCGCACGGCAGGGATCGACCGGTGCGCCGTCTGGCAGATGGCGATCACCGGGCGCTTAGGATCTAGATTAAGATCGGGTAGCTTCCCCTTCAATTTTTGGATCGGCGCCGACCGCGCGCCTTTGATGTGTCCTGCTTCAAATTCGCTCGTCGAACGCACATCGATCAATTGGATGCGGCGATCCTTGCGCAATTGTTCGCGTAGATCCTTCGCATCAATTGCCGCTACTTTGCCAAATGGCCACCACCAAAACATACAAACCTCCCCGGAGTATGAAGACCCTCTACAGTTGTTAATTCACCGCAAAGAGGATCAAGATAAGGACAACCAATGAGAACGGATCATAGCCCCTTTCCTATGCCAATGCAAAGCAAAGTCCCCCATTTTTTGAGCAGCATCTGTAATGCTCAATCGTTGCGTTAAATTGCTGCGTGTTACAATAGAGATAGACGTTGCACTGCCCATCTTGGAACACACGCCTCTTCTACAACGTCTTTGCCATTGAATCCCACTTTACCCTCTACCTCAACACCCTTCAGGAGGGATCGATGCAACACAAACCTGTTCGTTATCGACTCTTACGCCTTTTGCTACCGCTGGCGCTTTTCATCCTGGGTTGTCCATCGCCAGGCCCTGATTATTCACCGCTCACGCTGACCGTTGTGGGGCAGGCATTCCATCTGGCGCCCGGCAGCGACGGATCGCTGCTCGTCCAGGTCTGGGACAATAACGGACGGCAGCCTGCCGCCAACGCCCAGGTTCAGGTCAGCCTCTCCACCGACAATCGCCGCGGAGAACAACTCTTCGCCGGGCAGACCGACGAGAACGGGCTGCTCCTGGCGAACTTCGCTGTCCCCGAGTTGGAGATCGGAGGGGAGCGCGTCCTCACGGTGGCGGCGCGAACCGAGGACGCCTCTACCACCTACGCCGAGGAAGTCTACGTGGGGCGAGTCTACAATGTGCTTGTCTCCACCGATAAGCCTGTCTATCAGCCAGGGCAGATTATCCATCTGCGCGGGCTGGCCCTCGATACCCTGGCCCTCACTGCCGCCCAGGATCAACCGCTCACCCTGACCGTGGACGATCCCCAGGGCAACCGGCTTATGCGCCAGGAGTTGACCACCTCGCGCTGGGGGATCGCCGCCGCCGATTTCGTCCTTGATAGTCAAGCGCCCAGCGGCGATTACACCATCACCGCCAGTATGGGACCGGTGACCAGCAGCCGCACCGTCGAGGTGAAGCCCTACAGCTTGCCCCGCTTCAAAGTCGACTTCGACCCGGATCGCACTTTCTATCTGCCCGGCGATCTGGCTCAGGGTACGGTGGAAGCTCACTACTTCTTCGGCAAACCGGTGGCCGGTGGATCAGTGCGCATTGCCGGATTTGTCACCGATGTGGAGCGGGTGCAGATCTTCGAGCTAAACGGCGAAACCGACGAAAACGGGATCTACACCTACGAGTTCACCGTACCCGATTACTTTGTCGGCCAATTGGAAAATAACAGCGCCGAGATCGACCTTGAGATCAGTGTCACCGATACCGCCGACCACGAAGAGAGCATCGACGAGAGCATCACCATCGCCGAGCAGCCCTTACTGATCGAGGCCGTGTCCGAGTCCGGCGTACTGCGCCCCGGCGTCGAGAATCTGGTCTATATGAGCGTCACCTATCCCGATGGACGCACGGCGCGCGCCGAGTTGACCGTCACCATCGGCGAGGAGACGCAGACAGTACAGACTGACGAATTTGGGCTGGCGACCCTTACCATCACGCCGCCCGATAGCATGGATATCACCCTTGACGTGCTGGCTTCGGCGCTGACCGAGGGCGATCCTGGCCCATCGGTGGAGACAAGCCTGACGCTGGATACGGCCATCGGCGATACTGCCGTGTTGCTGCGCCCAGAACGGGCCGAATATCGCATTGGCGAGACGCTCAACCTCGATATCTATGTCGCCGGGACGGTTTCTACCGTCTATCTTGACGTGGTGAAGGGGCAGCAGACCTTCGGCCTCGCCGCGTTGCCCGTGGTTGATGGGATGGCGCAGGCATCTATCGATCTCGACGGCTCGCTGTTGGGGACATTGGAACTACACGCTTATGTCATTAACCCACGCGGGGGGATCGTGCGCGACCGCCGCTTTGTCCTTGTCAACCCGGCCCCCGCCCAGGTCGAAGTGACGCTGGATCAAGATCTCTACCGCCCTGGCGACACGGCGATCCTCAATGTGGCGGCAAGTCTGAATGGCGCGCCAATGGAGGGCGCGCTGGGCGTCGCCATTGTGGACGAATCTGTCTTCTCGGTGGGCGCGCAGGACCCTGGCTTTGCCCGCACTTACTTCCTTTTGGAGCGGGAATTGAGCGAACCCCGCTACGAGATCCACGATTTCACACCGCTAGAGGACGACGATCCTTCGCCGTATGACGCCAAGCGCAACCCGATCCGCTACAGCAGCGAACCGCTGACGGCCATCAATGCGCGAAATCAGGCGCTCTTTGGCCTCTTCGCCGGGGAACTGGCCCGATCCAGCGCGACGCCCTCCACCATCCCTGCTCAGGATGCATTGACCCTGCTCTGGGGATGGAGTACACGCGCCGCGCTCGCCTTGCCGCTCTTGGGCTTTGCCTTCTACGATGGCACACGCCGCCGTCGCCATATGGTCATTGCCCTGCTCGTACTCAGCCTGGGCGCCTTCTTCTGGGGCGCGTGTGGATCGTCTTCATCCGCGCCGGCAGCCAGCCCCGCATCCGCAGAAATGGCAGCGGCCAGCCCAGAACCGCCAACGCCCGATGCGCCGCGTCTGCGCCAATACTTCCCAGAGACCCTCTTCTGGATGCCCGAAGTCGAGACCGACGCCGAGGGCCGCGCCCGTCTCGAAGTCCCCATCGCCGATTCGATCACAACCTGGCGGGTCAGCATTGTCGCTTCCGACGCCCAGGGCAACCTGGGCAGCGCCGAGACCGGACTGCGCGTCTTCCAAGAATTCTTCGTCGAGCCAGATCTGCCCCGCTTCCTCACCGTAGGGGACGAGATCGCGGTGTCGGTCAGCCTCTTCAACTATCTCGATGAAGCGCAGACCATTGATCTCCGCGTCGAAGCGGGCGGATGGTTCGAGTTCATCGAGGATACCCAGGAGCTACAGGTTGAGATCGGGCCGAGCGAAGTGACAGCGATCTATATCCCCATCCGCGTCATCGAGTTTGGGCAGCAGACCTTCACCATCACCGCCATCGGCAGCGCGCTCAGCGACGCCGTCCGGCGCGAGGTGGAGATTTTACCCGACGGACAGGCGCAGGTTGAGTTAGTCAACGGCCAACTCGACGGTGAGAGTCAGGCCATCCTCACCATGCCCGCCGAGACTATCCCCGGCACAGGCCGCGTGGCCGTGAAGATCTATCCCGGCGTGGCCAGCCAGATCATCGACGGGTTGGCCGGGCTGCTGCAAATGCCTTACGGCTGTTTCGAGCAGACCACCAGTGTCAACTATCCCAACGTGATGGTACTCGACTACCTCAAGACCACGGATCAGCTATCCCCGCGGGTGCAACTGCGCGCGGAAGAGTTGATCAACCTGGGCTATCAGCGGCTGCTCACCTTCGAGACGAGCGTGCCCGGCGGTTTCAGCCTCTTCGGTGATCCGCCGCCCTCGCCTATGCTCACCGCCTACGGCCTGATGCAGTTCAACGACATGAGCCGCGTCAACTATGTGGATCCGATCCTCATCGAGCGCATGGCCGGTTATCTGCTGAGCGAACAAGTGGATGACCATTGGATCAGCCAGGGCTACGGCAACTCCAGCGAAACCGCCGATACAGAGGCGACCGCCTTTGTGGTTTGGGCGCTGGCCGACGCCGGTTATGGGGACAGTTGGGAAGTAGAGCAAGCAATCGCTTATCTGCAAAAACAGGTGGGCCGATTCCACGAGAGCCTGCGCGCAATGGAGAGCGCAGCGCCTGTGGCGACGCCCGAAAATGAGGAGGCCAAGCCAACCGCAGAGCCATCCGCAGCCCAGGCGGCAGCGCAACGAGCCGTCAACGCCCTGCGCGCAGAAACCACCCCCGGCCAGGAAAGTGCGCCGCCGGTCAATCTCTACACGCTGGCGTTGGTAGCCAACGCCCTCGTCGCCGCTGATCCCAGCGACCCGACTGCGCAGGCGCTTCTCGATACGCTGGCCGAACTGGCCGAACGCGACGGAGATCGGGCCTATTGGTCGGGGAACAGCAGCTACATGGGCGGCTACGGCGGCATCGCCCGTATCGAAACCACCGCCCTGATGGCGATTGCCCTGCTGCGTAGCGCATCCCATCTCGACGTCGCCGAGGACGCGCTCAACTTCCTTGTTACCCAACGCGACGTTTATGGATCGTTCTACACCACACAGAGTACGATCCTCGCGCTCAAGGCGTTGATCCTCGGCGCGGAGAGGGCGGGCGAAGAAGGCACGGCGACGGTGACAATCACCCTCAATGGCGGACGCACCCAGACCCTCACCGTGGATGAGAGCAACGCCGACGTGGTGCAGCAGATCGTCTTTGACGACATCGCCCCCGGTGAACAGATCGTCGATCTGAGCGTCGAAGGCGAGCGGTCGCTCCAATTCCAGATCAACGGCAGCTACTATCTGCCCTGGTCCGCCGTGGAGACCGATGCGCCCGAACGGCAACAGGCCATGCATATTGACGTCATCTATGATCGCACCGAGTTGGCCGTCAACGATACAGTCAACGTTACCGCGTTTGTAGAACTGCTGGTCCCCGGCACGGCTGGCACCGTCCTCGTGGATCTGGGGCTGCCGCCTGGTTTCAGCCCTATCACGGCGGATCTCGACAATCTGGTGGAGCAAGGCCAGATCGACCGTTACGAACTGACGGGCCGCCAGATCCTGTTCTACCTTACGGATGTGACGACAGGCGACATGCACCAATTCAACTACCGGCTGCGGGCGCATTATCCCATCCGCGCGCAGACGCCCAGCAGCCAGGCCTACGATTACTACACCCCCACCCGTCAGGACATTTCCCCGCCGCAGCGGATTCAAGTGATCTTGGGGACGCCGTGATTGGGGATTGGTGACAGGGAATCGGGATTGGGGACTGGTGACTGGGGATCCGGGTTGAGCAGGCGCGCCCATGTGCCGTCCCCGTCGCACGAAGGCGTGCTCACTCCGTGTCCTAACCGAGTTTGAATATACCCTTTTGAAGCAAC